>JAFUFS010000046.1 GCA_017469745.1 Bacteroidales bacterium | reverse complement strand
GCAGAGGATCGGAGTGTGCCACTTGGCCACATTGAGTGCAGGCGAATTGGAGTAGTGGCGGACGGCCTTGGGAGCGTTGCTCCAGGGCGATCCAGCCTGCTGGATGCCTCCGAAGGTCTTTCCGTCGCCGCGGGGACCCATTTCGCCGGGAATGTAGGAATATTCAGTCAGGCCGCCGTTGTCCCAGTTGGGGAACCACATCTCTTCGGTCTCGTAGTACATGTACTTCTCGTCGAATATTCCAGCATGGGCGATGAAGCAGTCGAACACGTCACCGTGGATGCCAGCCATGTAGTAGACGCTGAATCCGCCGTAGGAGGCTCCGCAGCCCGCGAGTTTGCCCACATAGGGCTCGCTCTTGAGCTCGCGGGCGGCGCTGAGGTAGTCCTGCATGTTGAGACCGATGTAGTCTCCGCTGATCTGCTCGCACCATTCCTGGCCGAAAGCGGTGGTACCGCGACGGTTGGGAAGAATCACAATGTAGCCCTGGGATGCCATCAGGCGGTAGTTCCAACGGTAGCTCCAGCCCTGGCTGAGGGTGCCCTGAGGACCGCCGAGGAATATCTCGATGGCCGGATAGACCTTCTTGGAATCGAACTTGGGAGGATAGAGGACCCAGGTGAGCATCTGCTTGCCGTCGACGGTCCTTATCCAGCGCTCTTCGATGTTGCAGGCCTCGAGTTGTCCGATGATGTGGCCGTTCTCGTCGGAGATCCTGGAGAAGGCTCCGTCAGCCTCGTTCACTGCCACCAGTTCGGTCGGGAATTCCATAGAAGCATAGCTGGCCAGGAGGGTTCCGTCAACTATGGCAAACGGGGAATTGAAATCATACCAGGCATCCTCAGGGGTGATCCTGACCGGAACGACACCTATGTCAAGCCTGTTTCCCTCTGCACTGAAGGCGCCTGAGATAGCGTCCACCTTGTAGATTGCCTGCAGGCCTTCGGTAAGGGCGTTGAAGTAGATGTATTTCGAATCCGCAGACCAGACCGGTCCGGCAGCATTGTATTTGAAATCAGATGTAAGTTCCCTTATTCCAAGAATCGCAGGGATGGCAGTCTGACCGTCAGCATCGTTTGCCAAAGGGGCAAGGTCGGCCACGAAAAGGCGGGTCTTATCGGCCTCGTAGCCGTTGCGGGCCATGCTGATCCAGGCGATGTGCTTTCCGTCGGGACTCCACACAGGATCGGTGTCATAACCGCCGTCCATCGGGATGCGTACAGTCTCTCCGGTGATTATCTTGTAGATGTAGATTTCAGTGTCGGTCGAGAAAGCATATTCCCTACCGGAATCCACCTTCTTGCACGAATAGGCCACCATCTGCCCGTCCGGGCTCCAGGAAAGCTGCTCGATGCCGCTGAAAGGTTCGATAGGAAGTTCGTATTTTTCTGCTCCGGAATCAAGGATATTCAATGAGTTAGCCTTCGTTATCTCACTACCTTCTACAACCGGCGCGACATAGGTCTGCGGCCTCTCGGTTGTCCAGTGGTCCCAGTGACGGTAAGCGAGATCCTCGGTGACGTAAGCCTGGGCCTTGTCAAGAGCCGGGTCGAAATCCTTCGGAGTCTTTACGTTTCCCGGGACCGTGCTGGTGTAGAGTACCTGGCTCTGGTCCGGACTCAGCATGAACTCTCCTACCCCGGCTTCGACGTTGCTGAGCTTGACCTTTTCGCCAAGCGTCGGTTTTCCGTCAACTGCCTTGAAAGGAGCCTTCCAGATCTGGCCGCCCAGGGTGAAGAATATGCTGCCGCCGTCAAGGCTCCAGCGAGCATTTCCTACGCTCTTCCCTTCAGAGGTAAGGGCGATCTTGTCGCCGAAAGAAAGGCTGCCGTCTTCGTTCCTGGAAACTTCCTGGACGAAAAGGTTCCGGCATGAACGGTTCTCCTCGATGGAGGTGTAACTGACTCCGTAAAGGATCCATCTGCCGTCAGGTGAAAGCTGAGGATCAGAGAGCCTTCCGAAAGAAAGAAGGACTTCCGGTGTCATGATGCCGTCCTCGACCTTGATGTCAGAGGCTCCGATGAAGGCGCTTTTCTGTTCGGCCTTCTTGTCTGTACAACCCATAATAGTCATCGCAGAAGCTGCCACAAGGGCAATCCATTTGGTTTTCATATTGTTATCTTGTATTTGTCGTATCCTTTCCCAAGTTTTTCCATGACGGCGGACCGGACTTCCGGAGGTTCAGTGACCTCCACCCTGCCAGCCAGACGGCAGAATTCCATCACCAGGTCGCGGTCAGGGATCACCCTTATCCGGAAGACCACATCCCCGTCTGCTGTCCTTCCCTCTTCGACCTGGGAATGATGCAAGGGGAGGTCCCTCAGGTACCTAGCCTCTGCTTCCGGAGCCTTGAAACGCACGGTCTCGCTCTTCTGCCCGGGCTGAGGGAAGAATATTCCGAAACTCTCACTGAAAAGGGCATCCACGTCAAAGCCTTTCGGCATCTTGAACGTCCTGCCGCTTTCCTCCAGGGAGACTATCCTGTCCAGTCCGTAGACCCTCCAGGCACTGACATCGGAGTTCCCGACCTCCTTCCCGTCCCTAACGGCTCTCTCGTGGCAGTAGGCGACGAGATACCAACGGCGTCCGTGCTCCTTAAGTGCAAGCGGCTGGATGTGAAGCTTCTCTGAATATTCAGTACTGTACTTGCCGTAGACAATCTCCAGCTCGCGCCCTTCCTCCATCGCCTGCATGATAGCAGTTAGGTGCTTCTGGCCTGAAGGTACGTCTTCCACACTCACGCGGCCGCTCAGGCGCTCCTTTCCGAGTGACAGGAGATTATTGACAGTGAACGTGTTAATCAACCAGCCTATGCTCTTGTCGTCATCCATGGCCTCGTCACCGTAGGGGATCCAGTACCGGTTGGTGCTGCGGTTGCATTCCACTTCGATTCCGAACAGATCCGAGATGGCGGAACGGTGGTTGTAGAAGGAACGGCGGGAGTATTTCTGGTCGAACCTTCTCTCGTACCTGGCGATGATCTCATCAAGAAAAAGCCCCCGGTCACCTGCGGCCGAGAGAATCTGGATCAGCCAGATGTACTTTCCTATTAACTCAGAAACCATTGAACAGTATCTGGTGATGATAGCCGGCCGCCTTGCTTACCTTCGGATCCATGAGATGGGTTATCGGCTCACCTTCCTCGCTGAGGATGTAGGGTCCGTTGAAGTAACGCGCCTGACCGGGTTTTGTGTTTTTCGCATTGATGACCGGCTCCTGCTTCGGTGAGTAGGTGTACTCCAGTAGGATCTTGTCTCCGGTCTTGAGCTTGTCAAGAGTAATGAAGCCGTCCTTTCCGACCGTCGCCTGTCCTCTCTTCCCTCCCCTGTCGATAATTCCCAGGTTCATCCAGGAAGGGATGAAAAGCTTGAGGGCGGCATCTTTTCCGGTAAGGTTGGCGAGAACGTTGATGATCACAAGTCCCTCGTTGGGATAGTCGGTCTCGACATCCAGTTCCAGTCCTCCGAAAGAATAAGATGACGAACGCGGAGTCAGTACATAGATGGTGCTGCCGTCCTTCATGAATGTGAAAGCAGCAGCAGTGGCAAGAGCTTCTGCACCAGCCATGGAGCCAAGGGGGCAGACATCATCCGAAACCACCGAAAGATCAGGACCGGAAGCCTCTCCGGGACAGGTGTCGCTTCCGAAACTTCCGTCACTCCTCTGCATGTGGCACAGCGCATTGAAGTAGATCAGATGCGCAACCTTCAGGTAATCATTGTCTGCCGTGTGCTGCCAGAACTTATTGGCCAGGATGAACGAGGCAGCAGCAGCGGAAGGGTCAGATCCGGCACCGTAGACGCCAAGCTGTCTGTAACTTTCGAAGTTCTCAGTCATGCCGTTTTCCTTGTAGGTGTTCCAGCGGCTCCGGGCTTCATCGACCCACCTGGATTCTCCGGTGATCTCGGAATAGCTTACAAGTCCCCTGCATGCAGAAAGGAGAGCGCTTGTGCTTGCTTTGGCAGCTGCAAGATCTGTCTCCAGGAAACGAGCGATCATCCCATCTATGACCTCTTTCATCTCAGGGGTTCCGACCAGACGGTAAGCTTCTGCAAGTCCCTCAAGGCCAGGTGCCAAGGGACAAGCAGTACAAAGCTCCTTGTTCTTAACGAACAGGTTCAGAGCTATGGAACTGATCCATTCCAGGGATTTCCGGTCGGAACTCATATTGTAGTAGGCGCAAAGGCCTTTGAGGATCAACCCATTGGCAGCCAGAAGGTTCTCATCAGGGGCCGCGTCATCGGGGCCTATGTAGCCAAGGCTGTTGAGATGCGATGGAAGAGCGGTGATCATGTCGTTGAGCCTGATGGACGGTTTCCTGGAAGCACTTGCAGCACTGACCAGGGAGAGTATCTCCGTCTCCGGATACTGCACGGAATCCATGGCATTCAGAAGGTCCAGATTCTGCTGAAGCCTGAATTTCAAGTCTCCGTTCATGGTGATCTCATCATATCCTACCGGTGACGGCATGGACACCCTGTTCCCTCCATCCTTGCAACCTTGTGAAACCATGGCCAGCAGAGCCATGCACATGACTATGAAAGTCGACCTCTTCATCATCTTCTGCATTGAACTTTTTCTATTCTACAAATATAACAATTCTTCAATGAATGAAAGGCACCAGGTACGAGAAAAGCCAAGCGGTGACCGCCTGGCTTTTCTCGTACCCCCATGGCGAATCGAACGCCAATCGTAGGAACCGGAATCCTAAATTCTATCCATTAAACTATGGGGGCCTGGTTTCGCAAAGTTACGAAAAAATTCATTATCTTTGAAAGATTAAATAAGTACTACAGCGCGATGAAGAATTCCCTTTTCCACAAGATGCTGGCTGCCAGTCTGTTGCTGGCCGGCATCCTCTGTTCATGCGAGAAGAGCTCGAAGGTCAATGACGACGGTTCGATCGACATTGTACGCAACGGTAAGACAGCTTATTCGATAGTCTGCAGCCAGGAGACCTCCAGGAGCATCTGCGACAACCTCTCGGAAGCATTCAAGGATCTCACCGGAGCTGCTCCCAAGGTCGCTGACGAATCCAGGAACGGCAAGTTCGAGATCATCGTGGGCGAAACCGGAAGGACCGAGACTGCCGCCGCACTTGCCAAGGTCGGAGAAAACGGCTATGCTATCACAATCGACGGAAGCAAGATCGTCATCGTGGGATCGAATGTTGTCTGGACATCCCTGGCCTTGAAGGAATTCGAGAAACGCGTCCTCCACAATCCCCTTTTCTGCAAGGATAGCAAACTGACTCTGCCGGGAGACTATTCCTACATCCAGTCCTACACCGATCCTCAGCTCATCGCCCGCCTTGTCGAATGCGGAGTGGAATTCACCCTCAACCCGACCCTCGTGCTGAACTGCCCCGGAGAGGAGGAAGGAATGGTGGTCGCCCAGGGCGCCGCCTCTGACGGCAAGCATTTCTATTTCCTTAACAGGAGCCCCGAAGACGGACAGTCCGTGGTCTATAAGTACGACATGTCTTCCCTCTCCCTCGTCGGGAAGTCGAAGGTTTTCAACGCCGGCCATGCCAATGACGCCACCTTCGATTTCGGGAAGAACCGTTTCATCGCAGCGCACGGTCATTCTGAGGGCAAGATCCTGACTCCGCTCGTGCCTGAGACCCTCGAGGTCCTTCCCAACATCGACATCACCGTCGGAAGCGGGGCCATCGCCTACAGCAAAGGAAGGAGCCAGTTCGCTATCAGCCAGGGCGGAAAGACCCTCTACGTAGCTGACAATGATTTCAATGTCCTCTCTTCCTACACCAGGACCGACAATTCCATCTACCTCGCCCAGGGAATGGGATGCGACGACATGTACGTCTACTTCCCGATGAGCCCTTACAACGGCACTACCGACAATGTCCTGGTGACCTACGACTGGGCCGGCAACTACATCATGGACATCCACATCCCGATGTCCCTGGAGTCAGAGTCGATGTTCTACTCTGCAGGTACCTACTACGTCAATTTCTATCCCGGATCCAGGAAGGGCGCCGCCCTTTACAGGGTTGATCCGGTCTACAACTACACATATTCCAAATGAAAAAAGCTTACGTTTTCCCCGGACAGGGTTCACAGTTTCCCGGCATGGCGAAAGATCTCTACGAGAACAGCGCCATGGGCAAGGAAATGCTTGAAAAGGCCAATGAGGTCCTTGGATTCAGGATTACTGACATAATGTTTGACGGCACGGCTGAAGACCTCAAGGCAACGAGGGTCACCCAGCCTGCGATATTCCTTCATTCCGTAGTCCTTGCAAAGTGCTATGAAGGCTTTGCACCTGACATGGTAGCCGGTCACTCCCTTGGCGAGTTCTCCGCCCTGGCAGCCGCCGGTGCCATCAAGTTCGAAGACGCCCTGCGTCTCGTCTACATCCGCGCCACCGAAATGCAGAAATGCTGCGAAAAGGTTCCCGGCGGAATGGCTGCCATCATCGGCCTCGCCGACGAGGTTGTCGAAGGAATATGCTCGGAGTGCGAAGGAACCGTCATTCCCGCCAACTACAACTGCCACGGGCAGGTGGTTATCTCGGGAGAGAAGGACGCAATCGCACAGGCATGCGAGAAGGCCAAGGAGGCCGGGGCCAAGAGGGCCCTTCCCCTCCAGGTAGGCGGAGCGTTCCACTCCCCACTCATGGAGCCTGCAAGGCTTGAGCTTGGCAAGGCGATCGAAGAGACTGAGATCATCGCTCCGGTGTGCCCGATCTACCAGAACGTTACTGCAGCACCTACGACCGATCCGGTCCTCATCAAGAAGAATCTCCTCACTCAGCTGACATCTCCCGTCAGATGGACTTCCAGCGTCGAGAACATGATCTCCGACGGAGCAGGCTATTTCATGGAGATCGGTCCCGGAACCGTACTCCAGGGCCTCGTCAAGAGGATTTCCGGCAGTCCGGAAGGGATGGTCATCGAAGGTATCTCAACTCTGTAAGAATATTCACACAACATAAAGGATATGGCAAAAGAAAAGAAATTCATCACTTGTGATGGTAACACCGCAGTTGCGAACGTCGCTTATCTTTTCAGCGAGAACGCCTGCATTTACCCTATCACTCCCTCCTCTCCCATGGCGGAGAACATCGACGAGTGGGCAGCCCACGGAAAAATGAACCTCTGGGGCGAGACCGTCAGCGTAACTGAGATGGAAAGCGAGGCCGGTGCCTCCGGAGCCGTTCACGGTTCCCTGCAGGCCGGAGTCCTCACTACCACCTACACCGCTTCCCAGGGCCTTCTCCTGATGATCCCCAACATGTACAAGATCGCAGGTGAGCTTCTCCCCGCTGTCTTCCACGTTTCAGCACGTGCCCTTGCTTCCCACGCCCTTTCCATCTTCGGAGACCACCAGGATGTGATGGCTTGCCGCCAGACCGGCTTCGCCCTCCTGGCTTCAGGTTCCGTACAGGAAGCCCAGGACCTCGCAGCCGTCTCACATCTTGCTGCGATCAAATCAAGCATTCCCTTCCTTCATTTCTTCGACGGATTCCGCACCTCTCATGAGATCCAGAAGATCGAGGCCCTCGATGAGGAAGCCCTCAAGGGAATGGTCAGCGAGAAGTCCCTCAAGGCCTTCCGCGAAAGGGCCCTCAACCCTGACGCCCCCGTCACCCGCGGTACCGCCCAGAACGGAGACGTCTATTTCCAGGCTGTCGAGTCCAGGAACAACAACTATGCAGCAGTTCCCGACATCGTCGCACGCTACATGGGTGAGATCAGCGAGCTGACCGGACGCGAGTACCGTCCGTTCACATACTACGGTGCTCCGGATGCCGAGAACATCATCGTTGCTATGGGTTCCGTCACCGAGACAATCAAGGAGACCATCGACTACCTCGCCGGCCAGGGCAGGAAGTACGGCCTTGTGACCGTCCACCTCTACAGGCCCTTCGCCGAGAAGTATTTCATGAAGGTTCTCCCAAAGACCGTCAAGAGAATTGCAGTCCTCGACAGGACCAAGGAGCCCGGAGCTCTCGGAGAGCCCCTCTTCCTGGATGTCAAGGCCCTCTTCCAGGGCAAGGAGAACAGCCCTCTCGTGATCGGCGGCCGCTACGGTCTCTCCTCCAAGGACACCACTCCCGCCCAGATCGTCGCTGTCTACGACAATCTTGAGATGAACGAGTCCAAGGCCGACTTCACCATCGGCATCGTGGACGACGTGACCTTCAAGTCACTCGCTCTCAAGAACGAGATCTCCATCGTGAAGCCCGGCACCACCGAGTGCAAGTTCTACGGCCTCGGTTCCGACGGTACTGTCGGTGCCAACAAGAACACCATCAAGATCATCGGAAGCCACACGCAGAAATACTGCCAGGCCTACTTCGACTACGATTCGAAGAAGTCCGGCGGCTACACCTGCTCCCACCTCCGCTTCGGTGACCTGCCCATCAAGGCTCCCTACCTCGTCAGCACTCCTGACTTCGTGGCCTGCCACGTCCCTTCCTATCTTGAGAAGTACGACGTGCTCAAGGGCATCAAGGAGAACGGTACCCTCCTCCTCAACTCCCTCTGGGACGAGGCTGAGACCGTCAAGAGGATTCCTGACAACGTGAAGGCCATCATCGGCAAGAAGCACATCAGGCTGTTCATCATCAACGCCACCAAGATCGCTTCTGAAATCGGCCTCGGCAACAGGACCAACACCATCCTCCAGTCCGCATTCTTCAAGATCACCGGCATCATCCCTTACGAGGATGCAGTGAAGTACATGAAGGACGCCATCGTCAAGAGCTACGGTAAGAAGGGCGAGAACATCGTCAACATGAACTATGCAGCCGTCGACCGTGGCGGTGAATATACCGAAGTCACCATCCCTGCCGAGTGGGCAGAGATCACAGCCAAGTTCGAGACTCCCAATAAGGACCGTCTCGCTCCCGCCTTCGTCAAGGAGATCGCCGATGTGGTCAACTCCCAGAACGGAGACTCCCTCCCCGTCAGCGCCTTCCTGCCTTATGCCGACGGCACAATGCCTGCAGGCACTGCCGCCTACGAAAAGCGTGGCGTCGCCGTCATGGTGCCCAGCTGGGATCCTGACAAGTGTATCCAGTGCAACACCTGTGCATTCGTCTGCCCTCACGCTGCCATCCGTCCGTTCCTCCTCACTGCCGAAGAGGCCGAGAAGGCTCCCGCAGGCCTCAAGAAGGCTGCCGGCAAGGCCGTCCTGAAGGAATATTCATTCGCCCTCGCTACCTCAGTCGATGACTGTACCGGTTGCGGCAACTGCGTGGATGTCTGCCCTGCAAAGGAGAAGGCTCTCACCATGGTTTCCGCCCTCGACCAGCATCAGGAGCAGGAGAACTTCAACTGGCTGCACTCCAAGGTCGGCTACAAGGATGCCGTCGTGAACAAGGCTGCCAACGTGAAGAACTCCCAGTTCGCACAGCCTCTCTTCGAGTTCAGCGGCGCCTGCGCAGGCTGCGGCGAGACTCCTTACATAAAGAACATCACCCAGCTCTTCGGTGACAGGATGATGATCGCCAACGCGACCGGTTGCTCCTCCATCTACGGAGCTTCCTTCCCTGCCTCACCTTATTGCACCAACGCTCAGGGTCACGGCCCGGCATGGCAGAACTCCCTCTTCGAGGACAATGCCGAGTTCGGCCTCGGAATGAAGATCGGTTCCGACCGCGCACGTGAGACCGTAGCCAACCTGATGGGCCAGATCATCGCCTGCGATTGCTGCGGCGAAGAAATCAAGGCTCTTGCCCAGCAGTGGCTGGACAACAAGGAGGACGGCACCGTCACCCGCGAGGTTGCTGACAAGATCGTTCCTCTGGCAGCTGAGTGCAAGTGCGAGTCCTGCGCCAAGCTGCTCGAGTACAAGCACTTCATCCCCGCCCGCAGCCAGTGGATATTCGGTGGTGACGGCTGGGCCTATGACATCGGTTACGGCGGTCTGGACCATGTCCTTGCTTCCGGCAAGAATGTCAACGTGCTCGTTCTCGACACCGAGGTCTACTCCAACACCGGTGGACAGAGCTCCAAGTCAACTCCTGCCGGTGCAATCGCCAAGTTCGCTGCTTCCGGCAAGAAGATCCGCAAGAAGGATCTCGGCATGATGGCCATGAGCTATGGCTACGTGTATGTGGCACAGGTCGCAATGGGCGCCTCTCCTGCACAGTACCTCAACGCCATCAAGGAGGCCGAGGCTTATGACGGTCCTTCACTCATCATCGCCTACGCTCCTTGTATCAACCATGGACTGAAGGCCGGTATGGGTCTGAGCCAGAAGGAGGAGAAGCTCGCCGTCGAGTGCGGTTACTGGCATCTCTACAGGTACAACCCGAACCTTGAGGCAGAGGGCAAGAATCCGTTCTCACTCGACTCCAAGGAGCCTGACTGGACCAAGTTCCAGGACTTCCTGAAGGGTGAGGTACGTTTCGCCTCCCTCTACAAGCTCTTCCCCGACAGGGCACAGGAACTCCTGAGCCTTACCGAGGAATTCGCCAAAGTCCGCTACAGTACCTACACCCGCCTCGCCGGCAAGTAGTATCTTGTCATCCTGAGTGCAGCGAAGGATCTATTCATAACAAAGGCGGCCGATGAGTTGTTCTCGGTCGCCTTTGTTCTTAAAAGTGTCACACACTATTCGGTGGGAGGTCGGTACTCGAGGAGATCGCCGGGCTGGCAGTCAAGTGCCTTGCAGATGGCGTCCAGAGTGGTGAAGCGGACTCCCTTGGCCTTGCCGGTCTTCAGGATCGAGAGATTGACCGGGGAAAGGCCAATCTTCTCGGCAAGCTCGGACGAAGTCATTTTCCGCTTCGCCAGCATCACATCCACATTGACGATTATCGGCATGACTATTCACCCCCCTTTGCCGCCTCTTCAGGAGCCTGAACGGCAGCATCCTTGCCTTTCATATATTCAGGAAGACTCATGCCGGCCATGCTGAAGAGGTCCTGGAGCGGAGGAACCGATCCCATGAGACCTGAGATGAAGTTGGCGGTCGATGTCTTGCCGTCCTTGGAACCATTGCCGTCCCAGACGGTGACCTTGTCGATCTTGATGCCCTTCACGGCCTCGACCTGGGTCTTTACGAGCTCAGGCAGACGGTCGGAGATCATCATGAGCACAGCCTTCTGTGCATCGCCCTCGACAGCATTCACCATGCGGGCGAAACCATCGGCCTGCTTGGTCAGGATCTCGAGGGTACCGCGAGCCTGTGCCTCCATCTTGGCATAGATTGCATCAGCCTCACCCTGGGCAGTCCTGCGGAGTTTCTCAGCCTCTGCCTCTGCCTCGATGATGAGCCTTTCCTTGTCGATCTGGGCAGGAACGACTATGTTGGCCTGCTGGGTAGCCTTCTCCCTCTCGGCACGGGCAAGCTCAGCGTCACGCTCGCTCTGGTAAGCCTCCTGGAGAGCCTTTGCAGCCTGAACCTTCTCAGCGGCAACGGCGAGACGGGCAGCCTCAGCCTCCTTCTCGCGACGCATAGCGTCGGAATTGGCGATGTCGATCTTGGAGGTGTTCTCTCCCTGGACAGCAAGAGCATTGGCAGCTGCAGTCTTGATACGGGTGTCTCTCTGGGTCTCAGCGATACGGATGTCCTTGTCCCTGTCGGCCTCTGCCTTACCGATCTCACCGAAACGGTTCTGCTCGGCAACGCTCTTCTTAGCATCGTTGATAGCCTTTGCAGCAGCTTCCTTACCGAGAGCCTCGATGTAACCGGACTCATCACGGATGTCGGTGACATTGACGTTGATGAGTTTAAGACCGATCTTGCGGAGCTCAGCCTCGACGTTCTGGCTGACGGCTGCGAGGAACTTGTCACGGTCGGCATTGATCTCCTCGATGTCCATCGTAGCGATGACGAGACGGAGCTGACCGAAGAGGATGTCGGTTGCGATGTTCTGGATGTTGTCGACGGAGAGACCGAGCAGACGCTCTGCTGCGTTGGTCATGCTCTCGGACTCGGTGGAGATACCGACCGTAAAGCGGCAGGGCACGTCCACGCGGATATTCTGCTTCGAAAGGGCGTTTGTAAGGTTGCA
The DNA here is from genome assembly GCA_017469745.1 of Bacteroidales bacterium. Taxonomy (GTDB): domain Bacteria; phylum Bacteroidota; class Bacteroidia; order Bacteroidales; family UBA932; genus Cryptobacteroides. Next base: position 3,483 of record JAFUFS010000046.1, on the reverse strand, counting down.
CTCGATCGAGATGGGCTTCAAATCAAGGAAGGCATAGTCCTGGAAGACAGGCCAGATGAAGGCAGCACCACCGTGGATGCAGCGTGCGGAAGAAATCGAACCGCTCTTGTTTTTGCCGGTCTTACCGTAGATCACCATGACCTTGTCGGAAGGACAGCGCTTGTAGCGCCTCAGGATCGCCGCAAAAGTAACGAAGAGGACGGCGACAATGATAAGGATGAGGGTAATGTCCATGATTATTTAATATTAGATGATTGTAGGATTGAGTTCTTCGACGAGGAGGGTGTAGTCGTTGAGGACTTCCACCACCTTGATAGGAGTGTTGGTCTTGATAGTGTCTCCGTCAGTCACTGCATCATATTCCCTGACTGCATTGTTGATGGTGATCTGTACCTTGCCTTCTCCGGCTCTCTCACCGGGGATGGTCAGATAGACCTTGCCCTCGCAGCCCACGGCCGACTTGTGAAGGTCGATGTTGCCGCTCTGCTGCATACCGGTCAGCCACTTGAACAGCCACATTACAGCGGCCACCAGGGCGATACCCACAATGACTGCGACCAGGATGAGAAGGGCATTGGAAGTGATCCTGTCCCTCATGAGGACGGCAGTCCAGCCGAAACCAAGGCAGAAATTGACAAAGTTGCGGAACGTCAAGAGGTTCATCGAAGGGTCGGCGTCGAAGGATCCGTCAGGGCCTTCGATGTCGAGGTCGGTGTCGAAATCAGTGTCGATTCCGCCTTCACCTCCTAGTCCAAGGAAGGTGAAGATTGTCTGGATGACGAAGATGAGCGAGGCCGAAAGGGTGATGGCCCACAGGACCTGCATCGTTGTACTGAGTGATGTCCACCATGTAATCATATCTGAAATAATTAGGTTGTCTTTCGCAAATATAAATAATATTTATGAAAAACAATAATTATTTCAAAAATTTCGTAAAGATATTTAGCCGAAAGATTACAAAGCCGGGCTATAGGCCTCGCTGAGCAGGTTCCTAAGGGAAACGTAGATAGGATCGCCTCTGTCCGAGGCAGGAGAAATCATAAGGTCAAACAAAAGTGAAGGCATGCTGACGGGCAAAGGAACCAGCCCGGCAGAAATGGCCGCATCCTTCGGGAGCAGGCCCACCAGATCCGGAGCCCCGGCGACCAGACGGCAGATTGCCGCCGGGGAATATGTTTCCACGGACGACAGGGCTTTGATGTCCGGAGAAAGCAGTCTGGAATAAGGGCCCCAGACCGCAAACCTTATGTTGGGAGGAAGTTTTTCAAGGCTTGTGGCAGCTGCAAGTGAAAGGTTGGAGGAGATGGCGGCAGCTTGCACCATCCCGACATAGCCGGCACCGTCCTCAAGGGAGAGTTCGCCAGAATGCGCCTGGCACCAAAGACGGATGTCTCCTCCTGACGGAGAATCATGGACGGTTTCTATCTTGAGTCCAGGGTATGATGAAGACAGGGCTTCAATACAGGATGGAAGAATCGATTCCGCAACAAAACTGTCTGCCGCTATTCTCAAGGTTCGGCGGCCCTTGAGGGTTTCCTCGCCTGAGAATGCAGATGATGCCGCTTCGTACCAATGCAGGATCCTGGAAGCATATTCCTTGAAAGAGGCTCCGGCACCGGTCAGGGTTACCGCCCCCTTGCTCCGAGTGAACAGTTCAGTTCCCAGTTCCCTCTCAAGCTCCGCTATGTTCTGGCTGACAGCAGGCTGGGAGATACCAAGGTTCCTGGCCGCCTTGGTGAAGCTTTGTTCCTCCAAGACGGCCATGAAAACCTTAAGCTTGAAATCTTCCAGCATGAACCTTATTCAGTTGTCTTGCCGGGCATCTGGGCGAATTCGATGAAGTTGCCGGATTCGTAGAGCCTGCGGGCAGCTTCCTTGATGCCTTCCTTGGTCAAGGATGCGACAGCCTCTTCGTACTCCTTGTCATAATCGAAACCGAACTTGGAGTACCTGACCAGATTGTTCATCCAGTAGCTGTTGCTGATCCTGTTTTCGGGAACATTCTTCTTGAAGTTCTCCAAGGTGCGGGAGAACTGCTCGTCGGTCGGGCCGTTCTCCGCCAGCTTGCGGAACTCGTCCCTGGCCATGGCCCTGAGCTTGTCGGCCATCTCAGGCTTGCACTCGAAGGCTACCTGCATAAGATACATCGGCTCAGGCTCCAGACCTGCATTGGCAGAAGAGGAGGCGCCGTAGGTTCCGCCCTCATCCTCGCGCATGGTGTCGACATAGATCTGGTCAAGGACGTAGCTGACTGCATCGGCAAGCACGGCATCTTTGACGGTGTAAGGCCTGTAATCCGAATAGACTTCAATGACGGTGGACTTGGGTGTCTCCATGTCGGTCTGGATGGTCTTAATGTTCTCACCCTTGACAAGCCTCGGAGAAAGATCCTTGATGCCCTTGGTCTTCTTACCCTTCGGGAGAGATCCTATGTACTTCTCAACCAGCGGTTTCAGAGTGTTGAGATCTACATCTCCGGTAATGACCATGACGCTTCCTGCCGCGGATGAGAAGAGCTTGCGATAGTTCCTTTCAACTGTCTGGAGATTGGCTTTATCAAGTGTCTCCATGGAGATGAACTGGCTTCTGGGATTGCCTCCGTAAAGGAAATCGTTGAGTTCTCTCTGGAGCTTGAACTGAGGGGTTCCGAGAGCGTTCGGGAGCACAGCCTTGAGCTGGGCAAGGGCAATGTCCCATTCTTCCTGGTCGAAACGGGGATCGGTGAAAGTTAGATACACCAGCTGCATGGCAGTCTCCAAGTCTTTCACTGAAGAGGAGCCGCTGATTCCATTGTAGAGAGCGTCGATGTAGGAGCCGACGCGAAGATTCTTTCCGGAGAGCATCTTGGTGACCTCCGTGCTCTTGAACTTGGACACACCCTGCATGGCCTCGAAAGTGCCATAGATGTTACCGTCGAACGAGGCGAAATCCTCGGTGGGAATCAGGTTCTGGCCTCCTGCCTTGTAGAGAGTGAAGAGGATCTGATCCTTCATGTGATCGGTCGGAAGCACGATCACCTTGACTCCGTTCTTAAGGATCCACTCGGTGGAGCCGTAGATTGAAGTGCTGCTCTTCTTGACAGGAGATCCCTTCAAGACGGAAGGATCCATGAACGGCTCGGTGGCAGTCTCGGCTGCAGGTGCTTCGATCTCGGCTGTTTTCGCATCCTCGAAGGCTGCAAGCAGCTGTTTCTCTGTAGGAGTTGCGATTCCGTCCTTCTGAGGACCGCTGTAGATCATGACTATGTTCTCGTCAGGGATGATCTGGGAGATCATCTGATTGAGGATGTTGGCGTTGATCTGGTCCATGAAAGCCTTGGCAAGCTCATATTCGGTCTGAGGCTCCATGTAGGCCTGGTTGTCGAAGAAGTTGCTGATGAGAGGATGGACGAACTCAGGGTTCTTCCTGGTGTCAGCTTCGTTGACTGCTTTCTCGAGGGAAGCGAGGATGTTGTCCTTAGCCCTGGTGACCTCACCTTCAGTG
>JAFUFS010000045.1 GCA_017469745.1 Bacteroidales bacterium | reverse complement strand
GTCGGCGACGACTTCCTGGTGCCGGGACTCACGGACTACACCCTCCGTCCCTGGCTGGCCGAGAACCCCCGCATCCCGCTTGACCCCGAAGTCACCGCCTACAGGACTCTCTACCTGGGCTACGACATCTCCGGAATGCTCCAGGAAGGTGCCAACGCCATCGGAGTAACCCTCGGCAACGGTTATTTCCACACCCGCCCGACAGCTCCTTCCGACCAGTGCGAACCTTACGGAGTTCCGAGGCTGATCGCCCGCATAGAGCTTTCCTATAAGGACGGCCACAAGGAACATGTCAGTACGGACACATCCTGGAAGGCCGCCGAATCCCCCTTCACTTACGGAGACGTGTGGGGAGGAGAAGCCTATGACGCAAGGCAGGAGCAGCCCGGCTGGGACAAGGCCGGATTCGACGATTCAGCCTGGGCTTCAGCAGTCGGAAGAACGGCCCCTGACGGCCCTCTGACAGCGAACAACGGTCCTACCGACAAGATCACCGAAGTCTTCAAACCCGTCTCGTTCGAGCGTCAGGAAGACGGATCCTACAAGATCGATTTCGGCACCGTCATCTCCGGCTGGGCCCATTTCACAGGCCTGAAAGGCAAGACTGGCGACACCCTCAAGGTAGAGTACCTGAGCGAGTACAAGAGCCCGAGGTGTGAATACGTTTTCGCTTCCGACGGGAAGGCAGACTTCGCCCCCCGCTTCACCTGGTTCGTTTTCCGGGAAGCCATCGTCTCAGGAATAGAAGAGCTCACCCCCGAACAGGTCGTTGCCGAAGCAGTGAATACCGATGTGCCGGTGAACTCCACTTTCGAAAGTTCCAATCCCCTCTTCGCCCAGATCCTGAAGATCTTCCAGCGTTCGCAGATGGACAACATGCACAGTGCAGTTGCGACCGACTGTCCTCACCGTGAGCGGCTTCCTTACACCGGCGACGGTGAGGTGGCCATGGCCTCGGTACTTTCTTATTTCGACGCTGCGTCATTCTACAACAAGTGGATCGACGACGTGATCGGAAGCCAGCATCCAGAGACCGGCTATGTCCCCAACGGAGCCCCGTGGGAGCCCATGTGCGGAGGAGGACCGGCCTGGGGAGCTGCAATTTGCGTGATGCCCTGGGAGTTCTACCTGCGCTACGGTGACAGGTCCGTCCTGGAGAAGAGCCTTGACGGAATGAAGGGATACCTTAGATATTTAGGGACATGGACAAGGCCGGACGGCACGATCCTGGTCGCAAAGGCCACTCCTGACGGGAAACCCTTCTACTGGTACAACCTCGGAGACTGGCTCCCGCCGATCAACGGAGACATCCCCAAGGAAGAACTGGTACACACCTTTATCTACTGGCTATGTGCAAGGAACACAGCAATGACTGCAAAGGTCCTAGGCAAAGAAGCTGAAGCGAAGGAGTATTCCGCTCTCTGTGACAGGATTGCAGCAGCCTTCAACGAGACCTTCTTCGATCCTCAGACCAAGTCCTACGGAGAGAACGGAAGCAATGTCCTGGCCCTTTACATGGGCGTTCCCGATGAGAGACTGGAAGATGTCAGGGAGACCTTGAGAGAAGAACTTGAAGTCAGGAACAACAGCCACCTCAACACCGGAATAATCGGGACCCGCTACCTTTTCGAGACCCTTTCTATGAACGGGATGGGTGACCTTGCCTGCAGGATCATGAACCAGCGTGACTTCCCCAGTTTCGGCTGGTGGATCGAGCAGGGTGCCACGACATCCTGGGAGCAGTGGAATGGCAAGGATTCAAGGAACCATCCGATGTTCGGCGGCGGACTCACATGGTACTCAAGGGTGCTGGCCGGAGTCGACACCGATCCCCTCGAGCCTGGATTCAAGCACGTGATCATCAGGCCGATACCTTCTGCAGAACTCACTGATGTGAGCTATTCAACCATGACTCCTTATGGAGAGGTGAGCTCACATGTCAGCCACGACGGGCACTCCGTCAGGATGGAAGTCACCATTCCTTACGGTTCCCGTGCAACTGTCTATGTTCCTAAGAGTGTGGAGACGGCCTCTGCCGCCCCTATGTCAGACGACAGCTACACAGTCCACGAGCTGGGCCCGGGAACATATTCCTTCTAGGAATACTACCAGATGATGTTCAGGCCGAAGGCGGCGTTGGGATAGTTGGATCCCGGGTAGACAAAGTTGGAGCTCCGCAGGCCGAGCAGGCCGTCGGTACCGGCGAACAGGTTGAAATGGCCGACCTTGACGTTGGCGAAGGCTCCGAAGGTCACTCCGTAAGTGCCGGCGCCAAGGCTGCCTATCAGTTCCACCTTCTTCACAGGTTTGTAATTGACACTTCCGCGAAGGTCCCAGAAGGGACAGACGTTGTCATAACGGAAAGTGGCAAGTCCACCGAATGAAAGATCTGAATAAAGAAGGTACCTTGCGCCGAACCTGGCTGTCAGAGGCAGCATCTGAAGGCTCTGGTACTCATCCTCTTTCTGGATCTGAAGAGCCTGGGCCATGAGGTCTCCCATGTCGGAGAACTCGTTGGCCATCTTCGTCCCGCGATGGCTGTGGGGCTGGAAGTCATAAGTGAAACTGCTCGAGGACAGTGCATGGCCGTAGAGGTTGTGGAACCAGAACACGCAGCCTATGTCGGAGATCGATCCGGAGAACTGCCATGAACTGTCATCGTAAAGGATTCCCAGGTCAGCCCCTACTCCGTAACCGTTCATGATTCCGGGAGACCTCCCTATCTTGGAATGGGAGAAGTCGATGAGTTTGTTTCCGGCAGAGTATTCGGGAGTGCGGGTGACGATGTCTATTCCATCATAAGCTGAAGCTACGACTCCGCTGGAAGAGACTGTGTAATCACTTCCGGACTTGCTCACGCGCAGGTTTTCCATGTCTACATAGGAGTTCTGCAGACCGATCACACCTTTGAACCTCATTCCGATGGTCAGCTTGCGGCTGGGCTTCCATGAGGAAGTGATTCCAATCTCCGCAAAGGATGTGGAACGGGCATGCAGGCCGGACAGATCGTATGAGCCATCAGCCGTCGGGCCTTCTTTCAGGTACTTCATAAGATCGTAGGGAAGGCTGCCGCTGGTGTAATCCCTGATGTTGACATCCACGATGTTGTACATCCCTCCTGCTTTGAAACCTATTGCCAGGAGATTGGCATAGCTCTCGGTTGTGAACTTGTTCATTCCAGGCTTGAACCTGCCGAGGAAATCAGAGACTTGGACGGCGTCATTCATGAAGGTTACCTTCTCACCTCCGGTCTTATAAACCAGGTCATTAAGTCCGAAAGCACCTGTGTAGCCCATGGCTGTGGAGCCGGCTAACGGCAGTCCGACGAAACTGTACGAAGGATGGAAGGCAGGGTTGAGCCTGTAGGAATAGGTGAAATCCTCCGAGAAATAGGAAGTCTGCAAGGTCTGCGCAGGCAAAACGGCGCAGGCCAGGAGGGCTGTCAATGAGATAAGGATCTTTTTCATATCTGTCTTTCTTGCTTTTCGGTTTTGGATCAGAAGCCTTGAGCGATGTTGGCGGCGATGGCCTCGATGAGCCTCTGACGGGCTTCTACGCTTGCCCAGGCGGTGTGAGGAGTAAGGCTTAGTTTCTCAGGATGGCGAGTGTGGAGAAGGGGGTGATCCTCAGGAAGCGGCTCTGTGACGAAGACGTCCAGGCCGGCTCCGCCGATGGCTCCTTCATCGATCACCTTGGCAAGAGCCTCCTCGACAACGATGCCTCCGCGACCCATGTTGATAATGAACGCAGTAGGCTTCATGAGCCTGAGTTCCTTCTCGCCTACCAGGCCGGCAGTGCGGGGATTGAAGGGAGCATGGACCGAAATCACGTCCGACTCTTTCATCAGCTGTTCGAGGGAAACTGAAGGATATTCCTTGCAATGACCGGTTCCGGAAGTGGAGTAATAGATCACATTCATTCCGAAAGCCACCCCCACCTTTGCGACCTTCGAACCTATCGTACCCATGCCGATGATGCCAAGGGTCTTTCCAGTGATCTCGAAGAAAGGCTTCGAAACGTCAGTGAATATCTTTCCGCGGGAATATTCCCCGGACTTGACGGTTCTGTCTAAGTAGGGGCCGTTGCCCATAAGAGTCAGGATGTGCATGAAGGTTTCCTGCACCACGGAATCGGTCGAATAGCCGGCCACGTTGCGGACGGGAATTCCCCTCGCAGCACAGGCATCCAGGTCGATGTTGTTGACCCCGGTAGCCGCCTCGCAGACAAGCTTCAGGCATGGGGCCGCATCAAGCAGAGCCTCGTCCACCTTGATCTTGTTCACTATCAGAACCTCGCAGTCACCGACACGTCCTCTCGCCTCTTCAGGAGTGGAAGTCGGCCAGCAGACCAGTTCTCCAAGTTTTGCAATAGGCTCAAGCGAAGTGTCCCCCACCGTAGCCGCATCCAGGAATACTATCTTCATACTTTCTGAATTAGAGTCTACTAAAATAGTAATAATAATCGAAAGAACAGTATAATGCGATAACGAGAAAAGGATCAAAAAAGAGACCGGAAGGTCATCCTTCCGGTCTCTTTCGTGCGCGGGATGAGAGTCGAACTCACACGTCGCAATTGACACTAGCTCCTGAAACTAGCGCGTCTACCATTTCGCCACCCGCGCATAATTGGATTGCAAAGATACAAATTGCATGTGAATTTGCAAAAAAATTATACCCGGGCCGGCGAAGGCTTCAAAGCTACTTTCTCTTGGGCTTGAAAGCCTGTTCGATCACGGCTTTCTTGGCGGGGCAGACCGACAGGAGTTCCTTCTTAAGCACATCCACATCGGTCACTTCGCTTGTCAGCGCAGAGAAGATCTCGCCCCTGGTGACTCCCCCGTCCTCAAGCACGTCCAGGACCGAAGGCTTGAACCAATAGGAGGATCCGAAACGAGGATTGATCCCGTACCTGGACTTGTAGACCATGTTTTCAATGTGGTAGGCCCACATCTCTCCCACGGCACAGTAACCTGCATCGTCTCCGTTCCCAGTCCCGTAGCATGAACCGTACATGAGATAGGAAGTCAGGATGTAGGTCGCGAACTTGTTCCAGTAGCCCGTTCCGACACTGGCGAAATGGGAAGCGTGGGCAAGCTCGTGTATAGCACAGGTGTAGAGTTCGGAGTATTTTCCGTTCTTGCCCTTTGACCCGATCACGATGTCAGGAGCAAAGACACGGACGATTGCCTTGTACATCCCAAGATAATTACTGACTAGTTTGGTATCCAGGATGGCGCCGTGGTGCATCATCAGGGTGCAGGATGGTTTCAGGATGTTGAGGATCCAGAACCTCGTATTCTTCGGCGGCTGGGTGACACCCCAAGAAGAACTCTGTTGGAAATAATCGTACGCTGCATTGTTGACAGCGCAGCGGCGGAAGAGAGTGTTGTCCGACTTGCTGTCCACTGTGACATCGATTCCGTCAGGATCATCCTTCCCGAGAGTCGAGACCGAAGCCGGTACAAGGATCAGGTTCAGTCCGATGGTGAAACCTAGCTTGTTCTGGAAACAGATGCTGTAGCGAGGCTTCGCTGAGAACTTCGCCGGGAAAGAGTACTTTCCGTCGGCATCCGTGTAGACAGTGGACACTTTGACAAAGACATTCGCAGTCATCTTGACGCAGGCGATGCCGACCGCCTTCCCAAGCCTGTCATCCATGATCGTGATCTGCCCCGAAGGTTTGGCTTTCGAACGGGTCTCGGGTACCAGCAGCGTCCCGTTGCCGGAGACCTCGAAGGCCTTCCGCTCGACTGCATTCCAGTCCACGTCTTCGAAGCCCTTCGTAGGCATGCCTTCTTCTGGAATGAAACAGTCTTCGATCACCTCATGCCTGACGGCTTCAGGGAAGTTGAAATCCACCGGGACAACCGCGTACTGCCATGTGATCTCCCCTTCAGGAATCGAAGGGTCATGGTAGTAATCTCCATCCTCAAGGATCTGACAGTCAAGAGGATGGTCAAACAGATCGAGTCCGAGTTCTTCCAGGATGGAATATTCCTCCATGTCCTTGGGAAGGAACCTGACGTAACGGGCATTGGCCGGGACTTCAGCTCCCGCCCTTGTAGGATAGACTGAAGCAAGGGCGGCGGAGACATTCCTCACTGAATAGGGATTCTCAAGCCTTTCGCCAAGAGTGATGAGTCCATGGGCAACGGTTTCCTGCCTCTCTCCTGTGCTTTCGGGCAAAGCCTCCACCGGAGACCCTGCCTCCTTGCTGCAAGACGCCAGCACCAGCGCCGGCAGCATCAGTTTGATGAACCATTTCATAATCGTTTAGGTTTAAGTCAGGAGCAAAGGTAGGGAGGGCTATCCGTAGGTTGAAATATTCAACGGATAAAATCAAAAAAGCCTCCCACGCACCCGTGGAAGGCTTTTTTTAGGCCGTGAAGGACCTGGATATTTTCGAAAAACGGCTAGAAGTAGACCACCGTCTTCTGCTCTATCGCAGACATCAGGGAATTGGCCAGGCGGCTCACTCCGAAGCGGAAGAGGCCCTTGTTCAGCCACTCGTCACCGAGGACAGTCTTGACGATTGAATAGTAGCACACGGCATCCTTGGCAGTGGAGATGCCTCCGGCAGCCTTGAAGCCAACCTTCCTGCCGGTCTTGGCATGGAAGGCCTTGATGCACTCGCACATGACATAGGCTGCGACAGGCGTGGCGTTGACACTCACCTTTCCGGTGGAAGTCTTGATGAAGTCGGCTCCTTCTTCCATTGCGAGAAGTGAAGCTTCAGCTATCTTTTCGGGCGTCACCAGAAGGCCGGTCTCAAGGATTACCTTGAGGACAACCTGCTTTCCAAGCTCTGCAGCGGCGGAATCTACGGCATTCCTCATGGTCCGAATTTCCTCCCTCGCCTTATCGAAGTCCCCTGCCATGAAGGAGTTGAGAGCGAGGACGATGTCGATTTCGTCTGCACCGGCCTTCACTGCAAGCTCACATTCCCTGGCCTTGACTTCCAGGAAACTCTGGGAGGTGGGGAAACAACCGGAGACGGCAGTGACATGCACCTGAGGATCGGACAGGTTTTCCTTGACGAGTGATGCGAAATTGGGATACACGCACACAGAAGCGGGCAGAGGATAATCAGGATAGTCAGCCTTGAACGAATTGACCTTCCCGACCAGTTTCGTCACGGAAGCCGGAGTGTCTTCGGTGCGCAAGGTCGTGAGATCCATTATGGACATGCAGGTCTTCAGGACGGAAGGACTGGAGACGTTGTCAATGTTGGCAGCGATGGCATCCAGCCTCTTGCCTATCTGCTCCTTGTCCGGAGCGTAGCCGTACTTTTCTAATAATGATTCCATTACGTATGAATATTAATATCTTTCTATTATCATCCTCTTATCTGGACCTTGAAGCCTTCGTCTTCGAGCGGCCTGACAAGCTCCCTCATCTGCTCCACCGTAAACTTCTCGAGATCGGAAGCAGGAGCCTCGCGGTCCAACGTGTACACCATTACCTCCCTGGGACGCACCTTCCTTACTATGTCCATCCAGGCCTCGAGCTGGGACGGTTCCGAAGAATCGAAGTCCGGAGACTTAAGGAACATGGTCTGCATCACGAAGTCACCTTCGAACCTCAGCATACCTTCAACCACGTCGCTTACATGGTACCTGCCTTGCGGCTGGTTGATCTTACGGACCAGTTCATCAGTTGGGGCATCGAGCTTGAGGATTGGGTTGTCCACCTTCCGGAGAGCCTCGAAGACCTTCTGACGTCCGATCATCGTAGCGTTGGACAGGACCGACACAAGAGCCTTTGGGTAATACTTTGCCCTCAATTCCAGGGTTATGTCTATGATTTCGGGGAAATCCGGATTGAGGGTAGGTTCTCCGTCTCCGGAAAAAGTTATCGAGTCGATGGGAGTTCCTTCGGCCTTGCAGGCTGACAACTTGGATTCGAGAGCCTCACGGAGCATCGCAGCAGTTGGAAGCTTGGTGTCTCCAAGTCCGTCCTTGTTCCAGCCGCATTCGCAGTAGATGCAGTCGAAATTGCAGATCTTCCCCTTCTCAGGAAGGAGGTTGATCCCGAGCGATGATCCCAGCCTTCTGGAGCGGATCGGTCCGAACACTATTTCTTCCCTCATCATAGGCTATACGATTCTGCGTGAACAACTTTCTGTAGTCAGTCTCCCTTCCGGGCCGAGGTTCTCGATCAGCACGATGCCGGGCTTCTTGCCTGGCTCCAGAGATCCCAGCTCATCCTCCTTGCCAAGGAATTCAGCTCCGTTCAGGCAGGCCCATGTCAGAAGTTCATCCAGCTCGAGTTCTTTGAAATTACTTTGCAGGCAATGGAGTTCCCTTACCATGTCGAGATCATCGTTGCTGGAAAGGGAATCAGTGCCCACGGTAAGCTTCAAGCCGTTCGATCGCATCAGTCCGACCGGAGGAAGAGCATTGTGAATGAATATGTTGGAGCAAGGGCAGAGAGCTATGAAGGGATGCATCATCACCTTCTTGACTGCGTCCATGCCTTCCTGGTCAATGCAGACTTCATGCACCAGAAGGATGTGTTCGTCGAATGGTGCAGGATGGGCTTCCTGGAGCCTGTCCAGGAAATACAGCAGGGACGACTGTCCGGTCACAGGTGGAACACTCATCCCGGCTGCCTTGCGGTTCTCCCACATGGCTCCAGACCCAGTACGGATCATCTCTTCTTCCTGCTCAGTCTCCTCCGAATGGAACGAAAGGAAACCTGTCTTAAGGCCCTCGGCCGACACGGCAGTGACCAGCTGGGGACTCATGGTGTAGCAGGCATGAGGAGTCGGAGTGGCATCGAGGCCGAAACTGTCCGCGACAGCCTTTAGTTTCAACACCCCGTCCATCACGGCTCCGCAGTCTTCGGGCTCGGTACCGAAAACCTCCAGGAAGGTCCTGGTGTACATCGGAGAAGCTTTCTTGATCGCGAATGAGTCGTCACAGTTGCTGATGTCAGCCATTGCGGAGACTCCGCGGTTCCACATAACCTCCATCCAATGACGGATGTCGGCAATCTTCTCATCGAGCGGTTTCGTGTCCCTGAGGGCATTGATCTGGTCGATGAAACCGGCCATGCCTGTACCTTTCCGGAACAGCTTCCACATGTAGGAAAGCTCGACATGGCAATGCGAATTCACGAAGCCAGGGACCAGGGCACCCTTGAAGAAGACCTCCTCCTTGGAAGGGTCGCACTCCCCGACTGCAATGACAGTCCCGTCTGGTGCACACTCCACGAAACCGTTCCGGATGGCTCCGGGACGGTCCAGGGTAAAAACATATTCAGCTGCTACTCTAGCCATGGGATAAGTCTCTGAAATTCTTCGATCTGAGTGGTTTCAATGGAGTCGCGCAAGATAAGTTCCGGGCCATGGAAGAGAGTGTCCTCGACGACAGGCTCGGGGAAATATATTCCCTGAGGATTCTTCCGGATGTCGATCCTGTCGGTCATGGCATTGACCATGAACAGGTCTTCATAATAGAGGATATGGTCCGGAGCATAGACCTTGAGGGCATTGGCGATCGAATCCGCCTTCTGCCTGGCCTTTTCCTGACGGTCCAGGTTCCTGTGGATCCTGGCAGCCTCTTCCTGCATGTCCTTCACCACCCTGTCCATCATCTCCGCATAACGCTTGGGATCATTGAGGTAGTAGTCCACGCTCTTGCGGTAGTCCTCCATCCCGTAGCCGTACTTCTCGAAGATCGGAAGGTAGAACCAGGAGGTGTCGGCCGCCGGCTTCTTCTCGGGGAAATCGGCCAGCCACTGATCCGCAAGGAACATCTCGCGGTAGATCTGTTCCATCTTGCGCACGGGGATGACCTTCGGCCCGTCGGAGCACGACAGGACCGCCGCCAGCAGGGCGGAAGCGATGAAGATCATTCCCGGCAACCTTTTCATTCCCTATCTCAGTGCAGCTCCGTACTCGTTCGTGAAAGTGGAGAGGAGCTTCGACATTATCTTCTCGACGTCGGCGTCAATGAGAGTCCTGTCCTGGTCCTGAAGCACGAAGCCAAGGGCGTACTGCTTCTTTCCGGCGGGGATCTTGTCTCCCCTGTAGACGTCGAACAACGTGACGTTCTTGAGCAATTTCTTTGCCGCCTTGAACGAACTCCTGTAGAGGTCTGAATAGCTAACGCTCTCATCCAGGAGAAGGGCGAGGTCCCTGCGCACCTCAGGGAACTTGGGAAGTTCCTTGAAGGCCACCTTGTCCCTCTTGACGAGCATGAACAGGGTGTTCCAGTTGATCTCGGCAGCGAAGACAGGCTGCTTTACATCGAACTTCCTTGCGAGCGAAGGGAGGACGGTTCCGACGACCGCCAGAGGCAGGTGCTGTCCCGGAAGGGAATAAGCAATGCCCTCACTGAATATGTCAGCGGGAGCCGGAGTGGCTTCCATCTGGTACAGGTCTGCTCCGAAGCGTCTCAGGAGCAGGTCGACATAGCCCTTGAGGGTGAAGAAGCTGCTCTTGCCGGGCTGGAGGTTCCAGGTCTTCTCGGGAGTTCCGGAGATGAACATGGCAAAAGCCGGATGCTCCTCGTAGGAAGCTAGGGTCTTGCCGTCTCCCTGGGGATCGCGGCTGTAGACGGAACCATATTCATAGATCCTCATTGAAGGGATCTGGCGGTTGACGTTGTAGGCGATGACTTCCAGACCATTGAAGATCAGGTTCTGGCGCATCACGTTGAGGTCGGAGCTAAGAGGGTTGACTATCGTGACGCACTTCTCCTCGGGATAGGTGGTCAGGCCCTTGTAGTAAGCTCCCTTCGTGAGAGAGTTGTTCATCGTCTCCACGAAACCGTTGGCCGAGAGGAAGTTGGAGATTCCGTTGCGGATGGCCTCCGGTTCGGGTGAAGGTGTAGCATTGACGGACATCTTCATGTGACGGGGCAGGTCGATGTTGTTGTAGCCGTAGATCCTGAGGATCTCTTCGACCACGTCGCACTCCCTGGTGACATCGATCATGTAGGTCGGGGCGGCCACCCGTGCTCCTCCGGGCCATTTCTCGATGAAATCATAGTTGAGGCTCTTGAGGATGCCCTCTATGGTGTCGTGACCGATCTTCTTGCCGATGAATGCCTCGATCCTGTCGTAGTCAAGGACGATGTGCTTCCTGCCGATCTTCTCGGGATAGAATTCCCTCATGTCGCCGACGATCTCGCCTCCGGCAAGCTCCTGGATAAGGAGGGCAGCCCTCTTGCAGGCATATTCATTGATCGAAGGGTCGCAGCCGCGCTCGTAGCGGAAGGATGCGTCGGTCTGAAGACCATGTCTCTTGGAGGTCTTGCGGATGGACCCGGGATCGAAATAGGCGCTCTCGATGAAGACGCTGGTCGTGGACTCGGTGACTCCGGAGTCGATGCCTCCGAACACACCGGCGATGCACATGGGGCCTTCGGCGTCTGCAATGACTATGTCCTCAGCTGAAAGCTTGCGCTCGACCTCGTCAAGCGTGACAATCTTTTCACCCTCCTGGGCCCTGCGGACTATTACCTTGCCGCCCTTGATCTTGTCAGCATCAAAGGTGTGGAGAGGCTGGCCAAGCTCCCAGAGGATGAAGTTGGAGATGTCGACCACATTGTCGATGGGCCTGAGGCCGATGGACAGGAGCTTCTTGCGAAGCCACTCAGGGGAAGGGCCGACCTTGACACCCTTGACGGTAATTCCGCAGTAACGCGGAGCCGCTGAAGGATCCTGGATCTCGATGGGGATGGACTCCCCTTCTCCTGCCTTCCATGCATCCACTGCAGGATACTTCAGTTCGCAGGGAATATTGTTGGTCACCATCCACGCATAGAGGTCGCGGGCGACGCCGATGTGCGAAGATGCATCCACGCGATTGGCGGTGATCTCATATTCAATGACAGCCTCCGTCTTGAGGTGGAGATATTCCTTGGCAGGGGTTCCGACGACGGCGTCATCAGGCAGGACCATGATCCCTGCATGGTCGTTCCCGATGCCGAGTTCATCCTCGGCACAGATCATGCCGAAGGACTCCACTCCGCGGATCTTGGACTTCTTGATCTTGAAGTCTCCGGGAAGGAC
The DNA here is from genome assembly GCA_017469745.1 of Bacteroidales bacterium. Lineage (GTDB taxonomy): Bacteria > Bacteroidota > Bacteroidia > Bacteroidales > UBA932 > Cryptobacteroides. The sequence continues at coordinate 9,389 of JAFUFS010000045.1, read as the reverse complement.
GGTGCCGATGGTGGCGAAGAGCACCTTCTGGCCGGCAGCCACGTTGGGAGCGCCGCACACGACGGTGAGGGGTTCGCCGGTCCCGGCATCCACCTTGGTGATGTGGAGATGGTCCGAATCCGGATGAGGTTCGCACTCGAGCACCTTTGCCACGACGACTCCGGCGAGTCCGCCGGGAATCTCTTCCTGCTCCTCAAGCGAATCCACTTCGATGCCGATAGCAGTCATTGCGTCAGCAATCTGAGTGGGATTGAGGTCAAAAGTCAGATAATCTTTGAGCCAATTGTAAGAAAGCTTCATAATTATTTATTTTTCAATATCTTCCCTTGAAAACAGCGAGCCTACGAACTCCTTCTTGTCGAAGACTTTGAGGTCGTCTATGCCCTCGCCTATGCCTATGAACTTGACCGGGACTTTCAGCTGGTCCACAATTCCTATGACGACTCCGCCCTTGGCCGTGCCGTCCAGCTTGGTGATCGCCAGGGAGGTGATGTCAGTCGCCCTGGAGAATTCCTTGGCCTGCTGGTAGGCATTCTGTCCGGTCGATGCGTCAAGGACTAGGAGGACCTCATGGGGAGCGTCCGGAATAACCTTGCGCATGACGTTGCGGATCTTGGTGAGCTCGTTCATCAGGTCAATCCTGTTGTGGAGACGGCCGGCCGTGTCGATGAGGACCACGTCAGCCTCCTTCGCGACAGCCGATTTCACAGTGTCGAAGGCCACGGATGCAGGATCGGATCCCATGCCCTGCTTGACGATGTCGACTCCGGCCCTTTCAGCCCAGATGCAGAGCTGGTCGACTGCAGCGGCCCTGAAAGTGTCGGCGGCGCCGATGACGACCTTCTTGCCTATCGCCTTGTAACGGGCGGCAAGCTTGCCGATGGTAGTGGTCTTGCCCACTCCGTTCACTCCGACGACCATGACGACCATGGGCTTCCTGGAAAGATCTAAGGGTTCTTCTGCGGGGGCAGCATCCTCCACTTCCAGCATCTTGCCTATCTCGTCGCGGAGCATGTCCACGAGTTCGTCGAAGGACATGTATTTGTCCTTGCCGACCCTTTCTTCAAGGGCATCCACGACCTTGAGAGTCGTGTCAACTCCCATGTCCGAAGCTACCAGGGCCTCTTCGATGGCATCCAGGACCTCATCATCGACCTTGGATTTGCCGACAACCGCCCTGGAAAGCCTCTGGAAAAAGCCTTCCTTGGTCTTGCGTACACCTCTGTCAAAAAGTCCCATGCTTATTCAAAATCTTATCTTACAAATATACACAAAAACGGGGTAAATAAAAAAGGCGGGCGTCTGAAAGACGTCCGCGCTATTTCTGATCTACCGGAAAGATTATTTCTTGCCAGCGAAGAAGTCCTTGGTCTTGTCAGCCTCGACAAGCTGCTCGGTGAAGACATAGGCTCCGGTCTTGGGAGACTTGTCCATACGGATGCACTTCACCATGCTCTTTGCGCCGGCCTTTGCGGCGAACGTTGCGACTGCTTTCTTTGCCATAACTTAATCTTCTTTATTTGATCTCACGATGGAGTGTAACCTTGTGGAGGTAAGGGTTATACTTCTTGCGCTCCAGACGTTCCGGAGTGTTCTTCTTGTTCTTGGTGGTGATGTACCTGGAGATTCCGGGAACACCGCTAGCCTTCTGCTCAGTGCATTCGAGGATGACCTGCACCCTTGCGTCTTTTGATTTCTTTGCCATAATTCAATAGATTTTAAACAAGGCCGACATATCCTTTCTTCTGAGCATCCTTGAGAGCGGCGTCAAGCCCCTTCTTCTCGATGGTCCTCATGCCCTTGGTGGACACCTTGAGAGTCACGAACCTCTGCTCCTCCTCTGACCAGAACTTCTTGGTCTTGAGGTTGAGGGAAAAGTCGCGTTTGGTGTGAAGCTTCGAATGAGCGACGTTGCAGCCGATCATCCTCTTTCGTCCTGTGATTTGACAAACTTTTGCCATGATATATACTTTTTTATTGATTCAAAATAATTTGCGGGGTGCGAATTTAGTTCAAAATATTCAGAAATCCAAAATCTCTACACTATTTTGAAAAATCTGCGCCACCTTATGTTGTTGGGGAACTTCCTGTTGCGGTCGGTGGAGAGCCAGATTATCGAAGGCTTGCCGACCACATGGTCCTCGGGAACGAAGCCCCAGTACCTGGAGTCCAGGGAGTTGTGCCTGTTGTCCCCCATCATGAAATAATAGTCTTGTCCGAAAGTGTAGGTTGAGACTTTTTCTCCGTCGATGAATATCTCTCCGTCAGGACCGGTCGAAAGCTGATGGCCCTCGTAAGAGGTTATGATCCTTTCGTAAAGCGGCAGGTTCTCTGCACTCAGGCTGACCGTGGCTCCCTTGCTGGGGATCCAGAGAGGACCGAAGTTGTCCCTCGTCCACTTGGAATCCTCGGTGAAGGGAAAGATGCTCAGATAGGTGTCAGGGAAATCCGGAGGATAGACATCCAGATTGGGTTCCACGCTGACGACGGAAGACATTCCTTTGACCTCATCGAGCATCGCCGCTGTCAACGGCATTGCAGGATAACCTGGCAGGTTGGGGTTGAAAGCAAGTTCCGCGGTGTTGAGCCCCAGCTTTTCCAATGTGCGGGGGTTGATTCTCTGGCCGCTTGTTACCACAGTGTAGCTAAGCTGGACACCGGGGTAAACCTCCTGCTGCTTCCCATCGATCCAGACAAGGCCGTCGCGGACGGTGAGGGTGTCGCCGGGGACGGCTACGCACCTCTTGACGTAGTGGTCTTCCTTGTCGACCGGGCGGACCTTGACGGGGCCGCCGTTCTCGATGGTGTAGTCCCTGCCTGCATTGCGGACCCAAGCGTAGTAGTCATCAGCCGGATAACGGGTGAGAACTGTGTCCCCGTTAGGGAAGTTGAAGACCACATAGTCCCCTCTCTTGACATGTCCGCGTCCCTTCAGGCGGCGGTAATCATTCTGGATAAGGGTCGAATAGGACTCCTTGCCGAAGATTACGTTGTGGGTGAAAGGAACCGTAAGCGGAGTCTGGGGCACCTTGGGACCGTAGGCGAGCTTGCTTACGAACAGATGGTCTCCCGTGTAAAGGGAGCTTTCCATCGACGATGAAGGGATCTTGAAGGCCTGGAAAAAGAAGATGTTGATGAACGTGACAACGACTGTGGCGAAGATGATCGCATCCAGCCAGTCGAGCCAGACATTGTGCTTCTCTCCTTCTTTGTAGTCCTTCTTCCAGAAAAGCCACTTAACCTTGCGGGTGATGTGGTGGTCGAAGATCACGATGAGGCCGAGAGCCCACCACCAGTTTCCGAGCCATGCCACCCACAACAGATAAAGCAGGGCCCAGAAAGACATCCTGACCCATTTGTTGTGGTATATGGTGCTCAATTTCACTTCGGAAAAGCCAGACTATTTGACAGAATTGACGATAGCTTCAAACGCCTGAGGGTTGTTCATGGCGAGGTCGGCAAGAACCTTGCGGTTCAGTCCGATGTTCTGCTTTGCAAGCTTGCCCATGAACTGGGAGTAGGAGATACCATACTGACGGGCGGCGGCGTTGATCCTCTGGATCCAAAGAGCACGGAAATTGCGCTTCTTTGCCTTGCGGTCACGGTAAGCATAGGTCAAACCCTTCTCATAAGTGTTCTTTGCTACGGTCCAGACATTCTTTCTGGAGAGGAAATTTCCGCGGGTTCTCTTGAGAATCTTCTTGCGGCGAGCCCTGGAGGCTACTGAATTGACTGATCTTGGCATAATTTGATCTTTTTCTGGAGACAGCGACCGCAGCTTGGCGGTACTTTTCGGCTGTGTTCCAAGTTAAACTTTAATAAACTACAGGACCAACATTTCTTTTACCCTGTTGTTGTCGACCTTCTCGAGGACGGCAAAATGGTCAAGGTTTCTCTTACGTTTCTTGGTCTTCTTGGTGAGGATGTGGCTGTGATAAGCATGCTTCCTCTTGATTTTTCCTGTTCCGGTAAGCGCGAAACGCTTTTTGGCACCGGAGACGGTCTTAAGCTTTGCCATTGTTTTTAATAATTAATACTGTTAATATTGTTCACCGCAACACTGCGGATCTCTTTATTTCTTCTTTACAGGAGCGATCATCATCGTCATCCTCTTTCCTTCCAGCGAAGGCATGTTCTCGGCCCTTCCGAACTCTTCGAGTTCAACGGCGAAACGAAGCAGCTGCTTCTCACCCTGGTCGGCAAACATGATCGAACGTCCGCGGAAGAAGATCGTAGCCTTCACCTTCGAGCCCTCGTCGAGGAACTCACGGGCATGCTTCAGCTTAAACTGGAAGTCATGCTCATCGGTGTTGGGCCCGAAACGGATCTCCTTGATGGTGACCTTCGAAGCATTCTGCTTCATCTCCTTGGCCTTCTTCCTCTGCTGGTAGAGGTACTTCTGGTAGTCGAGGATCTTGCAGACAGGCGGATCAGCCTTGGCGCTGATCTCAACCAGGTCAAGCTCCATCTCGTCAGCCATCTTCAGGGCTTTCGAGATAGGATAGATACCCGGCTCAGCGATGTTGTCGCCGACAAGACGGACCTGAGGAGCAAGGATCTCCTCATTTATGTTCAGTTCATCATCCGCTTTCTGGCGGACAAATGAACGCTGGCCACGAACCCCGGCAGCGGGCTTCGTACCGGACGGCTTTACTCCGGTGGACGGTCTTGAACCTCCGTATCTTTTCTTGTAGGGCATCCTTTACTTTTAAATAATATAACTTTATGCAAGCTCCTTGGCCATTTCAGCCTTGAGCCATGTAACAAAATCTTCAACTTTCATGGTACCGGCATCGGCACCCTCCCTCCTGACAGAAACCGTGCCTTCAGCGACTTCCTTCTCGCCTACAATAGCCAGCACAGGTACTCTCAGCAACGAAATCTCACGGATACGCTTTCCGAGAGTTTCGTTTCTGTCGTCAATAGAGGTGCGAATATCGGAATTATTCAGCAAACTGCAAACTTTTTTTGCAAAATCTGAATATTTCTCACTGATAGGCAGGACTTTAACCTGATCAGGACTGAGCCAGATCGGGAGGTGTCCTCCGGTGTGCTCGAGGAGCACCGCAGTGAACCTCTCGATGGATCCGAAGGGAGCCCTGTGGATCATAACAGGACGCTGCTTGCTTCCGTCAGCGGCAGTGTATTCGAGCTGGAACCTTTCAGGGAGGTTGTAGTCGACCTGGATTGTACCGAGCTGCCACTTCCTTCCGATGGCGTCCTTGACCATGAAGTCAAGCTTGGGGCCGTAGAAGGCAGCCTCTCCGTACTCCACGACGGTCTTGAGACCCTTTTCCGCTGCAGCCTCGATGATGGCGTTCTCAGCCTTCTCCCAGTTCTCGTCGCTGCCGATGTACTTGGCTTTGTTGTTGGGATCCCTCAGGGACACCTGGGCAGTGTACTTGTCGAACTTGAAGATCCTGAACACATAGAGGATGAGGTCGATGACCTTCTCGAATTCTTCCTTGAGCTGGTCGGGGGTCACGAACATGTGGGCGTCGTCCTGTGTGAAGGAACGTACCCTGGTGAGTCCGTGGAGCTCACCGCTCTGCTCGTAACGGTAGACGGTTCCGAACTCGGCAAGCCTGAAGGGAAGATCCCTGTAGGACCTGGGGGATGAACGGAATATCTCGCAGTGGTGAGGGCAGTTCATCGGCTTGAGCATGTATTCCTCACCCTCCTGAGGGGTGTGGATGGGCTGGAAGGAATCCTTGCCGTACTTGGCATAGTGGCCGGAGGTCACGTAGAGGTCCTTACTTCCGATGTGAGGAGTCACGACCGGGAGGTAACCATATTCATTCTGCTTCCTGCGGAGGAACTTCTCAAGCTCGAACCTCATCACGGAGCCTCTGGGGAGCCAGAGGGGCAGTCCCATGCCGACCCTTGAAGAGAAGGTGAAGAGTTCCATCTCCTTGCCGAGCTTGCGGTGGTCCCTCTTCTTGGCCTCTTCGAGGACGACAAGATATTCATCGAGCATCGACTTCTTGGGGAAGGTGATACCGTAGATCCTGGTGAGCTGGCCGCGGGTCTCGTCGCCGCGCCAGTAGGCTCCTGCGAGGGCAGTGAGCTTGACGGCCTTGATGACCTCGGTATTGCGGAGGTGAGGTCCGCGGCAAAGGTCGGTGAAGTGACCGTTGGTGTAGTATGTGATGGTGCCGTCCTCAAGCTCGCTGATGAGCTCGCACTTGTACTGATCACCCTTTTCCTCAAAATGCTTGAGGGCTTCTGCCTTGGACACGTCGATCCTGGTGTAGTCCTGCTTCTCGCGGGCAAGCTCAAGCATCCTCTTCTCGATCTTGGGGAAGTCTGCATCGGTCAGCTGGTTGCCTGCAAGGTCCACGTCATAATAGAAACCGTTCTCTATGGCAGGTCCGATTCCGAACTTGATTCCGGGATAGAGATCCTCGAGAGCCTCGGCCATGAGGTGGGAAGAAGAATGCCAGAAAACCCTCTTGGCTTCGTCATCCTCCCACTTGAGAAGGACTATGGAGCTGTCTTCTTGAATAGGACGGTTCAGGTCCATGGTCTGTCCCTTGCCGATGGTTGTGTCGGTAGCGGGCTTCACCGCTATGGCAAGAACTTCCTCTGCAAGCCTGGGGCTGATGCCCTTGGCAATCTCGTAACCTGTTACGCCTTTCTCGAATGCCCTGACGCTGCCGTCAGGAAATGTGATATTGATCATAATCCATATTATTAGACAGTCTACAAAGATAACAATTATTTTGCTATTTTTGCATAATCATAGGGAGTTGAACTACAATGCAGAAAGAATACTCTTCAAGCGCTTCATGGAACAGCGCTGCAATAGCAGGCCTGGTGATGGCCGCAGTCACGATAGCCATTGAACTCGTAGGCGCACTCTGCGCCAAGGTTCCCGGAGTCGCCGGTGGCTTCCTTAACTTCCTCGCATGGGCCGCCAAGATGGTCCTCTGCGCACTCACCTTCAAGTTCCTGCTTCAAAAGTTCCACGACAACTACGAAGGAGTTGACTATTTCGCCCTGAAGCGCTACGGCCTCAAGCTGGCCCTTTTCTCCGCCATCATAGTGGCAGCATATTCATTGGTGAACATCCTGGTCATCAATCCGGATTCGATAAGCGACATGATGGAAAGCTTCCGTGAAGGCTACTCATCCATGATGGATTCCAATTCGGAAGCTGCCTTCGAGAAGATGCTTCCCAAGATGCCGGTCTACATCGGCTTCGTTTCGGTGATCTACTGCTTCTTTTGGGGATGGACCTACACCAGCCTGTTTGCCAAGAGCATCGCTCCCTTCGATCCCTTCGCCGACCTCAAAGACACACCTGACAACCAATAGATCATGGAATATTCAAAAGATCTCTCTATCATAATTCCTCTTCTCAATGAGGAAGAATCCCTTGGAGAACTCCTTGCATGGATAAGGAGCGTCATGAACAGGGAGGGTTACGAGTACGAAGTAATATTCGTCGATGACGGCAGCACCGACGGCTCCTGGAAGAAGATCCAGGAACTCTCGGAAGGTGACCCGAGGATCAAGGGAATATCTTTCCGTCGCAACTACGGCAAGTCCGCCGCCCTCTACCACGGCTTCGAGAAAGCCTGCGGAAAGGTGGTGGTGACCATGGATGCAGACCTCCAGGATTCTCCCGAGGAGATCCCGGAGATGTACAGGATGGTTGTCGAGGACGGATTCGATGTCGTGTCAGGCTGGAAGCAGCACCGTCAGGACAACAAGCTGACGAAGAACCTTCCTTCCAAGCTTTACAATGCCACAGCCCGCAAGATAACGGGCATCAAGCTCCACGACATGAACTGCGGACTCAAGGCCTACCGCAACGAAGTCGTGAAGAACATCGAAGTCTACGGAGAGATGCACAGGTACATTCCCTACCTGGCAAAGAATGCCGGTTTTGACAAGATCACAGAAAAGCCGGTCCACCACCAGAAAAGGAAATACGGAAAGAGCAAGTTCGGCCTTGAGAGGTTCGTCAACGGCTTCCTCGACCTTCTCTCCCTGTGGTTTCTCAGTACCTTCGGAAAGAAACCGATGCACTTCTTCGGTTTCTCGGGCCTGCTGATGTTCCTCGTGGGCTTTGTGATGACGATCTGGATCATAGTGGCCAAGCTCGTCCACCAGGCACAGGGAATAAGGTACAGGGCAGTTACAGACCAGCCGCTGTTCTACCTTGCATTGGTTGCTGTGATGTTGGGTGTGATCCTGTTCCTTGCCGGATTCATCTGCGAACTAATCTCCAGGAACTCCCAGGACAGGAACAAGTACAATGTGAAGGAGACTATAGATTAGCTTCCTCCTCCGCTTCAGGATCCTCCTGAGATTCCTGTTGAGATTCCTGTTGGGCGGCTTCCGGAGCCTCCAGGAACGATTCCTGACCGGCGATCTCGAACTGGGTCTTGTTACGGGGAATGTCGTAGACCTCGGTCGGAGTACCGTAGCAGGCCTGGAAGATGAAAAGTGAGGTCGTGAGGGACGCTCCCATGAGGAGCTTCAATAAAAACTTCTTCATAGCTGTTTTGTTTTCCGGACAAAGATATCAATTATTTCGTCAAGCACAATGAGCGAAGAGTATAACGTGAATGAGCCCAATAAAGCGGGATTCTTCAAGAGATTGGTAAGGTCTCTGCGTAACATTCTGATACTCGCGATGATCCTTATTCCCATAGGGTACTCTGCAAAGTTGCAGATGAAGCTTCGCGACGAGCGTGCTGTGTCGGACAGCCTTAGAATGGTCATCGGATCCAGCAGCATCAAGCTCGATTCACTTAAGTTCCTTCAGGACAGCGAAGCATTGCAAAGGGATTCGCTTGACGACATAGTGGACAGGATGCTTGGAGACCGGTCGTCGATTGCAATGATCGCTATTGACACAACATTGGATGTGGAAACTGCACGAAAGGCGATCGAAGAAAGCGTTGAGATAAAAGCATGGGTCGATTCGCTCTGCGCTCCCTTCCCGGAAGGGGTCTCAGCCCATGTCAAGCTTCATTTCCTTGAAGAAAAGGCCATCCGCCTCGAGCGCCTTAGCCACCACCTCCACGACAAATTCCCAGAATAGCCCCCCTTCTGCCCCAAGGAGACTTCCCTAGAAACTCTCCGCGCACTATTTCGCACAAAATCTGCTCCCAGAGTATCGTCAAATACTCTCTGAGCATGATTCTTAGCATTTCCTGCTCGCAGAGTATCACAAAGTACTATCAGAGCATGATTTTACACTTTTTCTGCTCAAGGAGTTCCACACAAGACTCCCTAAGCATGATTTCGTGCTTTTCCTGCTCCGAGAGTATCGTATTGTACTCAAAGTTGATTCTGCCAAAAAGGAGCACAATCACATTCCCTGGAGGACGATCGGAAGGGGAATCATGTGCGCCAAAGCCCGATCTGGGCATGTG
>JAFUFS010000044.1 GCA_017469745.1 Bacteroidales bacterium | reverse complement strand
TTGTTGAGAGTGGAAGAGGCCCTGTCTTTCCCAACCCTTGATTCGATGGCCTCTATGTGCCTTTCAAGTGCTTCCAAGACCGTTTTGCCTGTTCCAATCTTTCCGAAATAGACTTCCTTGATCTTTCCTGCGGTTCTTGTCTCTCCGCGGAAGGCAAGTTCGTGGTAGATTACAGTGACACGTGCACGGATTCCGTCCAGGATGCCATTGATGATAGGGATCTGCCGTCCTTTCCCGACGAGCTTTCCGGCTTTCGGATCCCAATCGCTTAGTGGGACGGACAACTTACAACTGAATTGAGCCACAGTACCGCTGACTGTGACCCTGCACAGGACCGGGACCAAACCCTTCCTTTCCTTGCTTTTGTTCACGTAGAACAAGATGTTAAAAGTACTTCGCATGGCTTTTGAGTTTAGGCCCAAAATATGAAATGTGGTTAATCAGCCATTTGTACGAATTCTTTATTAAATTTAATACATTTTAATAAAATTTTTAAAATAATATTAAGTTATTTACTTATATTTTTAAAGCAAATTAATTGCGTTCTATAAAAATGCGCAACTTATGAATATGCTCCATAAATTGCGCAAAAAAATCTTGGTCAGCTACCTTTACCAGCCTTTCCGGATGTTGGCTGCAATCTCCTCCGCAAGACGAAGGCGGGTTTCTTCGCTTGCCCAGGCAACGTGGGGGGTAAGTATCATCCTATCAGGATGTTTGGAGTTGAGCAGTGGGCTGTCTGCTGGAAGAGGCTCCTCGACGTAGACGTCTATTCCGATTCCGGCTATCCTTTCTTCGTCAATGGCACGGGCCAGGTCCGCTTCGTCGGCAATCCCTCCGCGTCCGGTGTTGACCAGAAAGGCGGTGGGTTTCATGAGACGGAGTCCCTCGTAGTCTATCAGGCCGGCAGTCTTCTCATTGTAGGGGGCATGGATGCTGACAACGTCTGCTTCGCGCAGGAGAGACTCCAGAGGGACTGAAGGATAATCTGGGCAATGCGAAGTGCCTGAGGTTGAGTAATATATTACCTTCATCCCGAAGACTTCGGCGATGCGTGCGACCTTCTGGCCGATGGCTCCCATCCCGACTATTCCTATGGTCTTTCCGGAGAGTCCTGTGTAGGGGTGGTCGGAGTCGGTGTGGAGCCTGGCCCGGGTGTAGCGTCCGTCCTTTACGTAGCTGTCGTAGTGGAACAGCCTGCCGGCCAAGGCAAGGATCAGCATCCAGGTGTGCTGTGCTACGGCATCCGTAGAGTACCCCGCGACGTTGCGCACTGCCACCCCGCGCTTCCTGCATAGCTCAGCGTCGATGTTGTTCATCCCGGTCCCTGCCTCGCAGACCAGCTTGAGGTTTGCGGCGGCATCAAGGAAGGCCTGGTCGACAACCACCTTGTTGACTATTGCCACATCCGCGTCCCGGACTCTTTCACGGGCTTCTTCTGCGGTGGAGTTGTCGTATCTTTCGAATTCTCCCAGACTTTCTATCGATGTCAGCGGCGTGGTACCCATAGTGGCCGCGTCAAAGAAGACTATCTTCATGACTAATCCGATGAATACAGCTGCCTGCGGTTCGTTGGACCGCTGCTCTTGAACACTTCAGGGTCGTCGATCGTGGAATCCACTATCCGGGCCATTCCGCGGATTACATTGGTCTCAAGGAACCTGATCTGCTCAGGGAAAGTACTGATGAATGTAGAAGCTATCTCGTGGGAGTGGCCGTCGTAGCGATAGATGTTGTAGGTGTAGCCGTTTTTCTTAAAGATCTTCGCCAATTTATGGGCTCCGAAAAGGCCCCATTTGAGGACATGGACCTGCTTGTAATTCACGATCTTGTCATCTGTCCCATGGAAAAAGGCCGTGGGTGCCGGAGGGGTTTTATAAGAAGGAACCCCCTCCACAGAGATGATTGCTCCGGCAAATGGCATGGCTCCTGCATAGTGGAAATCTTCAGGGAGGAAGTCTTTTGCCTTGCCGTTATTGAGGAGCCAGTCGGCTTCCAGGATGGCAATGGCTCCGGCGGAAGAGCCGCTAGTGACAAGTTTCGCGGGATCTATTCCGAAAACATCCTTGTTGGCGGTGAGGTATGCCGTGGCTGAGAAAAGGTCTTCGGCAGCGATCTGTGCACTGTGGCGGAAGGCTTTGACGGAACTGATCCCTCCGGAGGTCTTTACGTCCTTCATCCCAAGCCTGTAGTCCAGGCTGAACACCTTGTAGCCGGCATCGTTGAGTTTCTTGAACCAGGGGAAGTAGAACTTGTCGTTCCTGGTGCCGGTGATAAAGCCTCCTCCGAACAAGAATATTATCGCGGGCTTCGATTTCCCGTCGAGAGTTGTCTCACTGTCCGGAGACGCATCATAATAATCAAGGTACAACTCCTGACCGTCCTTTGTGGAATAAAGGTAGGTCCCGGTGGGGGAGTAAACTTCCTGGGCGGCCAGGCTTGAAAACAAGGCGAGGCATGCCCATACGAGGGTTATGATCTTTTTATCCATATTCATCAATCTTCGTCACTGGTGGCTTCGATAAGCCGTTTGACTGGTTTGAAACCTTTGAGGAATCGGGCGGCAACGACCCTGATTACTGTGTAGGTGGGTATTGCTACAAGCATTCCGAGGATGCCTCCGACATGTCCTGCCATGAGCAGCACTATGAAGATCTCAAGGGGTGTAGACTTGATACTGGTCGAATAAATGAAAGGCTGGAAGAAGAAGTTGTCTACCATCTGGGTAACTGCGAAGATCGCGACAAGGGTGATGAGTATGACCCAGAAATTGGGGAAGACGCCCAGGGCGGCAGCGCTGCTGAATTTCAAGACCAGGCCAAGGACCACTCCTATTGCAGCTCCGATCCATGGGCCTACATAAGGAATGACGTTGAGCAGGCCGGCCATGAAGGCGATACCGATTGCCGGGTAGAACCCGATTTTTGCTATCAGCCAGAGACCCAGGAAGTTGAGTGTCGCAACACCGAGTACTTCAATCAGAAGGCCTCCGAAGTAGCGGGAGAGAAGATGCTCGATGTCACCGATAGCCTGGATGGCCTCGTCTTCAACCTTGTCCGGGACAAGGGAACCGACGATCCTGCGGAAAAGCTTGTCATCCTTTATGAAGAAGAAGCCTATGAACACGACTGAGAAGAGCCCGACTCCAAATGATCCGAGAGCCGAAGCTACCGAGCCGACGACAGAAGTGATGGAGGACATGTCAAAGGCATTCTTCAACCAGGTGACAAGGGCCTCCTGCAGCTTGAAGTCCCTGCCCAGGGTAGGGAACCTGTCGATCAGCCAGATGTTCAGCTTGTCCATCCATCGGGCTATTTCCGAGGCGTTGAACGAGGCTGTCTGGAGGTTTCCTGAGACACTCTGGATAATGCTGGACACGACTGGGATGACCTGGGTGACAATACCAAGGAATATTCCGAGGATCAGGATGAGGGACAGGATAGCAAGCAGCCAGTCCGGTGCGGACTTCCCCTTGACCTTTATCTTCCGGAGCAGTTTCATCACCGGCCTTGCCAGCAGGGACACCACTGCGGCCAGGATTATGTAGACCAGGACGCTCCTGAAATACCAGCAGAACGCAATGATGATTGCCGCAGCTGCTGCCCACATTATGTATCTTGCCAGTTTATCCGAACTTCTTTCTTCTGCCATAGCGTTATTCTTTCCCCTAAACTTACGAAAAAGTTATGAATATGATAAAAAATATTCAGCTTGTGCAGCGAATTGGCACAAGCTGAACTTACCTTTGCACCAGAAACAGAAGTAGAACAATTAAATCATACAGCCATGAAGAACACAGAGTACAATCCAGTCGACCTCGCTTCGATGATCTCTTCCGAATCTTCGTTCAACGCCCTTCTCGAGATGATGGGCGACATGGGCCTCGAACTCGATTCCGCCTCCCGCCTAGGCTAGTCTTCGCGCAGCGAGACCAGGGTGTTGTCTTTCTCGGGAGTCAATCCGACCTTGAGGGTACGAAGCTCCGTCGAGCCTTTCTTGCGGCGTCCCTGCAGGATCCTGTCGGAGATGATGAACTCGGAGACCGGATCTTCCACGTACCTCATTACGGCCCTCTTGAGCGGCCTGGCTCCGAATGCCGGATCGTAGCCGGCATCGGCGATGAATCTCTTGGCAGAAGGAGTAATCGTCAGTTTGTAGCCGGATTCCTCAGCCCTTTCCTTGAGGTCTTTGAGCTCGATGTCGATAATCTTCTCTATGTCTTCCTTGGAGAGGGAATTGAAGAATACCTGCTCATCCACCCTGTTGATGAATTCCGGAGGGAAACTCTTCTTTATGGCCTTTTCGAGAACCGTCTGGCGGTTCTGTGCAACGTTCTTTCCGGCAGTGGCGAAGCCGACTCCGGTACCATATTCATCAAGCTCGCGGCTTCCCACGTTGGAAGTCATGATCACAATGGTGTTCTTGAAGTTCACCACCCGGCCGTTGCTGTCCGTGAGGTGACCGTCGTCCAGGACCTGGAGAAGGATGTTGAATATGTCCGGATGGGCCTTTTCGATCTCGTCCAGGAGGACGACGCAGTAAGGCTTGCGGCGCACCCTCTCGCTGAGTTGTCCGCCCTCCTCGTAACCGACGTATCCGGGCGGCGCTCCGATGAGACGGGAGACCGTGAATTTCTCCATGTACTCGCTCATGTCAATGCGTACCATATTCTCTTCAGAATCAAAGAGATATTCAGCAAGACACTTGGCAAGCTGGGTCTTTCCGACTCCGGTAGGACCGAAGAAGAGGAATGTTCCGATCGGTCGGTCGGGGTCCTTCAGTCCGGCACGGTTGCGGCGGATGGCGCGCACCACCTTGTCTATGGCTTCGTCCTGACCTATGATCCTGCCCTGAAGGCGGTCTTTCATCTTCATTATCCTGTTGCCCTCGCTCTCTGCGACCTTGTTGACCGGGATTCCGGTCATCTTCGAGACTACGGTGGCGATGTCCTCTGCGTCGACCACGTTACCCGTCTTCTTGTCTTTTGTAAGACTGAGACGTACCATCGATCCAGCTTCGTCCATGGCATCTATAGCCTTGTCCGGCAGGAACTTGTCGGTTACGTAACGGTCGGTCAGGCGGGCGCAGGCTTCGATGGCTTCGTCGTTGTAGGTAACCTTGTGGAAGTCTTCGTAATTGGCCTTAATGTTATTCAGGATAGCGATGGACTGCTTGATGTCAGTGGGTTCCACGACAATCTTCTGGAATCTCCTGTCGAGGGCTCCGTCCTTCTCGATGATCTTGGCGAATTCATCCATCGTCGTGGCGCCGATGCACTGCAGTTCACCTCGTGCAAGGGCTGGCTTGAGCATATTCGCGGCATCCAGGCTGCCTTGGGCCCCTCCGGCTCCGACGATTGTGTGGAACTCGTCGATGAACAGGATGATGTCAGGATTCGTGCTGGCCTCCTTGATAATGGCCTTGAGCCTCTTCTCGAAGTCGCCGCGGTACTTGGTCCCGGCCACGACTGAGGCTATGTCCAGGGAGATAAGCCTCTTCTTGGCCAGTACGGGCGAAATGCTGCCGCTGGCTATCCTCTGGGCTATTCCTTCAACGATCGCGGACTTGCCGACACCGGGTTCTCCGATCAGCATCGGATTGTTCTTCTTCCTTCTGCCGAGGATCTCGATGACCCGGGCGATCTCGACGTCCCTTCCGACCACAGGGTCGAGTTTCCCTTCGGCAGCGGCCTTGGTCAGGTCGAAACCGAAGTCCTCCATGTTGATCTTGCCGGTCGGATTGTTGGCCTGGGCGGGTCCTTCGCCCTCTTCTTCCTCTTCGCCCTGCGGAGCTTCGGTCTGAGGCTTCTGCACTGATGATTGGCCGAGCAATCCTTCGTCACGCATGTGGGCAAGGAGCCTTCCGTAGTCCACTCCGTGCTGGCGGAGATAGGCCTGGCCGTAGTTCTCCGTAGTGCGGCAGAGCGCAAGCAGAAGGTGGAGGGACGTGGCCTCCGACGCGTTCATCTTTGAAGCTTCCATCACAGTGATGCTGAGTACGTTCTGGGCGTAGCGCGAGAACGAAATCTTGTCCGCTTCGGAATAAGGGATGGACTCGTTGGTGAATATGTGGCTGTCGATAAATCTCTTGAATTCGTCCACGTCGACTCCGAGATTCACTATCACCTTGCAGGCATCATTGTCAGCCTGCCGCATCATTCCCAGGAACAGGTGGTCTGGTCCGATGCCGTAGCTTCCGGTCCGCATGGCTTCCTCGCGGGCGTACCGGATGATGTTATTCAGTTCGTCAGATATTTTTATTTCCATAAGAGATCTTTCTTGTGCCCGAAAGGGCAAGATAGCAATTTATGGCCAAATTGGCAAACTTGCCAGAGTCTTAATTTTTGATTATATTTGCACGTTTAACCAATAAGGTAAGAATACTACGTATTTATGGATAGTGAGGACAAGATTGTAGAAGGACAGACAGGTATCATAGAGCAGGTCGAGATAGATCAGGAAATGCGTTCGGCTTACATTGACTATTCAATGTCGGTCATCGTCTCCCGTGCCCTCCCTGATGTCAGGGATGGCCTCAAGCCGGTTCAGAGGAGGGTTCTCTTCGGAATGGACGGTCTCGGTCTGCCATATTCAGGACCCACGAGGAAGTGCGCGAAGATAGTCGGAGAAGTTCTCGGAAAATATCACCCTCATGGTGATTCCAGCGTCTACGACGCCCTTGCCAGGCTCGCCCAACCTTGGAACCAACGTTATCCCACCGTGTTCGGCCAGGGTAACTTCGGTTCGATGGACGGCGACCCCGTGGCTGCCATGAGGTACACCGAGGCAAAGCTCCAGAAGATCACCGAAGAGATCCTTGGCGACATCGACAAGGACACTGTCGACATGGTCAACAACTTCGATGACACTGAGCAGGAACCTACCGTCCTTCCGACCAAGGCTCCGCTCCTCCTTCTCAACGGATCGGCCGGTATCGCCGTCGGTATGGCGACCAACATGGCCCCTCACAACCTGGGCGAGTGCTGCGATGCGATCTGCGCCTACATCGACAATCCCGACATCGACACCGACGGCCTGATGAAGTACATCAAGGGACCTGATTTCCCTACCGGTGGCATCATCATGGGCATGAGCGGTATCAAGGAAGCCTACGAGACAGGCCGAGGCAGGGTAGTGGTCCGGTCAAGGACCGAGATCGAGGTGGCTGACAACGGACGTGAGACGATCGTTGTGACTGAGATCCCCTACATGGTCAACAAGAAGGAGATGATCGAGAAGATCGGCCAGATGGTCGAGGACAAGAAGATCGAGGGTATCACCTACATCAACGACGAGACTTCCCGCGAGGGAGTGCGTGTCATCCTGAGGGTGAAGCAGGGGAGCAACTCCAACGTGGTCCTTAACACCCTCTTCAAGTACACATCCCTCCAGTCCAGCTTCGCGTTCAACAATGTGGCCCTTGTGAACGGCCGTCCGAAGACCCTGTCCCTGAAGGAACTCATCGCCAATTTCGTGGATTTCCGTCATGAGGTGGTTGTCCGCAGGACAAAGTTCGAACTTGACAAGGCCCAGAAGAGGGCGCATATCCTCGAAGGACTCCTCAAGGCTATCGACGTCATCGATGAGATAATCAGGATCATCCGCCATTCGGCCAGTGTGGACGAGGCCAAGGCCGAGCTCATCAGCCAGTTCGCTTTCACAGAGATTCAAGCTACTGCCATCGTCGAGATGAGGCTGAGGCAGTTGACCGGACTCGAGAGGGAGAAGCTCCAGGCTGAATACGACGAGCTTGAGCAGTTCATCGCCCGCTGCAACGAGATCCTCGCCAGCGATGCCGAGCAGCTCAACATCGTCAAGCAGGAGACCCTCGAGCTCAATGCGAAGTATGCCGACCCTCGCAGGACAGAGATACGTCCCTCTGAAGAGGAATTCAATCCTGAGGACTTCTATCCGAACGAGGATGTCGTCATCACGATCTCCCACTACGGCTACATCAAGAGGACACCTCTTACTGAATATCGTACCCAGGCCCGCGGTGGCGTGGGCATGAAGGGCAGTTCCACAAGGGACGAGGACTTCATCGAGCACATCTACATCGCCAACATGCATTCCACTATGCTGCTCTTCACCCAGAGCGGCCGCTGCTACTGGCTGAAGGTCTACGAGATCCCCGAAGGATCGAGGGCTTCCAAGGGCCGCGCAATCCAGAACGTGCTCAGCATCCCCGATGACAAGATCAAGACCTACATCAATGTCAAGACCCTCAAGGATGAGGAATATGTCAACTCCCACAGCATCGCTCTCGTTACGAAGAGGGGTGTCATCAAGAAGACCGCTCTGGCCGCATATTCCCATCCCAGGACAGCCGGTGTCAATGCCGTGAACCTCCGCGAAGGGGACGAGCTGGTCGAGGCCATGCTCACTTCCGGCAGCGACGAGATCCTGATCGCGGCCCGCGACGGACGCTGCTGCCGCTTCAATGAAACCGATGCCAGGGAGATGGGTCGTACGTCCACCGGTGTCCGTGGCATCAATATTGAAGACTCCGATGAAGTGATAGGTGCAATCAACTACGATCCTTCCGCCGAGGATGCTGCAGACCACACTGTACTGGTTGTCAGCGAGCATGGATTCGGCAAGAGAACCGACTTTGATGAGTACCGTATCACCAAGAGGGGAGGCAAGGGTGTAAAGACCATCAACATAACCGACAAGACCGGAAAGTTGATCGCCATAAAGAATGTGACCGAGAGGGATGACCTGATGATCATCGAAAAGTCCGGACTCACCATCAGGATGGCAGTCTCCGACATAAGGGTGGCCGGAAGGGCTACTCAGGGAGTAAAGCTGATCAACATCAAGGAGGGTGATTCGATTGCAGCGGTCTCTTCTGTTGACAAGGGAAATGAAGAAGAAACAAACAACGAAGTCATCGAAAACGACGACAACAACTAAATACCAATAATCATGAAAAAGATTTTGATAGTTCTGGCATTGATCGCTTCCGTGCAGGTCGCGAATGCCCAGGGTGGTGCAGCCAAGAAAGCTCTTGACGCAGCCATCGAAGCTTCACAGAATGCAAAGAAGGCCACCAAGGTCGCAACTTGGACCAAACTTGCCGAGACTTATCTGGATGCATACAATGCTCCTTCAGCCAACGTCTGGGTCGGTGCTAACGAGAGCGAGCTCAGGCTTGCAATGGGCAACGACAAGGCTTCTTCTTCCGAGAACGTCGTTCTTGGCGGTGAGCAGTATGTCAAGCAGACCTATGCAGACAAGAATCTGTATTTCAATTCCAACGGCCAGCTCGAGATCATCGAGGTGACCAAACCCGTGGTTGAGAATGCCCTTCCCAAGGCTCTCGAGGCTTACAAGAAGGCTTATGAGATCGACACCAAGGCCACCAAGACCAAGGACATCGCTGCAGGTATCAAGAAGATTGTCGAGAAGTTCAACAGCGAGGCTTACAATGCCTACACTCTTGGCAATGTCGCTGCTGCAGAGCGCTTCTTCGAGAACGCTTTCCAGGCTTCCAGCCAGAAGCCCAGCGAGTCCATCGACACCAGCGCCCTTTACAATGCTGGTTTCACCTCATTCAGCGCTGAGAATTATGGCAAGGCCAAGATCCTCTTCGACCAGTGCCTTGACCTCGGTTACTATGCCAAGGATGGTGAGGTCTATGCAAAGCTTGCTGAGTGTGTCTCCAAGCTCGACACCACTGCTGCTGGAAAGGCTCTCCAGAAGGATTATCTCGAGAAGGGATTCACCAAGTTCCCCCAGAGCCAGGGCCTCCTTATCGGTCTGATCAACTACTATGTGAACAGCGGTGAGAACACCGACAGGCTTTTCACCCTTATCGACGATGCCAAGAAGAACGAGCCCAACAACCCTTCACTTCCTTATGTCGAGGGTAACATCCACAGCCAGCTCGGCAACTATGACAAGGCTATCGCCGCTTACGAGAGGTGCAACCAGATCGATCCTAATTACGAGTATGGTTTCATCGGAGAAGGCCTGATGTTCTACAAGCAGGCAGAGGAACTCGTTGAGAAGGCTCAGAACGAAATGGACGATGCCAAGTACATGGCTCTTGTCCAGCAGTTCGAGAAGGCTCTCAAGGGTTGCATCGAGCCTTTCGAGAAGGCTTTCAACCTTACCAAGGACGAGAACATCAAGAGCAGCCTTGCCGAGTACCTGAAGAACGCCTTCTATCGCTTCCGCGATGAGGATGCCAAGTACATGGCCGGTTACGAGAAGTACTCCAAGCTCCTCGGCAACTAATCCCTTGAGATAGAAAAGAAAAAGCCTGCGAATCCCGCAGGCTTTTTTTGTTGGGGTGCTTTACTCTGCAAGCCTCACAACCTCCACTCTTATGGAGATGTAAACAGATCTGGGTCTTGTTCTTCTTTTCATTAGGATTAG
>JAFUFS010000043.1 GCA_017469745.1 Bacteroidales bacterium | reverse complement strand
GTGGAGAACTGTGCGCGTATGGCTTCAGGAGAAAACCAACTGATACGGAGGAGGCGCGCGGGGGCTGGGGTGTCGAGTGTGATTAGTATCACGCTGGTGCTCTTGCTCGTGGGTGTCGCCGCCCTCCTGCTGGTCAATGCAAAGAGTGTCTCCGACTATTTCAAGGAGAATGTCCAGGTCTCGGTCTTGATGCGGCCGGACGTCACGGAGGATGAGGCGATGGACTATGCCACCTCTCTCGACGCCATGCCTTTCATAAAAGGGACCCGCTTCATCTCGAAGGAGGAGGGAACCCGCGACATGACGGACATGCTTGGAGAAGATTTCCTGAGCGTATTCGAGACGGCTCCTATCCCGGTCTCCGTGGACGTCACCCTTAAGGCGGACTATGTGAGCGCTGACAGCCTCGAACTCGTGAAGAAGGCCATAGGTTCTTCCCCTCTGGTGGACGAGGTCGTGTACCAGCAGTCCCTGGTGGACAAGCTCAACACTAATCTCGGCAAGATCTCCCTGGTTCTGGGAATATTCGTGATCCTGCTCCTCTTCATCTCCTTTGTCCTCATCAACAACACCGTGAGGCTCAATGTGTTCTCCAAGAGGTTCACGATCCACACTATGAAGCTCGTGGGTGCCACGAAGTCTTTCATCCGCGCCCCGTTCCTGGGACAGGCTGTCTTCCAGGGCCTTTTCTCAGCCCTGCTTGCAACCCTGATCCTCCTCGGAATCATGTTCTTCATCCGCAAGGAGTTCGTCCAGCTCTTCGAGGTCTTCAGCCTCGACCTGCTGCTGGTTGTGATAGGTATCGTGATCGTTGCGGGCATAGTGATCTGCCTTGTGAGCACGTATTTCGTCGTCGGGAAGCTCGTGTCGCTCAGCAACGACGAACTGTATTATTAATTAATGAATGGAATCAAAAGCGAATATGTCTGAAAACACAAAGATGGCCATCACCCGCAAGGGGCTCTGGATGCTCCTGATGGGACTTGTGGTCATGGTCGCAGGCTTCATCCTTATGATGGGCGGGGGAGTGAAGGACCCCAATGTCTTCAACTGGTCAATGTTCGATTTCAGGAGGCTGGTCGCCGCTCCCGTGGTGATCATCTGCGGTGTGGTCATCATGATCGCCGCCATCATGATGAAGAAGTAAGATGAACTGGCTGCAAGCTCTGCTCCTTGGCCTTGTCCAGGGACTTACCGAATTCCTGCCCGTCAGTTCGAGCGGACATCTTATGATCGTAAAGGAACTTCTCGGGGTAGATTCCGAGGGTTTCCTGGATTTCACCGTAACGGTCCATCTGGCTACCGTCCTCAGCACGATAGTGGTTTTCTGGAAGCCGATCTGCAAGCTGCTGGCCGGCTTCTTCAAGTTCAAGTACAACGACGAGACCGACTACATCTTCAAGATAGTGGTCTCGATGATCCCGGTTGCACTCGTGGGCTTTCTCTTCAAGGACAAGGTGGAGGCTCTTTTCGGCGACTCCCTTACCACGGTTGCCGTCTGTCTCCTCATTACTGCTGCCCTGCTTCTGCTTTCCGATTTTTTCGGCGGCCGTACAGCACGGCAGGATGACGAGGGAAATGGTCACCGGAACGGAATCAGCTACCTTCAGGCCTTTCTGGTCGGCGTCGGACAGGCTTGCGCCGTTGCTCCCGGCCTCTCGCGCTCAGGCACCACCATCGCCACCGGACTTCTCACCGGAGTCAAGCGCAGCGTGATGGCCCAGTTCTCGTTCCTCATGGTCCTGATCCCCATCCTTGGAGAGCAGTTCCTGGACATACTCAAGGCAGTGACCGGTGAAGCATCCCTCGGCGGAGGTCTCAGCCCAGTCTGCCTCATTGCCGGTTTCGTCGCGGCCTTCCTTGCCGGTCTGTTCGCCTGCAAGACCATGGTGGCCCTCGTAAGAAAGGCAAAACTCGGCTGGTTCGCACTCTACTGCATTATCGTTGCAGTCCTCATATTCATCCTAATCTAAGAATCAGGTCGGAATGGCTGAACGCACCCTTGTCTACTTCGTTTCTGATGTCCACCTCGGGCTGGACGTCAACGATCCGGCTGACAGGGAGGCGCGCTTCGTCAAGTTCCTCGAGTCCATCCCCAGGGAACGCACAATGGCCCTCTTCATGCTGGGCGACATCTGGGATTTCTGGTACGAGTACCGCGACGTGGTGCCCAAAGGCTATGTCAGGGTTTTCGCCGCCCTCATGGATCTGATGGACGCCGGAGTGAAGGTCTATTTCTTCCAGGGCAACCACGATATCTGGTGCTACCACTATTTCGAGGACATGGGCATTGAGATCCTTCAGCAGCCCTTCCCGCTGGAGATCGGCGGCAAGATCTTCTGCCTTGGCCACGGAGACGGCCTGGGTCCCGGCCATTTCTGGTATAAGGTCATGCGCTGGGCTTTCCGCAACAAGGTCTGCCAGTGGCTGTTCAGCACACTGGTACACCCGCCGCTGGCTTTCAGGATCGGTACAGGATGGTCCAAGAAGAGCCGCGTGGCCCGGAATGAGGAATATGTCTTCAAGGGGGAGGATGAGCCTCTGTACAAGTTCGCCGTAGATTTCTCGCAGGAGCTCCATGTGGACTATTTCATCTTCGGACACTTCCACACTTCGGTGGATATGGAGCTTCCGAACGGGTCCAGGCTGCTGGTCCTCAAGGACTGGATGCAGCCTCAGTCTTCGAACTGGATCGTCTTCGACCTGACTTCCGGGTGCTTGGGCATCTCCCAGAATATTGAATAGTAGAGGGCGTCGAACTCTCCGCGTTTCCACTTCTCGACCAGATATTCAGTCATCTTGTCGTCACCTTCCGGGTCGTAGCGGCTCTTCAGGTCGTTGCCGAAGATCTTGGCTATTCCCTGCCAGAAGCCTGCGGTGATTCCGCTCTTGTAGTCCTTTATTATCTTGAAGGAAGACCGGCCGATCTCCCTGTCGATCAGTTTGATCAGGAGACGTCCCTGCGAGATGCTCATCTTCTTGAGCGGCTCTTCGTAGATGTTGAAGAGTTCCTTCTGCATCTGGTTGATGTATTTCTCTTTCTTGCGCCGTCTCAGGGCATTGCCCGCAATGTGGTTGTCGACCTGCACGGTCAGGTCCTTGGCGAGCATGGCATAGGGGTAGACCTTGTTGAAGTTGTAGACCAGGCGGTAGTATTTCTTGAGGTCGCTCTTGCCCTGGCGTCCGCGGGGGAAGACCCAGATGGGGTTGATGCTGTCGTAGTAGACGGTGTCGCCCTGTTCGACCCTGTAACCCATGTAGGCACCTCCCTTGGGAGTGGCGGGGATGGGGATGTCAGGCTCCTGGGCGGCCGCCATGGTCGTCATAAGGAGTCCGAGCAGCAGGGCTGCCCACAATGAATATGTCTTCTTCTTGCCAGGCATGGTCATGATTGCGGCGCAAATGTACGAATTTGCTGAAAAATTCGTGCCTGAAAGATAAACCTCGGAAGGCGATGTCGAAACCGGAGGTGAAAATTTTTGAGCTTATCCGTTAAATAGCTGAAAATGATTTTGTTCACTTTAAATAACCGTGGTCGAAAATGTTGAAATATTTTTCGAATAATGTTTGAAATCCACAATTTTTTACTAACTTTGCAGTCCCAAATTCCAGGGGTTATTGGCTTAAATTGTTGATAATCAGAGATTTGGAAAGTTTGGAAATTTATTTAAAGTAATACGGCAATGTTACAACCAAAGAAAACAAAGTACAGAAGGGAACAGAAGAACGTGATGAAGGGAATGGCCCAGAGGGGCAATCAGCTCGCGTTCGGTTCCTTCGGTCTCAAGACCCTCGAGAATTGCTGGATCACTGCCCAGCAGATCGAGTCTGCCCGTCAGGCTATCTCACGTCGCATGAACCGTGAAGGTCAGATCTGGATCAGGATATTCCCGGTCAAGCCTTTCACCAAGAAACCTCTTGACACTCGTATGGGTAAGGGTAAGGGTGATCCCCAGGGCTTCGTAGCTCCCGTCACTCCCGGCCGTATCCTCTTCGAGGCCGACGGTGTCTCCCTCGCAACTGCAAAGGAGGCCATGCGCCTTGCTTCCCACAAGCTTCCCATCGCGACCAAGTTCGTCGTCCGCAGGGATTATGTTGAATAATTAAATGGAGTAGATTAGAAATGAAAACATCTGAAGTTCGCGAAATGTCCATTGCAGATCTGCAGGACCGCATCCAGGTTGAACAGAACAGGCTTGACACCATGAAGCTCAACCACGCCATCTCTCCATTGGAGAACACATCGGAATTCAAGAAAATCAGGAAGGATATAGCTCGCATGATCACTATCCTCGCTGAAAAAGAAAAAGATCAGAAATAATTATGGAAAGAAATCTTCGTAAGGAAAGAATCGGCGTAGTGGTCAGCAACAAGAATGACAAGACCATCATTGTTGCAGTCGAGACCAAGAAGATGCACCCTCTCTACGGAAAGTTCATCAAGCAGACGACCAAGTTCGTCGCCCAGGATGAAAAGAACGAGTGCAGCGAGGGCGATACCGTACGCATCATGGAGACCCGTCCTCTCAGCAAGACCAAGAGGTGGAGATTAGTTGAAATCGTAGAAAAAGTTAAGTAGTTATGATACAGCAGGAAACACGTTTACAGGTTGCCGACAACAGCGGAGCGAAGGAAGTCCTTTGCATCCGTGTGCTTGGAGGTACCCATCATAGGTATGCGACAGTGGGCGACCAGATCGTTGTTGCGATCAAGAGCGCCATTCCTAGCGGTGACGCCAAGAAGGGCACGATCTCCAAGGCTGTCGTTGTCCGCACCAAGAAAGAAATCCGCAGGCAGGACGGATCCTACATCCGTTTTGACGACAATGCATGCGTTCTCCTGAACAATGCGGGCGAGCTCCGCGGAACCCGTATCTTCGGCCCTGTGGCCAGGGAGCTTCGCGAGAATTACATGAAGATTGTTTCACTGGCACCCGAGGTCCTTTAATCATCAGAGAATCATGAAGAAGTTACATATTAAGAAAGGTGACACAGTGTATGTCAACGCGGGTAACGACAAAGGCAAGACCGGAAAGGTCCTGACCGTCGTTCCTGACAAGGATCGCGTTATCGTCGAAGGCGTGAACGTCATCAGCAAGCACACCAAGCCCAATGCAACCCATCCGCAGGGCGGTATCATCAAGCAGGAAGCTGGAATCCACATTTCCAATGTCCAGCTCATAGATCCTTCTACCAACAAGCCCACCAGGGTCGGCTACAAGTTCGTCGATGGCAAGAAGGTCCGCTACGCTAAGAAATCAGGAGAGGAGATCAAGTAATCATGGCAAAGAAAGCAGCAAAACCCGTAGAAGTCCAGGCACTTCCGAAGGATTATGTACCTTCCCTCAAGAAGGTCTATAAAGAGGAGATCGTAGACAAGCTCATGAAGCAGTTCTCCTACACTACTGTCATGCAGGTTCCCAAGCTCGTGAAGATCACGATCAACGAGGGAATCGGCGACGCCACCCAGGACAAGAAGCTCGTCGAAGAGGCAGCTGATGAGCTCGCCAAGATCGTCGGCCAGAAGGCTGTCCTCACTTCTTCCAAGAAGGACGTTTCCAACTTCCGTCTCCGTAAGGGCATGCCTATCGGCGTGAAAGTTACCCTTCGCGACGTCAAGATGTACGAGTTCCTCGAGAGACTCGTCCGTATCTCCCTCCCGCGCATCCGTGACTTCAACGGTATCGCCGAGAAGATGGACGGAAAGGGCAACTACACCCTCGGTCTCAAGGAGCAGATCATCTTCCCCGAGGTTGACATCGACAAGAACCCGAGGATCCACGGTATGGAGATCACTTTCGTGACCACCGCCAAGACGGACGAAGAGGCCCACGCCCTTCTCGCCGCATTCGGTCTTCCTTTCAAGAAACATAACAACTAAGGAATATGGCAAAAGAATCAATGAAAGCCCGCGAGGTTAAGCGCGCTAAGCTGGTCGCCAAGTATGCTGAAAAGAGGCAGGCACTCAAGGAAGCCGGAGACTGGGCAGCTCTCGACAAGCTCCCCAAGAACTCTTCCGCAGTCCGTCTGCACAACCGTTGCTCCCTCACCGGTCGTCCGAAGGGCTACATGAGGAAGTTCGGTCTCAGCAGGATCCAGTTCCGCGAGATGGCCAGCAACGGTCTCATCCCCGGAGTGAAGAAGGCCAGCTGGTAATCAAAGGCACATTCACATATTACATTTTATATTAACAATCGGATATCGGGCGTCGTAACAGGCGTCGAACCAAAAAAACAAAAACAATGACTGATCCAATTGCAGATTATCTCACCAGGATTCGCAACGCTTATCTGGCAGGAAAGAAGGTCGTCGAGATCCCGTCCTCCAAGATGAAGGTTGCCATCACCGAGATCCTTTGTGAGAAGGGTTACATCCTCAGCTACAAGGTGGTCGAGGGAACCCCCTACAACACCATCAAGATCGCTCTGAAGTACCATCCCCAGACTAAGATGGCCGCTATCAAGAAGATCCAGCGCATCTCCACTCCCGGCCTCAGGGTCTACGCAGACGTGGAGAACCTGCCCAGGGTCCTCAATGGCCTCGGAATCGCGATCCTTTCGACATCCAAGGGCATCATCACCGACAAGGAGGCCAAGAACCTGAACGTCGGCGGCGAAGTCATCTGCTACGTTTATTAATATTAAAAGAAAAGAATAATGTCAAGAATTGGTAAATTGCCTGTAAGCCTTCCGGACAAGGTGAGCGTTGAAGTTCTCCCTGGCAACGTGTTGAAGGTTAAAGGACCTCTTGGTGAACTCAGCCAGAAAGTCGATCCCGACATCAAGGTCACCGTCGAGGACAATCAGATTAAGTTCGAACGCCCTACAGACCAGCCTCGTCACCGTTCGATGCACGGACTCTACCGCGCACTCGTCAACAACATGGTGGAAGGTGTCTCCAAGGGTTTCCAGACAAAGCAGGAACTGGTGGGTGTCGGTTACCGCGTCGCTGCGCAGGGACAGCTCCTCACTTTCTCCCTCGGTTATTCTCATGAGATCCAGCTCATGCTCTCTCCTGAGGTCAAGGCTGAGGTTCCTGATGTGAAGAAGGGCGAGAATCCCGTCCTGATCCTCAAGAGCAACGACAAGCAGCTCCTCGGACAGGTCGCGGCCAAGGTCCGTTCACTCCGTAAGCCTGAACCTTACAAGGGCAAGGGTATCAAGTTCGCTGGCGAGCAGCTTCGCCGCAAGGCTGGTAAGACTGCTGCTGCTAAATAATTAGGAGGACACAGATATGGCATTGAATAAAATTGAAAGAAGAAGAAGGATCCATTACCGCATTCGCAAGCATGTGAATGGAACCGCCGAGAGGCCCAGACTGGTTGTCTTCAGAAGCAACAAGCAGATCTATGCCCAGGTTATCGATGACGAGAAGGGCGTGACCCTCGTGGCCGCCGCTTCCAACGACAAGGTTCTTGCCGCAGAGTGCAAGGGCAAGACTGGTATCGAGGCTGCCGCTATCGTCGGCAAGGCTGTCGCCGAGCGTGCCAAGGAGAAGGGTATCGACAAGGTCTCTTTCGACCGTGGAGGTTATCTCTATCATGGCAGGGTTAAGAGTTTGGCGGACGGTGCCCGCGAAGGTGGACTTATTTTCTAATTGAAGAAGACTATGGCAAATACAAATGTTAAAAGAGTAAAGACCTCTGATCTTGAACTTAAGGACAGGTTGGTCGCCATCCAGAGAGTAACCAAGGTTACTAAGGGTGGTCGTCACTTCCGCTTCGCCGCAATCGTGGTGGTCGGTGACGAGAACGGCGTTGTTGGTTATGGTCTTGGAAAAGCCAATGAGGTAACTGCCGCCATCGCAAAGGGTGTCGAGGATGCCAAGAAGAATCTTGTCAAGATTCCTGTCATCAACACGACCATTCCCCACGAGCAGATCGCCAAGTTCGGTGGCGCAGAGGTTTCCATGAAGCCTGCTGCTCCCGGTACCGGTGTCAAGGCTGGAGGTGCTATGCGTGCTGTCTTTGAGTCAGCCGGCATCCAGAACGTCCTCGCGAAGAGCAAGGGTTCTTCCAACCCTCACAACCTCGTGAAGGCTACCGTTGCCGCTCTTACCGAGATGAGGGACGCCTACACAGTAGCCGGTCTCCGTGGAATTCCCATGAATAAAGTTTTTAACGGATAGGAGGCTACAGTTATGGCAAAACTTAAGATAACTCAGGTCAGAAGCAAGAACGGAACCACCAAGAGGCAGCAGGACAACCTCCGCTCCCTTGGAATCCGCAAGATTCACCAGACCGTCGAGGTCGAGAAGAATCCGGTGACAGAAGGCCAGCTCGCCAAGATCCGTCACCTTGTTGAAGTTGAAGAAGTGAAATAAGGAGGAAAGGCGATGAAACTATCAGAATTGAAACCCGCAAAGGGTGCAACTCATAACAGCAAGCGTCTCGGTCGTGGACAGGGTTCCGGTAAGGGTGGTACTGCTACCCGTGGAACCAAGGGTGCCCAGGCCCGCGCCGGATACGAACACAAGATCGGTTTCGAAGGTGGCCAGATGCCTCTTCAGAGACGCCTTCCCAAGTTCGGATTCAAGAATCCTACCAGGATCGAGTACAAGGCAGTCAATGTCAGCGCCATCCAGGCCCTTTCCGAGTCTCTTGGAAAGGCTGAGATCGGTCTCGATGACATCAAGATCGCCGGTCTCGCCGATGCCAAGGAGCTTGTAAAGGTCCTCGGTAACGGTGACATCACAGCGGCCGTCACGGTCACTGCTGATGCTTTCTCTGCATCCGCTGTCTCCAAGATCGAGGCTGCCGGCGGAAAGGCTATCGTAATCGGTAAGTAGTTTTCGTACAGATGAAGAAGTTTATCGAAACAATAAAGAACATCTTCAAGATCGAGGAACTCCGTACGAGGCTCGGTTACACGTTCCTTCTCATCCTTATCTACAGGTTGGGTTGCTTCATCGTGCTGCCGGGTATCGACACCACCATGCTGGCCAAGCTTCAGAGCACTACCCAGCAGGGTCTCGTCGGTCTGTTGAACATGTTCTCCGGCGGAGCATTCGGCAACGCCTCAGTCTTTGCACTGGGAGTTATGCCTTACATCTCCGCTTCCATCGTGATCCAGCTTCTGGGCATGTTCGTCCCTTACTTCAGGAAACTCCAGATGGAAGGTGAGAGCGGCCGCAGGAAGATGAACCAGATCACCAGGTACCTCACCATCCTCATCCTCTGCATCCAGGGACCGGCTTACATCGCTTCGATCCACAGCCAGATCCCGGGCGCCGCATTCATTGCGGAGACCCAGCTCGGATGGAGCAGGTTTGCTTACAACCTCGCAGCCACCATCATCCTGATGGCCGGTTCGATGTTCGTCATGTGGCTTGGTGAGAGGATCACTGACAGGGGTATCGGCAACGGTATCTCCCTGCTCATCATGATCGGTATCGTGGCCCGTCTGCCTTACGCCCTCGTGGCTGAGGTCGGTACGAAGCTCACTACCACTGCCGGTGGCGGTCCTATCGCCCTCATCGTCGAGCTCATCATCTGGTTCCTCGTGATCGTTGCCACGATCGCCCTCGTGCAGGCTGTCAGGAAGGTTCCTGTGCAGTACGCCAAGAGGATCATCGGCAACCGTCAGTACGGCGGCGTCCGTCAGTACATCCCTCTGAAGATCAATGCTGCCGGTGTTATGCCTATCATCTTCGCCCAGGCCCTGATGCTGTTCCCTCTCCTCTTCTCACGTTTCGACGCAACGAGGGGTATCGCAGCCAGCCTGAGCAACTACACCGGATTCTGGTACAACCTGATCTTCGGTCTTCTCGTCGTGATATTCACTTACTTCTACACTGCTGTCACCGTCAACCCGACCATGATGGCAGAAGACATGAAGAAGAATGGCGGATTCATCCCCGGAGTCAAGCCTGGCAAGGCTACCGTCAACTACCTTGACGACATCATGTCCAAGGTGACCCTCCCCGGATCCATATTCCTCGCCATCATCGCTATCCTTCCGGCATTCGCTAGGATCGCGGGTATCAACGACTCGTTCGCAAGCTTCTACGGCGGCACTTCGCTGCTGATTCTTGTGGGAGTTGTCCTTGACACTCTCCAGCAGGTGGAAAGCTATCTCCTGATGCGTCACTATGACGGTCTCATGAAGACCGGACGCCTCAGCGGACGCTCTGGTATGTAATATTTTGATAATTTGAAGGAAGATGGTCAAGCCCAAGACAGAAGAAGAGATAGAGCTGCTGCGCGAGAATGCCATTATCGTCTCGAAGACGTTGGCGGAAGTCGGCAAGTGGGTCGCCCCTGGTGTGACAACTGCGAAGTTGAATGAGGTGGCCGAGACTTTCATCCGCGACAACGGCGCGATTCCCAGCTTCCTTGGTTTCGAGGGCTTCCCTGCAGCGACCTGCATGTCAGTCAACGACGTCGTTGTCCACGGTTTTCCGTCGGACTATGTCCTCAAGGAAGGCGACATCGTGAGTGCAGACATCGGAACGCTGTACAAAGGCTACAATGGTGATTCCGCGTACACCTTCCCTGTCGGGGAGGTGGACGAGGCCACCAGGAAGCTTCTTGACGTCACAAAGGCTTCGCTCTACAAGGGCATCGAGGCTGCAGTGGCGGGGGCTAGGACCGGCGACATAGGACACGCGGTGCAATCGTATGCTGAATCATTCGGCTTTTCCGTCGTCCGTGAGCTTGAAGGCCATGGACTCGGAAAGGAGATGCACGAGGCTCCCGGCATTCCGAACTACGGACGCCAGGGACACGGTGCAAGGCTCCCTGAGGGCCTGGTGATCTGCATCGAGCCGATGATCAATGCCGGAGGAAGGGGAGTGTATGTGGCCAGAAATGGTTGGGCTGTACACACCTCCGACCACCGGAAGTCGGCTCATTTCGAGCTTACGGTTGTTGTCCGTCGCGGCAAGGCCGAGCAGCTGTCGACCTTCGAATATATAGAAAGTACTGGCAAGTAAAATTTTAAAGTGTTTTTTCAATGTCCAAACAAGTAGCAATAGAACAAGACGGAAAAGTTATCGAGACTCTTCCCAACGCAATGTTCAAGGTGGAGCTCGAGAATGGCCACGTCCTTCTGTGCAACATCTCTGGGAAGATGAGAATGAATTTCATCCACATCCTCCTTGGGGACAAGGTTAGGGTTGAAATCTCACCTTACGATTTGACTAAGGGAAGAATATCTTTCAGGTACAAATAAAAATAACACGCGATATGAAAGTCAAAACATCCATCAAGAAGCGCAGCGATGATTGCAAGATCGTCAGACGCAAGGGTCGTCTTTATGTCATCTGCAAGAAGAACCCCAAGTTCAAGATGCGCCAGGGATAACAGTTTGTAAAACAAATAAAGTCAAAGATAAATTATGGCAAGAATAGCCGGTGTTGATTT
This sequence comes from Bacteroidales bacterium, assembly GCA_017469745.1. Lineage (GTDB taxonomy): Bacteria > Bacteroidota > Bacteroidia > Bacteroidales > UBA932 > Cryptobacteroides. The sequence continues at coordinate 18,690 of JAFUFS010000043.1, read as the reverse complement.
ACCTAACAACAAACGTGGTGAGATAGGCCTCACCTACATTTACGGTATCGGCCGCAGCAGCTCAAGGGAGATCCTCGACAAGTGCGGCATCGACTACGACATCAAGGTCGGAGACTGGAACGACGAGCAGGTGGCGCTTATCCGTAACCTCATCAATGAGGAGTACAAGATCGAGGGCGAGCTCCGTTCTTCCGTCCAGATGAACATCAAGCGACTGATGGACATCGGTTGCTACAGAGGAATACGTCATCGTATCGGCCTCCCTGTCCGCGGACAGAGCACAAAGAACAATGCCCGTACCCGCAAGGGCAAGAAGAAGACCGTTGCCAACAAGAAGAAGGCGACCAAGTAAAACCAGATGAATTATGGCAAAGAAAACAACATCATCCAAGAGAGTTGTCAAGGTTGAGGCTACGGGCCAGGCCCATATTTCATCAACCTTCAACAACGTGATCGTCTCCCTCAGCAACAACCAGGGACAGGTCATCAGTTGGTCCTCCGCTGGAAAGTGCGGCTTCCGTGGTTCCAAGAAGAACACTCCTTACGCTGCCCAGATGGCTGCCGAGGATGCTTCCAAGACCGCTTATGATGCCGGCCTCCGCAAGGTCAAAGTTTTTGTAAAGGGCCCCGGAGCAGGACGTGAGTCCGCCATCAGGACCATCAACAACGCAGGAATCGTCGTCACCGAGATCGTCGACGTGACTCCGATGCCCCACAACGGTTGCAGACCAAAAGGCCGTCGTAAAGTCTAATCATTTAAAAAGTAATTACTATGGCAAGATATACTGGTCCTACCACCAAGATCGCCCGTAAGTTCGGCGAACCTATATTCGGAAGCGACAAGAATTTCGAGAAGAGGAATTATCCTCCGGGACAGCACGGCCTCGCATCCAAGCGCAAGAAGCAGAAGGAGTATGGTCAGCAGCTGAAGGAGAAGCAGAAGGTACGTTACATGTACGGTCTTCTCGAGCGCCAGTTCCACAACACCTACCTCAAGGCTACCCGCATGAGCGGTCAGAGGGGTGAGAACCTCCTCTTCCTCCTTGAGTCCAGGCTTGACAATGTCGTCTACAGGATGGGTATTGCTCCTTCCCGCGCCGCTGCAAGGCAGCTCGTGAACCATGCCCACATCACCCTCAACGGCGAGGTTTGCAACATCCCCTCCGCCCAGGTGAAGCCCGGCGACGTCGTCGCAGCAAGGGAGCGCTCCAAGAGTCTGGAACTTATCCAGAAGAGTGTCGCATCCGCTACCAAGTACTCATGGATTGAGTTCGACCCGAAGGCTGTCAGCGGCAAGTTCCTGAACATTCCTTCAAGAGAGGACATTCCTGAGACCATCAATGAGCAGCTCATCGTTGACCTGTACTCCAAGTAACATTTAACACCCCAAAAAGAATAATCATGGCAATCTTGGCATTTCAGAAACCGGACAAGGTGATAATGCTCGAAGGCACCGACACCGTTGGCCGATTCGAGTTCAGGCCTCTCGAGCCTGGCTACGGACAGACCATCGGCAACGCCCTCCGTCGCATCCTTCTCGCCTCTCTGGAAGGTTTTGCTATCAGTCAGATCAAGATCTCCGGCGTTGATCAGGAATTCGCGACCATCCCCGGAGTGATCGAAGGCATGCAGGACATCATACTGAACCTCAAGCAAGTCAGGTTCAAGAGGATGGTCGAGTCTGTCGACACTGAGATGGCAAACATCGTTGTCAGCGGCAAGAACGAGTTTACCGCTGAGGATATCTCTAAGGGATTGTCTTCTTTCAAGGTGTTGAATCCTGAGCAGCACATCTGCTCGCTCGAACCGTCAGTCACTCTCGAAATCTCCCTGACCATCACCAAGGGCCGCGGCTTCGTGCCCGCCGAGGAGATGAGGGATGAGAACACGCCGATCGGAACCATTCCCGTCGACGCTGTCTACACCCCCATCAGGAAGGTCAACTGGACTGTCGAGAACTGGCGTGTCGAACAGAAGACCGACTACGAGAAGCTCAACCTTGAGATCATCACCGATGGCTCAATCTCTCCCAACTTGGCGCTTCAGGAGGCGGCCAACATCCTTATCTATCACTTCAAGCTTTTCACCGACGACAAGAAGATCTCCCTCGAGAGCGCCGTTGAGTCCGATTCCAAGGAACTGGACGAGGAGAGCCTCAGGATGAGACATCTCCTTCTCACCAAGCTTTCAGACATGGGTCTCTCCGTGAGGGCCTACAACTGCCTGAAGGCCGCTGAGATCGACACCTTCGCCGACCTGGTTGCCTACTCCAGGAATGAACTCATGAAGTTCCGCAACTTCGGCAAGAAGTCCCTCAACGAGATTGACCAGCTGGTCGAGAAGATGAAGCTTACTTTCGGTATGGATGTAAGAAAGTATAATATTGAACCCAAGAAAAAGAACAACGTTTAGCAATGAGGCACAATAAAGCAATCAATCACCTTGGCCGCAAGAGCAGCCACCGCAAGGCGCTGATGGCCAACATGGCCTCTTCCTTGATCAAGCATAAGAGGATCCAGACCACTGTCGCCAAGGCTAAGGCCCTCAAGACCTACGTCGAGCCGCTTATCACCAAGTCAAAGGAGGATACCACCCACTCCCGTCGTGTAGTTTTCAGCTACCTCAAGGACAAGGAGGCAGTGAAGGAGATGTTCGGTGTCATCGCTCCCAAGGTCGCAGACCGTCCAGGCGGATACACCCGCGTTCTCCACACCGGTTTCCGTCTCGGTGACGGCGCCGACATGGCTCTGATCGAGCTCGTCGACTTCAAGAGGCCGCCCTCGCTTCTGCAAAGAAGGAGGAGAAGAAGGCTACCCGCCGCAGCCGCGCCAAGAAGGCCGCCCCTGCAGCAGAGGCCGCTCCCGCCGAAGCTCCTGCAGAAGAGCCCAAGGCTGAGTAAATCCTTATTGATAATCTGAAGGATTATCGGTAAATTTGTTCCTGGCGGTTTCCCGCCGGGAACATTTTTTTTGCATCCCCATGAGAAAACATCTATTCATCCTTCTTTCCATCCTTGCACTCGTCGCTTCGTGCAAGGGACGCCCCTCGACAAGCTCAGAGGCGCCTGAAGGGACTCCGCTCGACAGCATCTACTGCCGGGATCCCTTCATCGTGGCAGACAACGCCACCAAGACGTACTACCTCTACAAGTCTTCCACCACTCCCGAGGGACTTGGCGGTGTAGAGGCTTTCACCAGCAAGGACCTCAAGACCTGGAGCGGCCCCGAGAGGGTCTTCACGGTGCCTGAGGACAATTTCATCACCGGCAGGGTCTGGGCACCGGAAGTCCATTACTACAAGGGCGCATGGTACCTTTTCGCTACCATAAACACCGACAGGACCTGGGCTGAGGGGATAGAAGGCTGGCCTGCCTTTACCTATCGCGGGACCCAGATCTTCCGTGCGGAGAGTCCCGCCGGTCCCTTCCTCCCTCTCGGCAAGGAACTGACGACCCCCAAGGAATATATGGCCCTGGACGGCACGCTTTGGGTTGAGGACGGCACACCTTACATGATTTTCTGCCATGAGTGGGTGCAGGTTGTGGACGGAACCTTCGAATTCATGCCCCTCAAGGATGACCTCTCTGCGGCAGCCGGAGATCCTGTTACCCTCTTCTCAGCTTCCCAGGCTGACTGGACCACAGGAGGTAGCTACTGGACCGAAAAGGATGGATCCAAACGCAAGTCCTATGTCTCCGACGGCAACTTCGTCTACAAGACCAAAGGCGGGGAACTCCTTATCCTCTGGTCTTCGTTCAAGAACGGAAAGTACTGCGTTGCAATCTCTCGTTCAGCTTCCGGCAAGCTTGCAGGCCCGTGGACCTGCGATCCTGAACCGATCTTCGAAGAAGACGGAGGCCATCCGATGGTCTTCCGCGACTTCGACGGAGGTCTCAACATAACCTTCCATCAGCCCAATTCCGGGCATTCGCATCCTGTGGTACTCCCTCTGGAAGACACCGGCAAAACCTTGATCATCAAAAAGTAAAGCACATGAAACATAGAATCATCCTCTACGCTGCACTCCTTGCAGCAATCTTTTCTTCCTGTTCCGGAAAGAAGGAAGAGGCCAACATGAAGATGATCACCCCCGTCTATTTCTCTGACGTGGTGATCAACGACGGTTTCTGGTCTCCCAGGTTGAAGAGCCACAAGGACGTGACCCTGAACGTCTGCATCGACCAGATCGAGAACCAGACCGGCAGGATCCGCAATTTCGAGAATGCTGCCAAGGGCGAAGGAGAGCATTCGGGAATATTCTTCGACGACTCCGACGTCTACAAGGCCCTCGAAGGTATGGCATATTCACTCCAGAACAACCCTGACCCCGTGCTCGAGGCAAAGTGCGACGAATGGATCGACAAGTTCGCCGCCGCCCAGCAGGAAGACGGTTACATCAACACCTTCTACACCCTCACCGGCCTGGAGAACCGCTGGGACAACATGGACAAGCACGAGATGTACTGCGCCGGTCACATGATCGAGGCAGGAGTGGCCTACTACAAAGTCACGGGCAAGCGCAAGCTCCTGGATGTCTGCATTAGGATGGCCGACCACATGATGACAGTCTTCGGCCCCGACAAGCGCCATTGGGTCCCCGGCCATGAAGAGATCGAACTCGCACTTGTGAAACTGTACGAGACCACAGGTGAGAAGAAGTACCTCGATTTCGCAGACTGGCTCCTGGACCAGCGCGGACACGGCTATGGCACCTACGGAAAGCTCATCGACAAGTCTTGGCCGCCGCATTACTACCAGGACGAGTTCCCTGTCCGCGAGATGACCGACATCTCCGGTCATGCCGTCCGATCTATGTACCTCTATTGCGGAATGGCTGACGTCGCCTCCTACACCGGAGACCAGGGCTACATCGGAGCTCTCAACCGCCTGTGGGACGACGTGGTGCTGAGGAACATGTACATCACCGGAGGCATAGGCCAGAGCGCCAGCAACGAAGGTTTCACCGAGGATTACGACCTCCCGAACCTTACTGCCTACTGCGAGACCTGCGCTTCTGTGGGCATGGTGTTCTGGAACTGGAGGATGAACCAGTTCACAGGTGACAGCAAGTATGCCGACGTCATGGAGCGCTCCATGTACAACGGTGCTCTCGCCGGAATATCCCTTGACGGAGACAGGTTCTTCTATGTCAACCCTCTGGAGTCTCTCGGAGGACATCACCGCCAGGCCTGGTACGGCTGCGCCTGCTGCCCCAGCCAGATCTGTCGCTTCCTTCCTTCCATCGGCAACTACATCTACGGTGTCTCCGACGATGCCATCTGGGTCAATCTCTATATGGGCAACAAGGCCGACGTAAAGGTTGGCAGGAAGGACGTTACCCTCACCCAGGAGACAAATTATCCTTGGGAAGGTGCTGTTGCCCTCAAGGTAGGTGTGAAAGGCAGCCTGCAGACTCAGGTTCGCCTGCGTGTACCCGGCTGGTGCAAGAACTACACCATTTCAGTCAACGGAGAGACTCTCGAAGCTCCTGTCGAGAAGGGTTACGCCGTGATTGACCGTAAGTGGGCAGACGGCGACCTGGTCGAGATCAATTTCGACATGCCTGTTGAGGTTGTCTCCGCCGATCCCAGGGTCAAGGAGGACATCGGCAAGCGCGCAGTCCAGCGTGGGCCAATCGTGTATTGCATCGAGGAGGCCGACAACAAGGAGGGCTTCGATGACCTGCGCATTGCCGAGGACGCATCTTTCGACCTTGCCTTCGAGCCTGAGAAGCTCCACGGAATCGTTAGCATTGCCGCTCATGCGGGCGGACGCACGCTGAACTATATTCCTTACTATTCCTGGGACAACCGCGAGGCCGGAAAGATGAAGGTCTGGGTCCCTCTCGCAGAGATTTAATATTCATTGAATATGAAAAAGTTCGTCATCATCCTGGCGATGGTGCTCCTGGGTGCCGCTTCCTTCGCGCAGGAATATATTCCCAACCGCTCCCCTCTGACCGAGAGCCGCTACATGGAGCTCCCTTTGGGCGCAATCAAGCCTGACGGTTGGCTCAGGCTGCAGCTGCAGGCGCAGGTCTCCGGCCTCACCGGGCATCTGGATGAGGTCTATCCCAATGTCGTCGGAGCTCGAAATGCCTGGCTCGGCGGCGACGGAGATGCCTGGGAGAGAGGCCCTTACTGGATCGACGGCCTGCTTCCACTGGCCTACATCCTCGACGATGAGACCCTTAAGGCGAAGGCACAGGTCTGGGTTGAAGCCATCCTCGGTTCGCAGAAAGAGGACGGCTACTTCGGTCCCGACACCGACCGTGATCCGGAACCGGGTCTCCAGAGGAACAATTCCCACGACTGGTGGCCCAAGATGGTGGCCCTGAAGATCATCAAGCAGTACTACATGGCCACCGGAGACTCCAGGGTGATCCCTTTCCTGGACAGGTACTTCCGCTACCAGCTCAAGATGCTGCCCAAGTATCCCCTTGACAACTGGACATTCTGGGGAGCCCAGAGAGGCGGGGACAACCTTGAGATCGTCCTCTGGCTCTACAACCTTACCGGAGAGAAATATCTCCTGGAACTGGGCGAACTGATCCACTCCCAGAGCACCAAGTGGAGCCAGATCTTCTACGACGGAGAGATGCTCCGCACCCAGAACAGCATGCACTGCGTCAACCTCGGTCAGGGTTTCAAGGAACCGGTCATCTACTACCAGCAGAGCAAGGATCCGAAGCTCCTGGAGGCAATGCGCAAGGGAGAGAAAGTGATCCACGACTATCTCGGCCAGCCTACAGGTCTCTGGGCGGGTGACGAGCTGATCAATTACGGCGATCCCATCCGAGGCTCAGAGTTGTGTACGGCCGTGGAGATGATGTTCTCCCTGGAGGAAATGCTCCGCATCACCGGTGACACCCACTGGGCGGACTATCTCGAAAGAGTGGCCTATAACGCCCTCCCTACACAGGCGACCGATGATTTCACGGCCAGGCAGTATTTCCAGCAGACCAACCAGATCGAGTGTACGCGCAACACCATGCGCAACTTCTCGACTCCTCATGATGACACCGATCAGGTCTTCGGCGTGCTGAACGGCTATCCTTGCTGCACCACCAACATGCACCAGGGCTGGCCCAAGTTCACCCAGAACCTCTGGTACGCTACCGATGACGGCGGCCTGGCAGCCCTTGTCTTCGCTCCTTCTTCCGTTGAGGCAGAAGTCGCGGGCGGAACCAGGGTAAGCGTGAAGGAAGAAACCTTCTATCCTTTCGATGAAAATGTCCGCATGACGGTTTCATTCCCTGACAAGAAGGTTAAGGAGGCATATTTCCCGATCAAGTTCCGCATCCCTTCGTGGTGCGGAGAGCCTGTGGTGAAAGTCAACGGAGAAAACGTCAGCCAGGCCTGCTCTGCTGGAGACGTGGTTTCCTTAAGACGTAACTGGAAGAGGGGAGACGTCGTCACCGTCGAGCTCCCGATGAAGATCAGCTGCGGAGAGTGGTACGACCGTGCTGCAGTGATTGAAAGGGGACCGCTCGTCTACGCTCTCAAGATGCAGGAAAACTGGACCAGGAAGGAATTCAAGCCCGAAGAGAGGGTGAAGTACGGAGAGTGGTACTATGAAGTCACCTCTCCTTCGAAGTGGAACTGGTGTTTCTCACGCAAGGACATCTCCGGAGGGAATCTCGAGGAGAAGTTCACCCTGGTCAGGACGGGTGCGGACAGCAGCCTCTATCCATGGAATGTGGAAAATGCTCCCCTGATGATCAAATGTCCTGCTAAGGAACTTCTGGACTGGGCAGCCTACCGCGGCTCGGCCGGACAGATTCCTTTCTACAGGCAGCAGGGAGGCCGAGTCGGCCCGGAAGAGACTATCGAGCTTATTCCTTATGGTTGTACAACCATCAGAATTGCCAAATTCCCTGTGAGATAAGCCTTCTGCAGGATACTTTTTTGAGATTTTTCTTATATTTGTCCTCTGGTCTATGCAGAGGACTTTTTTTTAAAGAGGGTTTTTAAATCGTTAAAACTTTAGTTATGGATAATCTATTCTATCTGGTTCCGGCCGCATCAATCCTGGCATTGCTCTTTGCCTGGCTGTTCTACCGCCAGATGAGGAAGGAGGACGAAGGTACTCCGACTATGAAAGAAATAGCCCAGTACGTGCGTGAAGGCGCAATGGCCTATCTGAAGCAGCAGTACAAAGTGGTTCTGATAGTGTTCATAGTCCTTGCCCTGCTGTTCGCCTTCATGGCCTACGTGCTCCATGTACAGAACGGATGGGTGCCGTTTGCTTTCCTCACGGGAGGATTTTTCTCCGCCCTTGCCGGTTACATCGGCATGAGGACGGCCACCTATGCCTCCGCCAGGACAGCCAATGCCGTCAGCCGCTCCCTTAATTCGGGCCTCAAGCTGGCTTTCCGTTCAGGCGCTGTCATGGGACTGACCGTCGTCGGACTCGGACTTCTTGACATATCGATCTGGTGGATTGTCCTCAATGCCTGCATAGACAACCCCGACGCTTCCCAGAAACTCGTCGTGATTACGACCACGATGCTCACGTTCGGAATGGGAGCTTCCACCCAGGCCCTCTTTGCAAGGGTCGGAGGCGGAATCTACACCAAGGCCGCTGACGTAGGAGCTGACATAGTAGGAAAGGTGGAGCAGGACATTCCGGAAGACGATCCCCGCAATCCTGCCACCATCGCTGACAATGTGGGTGACAATGTGGGTGATGTCGCCGGCATGGGTGCAGACCTCTATGAATCCTATTGCGGATCGATCCTTGCCACCATGGCTCTGGGAGCTTCGGCCTATTTCAGTGCCGGAGTCGACAGCCAGATGAAGGCCATCCTCGCCCCGATGATGATAGCCGCCATCGGAGTCGTACTTTCCATTTTAGGAATATATGCGGTGCGCACGAAGGAAGGTGCCGGTCTCCAGCAGCTCCTCAAGTCGCTGAGCGTCGGAACCAACCTTTCCGCCGCCCTGATAGCCGTGGTAACTTTCGGAGTCTTCAAGCTGCTCGGGTTCGCGAACTGGTGGCAGCTTAGCCTCTCGGTGATTTCCGGCCTCCTTGCCGGAGTGATCATAGGCAAGGCAACCGAGTACTACACCTCCCATTCCTACAAACCTACCCAGGAACTGGCAGCCAGTTCCCAGACCGGTCCTGCTACCGTAATCATCCAGGGTATCGGACTCGGAATGATCTCCACCTGCATTCCGGTGGTAACGATAGTCATTGCCATACTCCTGTCCTACTTGTTCGCAACGGGATTTTCCTTCGATCCTTCGCTGATCAGTTTCGGCCTTTACGGAATCAGCATCGCCGCCGTGGGCATGCTTTCCACCCTCGGAATCACCCTGGCTACCGATGCTTACGGTCCGATCGCCGACAATGCAGGCGGCAATGCCCAGATGAGCGAGCTTGATCCCGAGGTCAGGCATCGCACCGACACCCTTGACGCTCTCGGAAACACCACTGCCGCCACCGGAAAGGGTTTCGCTATTGGTTCAGCAGCCCTGACAGCCCTGGCCCTCCTTGCCTCCTACATCGAGGAAATCAAGATCGGTCTCCAGCATGTTGGAACCACTGCGATCACCATAGGAGACAGGGTCGTTCAGGTAGCCCAGGCTACCATTCCGGACCTTGTACAGTACTACCAGGTCAACCTGATGAATCCCCGCGTCCTTTCTGGAGTTTTCCTTGGTGCCATGATGGCCTTCCTTTTCTGCGGCATGACCATGAATGCCGTCGGTCGTGCAGCTGAGAAGATGGTTGTCGAGGTCCGTCGCCAGTTCAGGGAGATCGCCGGAATCCTTGAAGGCAAGAAGCGCCCTGACTACAAGCGTTGTGTCGAGATCTCGACCAAGGCAGCACAGCATGAGATGATCACTCCCGCCCTGACCGCCATCATAGTCCCCATCCTGGTGGGTCTGGTTCTTGGAGAAGCCGGAGTCATGGGTCTTCTTATCGGAGGACTCGGTGCTGGCTTCATTCTTGCAATATTCCTTGCGAATTCAGGCGGAGCCTGGGACAATGCCAAGAAGTACGTCGAAGACGGTCATTTCGGTGGCAAGAACTCTGTCAACCACCATGCGACTGTCGTAGGTGACACTGTCGGAGATCCTTTCAAGGATACCTCAGGTCCTTCGCTCAACATCCTGATCAAGCTTATGAGCATGGTTTCGATCGTGATGGCCGGCCTGATTGTCATGATACATGGATAAAAGATTTATTACTATAAACGAACTAACAAATATCCCCACAACAATGAAGAAAGTCACGATCAGAGATGTTGCACGCGAAGCCGGTGTTTCAGTAACCTTAGTATCATTTGTAATGAATGCCAAGATGGGCAAGGACGGAAGACTTGACTGTCCTGTCAATCCCGGCACTGCTGCAAGGGTGCTTGAAGTTGCCAAACGACTTGGTTATCGCCGCAACAATGCAGCTGCATCTCTTCGTAGTGGCAAGTCACATTCAATCGCAGTCATAGTCTCAGACATCGCCAACCCGTTTTTTGCAGAGATCTGCAGGAATCTGGAGAACATTGCCTACCAGGCTGGTTACACGGTGATTTTTGCTTCTTCCGAAGAGAATCCTACCAAACTCGAGCATCTTGTTGACACGATGGTCGGGTTCAACGTCGAGGGTCTTATCGTAGCTCCCTGTCTTGGTGCCGAGAATGCCCTTTCACGTGCTGTCAGTGTCGGGATCCCTACAGTCCTTATCGACAGGGATGTGCCCGGTGATGATTTCGGACGTGTCCTAGTAGACAACGTAGATGCCGGAATCATGGCCACCAAGTACCTTATTCACCAAGGTTTCGGCAAGATCGAGATGATCTCCTACAAACTTGGTGTCACCAGCCTCACTGACAGGGAATTCGGCTATTCCAAGGCCATGGAGGAGGCCGGCCTCAAGGATGACATCATGATCCACAGGATCGACTATGAGACTGAGGCAGCCCGCAAATGCACGATCGAGATTTTCCGTGATGCGGCCAAGCGCGGCGCCGAGGCTTTCATCCTGCCCACGAAGAAGCTTGCGATGTACAGTTTCAACGCCCTGAATGTGCTGGGCTTGAATCTTCCCAAGGACTTCTCATTCGTTTGCTTCGATGAAAGCGACATCTATGATCTGAAGAAGCCGGTGATCCCTCATGTGGTCCAGCCTCTTGCGGAGATCGGACAGAAATCTTTCAGCCTGTTGCAGAAACTCATAGAAGAACAGGCTTCCACTGAGGACAAGAGTGTCTCCCTCAAGGCAAAGCTTGTGCTGGGCGGCCACTCCGGGGCCGAACCTATAGAAGCCAGTTTCTGATTTAATCTCAGTACTTGATCTTGTACTGGCGGCAGAAGTCGATGGCGGGCTGGTAACCGCACTTGGCTGCCAGGGAGCAGCGTGACTCGGTCTTCTGGACCTTGCCTTCTGCCGCGTAGACTCTTCCGAGACGGTAGAGGGTCGATCCCAGTTCCGTGTCGTGGAAGTTTCCGGCCTTGATCTCCTTCTCGGAAGTGTTGAACAGTTTGCAGTAGGCCGCGACAGCCTTTTCTAGGCTATCGATCGCCTTCTGGTTCTCATTAGTCCTGGCGTAGGACGCTCCAAGTCCGCCCAGGATCCAATAGTCCATCGTGAGAGACTTTCCTTCGTTGGAAGAAAGCCAGTCCTGCGAGACACCGATGTTCTCGCTGTCCCGCTCTAGGATATTCAGGACCATGGCGTACTGGTACTGAGTCAGCATGTTGAGGGCTCCGCGGCGGTGAAGGTCAGCAAAACATGTCGCTGCTTCTGCGAATTCACCGGCATCGAGGTGGGCCTGTGCGGAATGGCGCAGGCTGTCGACGGGGTCGACAACTTCAGCCAGTGAAGACACTTCCTCCAGGTCTCCGATGACGATCCGGTTCCCTTCCCGGGCCACGTCGCCCAGGCTCTCGAAGGCCGAACTTCCGATGATGAGCGGCACCGTCTGCTTCTTCACCACGAAGGCCGGGATGTCCGTTACGAGAATATGATCTCCTATCATGAGTTTCCTTATGACGAAGGAGGCACCCTTCGTGCTTGAACCATCCGGCATCCTGAGGGTGGTGAGGCCCTTGACATCCTCGTCGTGGATGTAGCCGTTCTCATAGAGGAACAGGTAGGTGGTCGAAGACATGCTCACGAACCAGTTCTCCTCTGTGTAGTAGGTCCGGACTCCGACTCCGTTGACAGAGGCCTCGATAGTGTAGCGGCCTGCCTCTCCGGTGTCCTGGAGGGTGACTACGCTTTGAGCGTGAAGGGAAGATGCGGTCAGGATCATCGCTCCGACCGCTGCGGAAAGGAAGGCTTTCATATTCTGTGTTTTAAATGACTGTCTTGCGGATCTTGTCTGCCTGGGCTTCGCGATAGGCATCCAGCTTGTCGGAGATGGCCTTGTCGCCAAGGGCCAGGATCTCGGCGGCCAGGATTGCGGCATTCTTCGCGCCGCCGATGGCTACGGTTGCGACAGGGATGCCGGTGGGCATCTGGACCATCGAGAGAAGTGAATCAAGTCCTCCGAGGTTCTTGGTGGCCATGGGGACTGCGATGACCGGAAGGGTTGTGAGACCGGCTGCAACTCCGGCCAGATGGGCTGCTCCTCCGGCTCCGGCGATTACCACTCCGAAGCCTCTGTCTTTCAGACCTTTGGTGTATTCAAACATGAGTTCGGGAGTCCTGTGGGCGCTGATGACCCTTTTTTCAAACTCAATCCCGAAATCCTCGAGGATGCCGAAAGCGCCGGACATGACTTCCAGGTCGCTCGTCGATCCCATGATAATCGCAACTTTCATGATGTATGAATATTTAAACGTTTGTCCAATGGATCTTTATGCCGTCCTTCTCCATTCCGCGGAACCAGGTCATCTGCCTCTTTGCGAACTGATGGATGGCGTTCCCGAGGAGAAGGCGCATATCTTCGTAGCTCAGGATGCCCAGCACATGCTGGGTCACGAATTTGTATTCAAGGCCGTAGTATATCAGGTCCTCCGGCTGTATTCCACTCTGCAGCAGGCCCTTGACCTCTTCGATAAGCCCGTTCTGGAGCCTGGCGTCAAGCCTGGCGTCAATCCTTGAGTTCCTTTCCTCCCGGTCCACGAGCGTCCCGATGCAGAAGGCCTTCTTGGGCTTGATATCGATCTTTTCAACCGGGTGTTCGCTTTGATAGATTGCGACTTCCAAGGCCCTGATAACTCTTCTTTTGCTCTGGAGTACACCTTCGTCCGGCAGCGGGCCAAATTCCGCCAGTTTTTCGATAAGCTCTTCGATGTCGTACTGCTCGAGTTCTGCGCGGAGTTCTTCGTCCGGAGGAACCTGTGGCAGGGAATAGCCATTGATTGCCGCCTGGATGTAGAGCCCTGTCCCGCCGCACAGGATCGGGATCCGGCCACGGCTCCGGATGTCCTGATAAGCCTCCTCGAAGGCCTGAAGCCACTGGTAGAGGTCGAAACGGGTCCCTGCCGGCACTATGTCGATAAGGTGGTAAGGCACGTCTCCGTATTCCTCCAGGTCCTTGCCAGTCCCAACGTCCATCCCCCTGTACACCTGCCTGCTGTCAGCAGACAATATTTCGCAGATCGGAGGTATAGTCCCCTCCGCAACCGTGGCCACCCTCGGCCACGTAAGAGGGGGGACCGGAGCGGAACGAAGTGAAGCGAGCGGTGGGGCCGAGCGAAGCGAGGCGTTGTCGGAGGGGACTATACCTCCGATTGAAGATAATATGCGAGCTAGCGAAACCGCGTAGCGGGTTTTCCCGGATGCAGTGGGACCCAGGACGACGATAAGGTCGATGGAGCCGGAAAGATATTCATTCAGGACAGCTTCCACATCGATCTCCTCCGCCTCCGGCAAAGGTGCCGGCGGAGGAATCGGGATAGCCTCCCTGAACTTGTTCTGACGGTTCCTTCCCATGCTATTCACCGCGCTCCATTTCGCGCCTGATGTCCTTCTCCTTTATGGTTGCCCTCTTGTCGAAAACCTTCTTTCCCTTTGCCAAGGCTATCACCAGCTTCGCATAGCCCTCGTCGTTGATGAACAGCTTCACCGCCACGATCGTGAGTCCCTTTTCCTTCACCGCCTGATGCAGATGCCTCAGCTCCCTCTTCGTGAGGAGCAGCTTGCGGTCCCTCAGAGGCTCATGCTGGCCCCAGGAACCCCAGAAGTATTTCGCCACGTTCATCCCCTTGACGAACAGCTCGTTGCCCACGAAGTAGCAGAACGAATCCACCAGGGAGACCTTTCCCATCCTTATGGACTTGATCTCCGTACCCACCAGCACTATTCCGGCCTCGTACGTCTCCAAAAACTCGTAGTCGAACGACGCCTTCTTGTTGCGGATCCCCACTTTATGCGATTTCTGCTTGGCCATATTCATTAAACCATAGAATACAAATATACCACTTTTTTGCGTTGCCGTGAAAAATGATTATGTTTGTGACCGTTTCAAACTTAGTAAGATGAAAAAGCTGATTTTAGCGGCAGTTGCCGTGGCAGCCATGCTGGTTGCTGGTTCTTGTGCAAAGTACAAGTACGAAACTGTCAAGGGTGATCCCCTCAAGACTAAGATCTACACCCTTGACAATGGACTCAAAGTCTACATGTCCGTCAACAAGGAGACCCCTCGCATCCAGACCTATATCGCAGTCAGGGTAGGAAGCAAGGATGATCCGCATGAGACTACGGGTCTCTCCCATTATCTGGAACACCTGATGTTCAAGGGTACAGAGCATTTCGGAACCTCTGACTATGAAGCTGAGAAGCCAATGCTTGACCAGATCCGTGACCTTTTCGAGGTCTACAGGACCAAGACGGACCCTGCAGAGAGGGTGGCATTGTACCACCAGATCGACTCGGTCAGCTATGAGGCTTCAAAAATCGCCATTCCCAACGAATATGACAAACTGATGTCCATTATTGGAGCTACCGGCTCCAATGCGTTTACCTCCAGCGACATGACTGTCTACCAGGAGGACATCCCCTCGAACCAGGTAGAGAACTGGGCCAGGATCGAGGCTGACCGATTCATGCATCCGGTCATACGTGGTTTCCACACTGAACTCGAGGCTGTCTATGAAGAAAAGAACATGAGCCTTACTGAAGATGATTCCAAGGCCATGGAAGCTATTGATTCCGTACTTTTCCCCCATCATCCCTATGGCCTCCAGACCACCCTCGGAACCCAGGAGCACCTGAAGAATCCGTCTATCATCAACATAGAGAACCACAGGAGCAATTTCTATGTTCCCAATAATGTGGCCATCTGCGTCTCTGGTGACTTCGATCCTGATTCATTCGTCGAAATCATCGAGAAATATTTCGGAAGCTGGGAACCTAATCCCGAAATAAAGACCTTGGAGTACGAACCGGAGCAGCAGATCAACTCTCCTGTTGAAAAGACTGTCTACGGACTTGATGCCGAATTCGTGATGCTAGGCTGGAGGACTCCCGGCGAGAAGGATTTCCTCAGGAGCGAAGTTGGCGGGATCGTGAGTTCGATCCTCTACAACGGGAAGGCCGGTCTTGCCGACATCGACCTCGTCCAGGCCCAGAAGATCGGTGGTTTCTATCTCATGAATTATGATCGCCCGGACTACGGTGAGTTTCTGTTGATAGGTTATCCCCGCGAGGGACAATCACTTGATGATGTGCGTGACCTCATGCTCGAACAGGTTGGAAGGATCCGTACCGGAGACTTCGACGATGAACTGATCCAGTCCACCATCAACAACATCAAGCTTACGGAGATGTCCCAGCTCGAAAGCAACGGAAGAAGGGCCATGTCCTATGTCAATTCCTTCATCAACGGTCATGACTGGAAGGATGACGCCCTCCAGATGTCCCGTCTTGAGAAAGTCACCAAGCGCCAGATTACCGATTGGGCCAATGAATATCTTGGGGCAAACAGCTATGTTGTTGCCTACAAGAGGATTGGCGAAGACAGGAACATCGATAAGATCGCCGCGCCGGCCATCACCCCGATCGAGACCAACCGTCATCTCCAGAGTGCTTTCCTCACCGACATACAGAATTCGGAAGTCGCACCTATCGAGCCGGTCTTCCCGGACTTCTCGACAGACATGTCCAAGGGGACACTCGCTGACGGAGTGGAACTCCTGTACAAACATAATGAGATCAATGACATATCCAACATGGTCATTGTTTTCGACAAGGGCATCCAGTCCGATCCCAGGCTGGAACTTGCATTCCGCTACCTGAACTACCTTGGCACCCCTGACAGGAGTGCTGCCCAGATAGGCAAGGACATGTATTCACTGGCCTGCACCCACAGGCTTACTTCCGGCCAGACCCAGACTTACGTAAGCATCCGCGGTCTGGATGAGAACATCGGCCAGGCCATGGACATTGTTGAGGACCTGGTCTTCAACGCAGTTCCCGACACGGTCGTTCTTGCAGGCCTCAAGGCAGATGTCCTCAAGGACCGCCTTGACCAGAAGCTCAGCCAGGGATCTTGTTTCAGTGCCCTTCAGAACTACATTTTCTACGGACCTGTATTTGTCGCAAAGACGACCCTTTCCAACGAGCAGGTTCTTGCCCTTACTTCCGACGAACTTCTCCAGGCTGTCCGTGACCTCTTTGGCAAGAAGCATGAGATCCTTTATTACGGCCCCTCAGATGAAGCATCTGCGAAGGCAATGCTCGCAAGTCACCACAAGATAGCTTCAGGTCTCCAGCCTCTTGTGAGGGAGCATCCCATCCACAGGCAGGTTGCGTCCAATGAGGTTTATCTGGCCCCTTATGATGCCAACCAGTTCTATTACGTACAGTATTCCGACAGGGGAGAAAAGTTTGACGTGGCCAATGATCCTTCGCTGACGATGTACAACAATTATTTCGGCAGTGGAATGAATGCCATCGTGTTCCAGGAAATGCGCGAGGCCCGGGGCCTGGCTTATTCTGCCAGGGCATCGCTCAACGCTCCTTCCTATCCCGATGACGACTACATGTTCTACGCATTCATAGCATCCCAGAATGACAAGCTGAAGGACGCCGTAATGGAGTTTGACAGGATCATCAACGAGATGCCAGAGTCGCCTGAGGCCTTCGAGGTAGCTAAGGCTGCCGTTCTCTCGCAGCTCCGTACCAGGCGTACCACCGGCATGTCAGTCCTGAATGAATATCTTGCCCTGAGGGATCTCGGCTTGAGTGAGGACCGTGACAAGGCAGTCTTCGAGAAAGTCCAGAACATGACCCTCGCCGACGTGAAAGCCTTCCAGGAGAAGTGGATCAAGAATCGTGAATATGTCTACGGCTTCCTAGGCCGCGAGTCCGACTTTGACATGGACTTTGTGTCCACCCTCGGTCCTGTCACCCGCCTCACCCTCGAAGAGATCTTCGGGTACTAGACCGGAAGCCTCGCACCCGCGCGCGGGGTGGAGGAGTTTGAGTTGCGCTGTTATGTAAGTATTTTATTTCTAATAAGTTAAACAATAAGACGGTCTCGATTTCGGGACCGTCTGTTTGCTTAATATTCAGATTATCAATCAATTCCGTAACAGCGATTAGATCGCAATCTGACTTAACTAGCAGTGAGAAGAAAAGACCATCCCTTGGTGGGATAATAGATACAATTATTCAGATATTATGATATATTTGTTTTAATGAATATTCCAGAAGCAGTAATTGTTGCAGCAGGCGAGTTCGTAGAACAATACGGTGCCAGATTTGAATATCTAGGAGTGTATGATGACCGTGATGTTTGGGTGTTCCTTTTCCCTGAGGAAGAGAACACTGGTTTCCCTTTCGTCTATCTCTACAAGGACGGAAAGGCAGAAGAGATCAGCGGATGGTTGGCCTTGGATATTATCTCTTCTGTTGTCGGCGGTTAAGTTTTTTTTTCTTTGACAGATTCACCTGGGTAAGTACTTAGAAACTAATTATGTGGAATCAACAACTATTTCAAAGAGTTGGGGCGGAGCCCGTCAAGGTGCGGGGCGCAAGAGTGTAGACCAATCTGTCAAGAAAGTGACGGTTGCCTTCTCGCTGTCTCCCGAACACAAGGCAAGGGTGCAGGCAGCAGCCAAGGCAGCAGGAATCAGCGCAAGCGAACTGCTTGCCCGATGGATAGAGGATTTGGCGTAAGGTCATCGTATCTCCTCCTTTCGGTTTATTTTCTTCCCTGAAGGGTTGATCTTTTGACAACGTCACAACATCGGCAGAGACCAGCTCCTGCTCGTAGTCACGGTTGTGAATGGCTTTCAATTTTTCTATCTTTGACATCGTCACAACATCCGGAACGAGCAAGTCCGGCAACGCATGGCGTTGTGAATGGCTTTCAATTTTTCTATCTTTGACATCGTCACAACATCACCCGGAGGACGTTCCCGTTTTGTTGGATAGTTGTGAATGGCTTTCAATTTTTCTATCTTTGACATCGTCACAACATCCGCTTCTCGTCCTCAATAGCTGCCAAAGCGTTGTGAATGGCTTTCAATTTTTCTATCTTTGACATCGTCACAACATCATAAAAATATTTGGGGAATGAGCGGACGTAGTTGTGAATGGCTTTCAATTTTTCTATCTTTGACATCGTCACAACATCTCTGCCTTATAACCATTAAGTGTTACATTAGTTGTGAATGGCTTTCAATTTTTCTATCTTTGACATCGTCACAACATCCAACAACGTGAGAAATAGACTCAGCAAGAAGTTGTGAATGGCTTTCAATTTTTCTATCTTTGACATCGTCACAACATC
>JAFUFS010000042.1 GCA_017469745.1 Bacteroidales bacterium | reverse complement strand
TTCTGGTTCCTCTGCTCGGCGACGGAACGGACCAGGACGCCCTTGTCAAGGTCGCTCTGGAACTTGTTGACATCGCTCTGGAGCTTGTTGCCCCTGCGGTTGATTTCATCTGATATGCTCTGGGCCTTGGTCTCGACGACGGACCTGAGGTCGTTGGCCATGTCATATTCGTTGAGGACCCTGTCGAGGTCGTACCAGACAATGGCTCCTTCTTTTGCGGTGGTTTCGACAACTTCGCCTTCAGCAGCCTTTTTCTTGCCATTGCCGTCGGCAGTCAGCTGGATAATTCCGAGAGCAGCAACTGCCACGAGGGCAATGATGCTGAGAATCAGTGGTGTTTGTTTCATTTTATGATAACTTTAAATAATATTCAAGTCTACAAAAGTAATTAAAAAATCTTAATCTTCGAAAGATAGGCCTGTATTGTTTTCTCAAGCCCCATGTAGAGGGCGTCGCAGATGACTGCGTGGCCAATAGAGACCTCGTCGGTCCAGGGGATCGTGCGGATGAAGAATTCCAGGTTCTCAAGGCTCAGGTCATGGCCTGCGTTGAGACCGAGTCCGATCTCCTGCACCTTCTGGGCGGTCCTGAGGTAAGGATCGATCGCCTTCTGGGGCCCGGAGGGGTAGAGGGCTGCGTAGTCGGCAGTGTAAAGCTCCACCCTGTCGCAGCCGCACTCCTTGGCACCCTCGGCCATCGCCGGGTCGGGATCTATGAAGATCGAGGTGCGGATCCCCTTGGACTTGAATGTCTTGCAGATGTCGGTGAGGAAGTCGCGGTTCCTGATGGTGTCCCAGCCCTTGTTGGAGGTGATTGCATCGTGGGCGTCAGGGACCAGGGTCACCTGGTCGGGGACGACCTCGAGGACCAGGTCCACGAAACTTGGAATGGGGTTGCCCTCGATGTTGAATTCCGTCCTGACCAGAGGCCTCAGGGCCCTTACGTCTGAATAACGGATGTGCCTTTCGTCCGGTCTGGGATGGACGGTTATCCCTTCTGCACCGAAATTCTCACAGTCGACGGCCGCCTTCTCCACGTCAGGCATGTTCCCTCCGCGTGCATTGCGGATGGTGGCTATCTTGTTGATGTTTACGCTAAGTCTTGTCATACGACAAAAGTAGTGAATTCTGTTCAGATTTTATCAGATTTATGCTAATTTTGAAGATTGTAACGACAGTAAGCATAAAATGAAGATCGCCATCTACTCCAGGGAAGAATCCACCCTTTCCAATCCCAGGTTCGTCTCCTTGCTGGAGGCTCTGTATTCAGGCCCGTTTGATTTCTACGGAATTAAGTCCGGGGAAGACATCCGTCAGGGAACCGACATGGTGATGAGTGTCGGAGGTGACGGAACCTTCCTTTCGGCAGCCAAGAGGGTAGGGGACTCCGGAGTACCAGTGCTCGGGGTCAACCTGGGCCGCGTCGGCTTTCTTTCTGAATACAGTCCCAAGGAAGTTACCCAGGCCCTTGTGGACGGGGCTTATTCCCTGGAAGACAGGGAGCTTCTAGAAACGGCAATAAGCGGGGAAATCCTTGATACAGAGACCTCTTTTTGGCCATATTCACTCAATGAGATCTCGATCCTGCGCCGCGGTGCAGCGATCCTGGGTATAGATGTTTCCATCGACGGGAATCCTCTTCCCACCTATTGGGCGGACGGTCTCCTGGTTTCGACCAGCTCCGGATCGACGGCATATTCATTGAGTGTCGGCGGACCGATCTGCGTCCCTGATTCGAAAGTCCTGATCATCGCTCCTATCGCCCCGCACAACCTGAACGTGCGTCCTCTCGTAGTTCCTGACACGACGAGAATATCCATCTCGATGAGATCGCGTGACGAGAAGGTGACCATGTCCATGGACAACCGCAACCTTCTTCTTTCCGCTTCCGCCAGGATCGATGTCGGGGTGGCACAGTTTTCGCTGAAAAGGGTTCGTCTTGAAAGATCAAGTTTCGTCAAGGCGCTCACGACAAAGCTTTTCTGGGGTGAAGACATCCGGAACAGCGGAGAACAACTTTAAGAAGATGAACGACAAGAGCAATGTTCCCGTACATGTGTCCATCATCATGGACGGCAACGGGAGATGGGCCAAGCAGAGGGGCCAGGAAAGAGTCTACGGCCATTCGCACGGTGTGGAAAGTGTCCGCGCCTGCGTCGAGGCTGCTGCAGAGGCCGGAGTGCGCTACCTTTCCCTTTTCGCGTTCTCGGAGGAGAACTGGGGCCGTCCCGATTCAGAAGTCAGCACTCTGATGGGGTTGATGTTCAAGGCTATAGCCAATGAGATGGAGGCTCTCAAAAAGCAAGGCGTCCGTTTCCGTGTGCTCGGCAATGTCGACCGTCTTGACAAGAACCTTCTCGCATCCATCCGCGATGCCGAGGCCATGACCGCTCCCGCTCCCGGAGAGGAACCGATCCTTGACCTTATTATATTCTTAAGCTACAGCGGTAAGTGGGACATCCTGCAGGCCGCGAAGAAGCTGGCCGTGAAATATGCATCAGATCCCGAGGGACTTGAGAACGCTGGGCTCGAGGATTTCTCCGACCTGCTCGTGACCGCCGGTGTGCCTGATCCCGACCTTATCATCCGTACTTCCGGCGAGCAGAGGATCAGCAACTACCTGCTCTGGCAGGCGGCATATTCAGAACTGCTCTTTGTCGACACCCTGTGGCCTGATTTCCGCAAGGAAGAGTTCCGTTCAGCCCTTAAAGAGTACTCAAAGCTGAACCGCAGGTATGGAAAAGTTAAATAATTGCATATATTTGCATTCTTGAATTTCAATGAAGCTTTTTTTGATGAAGATATATCGTCTGTTGTGTCTATTAGCCCTTTCGCTGGCCTGCTTCACGGCTTTTGGCCAGGAAGTGGAGACTGCGAGCGAGCCGGTTGAGGTGGATTATGACCAGCCCCAGACCTACATTATCGGTGGAGTTTCTGTCGAAGGTAACACCCATTTCGGGGAGCAGCAGATAATCTCCCTAACAGGTCTTCAGAAAGGAATGAAGCTAACGGTACCGAGCGACGATGTTACTTCAATAGTCCAGAGGCTTTGGGGCCAGAGGTATTTCGAGGATGTTGCCCTGGAGATCGACCATCTGAACGCTGCGGGCGACTCCGCCTGGCTGAAGATCAGCATCAAGGAGCGTCCAAGGGTCTCTGCATGGCTGTTCACAGGAGTCAAGAAAGGCGAGGAGAAAGACCTGAGGGAGAGGCTCAGCCTACGAAGGGGAGGCGAGTTCTCTGAATATGTGGCCACGACTTCTACCGGAATCATCAAGAAATACTATTCCGAAAAAGGTTTCCTCAATTGCGAGGTCGACGTGCAGACCCAGAAGGACAGTATAATCAAGAACGCCATCAGGGTCAATTTTGCCGTGAACAAGGGCGACAAGGTCAGGATCCGCGACATCAACTTCGAAGGCAATGATGGCGTCTCTGATTTCAAGCTGGCCCGCTCGATGAAGAAGACCAAGGCGAAAAAGATTTACAACTTCTTCAACAGCAAGAAATTCAACGAGAAGGAATACCCCCAGGACAAGCTGAACTTGATCAGCAAGTTCAACGAAGCAGGCTACCGTGATGCCAGGATCCTCAAGGATTCCATCTACTATGTGGAGCCCGGCCGCCTCGGAATCGACTTCAAGTTCGACCAGGGCAAGAGGTACTATTTCAGGGACATTACCTGGACAGGAAACTCCGTCCATTCAGCAGACCAGCTCAACTCCATCCTCCAGATCAAGAAAGGTGATCCCTATGACATGGTGACCATGCAGAAGAGGCTCACGGGAGGCGGCAAGCAGACCGATTACGATGTGTCCAAGCTGTACCGTGACGAGGGTTACCTCTTCTTCAATGTGACACCGGTAGAGCTCAACATCGACGGCGATTCCGTGGATGTCGAGATGAGGATTTCCGAAGGCAAACAGGCAACCCTGAACAATATCATCATCAACGGTAACGACCTTACCAGCGAGAAGGTGGTCCGCAGGCAGATCTACACAAGGCCGGGAGCCTTGTTCAGCCAGACCAATTTCGAAAGGTCCATCAGGGAAATCGCTTCCCTCGGTCAGTTCGATCCGGAAGCCATCGCGGGTGAAGGCGGTTATTCCATCGTGCCTAACCAGCTGAACAACACGGTCGACCTTGTCTACAATGTGACTGAAAAACCTTCCAGCCAGCTGGAACTTTCCGGAGGTTGGGGTATGAATACTTTCGTCGCGACTGTTGGTGTGAGCTTCAACAACTTCTCAACCAGGAGGATGTTCGACAAGAATGCATGGAGGCCCGTGCCACTTGGAGACGCACAGAATCTTTCCCTGCGTTTCCAGACGAACGGTACCTACTACACTTCGCTCATTTTCAGCTTTACCGAGCCTTGGCTCACCCAAAAGAAGCCTACTTCACTCAGCCTTCAGTCCTACTACACCAGGCAGACTGACTCCTACCTCGCCATCGGCCTACTTAGCAACGACAAGGTCATGCAGGTCTATGGATTCACCGGAGGCATAGGTACCCGCCTTAAGTGGCCGGATGACTATTTCACCTTCTACAACGGACTCAGCTGGCAGGTCTATAACCTGAAGAACTGGTTCAGCGGTTATTTCATGTTCACTGACGGTATTTCACACAACCTCAGTTACACTTCCACCCTGAGCAGGACTTCCACCGACCAGCAGATCTATCCGAGGTCTGGATCCATCTTCACTGCTAGCGTCCAGCTGACTCCTCCATATTCATTGTTCAGGAAGAAGGATCTCGGCAGCCTCGACGCTTCCGGCAATCCTGCTAAGGTTGCCAGCTACAAGGACATCAATTACGACACCTGGTCATCGCAGGACCGTTACAAGTGGATCGAGTACCATAAGTGGAAGTTCAGTGCCGAAACCTACACCAAGGTGATTGGTGACCTCGTCGTGATGGGCAGGGCCCAGTTCGGTTACCTCGGCTACTACAACCGCAGATGGGGTTATTCCCCGTTCGAAGGATTCCGCCTCGGTGGTGATGGTATGTACGGTTACGACACCTACGGATCGGACGTCATTGCCATGCGTGGTTACGAGAATTACTCTCTTACTCCTTGGGAGGCCACCCCGTACAATACCAACGGCTACTATGCAGGTAACGTCTACGACAAGTTCACCATGGAGGTGCGTTATCCTGTCATCCTCCAACCGCAGTCTACGATCTTCGTTCTCGGCTTCCTCGAGGGAGGTAACTGCTGGTCGGACATCAAGAAGTTCAATCCTTTCCAGATCCAGAGGTCTGCCGGAGTCGGTGTGAGGGTCTTCCTCCCGATGATCGGTCTTCTCGGAATCGACTGGGGTTACGGATTCGACAACCCCGACAAGAAGGAGAGAAGCCAGTTCCACTTCATGATCGGACAGCAGTTCTGATAGTATTTTCTGTTTTTATTTATAAATTTGCACGACCTTTGCATAGCACTTATGCGTAACGATACAATTTAGCAAACTGATAAAATTGAATTTGATATGAAAAAGATCTTTTTGTTTGCCGCAATGGCATTGTTCACTCTCACTGCTTCAGCGCAGGTGAAATTCGCCTATGTCGACTTCAATGAAATCGTAATGCTCATGCCTGAGGCTGATGCCGCAAGGGCTCAGATGCAGACCGCCCAGAAGGAGGCCAACGAGACTTACGAGAGCATGGTCAACGAGGGAAATGCCAAGTTCACAGAGTACCAGCAGAAGCAGTCTACCTGGACTCCGGCCATCAAGGAGAGCAAGGAGAAGGAACTCGGTGACATCCAGAACAGGATCCAGGAATTCCAGCAGACCATCCAGATGGAGCTTCAGCAGCAACAGCAGCAGCTCATGGAACCTATCCAGAAGAAGGCTCTTGAAGCTGTAGAGAAGCTTGCAAAGGCAGGCGGCTACACCATGGTCTTCGATCCCAGCCAGTTCATCTACTTCGACAAGTCCCAGTGCAAGGATCTCACACCTGATGCAAGGAAGGCTCTCAACATCCCTGCAGGCAGGACTCTTGAGGATCTCCAGAAGGAACTCCAGGCACAGCAGCAGCAATAATCTGAATATTTGTGACACAATGGCAGGCCGCTTCGGCCTGTCTTTTTTTAATCCTTGCTAAAAATCTTTCTTTTTTCTTCAAGATTGTTGTTATTTCTGTATTTTATTCTATACATTTGCAACATTATTTGAAGAATTGGTAAAATATCATAATCAGTAATGCAACATAAGGTTATTGATGCCAAGGATGTAGTGATAAGGTTCGCGGGTGACTCGGGAGACGGAATGCAGCTCACCGGTACCCTGTTCGCCAACCTCTCCGCCATCTACGGCAATGGCCTCTCCACATTTCCGGACTATCCGGCTGAGATAAGGGCCCCGAAGGGTACCGTCGCCGGCGTGTCCGGTTTTCAGGTTCATATAGGGAGCGGCAAGGTCAACACCCCCGGTGATTTCTGCGACATGCTTGTCGCCATGAATCCTGCAGCCTTGAAGGCTAATGCCAAGTGGCTCAAGCGGAATGCTACCGTCCTTGTCAACGAGGACGCCTTTGATGACATGGGCCTGGACAAGGCTGGTTTCAAGGGCAATCCGTTCGAGGAACTCCACATCGAGGACAGGAACATCATTATTGCTCCGATCACCAAGCTGACGGAGGAAAGCCTCAAGGACAGCGGACTTGACATGGCTTCAGTCCACAAGTGCAAGAACATGTTTACACTCGGAATGGCTTGTTTCATCTACAACCGTCCCCTGGACTACGTCTACACTTATCTTGAGGGCCGTTTCAGGAAGAAGCATCCGGAGATGATCGAGCCCAACCGCAAGGTTGTCAATGACGGCTACAACTATGCCGCCAACATCCAGGCAGTGGCTGACACCTACACTATCGTCCCCGAGGCCAAGGAAAAGGGCATCTACAGGAACATCACCGGCAACCAGGCTCTTGCGTGGGGCCTGATCGCTGCGTCCGAGAAGTCCGGTCTTCCGCTCTTCTGCGGCTCTTATCCTATCACTCCTGCCACAGCCATCCTCGAAGAGCTTGCAATTCACAAGAATCTTGGAGTCAAGACCATGCAGACAGAGGACGAGATCGCAGGAATATGTTCGGCAATCGGCGCATCCTTTGCCGGCAATCTTGCAGTCACCACCACTTCAGGTCCCGGTCTTTCACTCAAGTCCGAAGCCCTTGGACTCGCAGTGATGACTGAGCTTCCATTGGTGGTTGTCGACGTACAGAGGGCAGGCCCTTGCACCGGTATGCCCACCAAGACTGAGCAGACTGACCTTAACGAAGCCCTTTACGGCCGCAATGGAGAAAGCCCGGTAGTCGTGATGGCCGCCCATTCTCCGGCACACTGCTTTGAAGCTGCTTTCAATGCTTCCAAGCTGGCCTTGGAGCACATGACCCCTGTGCTTCTCCTTTCCGAGGGATTCCTCGGGAACGGCTCCGAGCCGTGGAAGATCCCTTCCATGAGCGATTTCCCCGCCATCAAACCTCGTCTTGCAAAGGCAGACGGAACCAAGTTCCAGCCTTTCCTCAGGGATGAAAAGACCCTCGCAAGGGACTGGGCACCTGCCGGTACCCCTGGTCTTGAACATCGCGTAGGAGGACTTGAAAAGACTCACACCGGAGTCCTTTCCACCGATCCTGACAATCATGCCCTCATGGTTGCCGAGCGTGCTGAAAAGGTAGCCCGTGTAGCTGAAGACATTCCTGACCTCGTCATCGACGGCCCCGAAAAGGGAGACGTCCTGCTTGTCGGCTGGGGAGGTACGATGGGACATATTCTCACTGCAACAGAAGAACTGAGGTCCCACGGAATCGACGTCAGCCGCGTCCACTTCGACTACATCAATCCTCTTCCGAAGAACACTCATGAGGTCCTTTCGGGATTCAAGAAGATCATCGTGTGCGAGCTAAACAGCGGTCAGTTCGAAGCTTATCTCAGGAACCGCTTCCCTGAGTTTGAATATGTTGGTTGCGACAAGGTCCAGGGCCAGGTGTTCTTGGTGAGAGACATTATAGGTGCCGTGGCACCCGAACTTTTGAAAGAACAGGAGGACTAGCCATGGCAAAATACACATTCAAGGATTTCAAGAGCGACCAGGAGATCAGATGGTGCCCCGGATGCGGAGATTTCTCCGTGCTGGCGGCCCTGCAGAGGACTCTTCCCGTGGTCTGTGAAGAAAAGGGAATAGACAAGGACAAGATAGTTGTAGTGTCCGGAATAGGTTGCTCTTCCAGGCTGCCTTATTACATGGACACCTATGGCTTCCACAGCATCCATGGCCGTGCCACCGCTATCGCGACAGGAATCAAGGTCGCCAATCCCGACCTTTGTGTCTGGCAGGTGAGCGGTGATGGTGATGCGCTTGCTATAGGCGGCAACCATTTCATCCATGCTATCCGCAGGAACATCGACATCAACCTGATGCTCTTCAACAACCGCATCTACGGTATGACCAAGGGACAATATTCCCCGACGTCGAGGCTTGGAACCGTTACCAAGACTTCTCCTTATGGTACCGTAGAGCCTCCGTTCAATCCTGGTAGCCTCGTGCTTGGCGCAAAGGGTACCTTCTTTGCAAGAAGCATCGACACCGAGCTTGCCCTCAACCAGGAGATCATGCTCGCAGCCTCAAGGCATCATGGTACCTCCGTCATGGAATTCCTGACCAACTGCATGATATTCAACAACGGCTCTCATGCCGAGATTTCCGCCAAGGATGTCAAGGCTGACAGGACCATTGTTCTCCGCGACGGAGAGAAGATGATCTTCGGCAAGGACCGCAACAAGGGTATCATGCTGGACGGCTGGAAGCTCAAGGTCGTGACCATCGGAGAGGATGGCATCACTGAAGACGACATCCTGACACATGACAGCCATTCCGACAATCTCGGGCTTCAGACCATGCTCGCAGAGATGAGGTGGCCTGAATTCCCGGTTGCCCTGGGCGTTATCCGCCAGGTGCCTGCCGCTACTTACGAAGACGAGGTGGCCAGGCAGGTTGCCGAAGTCACTGCCAAGGCGAAGGTCCATGATGTGGACACCCTCCTTAGGAGTGGTTCCACCTGGGAACAGAAATAGAATAATTCATAAATAGTTACGTAACACTATCATTCATTATGAAAACCACAGAAATAATGGCCCGTCTCCAGGCCAAGTACCCGACAGAGAAGGAATATCTCCAGGCGGTTCAGGAGGTTCTTGAGTCCATCGAGGATGTCTACAACCAGCATCCTGAGTTCGAAAAGGCAAAGATCGTCGAGAGAATCGTAGAGCCCGACAGGATCTTCACTTTCCGCGTTACCTGGATTGACGACAACGGTGAGGTCCAGACCAACCTGGGATACCGTGTCCAGTTCAACAGCGCTATCGGTCCCTACAAGGGAGGTCTCCGCTTCCACAAGGCAGTCACTCCTTCCATGCTCAAGTTCCTCGGATTCGAGCAGACATTCAAGAACGCCCTCACAACCCTCCCGATGGGTGGTGCAAAGGGTGGCTCCGATTTCGACCCGGTCGGCAAGTCCAACGCTGAGATCATGCGTTTCTGCCAGGCCTTCATGCTCGAACTCTGGCGCTGCATCGGTCCCGACCAGGATATCCCTGCAGGCGACGTGGGTGTCGGCGGCCGTGAGATCGGCTTCCTGAACGGAATGTACCAGAAGCTCGCCCGTCAGTACCACACCGGCGTTCTCACCGGTAAGGGTGCAACCTGGGGTGGCTCCATCCTCCGTCCTGAGGCTACCGGTTTCGGTGCTCTCTATTTCACCCAGCACCTTCTCCACAAGGCTGGCAAGGACATCGCTGACAAGAAGGTCGCTCTCTCCGGCTTCGGTAACGTAGCATGGGGCGCAGCCACCAAGGCCCGCGAACTCGGCGCCAAGGTCGTTGCCATCTCCGGTCCCGACGGTGTCTGCCATATTCCTGACGGTATCACCAAGGAAATGATCGACTACATGCTTGAGATGCGTGCTTCCAACCGCAACAAGGTTGAGGACATGGCTACCAAGTTCCCTGAGAAGGCATTCTTCACCGCCGGCAAGAAGGCTTGGAGCATTCCTGTCGACATCGCCCTTCCTTGCGCATTCCAGAATGAGCTCAGCGAGGACGACGCCAAGGAACTCGTTGCCAATGGTTGCTGGTGCTGCTGCGAGGTGTCCAACATGGGATGCCAGCCCGGTGCCATCCACTACTTCCAGAACAACGGCATCCTCTTCGCTCCCGGCAAGGCCGTCAACGCAGGTGGTGTCGCCACTTCCGGTCTGGAAATGACCCAGAACGCAGCTCACCTCAGCTGGTCAGCCCAGGAGGTTGATGACAAGCTCCACTGGATCATGCAGAGCATCCACGAGCAGTGCGTCAAGTACGGAACCCGCGAGGACGGCACCGTCGACTATGTCAAGGGGGCCAACATCGCCGGCTTCATGAAGGTCGCTGAGGCCATGCTCGAGCAGGGCGTTATCTAGTCCTTCCGGCATATTGTTCAAACGAGGCTGATCAAAAAGATTCTTCGGCAGGTTTTATCTGCCTCAGAATGACACACAACTGTCATTCTGAACGAAGTGAAGAATCTTTTTGGTCAGCCTCGTTTTTCGTTTATAATGATTATATTTGCAAGATATTTACGTTAGTGATTATTATTATAAACAACTATAACGAAATGAAAAAAATTGCTCTGGCAATGATGATGCTTGCCCTCGCAGTTTCCTGCAACACTGGGAGCAAGTCTGACGTCCAGAAAAAGGCCGATGAGTACGCCCTCGTCAAGATCGCGACCCCTGACCTTTCAGGAATAACGGACAATGGCAAGGAAGTCCTCAATCTCTACAAGTTCGCTGCCGACCAGGCGGATTCGATCTACTGGCAGCAGAGTTTCGGGGACAGGTCGGTCATCGAGTCTCTGAATGATGAAGATCTGAAGGAATTCGCGCGCATCAATTACGGTCCTTGGAACCGTGTAGACGGAGAACCTTTCATCGAAGGTTACGGCCACCAGCCTGCAGGTGCCAACTTCTATCCTGCCGACATGACTTCAGCCGAGTTCGAGGCCCTTCAGAATCCGGCCAAGAACAGCCCTTACACCCTTATCAGGAGGAACTCCGAAGGTGGGCTTGAGGCTGTGTGGTTCCACGATGCCTACAAGCGCAACATAGACAAGATCTGCAACTATCTGACAGCTGCAGCAGACATCACCATCAAGGAGAGCGTAAGGGATTACCTCCTCTCAAAGGTGGAAGCCCTCAGGACTGACTATTACTACGATTCAGACTGTGCATGGTTGGACATGACCGACAGCAAGATGGATCTCATCATAGGTCCCAACGAGATCAACGACGACCATCTCTATGGAATGAAGAGGTCCTACGAAGCCTACGTCCTGCTCAAGGATCTCAAGCGTACAGAGGTCGTGAACAATTTCTCGAATATGCTTGAGGATTTCCAGAAGGCTCTGCCTTGCGAGGATCAGTACAAGAACTTCGTTCCCGGCAAGGATTCAGACATCTACACCTATGACGCGATCTACTGCTCCGGACATGCCAATGCGGGCATCAAGCTCATGGCTCTCAACCTCCCTTACGACCCTAAGGTCCAGGCAGAAAAGGGAACCCGTACCGCCTTGCTCCACAACGTGATCGTCGAGAAGTTCAACAGGCTGGTAAGCCCGGTCGGCATGGTGGTTTTTGAGGCTGATGACCAGGCCACCCTCGATGCCGAGACTTTCTACTGGAACGTTGTCTTCAGGGAGATTGCACACTCCCTCGGTGTCAAGCAGACCATCAACGGGAAAGGTCCCGTCTATGAGGCCATGGGCAACAAGAATCTCACATGGGAAGATGCCAAGGCCAACGTGGTCGGTCTTTATCTTTTCTGCAAGATGATCGATGAGCACAAGATTCCCGGACTTGTCTCCAAGTCGTCTGCTATCAACACTTTCGTAGCCAATCTTATCCGTTCACAGAGGTTCGGCGAGGAGTCTCTCCTCGGAAGGGCCTACGTGATGGTCTTCAATTATCTTAACGAGCAGGGAGCCTTCACACGCGGCGCCAGCGGCAAGTACAGCATCAACCAGGAAAAGCTTCTTGAAGCGACGGCCGAGCTCGCCGGGATCATCCTAAAGACCCAGGCTACCGGTGACTATGAGTTCGCCAGCGAGTTTGAGAAGAAGTACTGCTCGCTCTCAGACAACTTCAAGGCAGACCTTACGAACATCCGCCTCGAAAACATTCCCGTGGACATCAAGTTCGAGTTCCAGAAATAATATTCAAAAAACATAATCAAAATGGCTGAAAACATCATTGAAACAGCTGGGAAGAAGAAATTCAATGTGAAGTATTGCGTTCTTCTTCCGATCGTACTCCTGGTCACGCTTTTCTTGTGGTGCGTGCCCACTTCCTTCTACGGAATCGATGCCCTGACGGTCAGTCAGCAGAGGGTTATCGCTCTCTTCGCTTTCGCTGCCCTGATGTGGATGTTCGAGATCATCCCCAACTGGACCACTTCCGTCCTTCTCATCGTCATTGCCCTGCTGACAGTTTCCAACAAGGGTATAGGCTTCTTCTGTACTCCTGAGGCCGGTCAGCTCGTCAACTACAAGAACATCATGGCCGCTTTCGCGGATCCCGTGGTGATGCTCTTCCTCGGCGGTTTCGTCCTTGCCATCATGGCGGAGAAATACGGCCTTGACGTGACTCTCGCACGATTCCTCCTTGCTCCCTTCGGAACCAATCCCAAGATGGTTCTCCTGGGCTTCCTGATCGTGATTTCAGTGTTCTCGATGTTCATGAGCAACACTGCAACCGCGGCCATGATGCTTGCGTTCCTCGCACCTGTCCTTTCAGTCCTCCCGAAGGACGACAAGGGTAAGGTAGGACTTGCGCTGGCAATTCCTATCGCTGCGAACATCGGCGGTATCGGAACCCCTATCGGAACTCCTCCCAATGCCACAGCCGTCAAGTTCCTGGCAGAGGCTGGTGCCGAGGTCTCCTTCGTTGAGTGGATGGGCAGGATGATCCCTTACGTGATCATCATGATCCTCTTCGCATGGATCCTCCTCCAGCTTTTCTTCCCCTTCAAGTCAAAGGAAGTCAAGCTTGAGATCCCCAAGAGCAATAAGGAGAAGGATTGGAAGTACTACCTTGTCTGGATCACCTTCATCGGAACCATCATCCTATGGGCTACCGAGCAGGTCACCAAGATCAACTCCAACGTGGTCGCACTCATCCCTCTTGCAGTCCTTACCTGCACGGGAATATTCACCAAGGAAGACATCAAGGAGATCAACTGGAGCGTGCTCTGGTTGGTAGCCGGTGGCTTCGCCCTTGGTACCTGTCTCCAGGAGACCGGTCTTGCCAAGGTCCTTATCGAGGCCATCCCGTTCGGCACCATGCCGGTCGTCCTGGTTCTCGTGGTCGCAGGCCTTGTCTGCTACTTCCTCTCGAACTTCATCAGCAACTCCGCTACCGCGGCCCTGCTGATCCCTATCCTTATCGTTGTGGCTGAAGGCATGGCAGATCCTGCTGCAGCCAACAACTCCCAGTTCCTTGCCCTCGGAGGCACCAAGGCCATGATTTCCTTCATCGCCGTCTGCGCCTCCATCGCAATGTGTTTCCCTATCTCGACTCCTCCGAATGCCATTGCAGCTTCGACGGGTCTTGTCGAGACCAAGGACATGGCCAAGATCGGCATCATCATCGGTGTAGTCGGCTTCGTCCTCGGTTATTTCTGGCTTACAACAATTTTCCCTTTTGCTTAGTATGAAACGAATTTTAACAGCATTCGCAGTCCTGGCTCTCTGCGCATCCCTCGGTGCCCAGGAGAAGTCCGTGACTCTCAAACCTTACGGCTTCGTCCGCAACTACTTTGCTTTCGACACACGTGAGAGCATCGCCCTTACTGAGGACTTCTTCTATTATGTCCCCAAGGACAGGGACATCGTCGACGGAGTGGATCTCAACGAACAGGCCAGCTTCCGTTTCGCAGCCCTCACCACCCGTCTCGGTGTGGATCTCGTGGGTTATGAATATGATGGCTTCAAGATCGGTGGAAGGATCGAGACCGACTTCTACAGTGGAGTCTCCGGTGTGACCGGTACTGCCCAGCTTCGTATGCGCCAGGCCTACGCCACCATCGGCAAGGGCGACTGGCTCGTGACTGCAGGACAGACCTGGCACCCTATGGCTGCCGACATGCCTGACGTCTTCTCCCTCAACACGGGAGCACCTTTCGGCCCCTTCTCACGTACTCCTCTCGTGAAGCTCGACCTCAGCATGGCTGAGAACTTCTCGATCACTGCAGCCGCCCTCTGGCAGATGCAGTACACTTCGACCGGCCCTGGCGGAGCATCTGCCAACTACATCAAGTACAGCGGAGTTCCCGAGCTTTACCTCGGCGCCAACATCAAGGGTGGCGACCTCTCTGCCAAGATCGGAGTTGACATGCTTTCCATCAAGCCCCGTTGGAACGACGGCAAGAAGAAGGTCAGCGACAGGATCACCACCTTCTCTCCCTTCCTCTTCGCCCAGTACAAGAATGGCCTCTTCTCCGCCAAGTTCAAGACCATCTACGCACAGGCAGGTGAGCACTTCAACCTCAACGGAGGTTACGGAATCGCCGACATCAATCCTGACGGCAGCTACGACTACACTCCTACCGTCAACTCTTCATCCTGGCTCAGTCTTGCTTACGGTAAGAAGACCCAGGCCATCCTCTTCGGTGGCTTCGTGAAGAACTTCGGAACCGTCAAGGACCTCTACAGCGGCACCGTCCTCAAGGATGTCATCGACTATGTCCCTGCTTCCGAGCTCTACTTCAGCAAGAACAGCTATTCCAACATGAACATGATGTGGAGGATCACCCCCACCATCATCCATAACATCGGTAAGTTCGCCATCGGCCTTGAATATGAGGTAACGAGCATCCAGTACGGTGAATACAAGACCTTTGCCGGTACCAAGTACATCGGAAAGAACGGTCTTGCCCAGGACAACCTCCACTGGATCACCAACAACCGTGTGCAGGCCCTGGTGAAATTCACCTTCTAGTACCTGAATCTGAACCTGGCTATGAAAAAGTCATATTTCATCACATTGATTATGACCGCGACGCTTTCCTGGGTCCCCTCCTTGAGGGCCCAGGATGCTTCCGCGGGATTGCGAGAGCACATCCGACCCTTCGGATCCGTCCGTTCTTATGCCATTTTCGACACCAGGGACGTGAAGGCCGGGGCCGAGGACATGTTCTTCTATGTACCGCGTGACTACAGTCATAACCTTGAGGGACAGGACATATATTCCAATCCCTCGATAAAGATGTGCGCCCTGACCTCCCAGCTCGGGCTCGAGGCTACCGGCATCAGCTACGGCGGCCTTGACGTGAGCGGCAGGATAGAGGCGGATTTCTACCTTCTGAACGGGACTTCTGCTTCGATGCGTCTCAGGCAGGCATACGTCGACCTTGCATGGAACCATGTGGGATACATGGAAAACAAGTTCTCCATCAGGGCCGGTCAGGCCTGGCATCCCATGGCCGCTGACATGCCTTACTGTGTCAATGTCGAATCCGGTTCTCCCTTCAGCCCCCATTCCAGAAGTCCTCAGCTCATGCTGGACTTCACCCTTTTCAACGGCCTCAGCCTCACGGCCGGAGCCCTCTATCCTTTCCAGTACCTTCCGACCGGCCCCTCGGGTCCTTCGGCAAATTATGTCAAGTACGGACTGATTCCGGAGCTTTATGCCGGTTTTTCCTTCCGTTCATCACATTTCCTGGCGAGAGCAGGGGCTGATTTCATCAGTCTCAGGCCCAGGTGGAGGACTACTGATGCCAATTACACCGAGAACAATCCCTACGATGTCGGCTCAAGGGTCTATGACAGGATCAACATGATCAGTCCTTTCGCCTATCTTCAGTTCGAAAGCGGTGCTTTCAAGATCAATGCAAAGTCTGTTTTCGCCCAAGGCGGGGACCACATGCAGCTGATGAGCGGCTACGCCCTTTACGACTGGCGTGACCCTTGGAACTACCTTTACACTCCGCTCAGGGCATCCGTGTCCTTCCTGTCTTTCAGTTACGGACGGAAGTTCCGCATCATGTGCATGGGAGGGTACCACAAGTCTCTTGGCACCCAGCATAACCTTTCCGTCAATGAGAATGGGTACTGTCGTGCGTCCGACATCTATTTCTTCTCTGTCGGTTCCAGGGATCTGGCACAGATGGTCAGGGTGACTCCCACCCTGTCCTACAATGTAGGGAAGCTGGCCGTCGCCCTGGAGTACGACAACACCAGCGTACAATACGGAGACGTGCGTAAACTTGACAATTACGCACGTCCACTGGAAGATCTTCACTGGATCACCAACCACCGTGTACTCGGCGTGGTGATGATGAGTTTCTAACTATTTGAGGAAGCGGTCTGCGAAAGCGACGTAGTTTTCCCAGTCATAGAGGCGGACATTGTGTTCGCCTTTTCTTATGTGGTGACCCATCCTTCCGACAACTACCGGATGCTCTATTTCAGGAACCGTCCTGTCGGTGATGCCGTCATAGCCGAACAGCTTGTAGACTGAGGCTGCGCCGACCAGGCTGAAATACTCTCCGACGGGATCGGCCCATGAATCTTCGCTTGCACTTGCCACATACACAGGCCTTGGAGCTATCATCGCGATGAGTTCATGCTGATCCCAGGGCATCATTTCCTCACTGCCTCCGTAAGCCTTGTAGTTGTCGCAGAACCAGTGAGGGAAGCTCTTGTTGATCGCAGCGACTGTCTCTCCGAACTTTCTCCTTGCTATTGCAGCACCTGAACATCCTGAGTCGTTGGAGATGACCAGTGCGAACCTCTGGTCGGTGGCACCTGCCCAGAGAGAAGTCTTCCCAAGGCGCGAGTGGCCGATGACGGCAACTTTTTTCGCGTTGATCTCCTTCACGGTCTCCAGGTAGTCCAGACACCTGGAAAGCGCCCAGGCCCAGGCAGAGATCGATCCCCAGGATTCGCCGTTGCGAGGTTTGTCGCCGTCGATCAGTCCGTGGATCCCGTTATGGAAACCATCGTGGAAGTCGGGGTCCACATCGTTATAGCAGAATGTAGCGACTGCATAACCATGTGACAGGATGTATTCATATTCCCAACGGTGACCGTTGGCATCGCGAGGTTCCACCTTGTAGTCAGGGGCGTAGGTCGCGAGTTTCTCTTCTGTGGGCATCAGTACAGCAGGGTCGTCGGTCGTTGAATGGTTGCCCTTGAAATTGGGACCGAGGAAGGCCGGGACCGGGCCGTTGTGCTTGTTGGGAATGTACATCAGGAGGACCAGGTAGTAATTCTCGTCCTTGTCGAAGCTGATTTTCACCTGGCGCCTGGTAGCAAGGCCTCCGAAAGCGTCCTTGCTCTCTTCAAGAAGGGTGTAATGGATGTCGGGAGCGGCATCTGCGCCGGGCTCGCGACCGAACATCTGGGAGCGGAGCATCTCCATGAGTTCAGGGCGACGCTCGTTCATCCACTGTTTCTTGTTCCTGACGATCCTTCCGTCTTCCATCTTCAAGGGATCCGGAAGTTCGTATGGGTTCTTTGGCTGTGCCTGGTTGCTTAGAGGCATCAGCACCAGTATGGCTGTGGCCGCCAACTTGAAAATCTGCTTCATGGTTATTCAGTTTTGTGTGTTATTATTCCCACTCGATCGTTCCGGTCGGCTTCGGGGTGAGGTCGTACAGCACTCTGTTCACTCCCGGAACTTCCGTTACGATACGCTTTGTGATGTGATGCAGCAGTTCGTATGGGATCTCCTCGATGGTGGCTGTCATTGCGTCGCGGGTGTTGACGGCACGGATGATGACAGGCCAGTCCCAACTGCGCTTGTTGTCCTTGACTCCGGTCGACTTATAGTCGGGAACCACGGTGAAGTACTGCCACACCTTGCCTTCAAGGCCGTTCTTCGCAAATTCCTCGCGGAGTATGGCGTCACTCTCGCGGAGGGCCTCAAGCCTGTCGCGGGTGATTGCGCCTGTGCAGCGGACTCCCAGACCCGGGCCGGGGAACGGCTGGCGGAAGACCATGTTGTCAGGCAGGCCGAGTTCCTTGCCGACCACGCGGACCTCGTCCTTGAAGAGCAGCTTGATCGGCTCTACAAGCTCGAACTGGAGGTCTTCAGGAAGGCCGCCTACATTGTGGTGGGACTTGACGGGACCGGATTCGATGATGTCAGGATAGATGGTTCCCTGGGCCAGGAAGCTTATGCCATCCAGCTTGCGGGCCTCTTCTTCGAACACGCGGATGAATTCAGCGCCGATGATCTTGCGTTTCTGCTCAGGATCGGCCACTCCTGCCAGTTTGTCGAGGAAACGGTCAGTGGCATCCACGTACACCAGGTTGGCGTGGAGTTCGTCGCGGAACACACGCACCACCTGCTCGGGCTCTCCTTTACGAAGAAGGCCGTGGTTGACATGGACTGAAACAAGCTGCTGTCCCACTGCCTTGATCAGCAGGGCAGCTACCACAGATGAGTCTACACCGCCCGACAAGGCGAGCAGCACCTTCTTGTCGCCGATTTGGGCACGCAGCTCCTTAACCTGTTCTTCAATGAATTTCTGTGCCAGTTCGGCAGTAGTGATCCGCTCCATGTCAGCGGGACGAACATTGCTAGTTGTCATCTTGATTATGTGTTAAAATTATTCCCATTCAATTGTTGCCGGCGGTTTGGACGAGATGTCGTAGACCACGCGGTTGACCCCCTTGACCTTGTTGATGATGTCGTTGCTCACCTGCGCGAGGAAGTCGTAGGGGAGGTGGAACCAGTCGGCTGTCATGGCGTCGGTAGAGATGACGGCGCGCAGGGCGACAGGATTCTCGTAGGTCCTCTCGTCTCCCATGACACCGACGCTCTTGATCGGGAGCAGGATGACTCCAGCCTGCCAGATGGCGTCGTACAGGTTCGTTGCCTCGACTCTCGGGTCGGAGGCTGAAGGAAGGTGGAGGGAAGTGCAGTCGTAACTGCGGAGCCCTTTTATGAATATGTCGTCGGCTTCCCTAAGTACGTCCAGCTTTTCCTTGGTGATGTCTCCTATGACCCTGACGGCAAGGGAAGGCCCCGGGAAGGGATGTCTTCCGACAAGCTCCTCCTTGATGCCGAGAGCCCTTCCGACGCGGCGGACCTCATCCTTGAAGAGCATCCGGAGAGGCTCCACGATCCTAAGGTTCATCTTCTCAGGCAGGCCGCCCACGTTGTGGTGGGACTTGATCTTCGAGGCGATGCCCTCGATGCCTGCGGACTCTATTACGTCAGGATAGATGGTGCCCTGGGCAAGCCAGCGGGCTCCCTCTATCTGGAGTGCGTACTTGTTGAAAGTCTCCACGAAGAGCCTTCCGATGATCTTTCTCTTCGCCTCAGGCTCGGTGACTCCGGCCAGTTCGCTTAGGAAATCCTCCGATGCATCCGCTCCGATAACGTTGAGGTTCATGTCGCGGTAGGAAGCCAGGACGTCTTCATATTCATTTTTCCTCAAAAGACCGTTGTTGACGAAGATGCAGGTCAGGTTGTGGCCGATGGCCTGGTTGAGCAGGACGCCGGCGACTGTCGAATCCACTCCTCCGCTGAGGCCCAGGATCACCTTGTCGTCTCCGAGCTGTTCCCTCAGGGCAGCTACCGTGGTCTCGATAAAGGAGTCCGGGGTCCAATCTCCCGTGCAACCGCAGATCCCGAATGCGAAATTGGCCAGGATCTTCGAGCCTTCCGTGGTGTGGAAGACTTCCGGATGGAACTGTACGGCAAAAGTCGGCTCACCCTCGAAGGAGAAGGCCGCATTGTCGACGCTTTCTGTTGAAGCGATTACCCTGGCACCTTCCGGAAGGGCGGAAATCGTGTCCCCGTGTGACATCCAGACCTGTGAACGGGCAGAAAGTCCCTTCAGCAGGGGAGATCCCGCATCCTTGACTTCCAACATAGCCCTTCCATATTCCCTGGCGAGGGAGCCCTCCACCCTGCCGCCGAACTTGTGGGCAAGGTACTGGGCGCCGTAGCAGATGCCGAGTAGGGGATACTGCCCCTTGATGCCCCCGAGATCGATCTGCGGGGCATTGGCATCCCTTACCGAGCAGGGGCTTCCGGAGAGGATTACTCCCTTTACGCTTCCGTCGAGGGCAGGTACTTTGTTGAAAGGGTAGATCTCGCAGTAGATGTTCAGCTCCCTGAGGCGTCTGCCGATGAGCTGGGTGACCTGGGAACCGAAATCGAGAATGATGATTTTTTCCGACATTTTGCTCAGAATGTTTCCAAAAACAAATTTACGATAAAATCACAAGACTGAAAAATATTGTAAAAATGAATATTTTATGAAAATAATCTGTATATTTGCATCAGATAATGAATAATAATTCTCTTTATGGCCAGGGAAAAACTTGATAGGCAGCGTATTATCCGTGATTTGATCCGGAATAACAGGATTGCCAACCAGGAAGAACTTTCTTTAAAACTCCAGGATCTGGGGCTGATCGTCGCGCAGGCAACTCTTTCACGCGACATAAAGGAGATGAGGATCTCCAAGCTCCATGATGACGACGGCTATTATTACAGCCTGGCTCGTCCAGCTTTCGTCCGCAAGGGCGGCATCCCGGCGATGGATTCTTCGGAAAGCATCCTCAGCGTCGAGTTTTCCGGCATAATGGCTGTCATCAAGACGCGTCCGGGCCATGCCAACATGGTGGCAGCGATCATAGATTCGGGAGAAATCGAAGAGATCGCCGGGACGATTGCCGGAGACGACACGATCTTCCTGGTCATAAGGGAAGGGAACACAAGGGAGGACATGATCAAATCCCTTGGACAGCTGTTCCGGCAGATAGGTAAGAAAAGATTGAATTAGAACAGTATAACGAACTTGCAAATGAAATTGGATGACATTACCGTCGAGGTCGCTTCGGAGAAGCATCTCGTCTACGTCGATCAGATTCTGGAGGCTATTGAAAACGCTGCGAAAGTAAGAGGCACCGGAATCGCAAGGAGAAAGCCGGAGTACCTGGCCCAGAAGATAAAGGAAGCCAAGGCTGTTATCGCCTTGTACGAGGGACGCTTCGCCGGATTCAGCTACATCGAGACCTGGGAGCACAAGCGTTATGTCACCACGTCAGGACTCATCGTGCATCCTGATTTCAGGGGCCTCAGCCTTGCCAAGAAGATAAAGGACCTGACATTCTCGCTGGCCCGTACCCGATGGCCGAATGCCAAGATCTTCAGCCTCACCAGCGGTGCAGCCGTGATGGTCATGAACACTCAGCTTGGCTACAAGCCGGTGACCTTCGCTGAACTGACGACCGACGATGCTTTCTGGAAAGGTTGCGAGGGCTGTGTCAACGTGGACGTCCTCAAGAGGACGGACAGGCATTTCTGCATCTGCACTGCCATGCTTTTCGATCCGGAAGAGCATCTTCCAGCAAAGATACCGCAGGAGGTCCTGGACAGGATTGCCCTCCTCGAATCACAATCAAAAGAATCATAAAAACGGACTGACGATATGGACAACAAGAAAAAAGTGGTAGTCGCATTCAGCGGCGGTCTGGACACATCTTTTACCGTGATGTACCTGGCCAAGGAAAAGGGTTATGAAGTCTATGCTGCCTGCGCCGACACCGGCGGATTCAGCGAGCAGCAGCTGAAGGACAACGAGGCACATGCCTACGAACTCGGGGCCAAGGAATATGTTACCTTGGACGTGACCAAGGAATATTACGACAAGAGCCTCAAGTACATGATCTTCGGCAATGTCCTCAGGAACGGCACCTATCCGGTGTCCGTCTCTTCTGAAAGGATATTCCAGGCCATGGCCATAGCCCGCTATGCCAAGGAGATAGGGGCGGACGCCATAGCCCACGGTTCCACCGGGGCCGGCAACGACCAGGTCCGTTTCGACATGACCTTCCTGGTGATGGCCCCCGGGATCGAGATAATAACCCTTACCCGCGACATGGCCCTCACTCGTCAGTTCGAGGTGGATTACCTCAATGAGCATGGCTTCAAGGCCGATTTCAAGAAGTTGAAATATTCCTACAACGTCGGGCTTTGGGGGACTTCCATCTGCGGAGGAGAGATCCTCGATTCAAAGCAGGGCCTGCCGGAGAGCGCTTATCTCAAGCAGGTCACCAAGGAGGGTTCTGAGGTCATCGAAATCGGATTCGAGAAAGGAGAGATCGTCTCCGTCAACGGTGAGCAGTTCTCCGACAAGGTGGCTGCCATCCAGAAGGTCGAGTCCATCGCTGCTCCCTACGGAATAGGACGTGACATGCATGTCGGTGACACCATCATCGGGATAAAGGGTCGGGTAGGCTTCGAAGCTGCGGCTCCGATGCTGATAATGGCGGCCCACAAGTTCCTGGAGAAGTTCACCCTCAGCAAGTGGCAGCAGTACTGGAAGGACCAGGTGGCCAACTGGTACGGAATGTTCCTGCATGAGAGCCAGTACCTCGAGCCCGTGATGAGGGACATCGAGGCCATGCTCACCGAGAGCCAGAGGAACGTGACCGGAAAGGTTACCATGGAACTCCGTCCCTGGTCGTTCTCGACGGTGGGAGTGGATTCACCTTGCGACCTGGTTAAGACCAAGTTCGGTGAATATGGTGAGATGCAGAAGGGTTGGACAAGCGAGGATGCGAAGGGCTTCATCAAGGTAAGCTCGACTCCTCTGCGGGTCTACTACACTGCTCATAAGGATGAGGGTGAGAAACTCGAAAAGGAGCTGTAGATGAGCCCGGAAGCTAAAATAAAGGTTGGAATCATAGGGGCCGCCGGCTACACGGCCGGGGAACTCCTCAGGATCCTGGTGAACCATCCCTGCGCAGAGATCGTCTTTGCGCAGAGTGCCAGCCATGCCGGCGAACCTCTCTGGTCGGCCCATGCCGACCTTCTCGGCGAAACGGACATGAAGTTTATTGCTTCCTGTTTTGACAGGGGATCGGCCAATGAGGACAATGCCACCCTCGGCACTAGAGGGGGGACCGGAGCGGAACGAGGTGTAGCGAGCGGTGGGGCCGAGCAGAGCGAGGCGTCCGAATGGCCGGATCCCCTGTCAAAAGCGGACGTTCTTTTTCTGTGCGCAGGTCATGGTAAGGCGAAGCCGTTCGTGAAATCTCTGCCGGAGAGCTACAGGGGCGCCATAATCGACCTCGGCAACGACTACCGTCTTGCCGCCGATGCCGAAGACTTCGTCTACGGCCTTCCTGAAGCCTTCCGGGACAAGATCAAGGCTGCCAGGCACATCGCCAATCCCGGCTGTTTTGCCACCTCCATCCAGCTGGCCCTCCTACCCATGGCCAAGGCTGACCTCCTTCCAGAAATCCACGTGACCGGCATCACCGGCTCGACCGGAGCCGGGCAGGCTCCTACTGAGACTACCCATTTCAGCTGGAGGACCGACAACCTTTCCGTCTACAAGGCATTCACCCACCAGCACCTGGGCGAAATCAACGAAACACTTCATGCCCTGGCACCAAGCTATTCGGGGCAGATCAATTTCGTGCCTGTCAGGGGAGACTTCGCAAGGGGAATCCTCGCATCGGTGTATTTCGATTGCGACCTTACCGAAGACGAGGCTGTGACCCTCTACAAAGAATACTACAAGGACGAACCATTCGTCCATGTGATTGATTCCAATCCGGACCTCAAGATGGTGGTCAACACCAACAAATGCGTCCTCAATGTCCGGAAGCATGGAGGGAAACTCCATGTTATCAGCATTATAGACAACCTGGTGAAGGGAGCTTCCGGCCAGGCTGTCCAGAACATGAACCTCATCTTCGGGCTCCCCGAAGACACTGGACTTCACCTAAAAGCTACAAGATTCTGATGAAACTCTTTGATGTATATTCATTGTTTGACGTGACCCCGGTCAAGGGCCTTGGTACAAGGATCTGGGACGACAAGGGAACTGAATATCTTGACCTCTACGGCGGTCATGCCGTCATCTCTGTCGGTCACTGCCATCCCAGATATGTCTCAGCCGTCACCGAGCAGCTCGGCAAGCTGGGCTTCTATTCCAACAGCGTCCGCAATCCTCTGCAGGAGGAGCTGGCGGAGAAGGTCGGCGAACTGTCCGGCTACCAGGATTATTCCCTCTTCCTGTGCAATTCAGGAGCCGAAGCCAATGAGAATGCCCTGAAACTGGCTTCTTTCCACACCGGAGAGAGGCGGGTACTGGCTTTCAAGGGAGCCTTCCATGGTCGCACCTCCGGAGCAGTCGCCGTCACGGACAATCCTAAGATCCGCTCGCCTTACAATAGTTGGCATGAGGTTACCTTTGTCAATATGAACGACATAGATTCCGTCCGGGAGGAGTTGTCCAAGGGCGACATCGCTGCTGTCATCATCGAAGGTATCCAGGGTGTCGGAGGGATAATAATCCCAGACGACGGATTCATGAAGGAACTCCGCGAGGCGACCCGCGAGGCCGGAACAGTTCTGATCCTGGACGAGGTGCAGAGCGGATACGGCCGTACAGGCAAGTTCTTCGCCCACCAGTGGGCAGGAATAGAGCCGGACATAATCACCATGGCCAAGGGCATGGCGGGAGGCTTCCCGATCGGCGGTGTGCTGATCTCGCCTGAGTTCGAGCCTGTAAAGGGCATGCTCGGTACCACCTTCGGAGGCAACCATCTTGCCATGGCCGCCGCCATTGCGGTCGCAGACATAATCAAGGATGAGGACCTGGTTTCCAATGCATTTGAAGTGGGGGAATATCTTAAGAAGAGGATTGAGATTCTTCGCTCCGCTCAGAATGACAAGAAATCTCAGAATGACAAGAAATCTCAGAATGAGATAAAAGAGGTCAGGGGCAGGGGATTGATGATAGGTGTGGAGTTCAACGGCCCGGTGGCGGAGATAAGGAAGAAGCTGCTGTTCGAGAAACACATATTCACAGGCGTCTCAGGCAAAAACATGATCC
The DNA here is from genome assembly GCA_017469745.1 of Bacteroidales bacterium. Lineage (GTDB taxonomy): Bacteria > Bacteroidota > Bacteroidia > Bacteroidales > UBA932 > Cryptobacteroides. Next base: position 21,385 of record JAFUFS010000042.1, on the reverse strand, counting down.
GCCTGCTTGCCCCGCTTGTCCTCACAAAGGATGACGTCGACATATTCATAAAAGCATTGGAGGAAGTCTTATGAAATCATTCTTGCACGTAAGCGACATAGGCGACCTGAAGAAGGCGCTTGAAGAGGCCCGTCAGGTCAAGGAAACCCCTTTCGCCTGGAAGGAACTCGGCAGGGACAGGACCATCATCCTGATCTTCTTCAACAACAGCCTCCGGACACGCCTTAGCAGCCAGAAGGCTGCCCTCAACCTGGGCATGAATCCCATAGTGCTCAATGTCAACGGTGACAGCTGGAAGCTTGAAACCCAGCTTGGAGTGGTAATGGACGGCGACAAAAGCGAGCATCTGCGCGAGGCTATCCCGGTGATCGGAAGCTACTGCGACATCATCGGAGTCCGCTCCTTTGCCGGCCTGAAAGACAGGGAGTTCGACTATGCCGAATCAATCCTGAACCAGTTCATTGAATATTCAGGGAAGCCTGTCATCAGCCTCGAATCGGCAACCGTGCATCCTTGTCAGGCCTTCGCCGACTTGATCACGATAGAAGAGTACAAGACCAAGGCCCGCCCGAAAGTAGTCATGACCTGGGCTCCCCATCCGCGCGCCCTCCCGCAGGCCGTTCCGAATTCCTTTGCAGAGTGGATGAACGCAGCTGACGTCGATTTCGTAATAACCCATCCGGAAGGCTATGAACTTGATCCTGAGTTCGTAGGAGATGCCAAGGTCGAATACGACCAGATGAAGGCTCTCGAGGGGGCGGATTTCGTCTATGCCAAGAACTGGAGCTGCCCGGGCACGGTCAATCCTGAAAGCTACGGCCAGATACTCAGCAAGGACATGGACTGGATCGTGGATTCCAGGCACATGGCAGTGACTGACAATGCCTATTTCATGCATTGCTTGCCGGTGAGGAGGAACATGATAGTCTCCGACGAAGTGATCGACTCGCCCAGGAGCATAGTGATCCCTGAGGCGGCCAACCGAGTGGTTTCCGCCCAAGTCGTAATGAAAAGGATGCTGGAGGACATGCAATGATCAAGGAAGAACTGAATATAATCAAAGTAGGAGGGGCGATAGTCGAGGACGAAGAGTCCTTGAAAGGACTTCTCATGTCTTTCTCCGGCCTTCGCGGGAAGAAGATCCTTGTCCACGGAGGAGGAAAGATCGCTACCGAGGTTGCTTCCAAGCTAGGAATAGAGACCCAGATGATCGATGGCCGCAGGATCACCAGTGCTGAGATGCTGAAGGTCGTGACCATGGTCTACGGTGGCCTTGTCAACAAGAACATCGTGGCCAGGCTGCAAGCCTTGGGAGAAAACGCCATCGGACTGACGGGTGCCGACATGAACCTCATAATGAGCGTCAAGAGGCCTGTCGAACTTGTGAACTTCGGCTACGTGGGAGACGTGAAATACGTGAACACCAGGTCGTTGAAGTCCCTACTCGAGGCAGGTGCAGTCCCGGTGCTGGCCCCGCTTACCCACGACAAGGAAGGCAACATGCTGAACACAAACGCCGACACTATCGCCTCGTCGGTTGCCAGGGCGCTCTCTGAAGAGTACTCAGTGACCCTGACGTTCTGTTCCTCGATCCCGGGGGTACTTCGTGATGTCCATGATCCGGGAAGCTTGATCAGGACTATTTCCAAGGCCGATTTTGCTCCTATGGTGGCAGACGGAACCATCTCGGAAGGGATGATTCCCAAGCTCCAGAACGCATTCGAGGCCATCAATGACGGAGTCGCCAAGGTGGTGATCACTTCTGCATCCAACCTTGGAGGCGGCACGACTATTCTTGCAGACCCTGAAACCGAAGACTAGATGATTGACCTTCTTCAAAGCCTGATCCGTATCCCATCCTTCAGCAGGGAGGAGGGAGCTGCCTGTGACTGCCTCGAGGGCTGGCTCAAAGCAAGCGGCTTCACCGGGGTCCACCGTGTGCGCAACAATCTTTGGATGGAATCCGAGGCTCCTTCTGACAAGCCGACGATCCTTCTGAACGCCCACATCGACACCGTCAGGCCGGCCAGCGGCTATACCCGCGACCCGTTCACCCCTGAGGTTGAGGAAGGTCGGCTTTACGGTCTCGGCAGCAATGACGACGGAGGCTCGCTCGTGGCCTTGCTGGAAGCATATTCAAGATTGATTGCCAAGTCTCAGCCCTACAGGCTGGTGTTCTCCGTCACTGCGGAGGAGGAGGTCTGCGGAAAGGAAGGTTTCGACCTTCTTCTCCCCGAAGTGGGGAAGATCGATTTCGGGGTGATAGGGGAGCCTACCGGCATGAATATGGCCGTGGCTGAAAAGGGACTCATGGTCCTAGACTGCATGGCTCACGGCAAGAGTGGCCATGCAGCAAGGAATGAAGGGATCAATGCCATCTACAAGGCCCTGGAGGACATCGAGTGGTTCCGGACTTATCAGTTCCCGAGGGTCTCCGACTTCCTGGGGCCGGTGAAGATGAGCGTGACAATGATCTCGGCAGGTACCCAGCACAACGTGGTCCCTGACACCTGCAGTTTCGTAGTGGATGTCCGTTCCAACGGGCTGTATTCCAACCCGGAACTCCTGGAACTGATCAAGGAGGCTGTGAGCTGCGACGTCAAGGAACGTTCGACTCGGATCGGGAGTTCGCATCTTCCTCTGGAGCATCCGGCAGTGGTTCGCGGCCTGTCCCTCGGCCTTAAGCCGTTCGGCTCGCCGACCACCAGCAACCAGGCCCTGTGCCCGTTCCCGACCTTGAAGATCGGCCCCGGCGATTCGGCCCGCTCACATGCTCCGGACGAATACATCGGCCTCGATGAGATCGCCTCGGGCGCCGATACCTATGTCAAGCTTCTTGATGGATTGAAAATTTAACTGTTATGGCAAACAAACTTTGGGACAAAGGCTACGACGAGGACGCCAGGATCGACGCTTTTACTGTCGGACAGGACCGTGTACTGGATCTGGAACTCGCCCCCTATGACATTCTGGGCACCATGGCCCACATAACCATGCTTGAGAAAGTCGGCCTTCTTCCTAAGGCGGACCTTGAGGCCTTGTTGCCTGAACTCAAGGCATTATATTCATCGGCGATGGAAGGGAAGTTCATCATCGAGGACGACGTTGAGGATGTCCACTCGCAGGTGGAACTCATGCTCACCCGCAAGCTCGGGGACATCGGGAAGAAAGTCCACACCGGGCGTTCCCGTAACGACCAGGTGCTCGTGGACCTGAAACTCTATGCCAGGGCCAGGATTGAAAAGACCGTCCTCAAGGTTGAAAGCTTGTTCAAGACCCTCCTGCAGGTCAGCGAGAAGTACAAGGACGTCCTGATCCCGGGATATACCCATCTTCAGGTGGCCATGCCTTCATCGTTCGGACTATGGTTCGGGGCCTATGCCGAGAGCCTTTCAGGCGACATGACCATGCTCAAGGCAGCCTGGGACGTCGTCAACCGTAATCCTCTTGGCTCTGCAGCCGGTTACGGCTCCTCCGCTCCTCTCGACCGTGAGCTGACCACGCGGCTTCTAGGTTTCGACGACCTTGACTACAATTCCGTCTACGCCCAGATGACCCGCGGGAAGATGGAAAGGGCCGTCGCTTTTGCATATTCATCGGTCGCGGAGACCGTGGGGCGCCTCGCCTACGACGGCTGCCTCTATTCCAGCCAGAATTTCGGTTTCCTGAAGCTTCCCGATGCCCTGACCACCGGTTCCAGCATCATGCCGCACAAGAAGAATCCGGACGTCTTCGAACTGGTCCGCGCCCGCTGCAACAAGATCCAGGGGGTCCCGAACACCGTCCGCCTCATCACCGGCAACCTTCCTTCGGGCTATTTCCGGGACATGCAGATCCTCAAGGAAGTCTTCTTCCCGCTCTTCGACGAGATGGATTCGTGCCTGGACATCGTTGAATATGCTGTCCGCGGCATGGAGGTCAGGACGGACGCCATGTCGGATCCGAAGTACAAGCTCGCCTTCAGCGTGGAAAAGGTGAACGACCTAGTTGCTGAAGGAGTACCTTTCAGGGACGCTTACCGGCAGGTGGCAGCCTCGATAGCCGATGGAACCTTCGACTATGAAGGCACCTTGAGTCACACTCACGAGGGCTCGATCGGGAACCTCTGCAATGACCGGATAGCCTCTAGGATGGAAGGTCTGGTCAGCAGTTTCGGCTTCGGAAAAGTCGCTGCAGCCGTCTCTGACCTGCTTGCCTGATTATTTACCTTCCACATGTCATTCCACATGTCATTCTGAACGAAGTGAAGAATCTTTTTTTCAGTTTCCTCCGAAAAACTGTAAATTTGTAAGATTTTTCCAAAAAAGAATATGCAGGAAATTAGAAATATAGCGCTCATCGCGCATGTCGACCACGGCAAGACGACCCTCGTGGACAGGATGATCTACCAGGCCAACCTGGTGCGTCAGCCTGAGAACCTGGGCCAGCTGATCCTCGACAACAATGACATCGAAAGGGAAAGAGGCATCACAATTCTCGCCAAGAATGTGTCCGTGACCTATAAGGGCGTGAAGATCAACATTATCGACACTCCCGGCCACAGCGATTTCGGAGGCGAGGTCGAAAGGGTTCTGAATATGGCGGACGGCGTGCTTTTGCTTGTCGATGCCTTCGAAGGCTGCATGCCTCAGACCCGTTTCGTCTTGCACAAGGCCCTCCAGCTCGGTAAGAAGCCCATAGTAGTAGTTAACAAGGTGGACAAGCCGAACTGCCGTCCCGACGAGGTGCAGGAGGAGGTTTTCGACCTTATGTGCGCCCTTGACGCCAATGACGAACAGCTCGATTTCAAGACCATCTTCGGAAGCGCCAAGCAGGGCTGGATGTCGGAAGACTGGAAGAACCCTACCTCTGACATCACACCTCTGCTCGATGCCATCCTCGAGGTCATCCCCGCTCCTAAAGTCGTGGAAGGATCCGTCCAGATGCAGGTTACCTCTCTTGAATATTCTCCTTATGTCGGACGTATCGCTGTCGGCAAGGTGACTCGCGGCAGTCTGCACACGGGCAGCCAGGTCAGCCTCTGCAAGAGATACGATCAGGTGGAAAAGCATAAGGTCAAGCAGCTTATGGTCTTCGACGGCCTCGGAAAAACCAATGTCGACGAGGTGCTCTGCGGAGACATCTGCGCTGTCGTGGGAATCGACGGCTTTGAAATCGGTGACACCATCGCCGACTTTGAGAATCCGGAGGCCCTCCCTCCGATCTCCATCGACGAGCCCACCATGAGCATGCTCTTCACGATCAACAATTCCCCGTTCTTCGGCAAGGATGGCAAGTACGTGACTTCCAGGCATATTAAGGACCGCCTCGACAAGGAACTCGAGAAGAACCTGGCTCTCAAGGTAAAGCCGGGCCTGAATGCCGATTCCTTTATCGTCTACGGACGTGGAGTCCTTCACCTGTCAGTACTCATCGAGGAGATGCGCCGTGAAGGCTTCGAGCTTCAGGTAGGCCAGCCAAAGGTTCTCGACAAGACCATCAACGGCCAGAGGTGCGAACCTATTGAGGACCTTTCCATCGAAGTCCCCGAGAACTTCGTGGGTACTGCTATTGAACTTGCTACACGCCGTAAGGGAGCCCTGATCCACATGGAACCCAGGGGAGACAGGACCCTGCTACAGTTCGACATCCCTACCAGGGGACTCATGGGACTCAGGAGCAACCTCCTCACCGCCACCCAGGGCGAGGCCATCATGGCTCACCGTTATAAGGAGTACCAGCCTTTCAAGGGTGAGATTGACAACCGCACCAACGGCTCGCTCGTATCACTTGAGACCGGTGACGCTATAGCATATTCAATGAATAAGCTTCTGGACAGGGGCAAGTTCTTCGTCGAGCCCGGTGAGGAAATCTATTGCGGAGAGGTCGTCGGTGAGCACACGAGGGAGAGGGACCTCAACATCAACATCTGCAAGACAAAGAAGTTGACCAACGTCCGTGCTGCCGGTTCCGATGAGAAGATCATCCTTCCTCCAGCAATCAAGATGTCCCTTGAGGAGATGCTCGAGTACATCCGCGAGGATGAACTCGTCGAGGTCACGCCGCATCACATGAGGATCCGCAAGATCCTTCTCGATCCCATGGACAGGAAGCGTTCCGGAGGCGGTGGAGACGAAGAATAATCGAAACTATTCGAAAAAGATTTTTATTAAGGAAAATTTTTTATACCTTTGCAACCCTTAATCTGTTTGGCGAAGCCATGAATGATGATTTTATAGTTCCTCTGAACGGGTTGGCGCAGGGTCGGACGCAGTTCCGAAGGCGCATTGGGAAAGAGTTCTTTGAACATTTTGAGAATTCAGAGATTCTGGACGCAGGTCTGGATGTCGAGGTGGAAGTGGAAAAGTCAGGCCGTTTCATCGGTGTTGACTGCCACATCAGCGGAGACGTGACCGTGACTTGCGACAGATGCCTCGAAGACCTGAAGATTCCGGTGTTGACGGATTTCAAGCAAAGCGTGAAGTTCGGCACCGGTGATCCTTCTTCCAGTGAGGTCGAAGGCGACAGGGAGATAGTCTGGCTTCCGATGACGGATGCGGACCTTGACCTGAGCCAGGCAGTCTATGATTACATCTGCCTTTCGCTGCCTGTACAAAGGGTTCACGAAGAGGGGGAGTGTGATCCGAAGGCTCTTGAGTATCTGACTTCTGAAAGTGGTGAAGAACATTTGCAGAAGGATTCTGCGACCCCGTTTGCGGGCCTACAGGACCTTCTTGGAAAGATAGAATAAAATTAAAAGATATTTGATATGGCACATCCGAAACACAAAGTCTCCAAGCAGAGAAGAGACAAGAGAAGGACTCACGACTTCGCTCCGGTACCTACTCTGGCCACTTGCCCTAACTGCGGTGCGACTGTGATGTATCATCACGTTTGCCCTGAGTGCGGCTACTACAGAGGTCGTCAGATCATCGAGAAGAGCGCTGAATAAGCCCGTCTTCCCATAATGGCCTCATAGTTCAACGGATAGAACGGAAGTTTCCTAAACTTTAAATCGAGGTTCGATTCCTCGTGGGGCTACGCAAGTGGAATTCTTGGTATTATCCAAGGATTCCACTTTCTTTTTGCCTTCTAACTCGTTGATATTTTCATAGATATAACTTAGCACAGAGTTGTAGGAATTGGTTTGATAATTTTCTCCGTCAAAATTGAGTTCTTCTAAAAAAATCGAACCAAGGAGACGGGTTTTAGTCAAGGCACTTGCTGTACTGAAATAATCACCAATATTCTCAATGATGCTGATGCTATAGTTTAACTTGTCTTTTATTTTTAATTCTTCACTTTGTTCCAGTATCCTGACTTGAGTTTCCAATTCATTTATTTTGATATTATATCTTTCTAGTTGTTCATCCCTATCAGTTTTGGATAAATCACCATCAAAGAACATGTCGTTGACTTTGTTCTTCCTCTCCTTAATCTTTTGGATTTCTTCCTTAAGTTTCAAGGCTTCTTTCTTATTATCCTTTACCAGTGAACTTCGTGCATCGTCAAGCATTTGATGGTAGAGTTCAACATAAGCATCATTAGGTTTAAGACTTGAGATATACTGATTAAACAAACTATTTGCCTTATCTGCCCTGATTTTAATGTGTTTATGGTCTTTGTTGCAGTAATAATAGTCATAATGACCACCATTCCCCTTACTGGTTCCACCGGTAAGTCTATGACCACATACCGGACAAATCAGATATTTCCGTAGGTAAAGATTTGGGTTATTAACTTTGCTTAGCTTAGGCTTTTTACGATTCTTGCCGTCCAAGATAGTCTGGACGGCAAGAAAAGTATCATAATCTATTAATGGTTCATGTAAGCCGGTGACTTCTGTTTCTGGGTAATTCATGAATTCAGCAACCTTTATTCTACCCACATAGAATTTGTTTCGCAACATTTTGTAAAAGTTGGATTTTGAGACTTTAGGCATAAGTCTTTTCTTAATAGATGCGGCTGATTCAATACCCTCGGCAACCTCTTTAAATACTTGTTGTACCAATGGGCCTTTAACTGGGTCAATTACTAAATAATGGTCAGTACCAGTCTTTTCATCTGCTTTAACATTCTTGTATCCTAAAGGAGCTATGCCACACCATTCACCTCTCATTAAATGTTCATGTATGCCCTCTTTGGTTCTTCGTGCTATCTTGTTATCCTCTGTATGTGCTAAACCACATCTGAGTGCTAACCACATTGCCCAATCTGTAGCAGAAAAATCTATTGGTTCTTCAACTGCATTGATTTCAATACCCATTTCATCCATGAAAAGTCTCTTATATGTGAAAGCAAATTCAACATTCCTTGAGTACCTGTCCCATCGTAGGAATAGAACCAAATCTACTTTTCCACGATTCTTTTTACAATACTCATAGATTCGTTTGATTTCTGGACGCTTCATGTCGTAGTGCTTGGCTGAATAATCCTCTTTGTAAGGTTGTTCCTCACCAATAATCTCGTATCCATTATTTTCACAATAAAGCCTCAGGCTTCTTTCTTGAGCTTCGATGCTTAATCTTTCTTTTTGTTCGTCACTTGACACTCTCGTGTACAATATGACCCGTTTAAATGATTTTTCATTCATGTTATTAATTAAGAATTTTAAAATTATTATTATTTTCTTCTTGAATTTGGATTTTTACCCAATATTCCAAGAAATGTTTTACTTCGTTTAAGTCGTTTTGGGTTAAGTAAATACCATGCTTTTGCAATGTTTTTCTACATTGTGTAATATTTAACATTGATAATAAAAAGACTTCGCCACTCTAACGCTGTGACCGCCTTATTATTGTCAAGAGAACCTTGACAGAAGGACTTCCACCTTCCATGTATTGCAAAAATATAATTAAAATTTTTAAAAAACAAAACATTTTTAATAATTTATATAAACTTTTTTAATTTACGCAGTGTATTAATGCTCGTTCCCGTAATTAAACTTACATTTCGTAAGCTTATATTCTTTTTCAGTAGCGTAATATCTTTGGCATATTGCATCTTGTACACGTCTTCGGATTTCCGGTAACTCGTTGGTCTTCCCATCTTGATACCTTCTCTCCGGCATTTGGCTATGTATTGGTTTCTGCCGCTCTCCATCCGTTCCTTGATGGTGAGTCTTTCCATAGATGCGATTTCCAACAAGATTGTGCAGATGAGTGAAGCTACAGGATTGACTTTACCATCGTTGAGAGTTTCCAAATTGTAGTTCTTTACGTACAGACTGACATGGTTCTCGTTGAGGGTTTGAATGACTTTAAGTGCTTCAAGAGTATTCCTCCCCAGTCGGCTAATTTCGGTGCATACAACACGCTTTATCTCGTTACCCTTGACATACTCCACCAACTCCCGTATTTCGTCTCTATCATCGTTTTTTGCCGCACCAGAGACTTTGTTGGCGATGACTTTATCCACCATCCATCCAACCCTTCGGCAATAGTCGTTAAGTTCATTGACCTGTCGGTTATAATCTTGGCCATTGGTACTAACCCGTGCAAGTATCACCACCTTATCCATGTTATCCATCTTATAAAAATTATAATTTTATATTCTTTTTTGTATTACAAATATACTAATAATATATTACTATACCAAATATTAGTAATACTTTTTTATAATATTTTATTAATTTTTATTCTATATTATTTTAATTTTAACTTAATATTAATTACATTTGAGTCTATATTTTAAAATTAAGTAATATGGAAGTAGATATTAATAAAGAACGGGTATTAGGATTCTTGAAGGAGAAAGGAATGAGCAAGGTTGAATTTGCCAACAAGATGGGAATACTCCGACAGAACCTTGATGCCTTATTGGAAAGCAAGAAGAAAGACATCAATGTAGTCATCAAGATGGCTGAGGTTTTAGAAATACCATTTGATGAATTTGCCGGTATGGTTGAAAGGCGAAAACCTCAACCGGAAGGCATAATTAAATATAAAGACAGCTACTGGGAAATAAAGAGCAAAGAGGATTTAGAGAATTTACTTATTGCCATTAATTTGGAGAACTGATTCTTTTTATTAATCGATTTAAAAAAAATGCTATATTTGATGCAAGGAATCAAATTGTTTGCATTTAGTATAATAGAGTTAATCATATCATCATGAGAAATACAATTATTTACGCCATCTTGTTTGCCTTAATCTTCTCCTTCGCTGCATGTGACGAAGATTGTTTGATAGAGCAAGTAACAGATGATATCTCTACAAGTGAAGAAAGTGTCGTACTTAAGCAATCAGATGAGTCAAGAGGCGATTCTGAAGGTTATATGGAGCAAAAACCAAGTGGTATTTACTTGAATGGTGAATTAGTTTCATCTTTGGGGTCAGCTTTCTGTGGGGGTGCTATTGCAGACCCCAGTAAAGGTTCGTCATTCCGCTGCCAAATATATAAGGAATCATTTACAACCGGTCCTGACTGGGGTAAGGTACCAGTTGATATCGCTATTGATGGCTTCATATATAAGAATAAAGAGTATTCATCTTTAGCTGAAGGTATTAATCGTATTCGCGTTAATGGTGGATTCGGATTATCTATTCCTTTAGGACAGGGAGAGTATAAAGGAGGTTGTTTACAAGTTTCCAATGTTAAGATTGTAAATTATAAAATGGCTTCTGTAAAAGATTCTCAAACCGGAGAGAATAATAATGACGCAAAGATTGATATAGATATAACCCTAAAAGATGGCAGTTCATTGATTATCCACTATAGAGGAACGACTCCTCATGATGGCTATTATTAGCAGACTCCTTTTATAATAAAATCATAAGGTGATACATCAGATGACGGTGTGTCACCTCTTTTTTAATATTAAACTGATACGCTCAAACTTTTGATACATCAACTGCATATCTGTTGACGAACATTCTCCCACAGGTTCGACTCTTTTGATGAATTCAGTTGTTCCATCATTTGACGATAAGGCTGCATGATAGTGCTGATGTTGCTGCCTCGGCTTGGATAGAGTTGTCTCATCTTAGCTTCTACTTTCTCCAAATCATAGTCACAGTCTTTCAGGATAAGCATCGTAACATAGGTCTTCCTATCAGTCATTGATGATGGTAATACATCATCTTCTATCACGTCGTCAAGGAAATCCGCAATGGGATTTGCGTTGGATGACAAGACTTCTTGTAGTTTCGTGCTTCCTATCGCAAGCGAATTCCGTATTTGTTCCTTAGTGTTGAGGTTCAGTTCAAATCGGCAGATACCATCAAAAGCGCCTTCCAATCCATAGGCTTCTGAGAACCTTCGATTCTCCACTTTCAGCATCTCCTTCCCTTTGTCATATATGGTCATTCGTTTCTTTGTTTTTCTTGATGTAACATTCTTCTCCACCACCAAATTGTTGTTCCTCAACCTTCGGCAGACATATCTATGGTAATTGCTAATATGCTGTCGGACATAGTTGGTCAGACTTGGGATATCATCAAAACGTATGTCCTTTGTAACATCACATTTTACCACTTCCGCATCCATCATAGCGTCAATATCAAGAGTGATTATTCCTAAGGAATTGATGGCTTGGAAACACTGTTGAATCGTGTCCATTGAAATCAGTTTCGGATAGTCAGAACCTAAAACTTTACCGGTGAATTCGAGTACTACTTCTTTCTCAGGATAATCAATCTTGATGGCTAAAAGATAGGGTACTTCTTGGTAGTGTTTAAATGTGCAAAAGCCATTCTTCTCGGTCTTTTCAAACTGCCCTTCATCAAATCCTACTACTGCGGATATGTCTGCAACAAGTTTTAGTTTGTCGAATGTTATCACTTATTCTCATAGTTATTCTGCATTATTTTAAATGAATTCTTCCCCTTGATAAGTGATGAATTCAAAGTGTCTCGTTTGATGATGGTTTATTCGGAACACCTTCCCAATACTTCTTCATTCCTTGGCTTATGTGGTCACGATGTTCGACACTCTTATGCTTCCCCTTATTGGCTTGGCTAATCTTCTCCTTGGTAACATCGTCAAGTTCTCTGTATTGTCTTTTATACTTCATGATTTCTTTCAGGCTCTTCATTGCATGCTCCAATTATAAATAGTTGGCAGAATAGAAAAAGTTGGAATAGTAGACAGTTTTTTAACAAAATCCTTATCAAAATTTATCATGCAGGACAAGTGGTGCTTACTATTCATCCTTAAAAGGACAAATAAATTGTTAGAGTTCACACATTAAAAAAAAGGCGTAGAGAAGCCTCAACCCTACATTACTACATCTTCGACCTTTAATAAATGCAAAAGAATGACTCCATAGTCAATGTAGTATTATTTCCAAGATTTAGGGTCGCTCGGATTTGGAATCACACTTCTTAGAGCCCAAATCCTGTCCAAATCTTTGAGGAATTGGTTTGATAACAGTATAGACTGCGCTACCAAAGCGGCTGACCAAAAAGATTCTTCGGCAGGTTTTACCTGCCTCAGAATGACACACAACTGTCATTCTGAACGAAGTGAAGAATCTTTTTGGTCAGCCTCTTCGGTTTCTCCGGGCAAGGTCGAAAAATAGTGCCTGGACCTTGCCTGTTAATTCTGTTTCTCATACCTTTTTAAGGCACTTTCCCTGGGCAAAGTCCATACCATCAAATTCGACCTTGCCAGGGGGCGGGATCAAGAAGATCGGAATAATTACGGTTACTGTTTCTGCCTCAAGATATCGGAGAGTTCCTCGCGTCCGATCCCAAAGACCCTGGATAGTTGCGGGATAGATGTTTTCATGGTCCTGAAAAGATAGGGGATGAGTCGGATTCTTCTTTCCTTGGAGAGATTGTCAAGGGACGTCTGGAACCATCTTTCTGAGTATTCTTCCGCTACTTTCAGAAAATCATTGTCCCTATGCATGGCCCTCGGACACTCTATCAGCTTGAACTTCATTTCAGGAGAGTTCTGGCCTCCGACTGTCTTCAAAAAGAAATCGTGGTCGTTGTTGAATACCTGCTCCAGATACTCGTTGTCACAGATGCTGCCTGGTATCAGGTGATCGTCCTTGTCTAACAACCAACCTACTCCTGACAGGTCGTCACCGGTATGCATGATACGGCGTTTCTCTGCTTTGTGTAGCAGCCGGACTTGCTTTGTTCCACATTTTTCGACCGGCTTCCTTGAGAACATTGCATTGTATCCTGACCAGGGGTAGTCATTGACATTGCAGCCATTGTCCAGAGCGTTCCTTGGGATGTAGGCGAGGGCGTTCCTGACGTACCAGTCACTGTCCAGATAAATAGCCTTGACGTCAACCTTCTTCATCGTACCGTGCATCCTGTATTTACGGCTGAACCACATTGAGTACATTCGCTTTATCTCCTGGGCGAATTCATCTGCATCGGACTGCGTGGAAGAGAGTATGCCAGCATGGCAGTGATTTGAAACTACGGCGTAAATAATGACGATCACGTTCTTTCTCTTGGCGCAGACACAGATAATCTTCACGAAGGCGTCATAGTCTTCTTCATCCCTGCAGAGTACAACCTTTTGCAGGCCTTCGACACTGACATGATATGGCTGAACATACCTGATACTTCCATCAGGCATCAGACGCGAAACAGTCCGTCTCATATTCAGCTGGTCTTTTTATTCGGCATGACACCTGGGCCGAAAGTCATCACCTTCCCCCCTGTTTTTTTGAATTCCTTTACGGCATCCCGGATTCCTTCGGCTAGAACCTTGGATTCATGGTCGAGCCAGCGGATCATTTCTTCCCGGTTGACGCTCATCGCCAAATCGGCAATGGCCAGTGCACGGATCATTGACAGAACGGCCTGTTCGTTACCACCCCAGAGTTTCGTGGCCATTGCGAAAGCTGCTTGGGAGATTACGTCAGGGATTTCCTGTGGGGTCTTTATCGGATCGATGTCGGTGTTGAACCGGATGTCCATTTCCCCGTAACGGTGAACTTCAAGAATCTTTTTCATAGTTTATGAGTTTCATCAAATTTACTGTTTTTGCCTGGTTTCTGCCACACAAAGACAGTATTATTCACTCTTCCTCGGGCAAGGTCGAATTTGATGGTGGGGTATCTTGCCCAATGAATATGTGTTCAGGATAGGTGGGGAGGTCATTCACCGGGCAAGGTCGAAAGAAGGAGCACCACGGGTACTTCGGTTCAAGGTTTTACTTTTCGGGTCTTTTTGTCTTGTTTTGACGGTGCCTGGACGGATTCCTGGACATCCGTTCTAATGGGGTAGAACTTGAACCAGGTGATCAGGCTGGCGTGGTCGGACGGCCAATAGACCGGATGATGGCAGACGATCTCGGTGTTGAAAGGCATGAACTCCTCTCCCTTGTAGTAGATGTAATCGACCCTGTTGAGCTGTCTTTGCTCCTTGCGGTTGTACATGGTTATTCCCCAGGTGTAGCCAGGATTGCGCACGTAGTCCGGCCTTAGGTGACGGTAACTGTCAGTGAATCCGAGGCTTTCCATGAACCTTGACTGAGTCTCTTCGTAGAACCGTTCCTGGTTTTTCTTCAGGCTCAAGTCGCAGTCCAGGTGGGATGTGGTGTTGAAATCTCCGAAGGCGATGCAGGGGATGTCTCCTGCGACCAGTTCCGGGAAGCCGGCTTTCTTGAGTTCTTCCACATCGATCTTCTGGTAGGAATGGCCGCGCCAGTCTAGCCAGATGTCAAAGACTTTGATTTTCTGGCCGCCCCCGAGGTCGATCATTACTCCGCCGCTCTTGAAGGCTTTGTAGAACTTGTAGGTGGAGACAATTGGATAACGGCTCAGGATCGAAAGGTTGTCGCTGATAAGGTAGTAATAGTAGCCCAGGGAGTCTGCAAGGACGGCGCCTGATCCGTAAGTTTCAACCAGCCCGATTATGTCAGATCTGTCTGCGGCAAGAACCTCACAGACTCTTTTTAATCCGACATATTCCCCATAGCGCTTACCTCCATGCAGGATGTTCCATGTCTGGATCTTGAGGGAAGTCGGGGCAGAGTCCGGAGTTTTTTCGATTTTCTCGGGGAGCATGGATGAATATTCATTTCTAACTTCTTCAGATGTAATGGCCCTGCTCCAGAGTTTTGCCTCGTCCACATATCCGTTGAATGCTACCCATTCCCTCTGGGCCTCCCAGATCGGCGGCTCACAGTACTCGTCTGATCCTCCCACGACGGTGGCGAGATCAGTCACAGGGGCATCTATCTCTTCCGTGTTGATGATTGCGACGTTGCGACCGTCCTTGTAGAGCCAGACTTCCTTCTTGTCCATGTCCACCGATCCGCTGATCAGATGCCATTCTCCGTCATTTATCCTCTGGCGCTCGGCGGTGGGGTAGTAGATGTACTGTTTCTGTCCGTCACTGATGTAGAAGTACCAGGCTCCGGTTTCTGTGGTTCCTGCCAGCCATCCGGGCATGGCCCATTCGTTGTATTTGGTACCGTCAGCATCATCGCAGACATGCCTGAACTCTGTGTGGGCCTGCGGCATGAAATCGTAGTTGCGCTTGTTGCCTATTATCGGAGTGCCCTGCCTGGCGCCAGGTTTGGTCTTGATCCACACGCTGAATGCGAAACTCTTTCTGTAGTCAGGAGTTAGGACGCTGTCCACAACGGCTGGAACCCTGGTGACCGCATCTTCTGACATGTCCAGGGACAGTCCTTTGATGCCCTTCGCGTACTCGGGACCGAACAGGAATTTGTTGTTATGCTTGTCGATGGTCTTCTCGCTTAAACGGCCTGTCGCCGCGTCGTCAAATGAGTTATAGTACAAAGGAGATGTCTGCGCTGTAGCTGTCATGCCGGCCAGCAGCAGGGAACTGATAAGACAGATGGTTTTTTTCATGATAGTTATTGAAATAGTCAGTATTCAAGATTGACTGGTCCGAGGAGGCCGGAGGAAAGGAGGGGAGAATCTGCGTCGTAGAACTTCTGTGGAGTGACGGTGAAGGTCTGAGGACAGTCCGGCTGGAGGTCCCCGATGATCCTGTTGACCCAAAGGTTGGCGACCCTTATGCTGAGGTTGTTCTTTCCGGACTTGAGGACACCAGAAGGAATGGACACCTTGAACGGAGCCTTCCAGGCCGTGCCGCAGACCGTCCCGTTGACTGACACCTCGGCCAGGTTTTTCACCGACCCAAGATCCAGCACCGCTTTTTCCACGGGCCCTTCCACGATCAGGTCCGATGAATATGTCGCCGTCCCGGAGTAGTAACGTATTCCGGCATCCGGGGAAGCGCTCCAGTCCGCGAGCTCGTTCCAGACAACCTGTCCGGGAGCTCCCCGGCCGTCATTGAAACTGACAGTCCATGGACCGTTGACCTCAAGAACCCTTGCAGGTTCAGGTGCCTTGGCAGGAGCCGGAGTGCCATCTCTCTTCACGACGAGGAACAGGGCGGTGCCTCTGTCCATCCCGATGACGGCCGTGATTCCCGTCTTGGTGACCTTGAAGTCAGGTGATAGGATCCGGCTTCCGTCTTCGGGATTCCAGATCTCCAGGAACTTTCCTCCTGGGGCTCTCAAAGTGATCTCGGCTTTGGCTGCTTCTGATTTCTTCGAGAAATTCCTTATCCAGTAGATGTCCATGTCCTTCAGCGTCCTGTGGACGAAGCTGACGCTGTCCACGGATGAAGTAAAGTCCGGCGCGGTTCCTGAGGCCTCGAGAGCAGCTTTGACACTCCCTCGATTCATCAGGGCAGAGAGCTTGCCACGCAGCCTGGCGAATTCCTCCTTGCTGTCATTCATCCCGGCCGGTTCTTCCGGGAGGGTTCCGCAGACTTGGATTCCGTCGGCGGCAAGGCGGACGATGCGCCTCAAGACAGGAAGAGACATCCTGCGGCAGTTCTTCCCTAGTACCAGGACTTTGTAGGACATCCCGGACTTTGTGACCAGGTTCTTCTTCCTGACGCTGATTTCACCAAGAAGGCCTTTGGGATTTATGAAATCGTAGGAATAACCATCAGGGACCTCAGGACCCTCCATCCCGTAGAGTCCTGTTATGCAATTGTCTTCGCCGTAGAACCAGAGGATGTCGGCCACGAATCTTCCCTGCTGCAGCATAAAACAGCTTCTGGCGAGGTAGTCCATCCAGGGCCGGGCCATCGATGCCCAGGTTTCGTGGCGGTTGAACCATTGTCCGTACTGGAACAAGCCGGTACCAGGCTGTGCATCATCTAGCGGTTGGTGGGCCGAGTCGTGGAAGACAAAGCGGTTGAGGCCGGCTGACAGTGCAACATCTGCAGTATATTTCAGATTCTCCGGGCAATATGTGTAGGCTCTTCCCTTGATTCCGCTTACGGTGAAGGATTCGGCCGCGGCTATGTTTTGTCCGAATACATGGGCTGCCGAAGCCGACTCCATAATGTCCATCTTGGCCTGGGAGTGGCTGTGGGAAGTGGGGGTGTTGTCCATCCAGATCGCAGACATCGGCACTGTCGCCGTCATCTTTATGTCCATGCCATCTCCTACGAAGAGGCGTCCGAGTTCGTGGGCCTCCGTGTAGCGGCCGCGCATCCCATATTCCTTGACAATGTCGTTGATCCTGTCATAGTTCTCGGCGAACAAGTCTCCGATCACATTCCTCCAATCCCAGAGGAATTGCTCCGTCTTCCCTGAGCTTTCGAGGATCTCTCCTGTCAGGGCAGGAAGCCACCGAATAAGGTCATAGCCCTTGCGTGTCTTGAATTGTTCGGCCATCCTGGCAGTCCATGTCATCTGTTCCGCTTCGTAACTGTCGGTGAGTATGTACTGAATTCCATGTTGTCCTACCAACCCTCCGGAAGCCTCCTTGTACATTTTCATATAGCTGTGGAAATGGTCCATCCAGGCATCCGGATCCAGCTTGTCTACTTCCAACCCGGTCGCCTCGGGAGGGGCTGGGTGGTTTTTCTTCCCGGTGAGTGACTGTCCGAACCGGTAGATCCTCCATCTTCCTTCCGGCAGGGACGCAGTCACCTTGCCATCCTTGTCCGGAAGATCCAGAATCACTATGTCCTTTATCGCATCTTCGCTTTCCGGAGTCCTGAAGCTCATGAAATCGTGTTGGGCGGCAAAGGCAGCCTTTTCTTCAGAGTGGTTGACCTTGCTCACGCTGTGCAGGACAAACTCTCTGATCATGTGGTGACTCGCTGCGGCACCATCTCCAGGCAGGATCCTGAGCCGCCACACCTTTGCTGTCGTCTCGGGGAAGTCGACCGTCATTGAGTAGCAGACATTGTCGGGGATGTCCGCCACTTTGCGGAACGATATTCCGTCGGAACTGCATTCAAGGGTGAGATGGACATCCGCCGCTATAGGAATATATCGCCCTCTAAGGGCTTCACCTGCTACCGTGACCGCCTTGAAAGTGATGGGGGCGGGGAAGGAATATTCAATCCATCCGCATCCTGTCTTGGGATCTATGGTGACTTTGTCGAAAGTTGAAAGCTTTCCATCCGTAAGCATCCCGAGGGTGAAATCCCCGCTGGAACTCCGTGCAGATGCTCCGAGCTCCTCCAGGCTACGCTCCTTGGCCGGCAGCCTGACTGCCACTGCCGCTATGTCTTCGTACCATGGTTCAATGTCTTTTGCATCTCCGTAAGGTACATCCTGAAATTTCCCGACAGTCGTGAACGGTTCAGGAAGCTGGAGCGTCAGATCTCCGCCTTCGGTCTCGAGGCTCCTCCAGACCAGCTTCTTCATGGCATTTTCTCTTTTGACCCAGGGGCCTCCTGTGGAGCTCCATCCTGGACAACTGGCCACTGCCACTTCAATTCCCAGTGAATCAGTCAGCTCGAGGGCATAGCGGAAAGCATCCTTCCATTTGTCGGACAGATAGGGGAGTCTTTCCTCAACAATCTGTGGGGTGTGTCTTCCTCCGGCATCGAACTGATGCAGCCCGCCTACGCCTACATCATGCATCCAGAGGAGATCTTTCCGGATTCCTTCCTTGGTTATGTTGCCCTCCATCCAGTGCCACCAAACCCACGGGTAGGAACTCTGGGGAGGTCGGGAGGAGAAGGACGTAGCTATGTTTTCGGATGAAATGTAATTCTCATTGTTACAAGATGATAGTGCAGCCAGGCTTCCGACTGCGAAAAACAGGAGCAAGATTCGTTTCATGCTTAAAGATAAGATATTTATCGGTAATTGTAATGATTTAGAATCCAAAATATCATTGCATCAGCTTGCAATGAGGTTTTGTAGAATTATGCGAATATTTTGATATTAATAAAGAAATTCGTAATTTAGCATGGTTTTCCCCGTTTGGGCGAAAGAAGAATACTTGTAAAACCACATTATTTTAACATGGACAGAAGACAATTCCTTTCTCTTTCAGCGACTGGCGCTATCGGTCTCAGCCTCGGTACAGGTCTTGTGTCCTGCGGTTCGGACGGAAAGCCCGGCGGCAGGAAGTGGCGTGACAAATACTCCGTCGTTATCCTCGGAGATACTCATTTCGACACCGAACCGGCCGATGTCTATCATTCCAATTACAATGAGCAGGTAGAGTGGCTGAACAGGGTTCAGAGGGCTGAGTTTGCACGTAACGGAGAGATGTGGCGCGAACGCTGCCCCCGTCTCGTAAAGCGTGCCTCGCAGCTTATCGACAAGGACACCAGGATGGTCTTCCAGATGGGTGACCTTATCCAGGGTGACTGCGGTAAGGGTGAAGTCCACCAGAAGATGCTCACCGATGTCATGGACAATTTCAAAGCCCAGCTCGGAGGTCTTCCTTTCGTCACCGTAGTCGGCAACCACGACATCCGTGGAGTTGACGCTCTTGAGACCTACCACAGGTTCATGCCACAGCGCATGAGCCAGGAACTTGGTAAGGAAATAACCAAGACCACTTTCGATTTCTTCATCGGCCCTGACGCCTACATATTCATCGATTTCAACAATCCCGATGATGCCGAGGTCGAGAAGCTTCTTGAAGAGACCAAGGATGCCCGCTATACTTTCGTCGTGGTCCACGGACCTCTCCTCCCTTACGACAGTGGTAACTGCCGCTGGTTCTACCATGGTTCTGAGAAGGACACTGAGCAGCGCAGGCATTTCCGCAAGCTCTTCGCGGAGCGTGATGTCATCTGCCTCTGCGGCCACATCCACACCACCGAATTCTTCGACTGGTACGGTGACGGCGGAAGGATCACCCAGATGACCATGAACAGCGTTTGGTCCAGGGAAGAACTCGGCAAGTACGAGGTCGTCTCCGAGGGCGCTGCAGAATTCGGTGAGCTCCGCAAGAAGGTTACTGCCCTTGACAACGGTTCCGCTCCGAAGGACGAGCAGGCACTCTTCGACGAGTACCGTCCCGGCCTCAAGCAGTACAGCCGTTCTCCTGCAGCAGGCTCCTATAAGTTGAATGTCTCCAAGTCCGGAGTCTCCATAGATTTCTATGCCGGTGATTCCCAGGAGATCAGCAAGCAGTTCATCCTCAGATAGTTTTTTCGATGCGGACTTACTGCCATTTCCCCGACCTTGCATGGCGCTTTTCTTTGGCCGCCATGCTTGTCGTGTGTTTCATGGCAGTCTCGTCATGCGGAGGCAATAAGAGCGAAGAGCCTGAAGTCATCGAGGAAGAAGGACCGTTCTACACCAATCCAGTAATCGCGAATAACTGCCCTGACCCGAGCATCATTGACAATCGTGCAAGGGACGGCTACTTTTACGTTTATTCAACAAGGAATGGCACTAACGGCACACCTACGGTGGTTTATCTCCCAGTTTACCGTTCAAAGGACATGGTACACTGGGAGCCTTTGGGTAATGCCTTCGGTGGTCTCAACCGTCCTGAATGGGTGAGCGAGAGCAGCCTGTGGGCACCTGACATCAATTACATCAATGGTAAATACGTCCTTTACTATGCCCTTGGATGTTGGGATGAGTCTGACCGCTCTGCCAGCGGTGTGGCCTGGTCCGACCGTCCGGAAGGACCGTTTACGGATGTAGGGATGCTCGTCGACATGGAGACGCAGGGCGTCGGTAATTCCATCGACCCGAATTTCTTCGATGATGGTGAGCATAAGTACCTTTTCTGGGGCAGTTTCGGCGCAAAGTCAGGAATATTTGCCATTGAGCTTTCATCTGACGGCCTTTCAATCAAGGAAGGTGCACAGAAGGTGAAGATTGGAACGAATATGGAAGGTACCTACGTCTACAAGCGTGGGGACTGGTACTATGTCTTCGGATCAAAGGGCAGCTGCTGCAGCGGCGCCGCAAGTACTTATCATATTGTTGTGGCTCGCTCCAAGAACGTCCTTGGACCTTATGCCGGCCCCGATGGAAAGCTCCTTACAGACAGCAGCTTTGACAACACCATCCTCTCCGGTACTGAGGCTTTCAGGGGACCCGGCCATAACGGCGAGATCCTCACTGATGACAACGGCCAGGACTGGATGATTTATCATGCCTTCTGCAAGAGCAACAACTACAACGGACGGTGCCTTGTCCTTGACAAGATATTCTGGACAAACGACGG
>JAFUFS010000024.1 GCA_017469745.1 Bacteroidales bacterium | reverse complement strand
GTCTTTATTCAAAATCTTTTGAAATGATGCAATCAGACATGAATGCATCTGAAGAGAAGTAAGCGGTGAGTGAGGGATTCGAACCCCCGGTACGTTACCGTACACCTGTTTTCGAGGCAGGCTCCTTCAACCACTCGGACAACTCACCGTATTCTATAAAGGGTATGACGGAATGTCTTTCTGCCATACCCTGGTCTGGATGACTGGACTTGAACCAGCGACCTCCTGGTCCCTAACCAGGTGCGCTACCAACTGCGCTACATCCAGATTTAATCTTCTATCTGTAGGGACGATCGGGCTCGAACCGATGACCTCTTCAATGTGACTGAAGCGCTCTGAACCGACTGAGCTACGCCCCTGTGCATCCCAACGGGACTGCAAAGATAAATATTTTCTGATTAATCCAATTACTTTTTTTGAGTTTTTTCAATAAGCGGATTAATCATGGAGATGGTGCTTCCTGAGGTACTGGAGCAGATACTTAGGACGGTCGGTCTGGAAAACCTTGGTGCCCAGTTCGATAAGCCTGCCGTAAGCATTCTCGGCTTCCTCGGGGCTCTGGAAAGCCCTGTCGTCATCATTGTAACCGCAGAGCGAGCCCCAGATCGAATTGACCCAGATCTTCGAACCTGCATCCTGAAGAGCCTTTGTGTAGGCAGCGACCTCGGGGATGTCCTGAGTGAAGCACACTTCGAACATCGCGGGCATCTCGCCGCCGTCAAGATAGGTGTCGATGGTCGGTGAAGAACCGTCCCTCACGACGGTCACGATGGGCATGTAGAATATTCCTGCATCCTTGCACTGCTGCATGGCCTTTGCCGTAGCCTGACGTGTACCACCTGATTTGAATATGATCTGGTCTACGCAACCCACCTTCTGGGCGACCTCCATAACCTGGTCGAAATAGTTCCAACCATGGTCCACATTGACAAGGATCCTGTCCTTGCAGACCATCAGGGCTTCTTCCAGGGTAGGTATCCTGAGCGAGTCGGTAGCCACTCCGTGAGCCCTCTTAAGCTTCAATGTCTTGAGTGAATCGAGAGTGAACGAAGAAACCGGGCCCTTCCCGTTGGTCATCCTGTTCACTGTCGCGTCATGGCTTAGCACGAGCACGCTGTCAGAAGTCATGGCTACATCGAGTTCCATGATGTCTACACCCATGCGAATGATTGATTCGATCGCAGGAATGGAATTCTCCGGGTAATTTCTCCAGTCTCCCCTGTGCGATGCCACCAGGACTTTCTTCGATGAGGGATCCTTAAGGATTGCCATCGCCTCGGTGGGATCGGAAGGCTTGACTTTCTGGCTGCAGCACGATGCCGTCAGGATGGCGGCCAGCGCAAAGACGACAAATCTGATGTACTTCATAAGTTAATAGTTATTTGTTTTTAGTTTCTTCCTTGAATATATCCTCGAAAACCGAGCGGAGACGCTCCTCCTCTGAGATGACATGCCTCAATTCCTCCAGTCTAGCTGCGTTACGGGACTCCGGGATGAATAGTTTCAGGTAGCCTCCATAATAGTACTTTTCATGGAGATGCTCTACGAAGCGGTTCCAATGATCTTCCTTGCCCAGTTCCGGATAATGCTCGAGACCGAACTGGACAGTCCTGCGAAGGATCTTCATCGGGATAATGTCCCTGTCCGCCTCTGCAATGATCCTTCCGTAAATGCTTCTGGGCTCGCTTCCGCTCGAAGCCCTGTGGTCTTCAGCTGCCTGGGCGATGGTCTCGATCTGTTCAGGAGTGAACCACTCCTGCAGGCGGTGATCCTCACGTATGATCCTTCCTGAAGCGAGGTGGTGGATCTCCCTCCCCTCCACCAGGCCGGTGTCATGGAAAGCAGCAGCGGCGTAGACCATGTCCGGATCCACGTCATAGTGCGCGGCAAGCGCAAGGGCTTCCTCAATCACACTGCGGGCATGGTCCTCCCTGTGCGCCTTGTCGAAGGACGCATAACGGGGGATGATCTCACGCTCAACATATTCCACCAAGCGAGGATTCAGTTCCATGGGCTGTCTCAATAAGGAAGTTCAGGAAGATACCGGCCTACCGTGGAGACGAGTTCAGCGCAGCTGGACTCCTTGTTGGCTCCTATTACCATACCGGGTTTGAAAACATCCAGAGGCTTGCCGTCGAACCCGCAGAGCTTTCCTCCGGCCTCCGCCACGATAAGGCTGGCAGCTGCGAAATCCCAAGGCTGGAGCCTCATCTCGAAATAGAGCTCTATGCTTCCGGCAGCCAGCATGCAAAGCTCGATAGCAGCGGAGCCATAGCGCCTGAAGTCGTTGCTGCGCATGTAGACGTCGTAGATAATTTCAGAACAAGTCCTGGCGAACTCCTTCCTGTAGGTGCTCATGGCAGTACAGAAAATGCCGTCTTCGAACGACCGTCCGGAAACATGCAGGGGTTTGCCGTTGCAGAAGGCACCGGCTCCCTTTTCAGCAGTGTAAAGCTCATCTCTCCAGGGTGAGTAGACTACACCGGCGCAGACTTCTCCTCCATGGGTCAAGGCTATGCTGATGCAGCAGTCCTGCCCTCCCCTGGCGTAATTGGCAGTTCCGTCGATGGGATCGATTATCCAGATATATTCATGAGCGATGTCATCAAGGTCCTCTTCTTCGCAGAGGAAACCGCATCCGGGCACGACCGCGCCCAGGCGCTCTACGAGGAAATGCTGAACGGCCAGGTCGGAACTGGTGACCAGGTTCGCAGAGGATCCTTTCTCCATCACGTCGAACCCGGAACGCACCATCAGGGAAGCTGCTTCCCTTGCAATAGGGACTATCTTTTCAACAAACATAGTACAAAGGTAACATTTTTAAAGCTTCCTTATCCACGCCGCGATGTCGGAAAGGACCTCTTCCGAGATGGTTTCTTCTATCTGTTTGTACTCTTCCGACTGACCTGTAGTGCAATGCTGGAACAGATGGTTGAGATCTGGATAGACCTTGATTTCAGTCTTCCTGGCGACGAATTTCCCACGGCCTCCACGAGGAAGGTTCTCCTCTATTGCAGGAATATTAACGGCGGCTTCAACCTGGGTGTCCTTCTCTCCGTTGAGGATCAGAGCCGGAACCAGGATCCTGCGGATGTCAGAGGCAGGATCGTAGTCTATGAAGAAGTCGAGCCAGGGATTATTCTGGGCCTTTATGCTTTCCCTTATCTGTTCCTTGGTCGGAGTCATTGGGAAGCCGGCCTTCCTGAGGGCGTTGATGTTCTGAAGCAGGAGTATGCTGTCCCCTTGGACCCCGGGGCCGGCCAGGCTCACAAGGAAATCCACCTGCCCACGGGAGGCAAGCATGAAAGCGATCCCGCCTCCTTCGCTGTGGCCGATCACTCCGACCTTGCTGAACTTCTTCTTGCCCTTAAGCAGGTTCAGTCCGGAAACGGCATCTTCCATGAAATCTTCTGTCGTCGCCCCCGAGGCATCACCCTTCGAAGCGCCGGTCCCACGATCATCGTAACGGAGGGTTGCGATGCCTCGCCTGGCAAGATAATCGGCGATCACCAGGAAAGGCTTATGACCGAACAATTCTTCGTCCCGGTTCTGAAGACCGCTCCCGCTGACCATTATCGCAACAGGTATCTTCTTCTTTCCGTTCCACCCTTCCGGATAAGTCAATGTTCCTGAAAGAGAGGCGTCTCCGTTCGAAAAAGCCACTTCCTCGCTCTTGTAAAGGAAGGGGCCGGCAGGACTCTGTGGCCTTGAATATTCAATCGTACCGGGCGTAAGGTCCAAAGGGAGGGAAAGCCCTCGCTGGGAAAAACGTCCACGTATGATCCCATCCTTAAGGCGACCACGGTACTTCGCATCCATGTCTTTCTGGCTGACGCTGACCGAATCTGCAGATATGAACTCCACGACCGCAGGGATGTCGAAAGCACCCTGGTCGGGGCTGTCCATCGTACACCTGCCGTCCTCGAAGTGGAAGACGATCGCCAGCTTGGAGGTGCCAAGATTGAGCTCTCCGTGCCAGGAACCGGAGACAGGCTGCGCACGAAGGCCCGCCGCCATGAGGGCTAGGGCAATGAATATGGTTACTAACCTTCTCATTCCATCATCATTTATTGGTATTATAAAGATACGGTTTTTTATCTTTTCGAGCCAAATAATTATTTTTGCAGCATGAACGCTAAACTAGTCAATTTCGCGGCTGCTGCCGCATTGCTGCTCGGAGGCACATTCCTGACAGCCCAGACACCGGTCAAGGATCCTGCAAAGAGAATTCTCGGAGGAGGCACGGTCTCGATCCTTACCGAAACACTATGCGAAGACGTCGAAGGTTACATGGGTCCTACCCCTCTTGACATAAGGATCAAGAAAGACACTATTGTCGACATCATAGCACTTACTAACGAAGAGACCCCGGCCTACTTTGCGAAGGCCACGAAAGTCCTGGAGAAATGGATAGGCCTGACTCCGAAGGAAGGCCTTGAGTTGGAAGTGGACGCCATTACCGGCGCGACTTTCTCCTCGGACGCATTGATCGCCAACGTCAAGGCTGGGCTCAAGAAAGCGCTTGAGAAACCCAAGGAAGATTGAGAGTTGCAATCATAGGAGCAGGTGCAGCCGGATGCTTCTGCGCAATTGAACTGAAGCGAAGGCTCCCGGAGGCCAAGGTCGATGTCCTCGAAAGAGGGAGCAAGCCTCTGGCAAAGGTAGCCGTGACAGGCGGCGGACGCTGCAACCTTACCAACTCGTTCGAAGGCATCTCTTCACTCTCGGAAGCCTATCCCCGAGGCGACAAGCTGATGAGGAAGGTTTTCCGGTTCTTCAGCCCCGAAGACACCGTCAAGTGGTTTGAAGCGGAAGGCATCGAGCTTGTCCTTCAGGATGACCACTGCTATTTCCCCGCTTCACAGGACGCAATGCAGATAGTCCGCCTGCTTCTTCAAAGGATGAGGCAGCTCGGAGTGAACATCCTCACCGGCAGGAAGGTGGAGAGCATCCTTGACCTGTTCAATGAATATGATACCGTAGTAGTCGCAGCAGGAGGGATCCCAAAGGCGGAAGGTTACCGGATCTTCGACGGTCTCGACTTGGAGACAGTGCCGCCGGTCCCTTCCCTTTTCACATTCAATCTCCCGGGAAGCCCTGTCAGGGAACTGATGGGAACGGTTGTGGAAGACACTGTAGCTTCCCTTGCAGGTACTAAGTTCAAGGCTGAAGGTCCCCTGCTTGTGACACACTGGGGCATGAGCGGCCCTGCAATCCTTAAGCTCTCGTCCTACGCCGCCCGCTACCTCGCCGAATCAGATTACAAAGCCACTCTCCTTGTCAACTGGCTTGGAGGTGCCGGAGAGGAGGATGCGAGGAACATCCTTCGGACGATAGCTGAAAAGAATCCTCTCAAACAAGTTGTCAACTTCCATCCTGAACCGATACCGTCCAGGCTTTGGACCTATCTCGTGACAAAAAGCAAGATCAAGGAGGATGCAAGATGGGCAGAAACCGGTTCCAAAGGGATGAACCGCCTGGTCGACACCTTGCTGAACGATTCCTACGAAGTGCGCGGACAGAGCCGTTTCAAGGAAGAATTCGTGACCTGCGGAGGAGTCTCCCTAAGGAATATCGATTACAACACCCTTGAATGCAAGAACCGCCCTGGACTCTACTTCGCCGGCGAGGTCCTGGATGTAGATGCCATCACGGGAGGGTTCAATCTCCAGGCAGCATGGTCGATGGGGTACCGCGCAGCTCTGTCTATATCAGAAAAATAGTTATATTTGTAGGTTTCCCCCTGAAACCTATGGCAGAAAGCAAAAAGGACATACTTCTTGCGATGATCCGCGGCGGACGGAAAATGACCGTCAAGCAGCAGATCATGCTCGCTGTAATGCTCAGTCTTCCAGCCATTCTAGCCCAGATGTCTTCCATGCTGATGCAGTACATCGATGCGGGCATGGTCGGCCGGCTCGGAGCCAACCCATCTGCATCTATCGGCCTTATCTCAACAAGCACCTGGATCCTGGGAGGATTCACTGCCGGAGCCTGCTCTGGTTTTTCCGTCCAGGTCGCCCACCTGTGCGGGGCTAAGGATTTCAAGGGTGCAAGGGCCGTCCTGCGTCAAGGACTCACGTCCGTCCTCATCCTAAGCCTCATCCTTGCTACGATCGGAATCGCCCTGAGCGGTCCCCTGCCCAGGTGGCTGGGCGGAAGTCCTGAGATAGTAGCTGATGCATCGAAGTATTTCCTGATCTTCTCTGCCTTCATCCCTGTCGGAGCCGCCGGATGGGCTGCAAGCGCAATGCTGCAGGCCAGCGGCAACATGAAGATTCCAAGCATCATGTACACCGGCATGTGCATCCTGGACGTAGTATTCAATTACATATTCATCTTCGGCTGCAACATGGGAGTCGCAGGCGCAGCCCTCGGTACAGGCCTTTCAGAGCTGGTGACGTCCGCCTTTGCGGTCTGGTACGTCCTGTTCAGGTCGAAGGAACTGAACATCAAGGGAGAGTCCGGAACGTTCATGCCCAAGCGCAACACCATCGACAATGCCTGGAGCATTACCGCTCCGATGTGGCTCCAGAACATAATCATGAGAGGGGCCTACGTGATGAGTACGATTATTGTAGCACCTCTTGGGGCTATTGCCATAGCAGCCAATGCTTTCGCCATCACCGCGGAGAGTTTCTGCTACATGCCTTCCTACGGAATCGAGGAAGCCTCCACGACCCTGATCGGGCAGAGTCTCGGAGCAGCCAGGAAAGACATCGCCAAACGGTTTTCAAGGATCACAATGACGATGGGAGCCACGATACAGACCTTCCTTGCTGTGCTGATGTTCTTCTTCGCACCGCAGCTGATGGGGCTTCTCAGCATCGACCCTGACGTGGTCGCCCTGGGAGCCAAGGTCCTCAGGATCGAGGCTTTCGCAGAGACCATGTACGCCC
Organism: Bacteroidales bacterium; assembly: GCA_017469745.1. Taxonomy (GTDB): domain Bacteria; phylum Bacteroidota; class Bacteroidia; order Bacteroidales; family UBA932; genus Cryptobacteroides. Next base: position 14,326 of record JAFUFS010000024.1, on the reverse strand, counting down.
TTTCGATCGTCGGCTACGGCTGCTGCGTAGGCGCAGGAGACACCCTGGTCCCGAGCCTTATGAACTTCATTAGCATGTGGCTCGTGAGGATCGGACTGGCTTTCGTGCTCACTCCGAAGTTCGGTTTGATAGGTTACTGGATAGCCATGTGCGCAGAGCTCAACGTAAGGGGAATCCTCTTCCTCTGGCGCCTGCGGGGTGAGAAATGGATGAAGCACAAGTTCACCGGGAGCTCTAGGGAAGACAGTTTGGAATACGCTGAAGTATAATCGAACGAAATATAAATGGAAAGAATCGTAAACCAGGAATTTGGCGGCGAAAGGCCGTTGTACTGTAAGAAAGACCTTTATCTTGAGAACGTAATTATCCATGCCGGAGAATCAGGCCTCAAGGAGACGGCGAACATCACGGCAGTGAAGTGCCGCTTCGAAGGAAAGTATCCTCTGTGGGAATGTGACGGTTTCGTGGTCAGGGACAGCATCCTCACCGTCGGCGCCCGTTCAGGGCTCTGGTATTCCAGGAACGGAGAGCTTTACAACACCATAATCGACGCTCCGAAGACTTTCCGCAGGATGGACGGCATCAAGATGAAGGACTGCTGGATTCCCGGTGGCACCGAGACTTTCTGGGACTGCAGCAACATTGAAGTTGAGGACAGCGTGATCGAGAGGGCCGACTATGTGTTCATGCACTGCGAGAACATCTATCTGGAGAACGTCAAACTCCAGGGTAACTACGGTTTCCAGTACGCCAAGAACGTCGAGATCCACAACTGCGTCCTGAACTCCAAGGACTCCTTCTGGGAGGCCGAGAACGTGACGGTTTACGATTCCGTCATCAACGGGGAATATCTTGCCTGGTACTCCAAGAACGTCAGGCTCGTCCGCTGCCACATCACCGAGACCCAGCCCCTGTGCTACTGCGACGACCTGGTGCTTGAAGACTGCACCTTCGGATCCGACAGCGACCTGGTCTTTGAATATTCATCAGTCCAGGCGACTGTCAAGGGGCACGTGGTTTCCATCAAGAATCCCCGCACCGGCCGCATCCATGTGGAGAGTGTCGGGGAAATAATCATCGACGGGAACATCAAGGCTCCCGGCGACTGCGAGATAACCACCGGCTGAGCCTTGCCATGAAGACCAGGTCACACAGGATAACTGCTTTTGCAATGACGGTGCTTTCCGGCATCGCGATTTATTGCTTCTTTGCCCTGAAATACCCCTACCACCTGCACTTTCAGGAACAGTACCAACTCTTTGAGTTTACTTGGGATTATTTCAGCAGCGTTTCCTGTGTTCCGGGAGGTCTTGCTGACTGGACAGGAAGATTCCTTACCCAGTTCTGCTATTATGCACCGGCAGGGGCCACACTCATCGCCATTCTGCTTTGCTCCGTACAGCTGCTGTCTTTTGCTGCATGCAGCAGCAAAAACCTGACCACCTATGCCTTAAGTTTCCTCCCTGTCATTCCCCTGCTCGCTTTTTACTGCGATGAGAATGCGCTTCTGGGCGGTACAGCAGCCATAGCCATCTCACTTGCAGCCTTCGCCCTCTGCAGGCTGATCCGTCCTGGAAGGGTCCGCCTCCTGACTGAAGCTGCTCTGATCCCCGTCCTGTACATGGCCTGCGGAAGCCTTTCCGTAGTTTTCTTGCTGGTTGCGATCATCTCGGAGTGCCTGGAGTCTAAGGCCAAGGCTCTATCTGTACGGTCTGCGCCATTGCGCTAAAACTGAATAGAAGCAGCATCAGTGAAGCAAAAAGTTTACTTTTCATGTTGCTGATAGTATTAAATAAAAATGAGTTTGTGCATTATATGCATAAAAAACCGTCAAAGTTAGGGAAATTTTGATTAATTACAAATTTTGAATCCGTTATTATCAATTAATCAGAACTTTATGACAGTAAATGAACTGCCAGCAACCTCAATGAGGTTCCCAGAAGAAACCGTGATCCGGTCTGTCCGGGGTGTTACGGCATCAGGAGAAAGAGGTGTTGCCCTTTGTTCAGGGCCTGCGGTAAGGGTCGTCCGTACGGCAGACTTCTTCCTGATGGAACGGTCAAAAAACAAGTTGAAGGATGCAGGTTCGGTCGACAGATTGATGACCTTCACAATAGTGGATTTTGAAGCGGAATCATAACCTGCGGTTACGAACAGGGTCCTCTCCCCTTCCGTGTTCTCCACCTTGTAGACCCTGTCCATCGTGTTGTCCCTCATCATCTTGCACATCCAATAATTGAATGTCCTGGCACTTACGGTACTGCTGTTCAAGAGCATCGGCACCATCTCATTCCTCTCGATGCACTCCCAGTTGCGCATCAAGGGACGGTCAGCCATGATCGGGTTGAGGTCCCCGTTCCTTTCGAGTCCCATCTTGAATATTCCTTCTGCCAGGATACTGCCGGGATAAGCCCCCTGAGGTCCACCTACGCCGTTATTCTGGATACCGAGTTCAAGAATGCAGATATCTATCCCCTGACGCTTGTAGCTGTCATACTTATGGAAGTTCTCCTCAGCCCACGGAACACCTTTGTAATAGTGTTCATCGTAGATCTCAACTTCACTTTTGTCAATGAACTCATCGATGAACCTCTCTTTGTCGTCAGTAGAAAGGGGGCTGTCAGCCAGGAACCTCAACTGCGGGTAACGGGCCTTTACTGCGGAATAGATCTCATGGTAACGCCGATAGTATTCAGGGCCGAAGTCCTCATTGCCTATCTGTACGTATTTGAGAGGGAACGGAGCCGGATGACCGTTCTTCGCCCTCTCAGCTCCCCAGCGGCTGTCTTCCGGGCCGATGGCATATTCAATGGCGTCCAGAAGATCCTGGATGTAATAGTTGACGTCATAGTCCTTGTGCATCAGGTGCCCGTCCTTGTCACGCTCGACCCATCCCGAGCAGACCATTCCATCAGGAGCTGTGTACATTGCGTCGCAGCCCATATATTCACACATCTGGAGGAACTCATGGAAGCCGATGCCGTCAGTGCGGTAATGGGGATCCCATTTGCTCCATTCTCCAGGCCTGTTCTCCAAAGGCCCTATGGTCTTCTTCCAGTGGTACATGGTCTCGGCATTGACTCCGTGGACGATGCAACCTCCGGGGAAACGCAGGAAGTCCGGCTTGTAATCCACAAGATTCTGGAGAATGTCCTTGCGGAAAACAGAACGTCCGCCGTCGTAGGTGTCGGATGGAAACATGGACACCATGTCGAGTTGGAAACGGCCGGCCTTCGAAGGCACTATTGAGAGCATTCCGGCGGTAACGTCCTTGTCCGGAACAAGTTCAGCCTCAAACTTCTTCCACTCCTTCCCGAGACCGGAAAAAGACTTCGAATCGGAGCAAGGAGAACCGTTCCCGTCAGAGAGGCGGAAAGCAATCTCTCCTTCATAGCCGTCAGACCTGGCATAGAAAGACAGCCTGCAGGGAACTCCCTTCTTGAAAGCCATCCCGAAGTACCCCCTGTTGTGGATGGCCGTCAGTGGTGAGTCGCTGTCAGTCAAGACGTTCACAGCCATTGAATGGGAATTGTTCTCATTCAATGGATTCCTGTCAGTCAACGAGATACGGATCGGACTACAGCCCAGAGGAGTCGTCACCCACCCTACAAGCGGATCTATCTTATAGATAGCTTTCTCGCCCCTGGCTGCACCCGGTATATCCTTGTACTTGCCGTTCTCGATCACCAGTCCTTCAGGAAGGTTGGCCTCCTCGAAATTTCGGTTACGGACCATTTCGGCATACAGACCACCGTCTCCGATCATTCCGATTTCTTCATAATGCCAACCATACAGTACACGTGAAACCTCCTTCGGCTTGGAAGTCTTTATCGTAACCTTGGGATTAACCGCGTAGAGTGAAACGGTCAGCAAGGATGCCATCATCATGATGGCGGTTCTGGTGGTAATTCTGTTCATGACATATAAGTGCTTATCGGACAAAAATAGACAATAATTTCGTATATTTACAAACTTCTAAAAATCAATCAAAAATGTCTTATCTCTGGATTCTCCTGGCGGTCTCGCTGGCCGTTTCAGCAATCGGCTGGAAGTATTTCATCTATTTCTTCAGCCTCGGTTACGGCTTTTCAATCGCAGCCCTGGCAATCACGATGTTCATCATGTTCCATCCGGCAATCACCACGGCCACGGCCCTGGCCTGTGCCGTACTCCTGATCTTCGGATGCCGTCTTGGAGGCTATCTGCTCTTCCGCGAACGCAAGGCTGCCGCCTACAGGAAGATACTCTTCGATCCCCTCCTGAAACAGGAAAAACCGCTTGGTGTGATTCTTTCCGTATGGATCTTCTGCGCCCTCCTCTACGTCTGCCAGGTAAGTCCCGTCGCTTTCAGGCTGGGTAACATGACAGCCGGGAAGCCCGTCTATGAGATCTGGGTCTGGATCGGAGCGGTTGTCATGCTCTGCGGAGTCCTGCTGGAAGCCGGTGCCGACGCTCAGAAAAATGCAGCGAAGAAGGCAAATCCAAAAAGATTCGTTGACAAGGGACTCTACAGGATAGTCCGTTGTCCCAATTATCTCGGGGAACTCGTGATATGGACAGGCTGTCTCCTAACAGGCATCGGTGCCTGCATGACCGTCTGGCAGTGGATAATCGCCCTGATCGGCTATGCCGGAATCGTCTACGTGATGTTCAGCGGAGCCCGGCGCCTTGAGATCAGGCAGAATGCCAATTATGGAGAGGATCCCGAGTACCAGGAATATGTCCGCAACACTCCTATCCTCCTGCCCTTAGTCCCGATCTACAGCGTCGAGAAGTACGAATGGCTGAAGGCTTGACATACCTGCCCTACTGGCATCCGCAGGCAGATTATTCATCATGCCGGTTCTTTATCCGCAGGATGAACACGAAGGGGACGGCCAAACCGCCCTCCATCCCTTCGTCGTCCCTTCCTTTGATAGGCTTCATCTATCTCATGGAAGGTGAGATGCTCATCGAGTCTGAAGGCAGGACCTATCTTTGTTCGGCTGGCCATCTCCTCCTGATTCCACAGAATGTACCATTCTCGATTCTCCACTATTCGGATTCCGTCGGATTCACCGGAGGTTTTGCCGCCACTGAAGTAAGCCATACCAGGAAACTCTCTACCATACGCGAACCACTTCAGCAAGCCTTCTGGTTCGATGAAGGTTCATTCCTTGGGGAGCTTTTCAACATGATGGTCCATTCCTTTGAACAAGAAGACATGGAGTTCATCGACAAAGCTCTCGACTTGCTGCTGGAGATGGTAAGAGAACCCTCGGTACAGCTGCCGGACATTGTCTCCTGGTTCCTGGACGAAGCATTCACTCCCTCCAACGCATCCAAGTCTCCCCAGGACCATGCCCGCAGTGCTGGAGTCTCGACGAACTATCTCAACCGGATCGTAAAGAAGCATACTGGCCACCCGATGGGAGCATGGATAGACATGGCCAGGCTTGGAAGAGCGAAAAAGCTTCTCCGGGAAAGTGATCTACCTGTAATCGACGTCGCCGCTGAAACAGGTTTCGAAGACCAGTCCTATTTTTCACGTTTCTTCAGGAAGCACACCGGCATTACCCCTTCTGAATATCGGAAAGGGCTGCACGGATAATCCTAATTACTGCACCGAGCGTTCTAAAATAGCTGTCGGTTTTTGCGGATATTTGCAACCGACATGCTTGCAGCAATATTCATAGGGGCCTTACTTGCGGTCACAGATGCACATGATACGACTCTCACACCTTCAAGGATCAGCGTTCTGAAGGAAGCAGTCGATATCAGAAAGATTCCCTCCCCAGTCTCGCAGATCAGATCTGAATCACTGAAGAGAGAAGGCATCTTTCGTCCTAACCAGCTTTCATCAAGAGTACCCGGCCTATTCATTCCCGACTATGGAGCATCCCTGACTTCAACCATCTACCTCAGGGGCCTCGGCTCCAGGATGGAAAACCCCGTCATGGCTCTTTATGTAGACGGGATTCCTGTCATGGACAAGAACAGCTATGACACCGATTGGAACGACGTCCGAAGCGCAACCCTTGTAAGGGGGCCGCAGGGAACCCTCTATGGCAGGAACTCCATGGCTGGAGTCCTCTCTGTCTCCACATTTTCACCTTCCGACCACGATGGTTTTTTGGGGGCTCTTGAATATGGTACAGCAAATACCATCAAGGCAAATGCTTCAGCGTTCTTCGGCAACAACGTACTGTCGGCAGGATTCAGGCATGGAAACGGTTATTTTAAAAACACTTTCAAGGGCAGCATGTGCGACCCTTATGGCGGTATATCCCTTAGATGGAAGCATGAGAAAGTCTTGTTCGAAAGGATATTCCTGAGCAACAGCTTGTCAGCCTCAGCCTCCAGGGAGGGTGGTTTCGCCTACGGAAGATACTCAGACGGCATCCTCCACCTCGTCAGTTACAACGATGAAGGCAGCTATGGAAGGCTGAACATTCTTGAAGGACTCACGGGAAGGTACTCAGGTGAAAAGTTGTCAGTCGACATGGCAGCATCCGTCCAGTTCCTGTCCGACGACATGAAGATGGACCAGGACTTTACTCCTGAACCTGTCTTCACACTCCGCCAGAAACAGCTCAGCGGTGCCGGCACCCTGGAAGCGATCGTGAGGAAAAACGCTTCCAGCGAAACATGGATTCCGGCCACAGGCTTTTCAGCATTCTGGAAGGGCAATCGAATGGAAGCTCCCGTCCTGTTCAAGGAAGCAGGGATTAGGACACTGATGGAAGATAATGCCAACCGCAACATACCAAGCGAAATAGGGAGCCTTGACATTTGCGACAGCAGCCTGCCGGTCAATTCCGGTTTCAGGATCAGGACATGGGGATCGGCCATATTCCATGAATCCGTCTGGAACCGGGGCAACTGGCAGGTTACTGCTGGGATCAGGCTCGACTATGAAGCAGGAACCATGGACTACGACTGCAATTCCCTGCTGCACTACCGGTTCGTGCCGATAATGAAATCGGACAGGGAACTCGGCGTCCCCTACAGTGGTAGGATCAGTCAGTCCAGCCTGCAGATCCTTCCGAAGTTCTCAGCCATGTACGAGGCTTCGGAAGGATTATTAATATTTACATCAGTGTCAAAGGGTTACCGTGCGGGAGGTTTCAACACCCAGATTTTTTCCGACATCCTCCAGAATCTTACGATGAATGCCCTGATGGATGACCTTGGGGTCCATCTTGACAGACCTTCTGTCTCTGTAGGTGCAGCCAACACTAAATACTCGCCTGAAACGGCTTGGAACTATGAGATAGGACTCCGTGGTTCAAAAAGCAAGTTCAAGGCTGAAGCCAGTGTCTACCTTATGGATGTAAGGAACCAGCAACTTACAGTCTTCCCTCCGGGGATGTCAACCGGAAGAATGATGACCAATGCAGGGAGGAGCAGGAGCATCGGAGGAGAAATGGAAGCCTCCTGGGCTTCCGGGCGTTTCGACTGTCACATTTCCCTTTCCGGCTGTGACGCAAGGTTTGTCGAGTTCAATGACGGCAACAACGACTGGTCGGGGAAACATATTCCTTATGCACCAGCGACTACCACCTTCCTCGGTGCCGGCTACTGGTGGCCGGTCAGCATCTTCAACTCAGTAAGTTTCAGGATCGACGGAGGAATCAGGGGGCACGGCCCGGTCTGGTGGAATGAAGCCAATACTATCAAGGAAGCTTTCAAAGTCCAGCTTAACGGCAGGGCCGCCTTATCGTTCGATAAATGGGAGATCTTCGTACGAGGAACGAATCTCACCGGAACCGAAGGGATGGCTTTCTACTTCAAATCAGTGGGGAAGGAGTTCTTCTCCAAGACAAAACCCCGTATCATATTGGGAGGAATCACGATTAACATCTAGATAACATGAACACAAACAGAATCCTTTGCGCCATTGCGGCAATTCTGCTGCTTGGCTGCACAAAAGAAAACGCGGACGAGGCGATGAAGCCTGAAAACGCTGATTTCAAGGGAACGGTCACTGTAATCTACCAGGACCAGCCTTTCGACAATGAAGGGATAGTAGTCAACTTCGTCCCCTCAGACGACGGAAGCACGGCTTCAATCACCTTGCAAAAGATCCGTTTCGTCCCACAGATGCCTGTTACGATCGACGTTACGATCCCAGACGTCAAGCTTGTTTCCTCACCTACCGAAATAACCCTGTCGTGCGAGGAGACAATTCCGCTCGCAATGGGAGGAGAGTACCCGAGATACAAAGTAACTGGCCTAACAGGCAAGCTATCAGGCCAGAATCTGGAGTTTTCACTTAAATTCGGAGACTACCCTACTTCGTACAAGGGGACCAGACCTTAGTCTCGGTGCACCTGACGTTGAGCGCCAGGCCGCCGCATGAAAGGCGGAAATCTCCCTTCTCGAGGGTCCAGTCGCCTTCGGTATTCACGAATGCCAGTTCCTTTGCAGGGAGTTCGAAAGAAACCACCTTGGACTCCCCTGGTTCAAGGGATATCTTGTCGAAACCACGCAGGCGCTTCACGTCAGGGATGAGGGAAGCAACCAGATCGGAACTGTACAGCAGGACGGCTTCCTTGCCGGCACGGGAACCTGCGTTCGTCACCTTGACAGAAAGCTTGAGGACATCTCCTGCCTTGAACTCGGCAGGGCCTTCGAGATTGAAGTCGGAATATGCGAACTCGGTGTAACTGAGGCCATGCCCGAAGGGCCACTGGACATCCATGATGGCGTCGTAGTTGTAGGAGCCTTCCATCATCTCCCTGTGCTCGGAGACTTTGTAGTCGTAGGTGTGCAGGGCGTTGATGTGTTTTGAATAAGTGAACGGCAGTTTTCCGGAGAAGTTTTCATCTCCTGAGAGAAGGGCCGCAAGGGCGTCGCCTCCATAATTGGAAGGAAGCATCACGTCGACGACAGCCTTCACCAACGGTTCGATGTCACCGATAATCCTCGGACGGCCTTCATTGAGGACAAGGATGATGGGCTTGCCGGTAGCGGCCAGACCCTTGACCAGGTCCTTCTGGTTGGAGGAGAGATTGAGGTCATCCATGTTGCCGGGAGTCTCGCAATAGGAGTTCTCACCCACGCAAGCGATTATCACGTCTGAAGCCCTTGCAGCTGCAACGGCCTGGGGAATGCTGACCGCATTGTCATTCTGCCACTGACCATAATTCTCGTCGTAGACAACTCCGGGAACATACTTGACATTCTGGAAACGGTTCTGGACAGCCTCGAGGATTGTGTTGTACTGAGGTACGAAGTAATCAGCACCTCCCTGCCAGGTATAGCTCCAGCCGCCGTTCAGAGCCCTCAGCGAGTTGGCGTTGGGGCCGGTGACCAGGATCCTCTCATTGCCCTTGAGGGGAAGGATTCCGTCCTCGTTCTTGAGGAGGACCTCAGATTCGACAGCTGCTGCATAGGACTCCTTTGCGAAACGCTCGCTGCCGAAATCATTGTATTCATGCTCCCAGGTAGGATTGTCGAACAGGCCGAGGCGGACTTTCAGGCGCAGGATCCTGCGGACTGCATCGTCGATCCTCGACATGGGGATCTCACCGGATTCGGCCAGGTCCACGATCACGTTGACGCACTCAGGATCGTAAGGATCCATGATCATGTCGATGCCGGCATTGATGCCGAGAGCCACAGCTTCCCTCTTGTCAGCGGCCACGTGGTCGCGGGTGTAGAGGTTGTCGATGTCGGCCCAGTCGGTCACTACCATTCCGTCCCAGTTCAGGCCTTCCTTCACCCAGCCGGTGAGGAGGGTCTTGTTGGCATGGGTAGGCACTCCGTTGATGGAGGCAGAATTGACCATGACGGTCAGGGCACCTGCCTCGAAGCACTCCTTGAAAGGACGGAAATATTTCTCCCTCAAATCATTGAGTGCGATGTAGGCAGGGGTACGGTCCTTTCCTGTGTGGGGAACGCCGTAGCCCATGAAATGCTTGATGCTGACGGCCGCATGTTCGAAATCGATGTGGTTGGGATCTTCTCCCTGGATTGCCACAGTCTCGATGCGGGCCATCTCAGCCTGGAGATAAGGATCCTCGCCCCAGCTCTCCCAGATCCTGGGCCAGCGCGGGTCGCGTCCGAGGTCCATCACAGGAGAGAAAACCCAGGGAACCTGGGCTGCGCGGGTCTCGTAGGCCATGACCTCACCCATCATCCTGGGATACTCCCTGTTGAAGGTGGCTCCAAGGTTGATTTCCTGGGGATAGAGGGAACCGTCAGTAAGGTAAGAGGCTCCATGGATCATGTCCAGGCCGTAGATGCAAGGGATCCCGATGGCCTCCATAGATTTCTCCTGGATCTGCCTGATCATGTCTGCGGTTTTCTCCCTTGAGTGGGCGGCATCATGCATTACATTGAGGATGGAGCCGACCCTGTACTCCCCTATGATCTTATCCAGTTTGGCAGGATCGATAGCTTCCCTGGTCTGATCCTCGAGGGATAGAATCGTAAGCTGAACCATCTGGCCGGCCTTGTCCTTTAGGGACATGCCCTTCAGAACGCTTTCAACTTTAGCCTCTACATCCTTGTCGGGAGTGATGGCGGGCTTTGTACTCTCTTTCCTGGCGCAGGACACAACCGCTGCCAAAGCCAGGACAATTGGAATGAATGATCTTTTCACTGTCTGTTATTTATTTAGTTATCAATTATTTCAGGGATATGGTAACGGCTGTGGATGCCGAAGCTGCGACATCGGAGGAGAAGGTCACTTTCGCTTCCCCTGATCCTCCGGCGCTCTGGATGAGCACCTGGGCAAGACCGTTGAAGGTGTCGATCGTGAAAGTACGGGCAGAAGGGTCCTCGGGACGTTCCTTAGCACGGAAAGCAGGATCGCCGTTCCCGCCTCCCAGTATCCTGACCGGTCCGTTCACGGTCACCTTTACAGGTACACAGGCATCAGGAACGAAATTGCCCTTGGCATCGTAAACCGAAAGATTGATCACGGAAAGGTCACGTCCGTCACCTGAAATCTCAGCACGGTCAACGCCGGCCTTCAGTGCAGCCGGAGCACCGGAAGTACGGACGATCTCGATACAGACCTTCTTCCCGGCCTTGTATCCCACAGCCTTGACGCTTCCGGGGAAATAGACAGCCTTCCATTCCAGATGGCCTCCATGCGGCATCTTCTTCTTTCCGAGATTCCTGCCGTTGACCTGGAGGGAAACTTCGTCACAATTGCTATAGACCCAGATGGAGACTTCCTCCCCTTCATGCCCTTCGAGGTTCCAATGCGGAAGGATGTGAAGTACGGGTTCATCCGTCCACCATGATTTAAGATAGAAGGCTTCATCCTTGGGGAAACCGCAGTAGTCCAGGATTCCGAATTCCGAGCCCGTCGCAGGATAGGAAAGCGGATTGGGTTCACCACGGTAGTCGAATCCGGTCCAATAGAACAAACCCGCAAGCCAAGGCCTCTCTTCGTAGAACTTGAGTCCTCTTTCAATGCAATTGTAGAGACTGTCCGGCCCATTGGGTTTCCTGTTCAGCGAAGCCATCCTCCCGGCTTTGACATCATCGAAATAAACTCCTCTGGTTCCGCAGCCGGAAGTCTCCTCGGTCCCTACTCCTACCCTTGAAGGATAGTTCTTCCGATGTTCATCAATGGGATTCTGAAGGATATAGTTGTAGCCGGCCACATCGGTCCCCTTGATCACTTCGGGGCCGCTGCTGGTCGCCACGACGACCGGCCTGGTCGGGTCCACCTTGTGGCAGAACTCCGTCATCACCCTGGCGATTTCCTCTCCTTTCTCGTTCCATTCTATTCCCCATTCTTCATTGCCGATGCCCCACATTATGATGCAAGGGTGGTGCTTGTCCCTCTCGATCATCTTCCTAAGGGGCTCCAGCTGGGCATCGTTGACGCCCATTAGACGAGTCTCCTCGATCACGTACATTCCCAACCTGTCGCAGATGTCGAGCAGGACCGGAGATGCCGGATTGTGCGAGGTCCGGATCGCATTGAAACCGTACTTCTTGAGTTCGCGGACCCTATATTCATAAAGGGCATCAGGAATGGCGGCTCCGACACCGGCATGGTCCTGGTGGAGGTTACACCCCCTGAGGCGGACAGGCTCCCCGTCAATGAGGATTCCCCTGTCAGGATCCGTCTCGATCCTGGGGAGCCTCAATGAAGGCTTTGAAGGGGCGTCACCGATGGTCAGCCAGACATGGCGGTAGATTCCGGCGCCCTCGTAGAACCATCCTTCTTCGAAGGTTGCGTCGGCACGGACTGCGATTATGTTGTCCTCACCATAGTTCAAATAGGGAGCGATGTCATAAGAAGCCGAAACGTAACCACTCTTTTCTCCGCCGAGCCAGAAACCGTTGACCCAGATGTCAGAGTCCCTGAATATTCCGTCGAAACGGACGGAAACCGGCTGTCCTTTAGCGTCTTGCGGGATGTTGAAATGCTTCCTGTACCAGCCAACGCTGGTCTTCGGAGAGGCCCAGCCGACGGTCTTGTAGCCATGGCTGTGGCTTGCCCGGGGAGCGAAAGGCAGATCGACCACCCAGTCGTGAGGGATCTGGACTTCCTTCCAGGCTGAATCATCGAAATCTTTCGAGTACGGGCCGGCATTGTGGATGGAAGCTGCCTTTGTAAAATAGTTGAAATACTCCGTGCCGCGGCCGAAGTCCTTCTCAGGGGATGTAGCATCTCCGAAGGCGAACTTCCAGCCGTCGTCAAACAGTTTTTCCTGTGAATGGAGGCTCATGGAGCCTATGAGACACAGAAGGATGAGCGCAATTCTTCTCATTTCAGCTGGCTTCATAGTTTCAGCGACATGGCCTTACCATTATATTCAATGACGGTTCCTTCGGCATCCGGATCGTAACCGGCAGGGCTTCCGGGAGTCACGGCGATCACATGGAATCTCCTGCTCTCAAGCATGCCGGCGAAGGATCCGTTCCTCTCCCCGATCGTAAGAGTCTTGGAAGCATCGTCCCAATGGATCGGAATGGTGGCAAAGGCTCCTTTCTCGTAGGAATATGTAAGGCCGTCGTCCTCGTAGAGGGTGAAGTCGGCATCGGCTCCTGAATAGACGTAAAGCCTGATCTCTTCGGCCGGCTTCTCGTCCGACCACTCCATCTCCGGTCCGAGGGGAATGATAGATCCTCCCCTAACGTACAAAGGCATACGCTCGTAAGGAGCTGAAGCAGTGATCGTCCTTGAACCATCGAAGTGCTCGCCGGAATAGAAATCGTACCAGTCCCCTGCAGGGAGATACACCTCGCGGCTCCTGGCGCCATATTCATAGACAGGGCAGGGCATCAGGGCCGGACCGAACATCCACTGGTCAGAAAGGTCGCGGACGGTCGGATCATCAGGGAAATCCATAGGCAGGCCCCTCATGATGGTGTAGTCTTCGCGGTTGACGGCTCCTGCCAATGAATACAAGTACGGCATAAGGCGGTACCTAAGCCTCATGTACCATATAATACTTTCATAAGCCGGAGAACCTTCAGGAGCTATGTTCCAGAGCTCGCGGCGCGGCCACTGCCCGTGGGTGCGGAAGAGGGGCACGAAGGTACCGAACTGATGCCAGCGGGTCTGAAGTTCCTGCCATTCGGGAGCGTTCTTGGGATCATAGAACTTGCCCATGACGGAGAAGCCTCCTATGTCCATTCCCCAGAACGGGATGCCGCTCATCGAGTAGTTCAGTCCGGCGGCCATCTGCATGCGCATGTCGGTCCATGAGGTTCCTATGTCTCCGCTCCAGGTGGCTGTGGAATAACGCTGAAGTCCTGCAAAGCCGTTCCTGGTGAGCAGGAAGACCCTCTTGTCCGGGTCCACGCTCCTCTGGCCGTTGTAGATGGCATCGGCATTGACGACTGAATAGGCGTTGAGATATTCAGTGGAAGGACCGAGGGCAGTGGGGGTCAGCAGCCACTTCAGATAGTCCATCGGGAGGCAGTCCCTGAGGTTCGGTTCACTGGCATCCATCCACCAGGCGTCGATCTTCTTCCCGTAGCGGGAGTAGAGGGTCTCGTCCATCTGGCGCCAGAACATCTTTCGGCCGCCTTCGGCGTAGGCATCGTAGAAAGTCTGGTTGTGTCCCAGCCAGTCAACCAGGCCGACATCCTCTGCATGGGTGTAGGCATAGCCTGCCTCCTTCAACTCTTTATAGTGGTCGGTGTTGGTGTAGAATTTCGGCCAGACGCTGATCATGAAACGGCCGTGCATGGCATGGACGTCGTCGAGCATCTTCTCCGGATCGGGATAACGCTCCTCGTCGAATTCATGGCTTCCCCACTGGTCGCTCTTCCAATACTGCCAGTCCTGGACGATGTTGTCTACAGGAATATGCCTCCGGCGCATCTCTGCGAGGGTCTCCACAAGTTCGTTCTGCGTCGAATACCT
>JAFUFS010000041.1 GCA_017469745.1 Bacteroidales bacterium | reverse complement strand
TATCCATCCACCCCCTTGCACCCCCGAGGGGGACTGAGGGGCGTTCCCCTCAGACTCCCTGAGTCGCTTGGCTCCGAAGGCACTATAGATGGCGAGGACCAGGCCCAAGAACCGGTCCTCTTCTCACTAACTTCAATATTACCAGACTCTGAAACATTTATGTTTACAAGTGTAACATTTCCGTTATCAACCTCTTTTGCCTCATCAAGCACCCCGTAGACACGGTCAGTACCGGCAGAAGCCATTGCGATCGAGTTGATCTCGTTGGAGATGCTCGAGATCGGCCTGGTGAAATTCTTCTGAAGCGAGAGGAAGGCAACAAGGGTACCCAAAGTCAGGGTCGCGCCGCCGATCCCGCAGAGATACCAGGCGGTGAAACCACCGAGGGCGATAGTCGCACCGATCACGGCAGTGAGCACGTAACCCAGGTTGCCGATGTTGCCGTTGATAGGCATTACCATGCTTCCGACCTTGTTGGCATTGTAGGCACTGGAGCGGAGCTGTTCGTTCAGCACGGTGAAATCCTCTACGGCCTTCTTCTCATGGCAGTAGACTTTCACCACCCTCTGGCCTGAGACCATCTCTTCGATGTAGCCGTTGACCTTGCCAAGGTTCTTCTGCCTCTCTACGAAATGCCCTTTGGAGATCTTGCCGAGGGCTGTAGTGACCCGGACGGTCAGGATGGCCATGAGGATCGAGACAAGGGTCAATGGGACCGAAAGGACTATCATCGAGACAAAGGTCGAGATCAGGGTTATCAGCGACTGAAACAGGTTGGGCAATGTGCTTCCGATTACCTGGCGGAGCGTGTCAACATCGTTGGTGTAGACAGACATTATGTCTCCGTGGGAATGGGAGTCGAAATACGAAAGCGGAAGGTCCTCCATGTGGGAGAAGAGGTTCTCCCTCAGGCGGAGCATCGTCCCCTGCCCCACGAAGATCATTATAAGGTTGTAGGAATATGACGCCACGACTCCCACCAGCAGCACGGCGCCCAGCTTGAAGAGGGCGACCGCCAGCGGCGAATAATCAGGCGAGGCCATCGAGAGCATCGGCGTGATATAATCGTCTATCAGGGTCTTCGTGAAGAGCGAAGACGCCAGGGTGGCCAGGGCGGAGACGACTATGCACACCAGGACTATTCCTATCCTGAACTTATAATTCTTGAATATGAAACTGAACAGCCTCCACACGGTCGAACCCTTGCCGAGGCTGGACTTGAGTTCTTCCCTTGACATGTGAGGTTCGCGGACTCCGCCGCGGGGCCTGCCGTTCATCCTTTGTTCCGCACTCATGCTGCCACCTCCTTTTTGTCAAAGTCAGCTTCGGCACCCGAAGTCTGCATCTCGTAGATGTCCTTATAGATGGTGCAGGTCTCAAGGAGCTTTTCGTGTGAATCGAAAGCCACCACCTTGCCGTCATCCATTACGATTATCCTGTCTGCATCCTTTATGCTGAGGATCCTTTGGGATATTATGATCTTTGTCAGGCCTTCCACATGGGAAGAGATCGCCTGGCGTATGTGAGCGTCGGTAGCCGTATCGACGGCCGAAGTCGAGTCATCCAGGATCAGGACCTTCGGCTTCTTCAGGAGAGCCCTGGCGATGCAGATCCTCTGGCGCTGACCTCCGGAGACATTGGTTCCGCCCTGGTCGATGTAGGTGTTGTAGCCGTCCGGCATCTGCTCGATGAATTCATCGGCGCAGGCCTGGCGACAGGCTTCTATACATTCTTCCTCAGTGGCATCCTCACGTCCCCACCTGAGATTGTCTAGAATCGTTCCGGAGAACAGGGTACTCTTCTGGAGGACCATGGACACCTGGCTTCTCAGTGCTTCCATACCGTACTTGCGTACGTCGACGCCTCCGACTTTCACGGTACCGTCCGATGCATCATAAAGACGCGGAATCAGGAAAACCAGGCTGGACTTTCCGCTTCCGGTTCCGCCTATCAGTCCGATTGTTTCTCCTGGTTTAATGTGAATGTCAACATCTTCCAATGCATAATCTCCACCTTCACTATAAGCAAAGGAGACATGGTCGAAATCAATGCTTCCATCCTCAACAACCTGCAAGGGCTCTTCCGGATCGAACATGTCAGGCTCTTCGTCGATGACATCGGCGATCCTCTTTCCGCTTGCGGCGCTCTGCGTCAGCTGGACAAAGATCATCGATAGCATCATAAGCGATGACATAACAGTCATGATGTACGTAAAGAGAGACGTCAATTGACCAGTTGTAAGTGTGCCTCCTACAATAAAATGAGCGCCGAACCAAGAGAGGGCGATGATGCACCCGTAGACAACCAGGTTCATCACCGGATGGTTCAGTGCCATCAGGCTTTCTGCCTTCACGTTTAGATTGTACAAGGCAAGGGCTGCCTTGTCGAACTTGCTGAGTTCATGTTCCTCACGGACAAAAGCCTTGACCACCCTGATACCGGAGACATTTTCCTGGATGACTCCGTTCAGCTTGTCGTACTTTTCGAAGATCTGCACGAAGAGCTTTGCAGCGCGGCTGATCAGCAAGAAGAGGCAGGTTCCCAGGATGAGCATGGCGATAAGGAAGACCAGGCTCAGCTTCGGATTAATGAAAAAGCACATGAAAAGGCTGAAGATCAGGTTCAGCGGGGCCCTGAAGCTGATCCTAAGGAGCATCTGGAAGGCGCCCTGGATGTTGCTCACGTCCGTAGTCATCCTGGTGACAAGGCCTGCAGTCGAGTACTTGTCAATGTCGGAGAAGGAGAACCTCTGGATGTTCCTGTACATGGCTTCGCGAAGGTTCGCTGCCAGGCCAGTGGAAGAATAGGCTCCGAAACGGGCCGAAAGGATACCGAAAAGCGTGCTGAAGAAAGCCATAAGGAGCATTATGCCACCATAGCGGAAAACCTCAGGCATGTTCCCGGCATTTATGCCTTTGTCGATGAGCGAGGCCGTCACGTACGGGATCAGCACACCCATGATGACCTCGGCCGTAGTCCAGACCGGGGTCAACAGGGCTGCCGTCTTGTACTGCTTGACCTGCCTGAGAAGAGTCCTAACCATTGGCTGCGATGCATTCTATCTCGACAAGAGCCCCCTTTGGAAGGGTCTTGACGGCAAAGGCGCAACGAGCCGGATAAGGGACAGAGAAAAACTCCGAATACACTCCGTTCATTGCACCGAAATCACCCATGTCAGCGAGGAAGACAGTCGTCTTGACTACCTTGTCGAGACCGGAGCCGGCCTGCTCCAGGATGGCCTTGAGATTGGTCAGGGACTGCCTGGTCTGAGCCTCCACTCCACCTTCGGGGAAGCTGCCGGTGGCAGGATCGATGGGAAGCTGACCTGATACGAATATTAATCCGCCGTGCTCGATAGCCTGGCTGTACGGCCCGATGGCGGCCGGTGCATTGGGTGTAATGATCTGTTTCATCGTTTCTTTGTGTTGTTCATCACAAATTTACTGATTTTTTAAATAATGCTTAATTTTGTGTACATCAAAACTTCAGACATGAGATCATTCATCCCTGCACTCATTTCCTGCGCCCTTGCGTTGGCATATTCAGTTCCATCTTCCGCCCAGGAGACGCCAAATTCCCTTCGTGAAGGGTTCATAGCTCCCCCGAAGGAAGCCAGGCCGAGGGTCTGGTGGCACTGGATGAACGGAAACATAACGAAGGACGGAATCCGGAAGGACCTGCTCTGGATGAAGGACGCCGGAATAGTGGGCTACCACAATTTCGACGCTGGACTGGAAACTCCCCGGATCGTAGAAAAACGTATCCCCTACATGACGCCGGAATGGAAGGAATGCTTCAACTACGCCCTTGACCTGTCGGACAGCCTTGACATGGAAGTTACGATAGCAGCCTCTCCAGGCTGGAGCGAGACCGGAGGACCGTGGGTAAGCGAAGAGGATGCGATGAAGAAACTGGTCTGGAGGCAGGTAGACGTGACAGGGTCATCGCTTGGGAATGCCCGGCGAACTGTTGGAATACCTCTTCCGGAAGGCTTCGACATAACCGGAAAGTTCCAGGACCTGCCGATGGCCGCTAACGGGCTGGAAGCCAAGTTCAGTGACCTTCGTTTCTACCGCGACATCGCAGTCGTGGCAGTCAGGCTCTGCGACGACGACCTTGATTTCACAGCCATTTCTCCGACAGTAAGCACAAGCGGTACGGAAGAGCCCATAAATAGCAGCGAACTTCTCAAAAAGCTCAATTCCGACAGCGTTGGAGATTTCATCAATGTCAAACCAAAGGACGGCTGGAGTTGGGTGCAATACGCCTTCGAGGAGCCCCAAACCATCAGGTCCGTCATCATCACGGAAAAAAAGGTCAAGGGGACCGAGTCAGTCCTTGTAAGGGAACTTCAGTGCAGCGACGACGGGATCGATTTCCGGACTGTCTCCAAGCTGGACTACCAGGCCACGCAGCAGAAGACATATTCATTCCCGCCGGTTACTGCCAAGTTTTTCCGAATAAGGTTCCGTGACACCGAGGAAGGCCAGGAAAGCCCGTTCGGCGTCTCGCAGTTCATCCTATCCTCAGTGAACAGGATCCAGGACGCCGGAGACAAGGCCGGGAACATGTTCTACCGCCTTCTGCAGCAGGAAACCACACCCGAGACTGACGTAGCAGCCAGGATTGAAGACGTAGTCGACCTTACTGACAAGTTCAAGGACGGCGTACTCTGCTGGGAAGTTCCGGAGGGCAGATGGAGGGTATTCAGGTTCGGCTACAGCCTTACCGGGAAGACGAACCATCCGGCGACCGCCGAAGCGACCGGACTCGAAGTAGACAAACTCGATCCGAAAGCGGTCAGGAAGTACCTGGAAACATATCTCGGGACCTACAGCGAGGCCAGCGGAGGCCGTCTCGGAGGCAGGGGAATTCAGTACCTGCTGACTGACAGTTATGAGGCTGGCTCACAGACCTGGACCGGAAGGATGTTCGAGGAGTTCATGGGGAGGAAGGGCTACGACCTTCACAGATGGCTCCCAGCTCTCACAGGAATGATCCTGGACAACACGACTGCCACAGAACGCTTCCTTTTCGACTGGAGAAGGGCCATAGGAGAGATGATGGCTGAATACCATTACGACCTTCAGAACGAGGTACTCAGGCCCTACGGGATGAAACGCTACACCGAGAGCCATGAATCCTGGAGATCGAACCTGACGGACGGCATGGACTGCAAGCGTTACGCTGAAGTACCCATGTCAGCCTTCTGGATGCAATACAACCAGGGACAGACTTTCAACACCAGATTTGAGGCCGACATCCGGGAATCGGCATCGGTTGCACACATCTACGGCCAGAACATTGCGGCAGCTGAATCTTTCACTGCCCATGGCCTCAGGGACGGAGCATGGGTCTACTCCCCTGCCGTCCTCAAGCCCACGGCAGACGCAGCCCTGGCCTCAGGGCTTAACCGATTCGTAATCCACACATCAGTCCACCAGCCGGTTGACGACAAGTTTCCGGGCCTTGGACTCGGGCCCTATGGCCAGTGGTTCAACCGTCATCAGACATGGGCGGACAAGGCCAGGACATGGACAGACTACCTGTCCAGGAGCTGCTACCTTCTCCAGCAGGGCAGGTTCGTAGCCGACGTGGCCTACTACTACGGAGAGGACAACAATGTGACCGGACTCTTCATGTACGGTTCGCCCGAGGTCCCCGATGGCTACAATTACGATTTCTTCAGTCCATCTGTCCTCCTGGATCTGGTCAGGGCGGAAGGCGGAAAAATAGCTGTTCCCGCAGGGATGAGGTACAGGATCCTGATGCTGGATCCTAACGTAAGGTACATGTCAATCGGGATCCTAAGGAAACTGAAAGAACTGGCGGACGATGGGATCGTAATCTGCGGGTCAAGGCCTGAGGTCATGGCCGGCAATTCCGGAAGCCAGGAAGAATTCGATGCCTTGACCAGAAGCATCTGGGAAAGCGGCAGGAAGAATGTCACCTGCGGCGTTCCGGCCGGTGAAGTGCTTGCCGGCATGGGGATTAGACCTGACTTTGAATATTCAGGAGCCCAGGGCATAAAGTTCGTGCACCGGAGTCTGGCTGAAGGAGACATCTACTGGGTCGCCAACCTGAAGGACGAAGCAGCCAGGATCGACGCCTCGTTCAGGACAAGCGGAAAGAAACCTGTCATCTGGCACGCTGAGGACGGATCTTCGGAGCCTGTCAGCTTCATCCAGACAGAGGGGCGCACCAAGGTCAACCTCAGCCTTGACCGCTGCCAAAGCGTGTTCGTGATGTTCCTGGAAGACAGCCCCGAAGAAAGAGTGGTTCTTCCTGAATATGAGCCGGTAACCCTCTCCTCCCTGGGAGGTCCCTGGGAAATTAGTTTCCAGGCAGGTCGCGGCGCCCCGGATTCGGCAGTTCTTGATGAACTGAAGTCGCTCGCACTGAGCGACGATCCCGGAATCAAATACTTCTCGGGCAAGGCAACATATTCAAAGTCGTTCTCCGTCAGGAAGAAGGATCTCATGAGGGGAAGGATCTTCCTGGATCTCGGCGAGGTCAGGGACATCGCCAGCGTAAGGGTGAACGGCACCGAGAGGGGGACAGTCTTTACCCATCCCTTCAAGGTTGAGATCACAGGAGCCCTACGTAAAGGAAACAACAAGGTGGAAATAGAAGTCACCGACGTCTGGCATAACAGGATCGTCGGTGACATGCAGCCGGGTATAAGGGACAAAATCACCTACACCCCCATAGATTTCTTCACAGACGGAGAGTCCCTTCTTCCTTCAGGTCTCCTCGGCCCGGTGAAGCTCGTCATTCAGCGGTAAAGGGCTTCAGATCCTTGACAGCGTCCTGGACAGTCATCCTCCTGCCGCCGTTGTCTAGATCGATGAGTACGTAGTGGTCGTTACCCATGCCCATTTCCTTCATGTAGGAGAGCTGGCGGAGGCCATGGCGCGACTCGATGCGCTCGACCATGGCGTGATGCTCCTCTTCCTTCATGGCATAGATGATGTCGATGCAAGCCTGGTCCACAGCAAGGATGTCCGTGGAAGATAGGATTCCCACATCGGGAGTCACGACCGGCTCAGCCGCCTGGCCTTCGCAGTCGCAAGAGACAGACATGTTACGCATTACGTTGACGTAGGTAACATGTTTTCCGAAATGGTCGATCGTAGCCTTGGTCGACTCGGTCATCCTCTCCATGAATTCTTCCTTGGCGATGTCCCACTGGTCGGGCTGACCGGGAGTCGTGTGGATCCACGCCTTTCCGATACGTCCGTCGGCACAACCGATGCCGATGTTCTTGTTGGAGCCACCGAAACCGCCCTGGGTGTGTCCCTTGAAATGGGTCATGGCGACCATTGAATCATAATTCAGGAGGTGTCCGCCGACTGACATCCTGTCGAACCACTTACCCCCGACAACCGGGAGCTCGACCGTACCTTCCTCGTCCAGGATGTCCACCGGGCAGAAGTCCCAGCCGTTGACTTTCAGGGTCTCACGATGCAGTTCTGTCGTGTAACGGTCGCCGTCGTAATAGGTGTTGGTCTCGATAATCTTTCCCTCAGGAATGCACCTGCCCATCAGAGCCTTTATCCATTCCCTGGGAATGATGTTGGGGCCATGCTGCTCGCCGGTGTGGACCTTGACTCCTACCCTGCCGGAAATGTTTCCGCAAACCTTGGCGTAGGCCCTGATCAGGCCCTCAGCGCTGAGTTCCCTGGTGAAGTAGACCAGGGATTCGTTGTTGTTTCCTGTATAATCACTCATATTCTTGTAACAATTGGATTTCATTTGATCGGAAGCCATGTCTGGATGTGCTTTCCTTCCCAGCAGTCGACGGATGAATAATCCACCATGGGGACAGGTCCATCAGTGGTAGGTACCATGAACTGGACCCTCGTTCCCTGACGCTTAGGCTTGACGCGGGAGACCTCCACCACCCCGCCCTCGCCGGCGACGATCCGCACCGGTTCGTTGTAGGAAGGATCTATGTTCTCGTCACGTGCAAGCACCAGAGGTCCCCACTGCACGGCCTGGAAATTCTTCCCGGCAGGATTCCTGCCCTCCTTCGCCTGTATGATCCTGGCCTTCATGTCGAAGCTTATCCGGATTTCGTCTCCGGCTTTCCAGTCGCGTTTGATTTCCAGATAAGTCCCGCTCAGGACATCCTTGACGGGCTTCCCGTTCACATTCACCGTGGTTGATTCGCTCCATGAAGGAATATGCAGCCTTATGCTGAACTCTCCCTCTCCAGAGGGGAACACAGCGATCTTCACGTCTCCTTCCCTGGGGAATTCGGTGTCGATGCCAAGGGAAACGTAACGGCCGTCGGAAGTCTTTGACTTGTAGACTCCTCGGTTGTAAAGATTCACCACCGGACCTTCCTCTCCCTGCATGACAGCCACATAGGGGATGTAAGCCAGGCCCGTGGGGCCGCTAAGGTTGCAGCAAGTCACAGGAAGGCCGTCGATGACCGTACCCCAGCCGCTGTTGGTGACCTTCGGTCCGTTCAGCAGGTTGACATAGCTGAAACCTTTCCCGTCCGGTCTCATGGCCCCGAGAAGGCCGTTGTAGATGTATCTTTCGATGCAGTCCACCGCCGCCGGATCTCCGGTCAGGCGAAGATACTGCGAACAGAACTTGATCCAGGTCACGCCGACGCAGGTCTCCATCATCCTCTTGATGTCAGGATTGGACTGCTCTACGGCGGTATTGCTCCAGCCCTCGCCCATCAGTTTCGGCCAGTAGACGTCCGCTCCACCATTGCCGATGATGCTTATCTCATTGTCCTTGACCTCTTCGAAGAAGTTCCGGATGCAACGGAGCCACCTTGGATCGCCCGTAGCCCTGTAGTACTCGACGAGTCCCTCCCAGACGGAAGTCATCTCGTAGGCCTTGGGATACGGCGTCCCGACTTCGGTCATGGGGACTCCGTCATAGATCTGGGTAAATATATTGCTGCCCTTGCAGCCGCCGGCCTCGATGATGTAGGTTGCGAAGTCAAGATATTCCTTCTTACCGGTAATGAAATAAAGTCTCATGAAAGGCTCCAGGATGGATGAAGACTCTATGTTGGTCGAGCTCCATCCAAGTTCTGTGATGCTCTTCTTCGGAGCCGGACCGACCTGGTCCATGACGGAGCGTGCCTCCTTCTCCATGGCTTCGAGCACAAGGGGATCCTTTTCCACATCGAGGTAGTACTGGCTCAGTCCGAGCAGGACGTATTTCCTCTCCCAGATGTCCCCGTCATGCTCTCCTGGCTGGTCGCCCACGGGAGTACAGCTGATCGAGCCGTTTTCCTTCGCAGTGGCTATCAACGAGTACACTACTCCCTTTGTAAGGGCCTTGAGCTGGGGATCCCTGGTGTAACGCCAGAGCAGTGAATTGGTTCGGATGCTCTTTCCCGGCATCTCCCCGAGGGCAAACTTGGTCCTTCCGGAACGGAAGAACTCTATGACATCGTCATAGGGCATGACGCCTTTCGCCCAGTTTTCCTGGACCAGAAGGATGTCGTCGTCGAAATAGCCCTCCATCTTGGCGTTGCCGCCGGGGAGTGGTTCAAGGACGTCCTTCACTGCCACGCTCCCCTTCTGTGAAAAGACAGGTGATGCGATGAGGAAGGCCGCCGAAAGGGCTAATATCTTGATCTTATTCATAGCTTATTCTTTTAAGTGTCAGAAACTTCCGCCTCCGATGAACCCGCGGAGCAATGATGTCGGAGGAATCTCCTTGTCGGAGACCGGAACGAAATAGTGGAGGAACTGAAGGAGCCTGTTAGCCTCGCAGTATTCCTGGCTGTTCTTCGGGACCGTGGCAAGGATCCTCTCGGCCTGGGTCCTCAGCACGGCAAATTCCACCAGGTAGGCCGAATTGAACAGGACATCGGCATCTTCCTGATAAGGGTAGATCCACTTGACCTCCGAACGGCGTACGTTCGGCCAGTTGGAGATCGTCTCACGGGCAGAGAATGCTCCCTTCAGGAAATCACGGACTATGCGTCTCAGGAGGCGGTTGTCACTGGTCGGAATGCAGTTGTGCGAGTCAAGGGATATCGAAGTGATGGTGTTTATGAATATCTTGAATTTCTCGGACTCTGGGACCTGGTCGGAAAGCCTCGGATTCAAGGCGTGGATGCCTTCGATGAGAATGACCGACCTCTCACCAAGCTTCAGCTTCTTACCGTTGAACTCCCTCAGTCCGGTCACGAAATTGAACTCAGGCACTTCAACTTCCTCTCCGGAGAGGAGTTTCAGCAGGTCTTTCTGGAGATAGTCATGGTCAACGGTGTCGAAATTATCAAAGTCGAAGGATCCGTCCGGAAGCTTGGGAGTGTCCAGGCGGTTCACGAAATAATCATCCGTGGAGAACGAGATCGGATGGAGCCCGCAGGCCTTCAGCTGGATGCTGAGTCTCTTGCAGAAGGTACTCTTTCCGCTGCTTGTAGGGCCGGTGATGAGGACAAGCCTGACCGGGTTGGCAGGATCGTTGTGCCGCCTCTCGATCTCTTCAGCGATCTGGACTATCTTCTTTTCCTGGAGAGCCTCTGCGATCTGGATAAGGTCGGATGCATTGCCCCTCAGGATTGCCTCGTTCACATCTACTACATTGTCAAGATCCATGATGGAATTCCACTTCCTGGCCTCAGCGAACACTTCGAAGGTCTTCGGCTGCTCATGGAAGGGAGCCAGGTTCTCGGGATGGTGGCGGTCAGGGACACGGAGAAGTATTCCACCATGGTAGAGACTTACGTCCCACGTGCGGAGATAGCCTGTGCTTGGCACAAGGCCGGCGCAATAATAGTCGGCTGTCCCGCCAAGGGTATAATAGTACACATAGACCTCGCCGCAGGTCTCCAGCAGCTTGACCTTGTCCAGGTCACCTAGTTCGGTGAACTTGCTTATGGCCTCGTCGACACGCACTTCATGGCGGCGGAAGACCAGGTCTTCGTCCACCAGGGCCGTCATCCGGGCCCTTACGGCATCCACGTCCGCCTCGGTCAAAGGGGTGCCGTCTCCCTTGTCGACCGAACAGTAATAGCCCTTGGAGATCGGGCGCCTGATGGTCAGGGTGGAATCCGGGAAAAGGTCCTTCACACCCTTGTAGAGCAGGAAACACAGCGAACGGCAATAGAAATTGCGGCCTATGTAAGTCCTGTAATCCAGGAACTCGACATCCAGGCTGTGATAGGCATTGAACTTCAGCCCATGGGCGACATTGTTGACCTTTGCGGCCAGGATGTCGTAGGGCTTGTCAAAAACGAATTCCCTTGAGATTGTGCCAAGGGAAGTTCCTTCTTCGAACTCCTTTGAAGTGCCGGTGTTCTTGCAGAATATCTTGACCATATACAAATATAAGACTTTTTCAGTTTCTGGCTTTGGAGCGGGAATAGAACCACAGGTAGGCAAGGCCGATGGCCATCATCGCGACTGCTCCGACCTGGCCGAAACGGTCCCCGGCGACTCCCATGAGGGTCGGGAATATAGCTCCGCCGATGAATGCCATCGCCATAAGGCTGGAGAAAACATTGCGCTTCTTGTCCTCGACTTTCAGTATGGCATGGGAGAAAATGAGCGGATAGACGTTGACTCCCCCGAAACCGACCAGGCATATTCCTGAATAGAGAAGGACGGCATTGCGGCCGAATGCCATGGCAAGGAGTCCGAGCGTCATGAGCGAGAGGCAGACTGTCAGATACTTCCTGTTGGGAACCAACCTCAGGATGAAGGGAGTACAGAAACTGCTGACCGTCCTCGACAGGAAATATGCCGTCGAGGCCAGAGCGGCCTTCTCCATAGGGAAGCCGCAACGCTCCACCAGGATCTTTGGCGAGGATATATTCATGCCAACATTCACTCCGACGTGGCAGAGGATGGCTACGAAAGTAAGCAGGACGAGTGACGATCCGAGCAAGGCCAGACAGTCCCGGAAGCCTTCCTTTATGCCAAGGCTGCGGTTGTCTTCCATGGAGGGCTCATGTACCTTGCTCAGGCTCAGGGAGACGAAGGCAAGGCAGCCGATCACTATGAAAACCGGAAGGAGAAGACGCCATCCTATCCCACCGGCGAACCAGATTGCACCCAAAGATGCTATGAGAGGGGCAGAGAACGAG
>JAFUFS010000040.1 GCA_017469745.1 Bacteroidales bacterium | reverse complement strand
TGACCTTCTGCTGGATGGTGTAGCCGATCGCAATCGGGAGCTCGGCCTTGCTGGTCCTGAAGGCGTCGTCGTTGAGAACCGCCCTCATGGGGACTATGGAAGGCTTGTCGTTGGCAACCTCTATTCCTACGGAATCGGTGAGGGTCACAACGCGGACTCCCCTGGCATGGAGGTACATTCCGATGTCCTCCTGGAGTTTCTTGATCTCTGCGATCTTGACGCCTGGGGCGGGATAGACCTTGTAGAGGGTCACTGTCGGACCCACGATGGCCTTGACGTCATTGATCTGAATGCGGTAGCTCTCGAGGGTCGCGCGGATCTTGTTGTTGTTCCTTGCGAGTTCTTCGTCGGTGACTTCGTGGTGGCCTGAGGAATATTCTTCGAGGAGTTCGAGGGAGGGGAACTTGTAGTTGGGGAGTTCGTCGCGGACGTTGATCCTGGGAAGTTCTTTCTTGACTTCGGTGGACAGCGTGTCATCCTTGATGACTTCCAGGGGCTGATTCTGTCCGGAAGGAGTCGGTACCTCGGACGCCTCGCTTCGCTCGGCCCCACCGCTCGCAATGCTCGCGGTCCCCCCGCTGGTGCCGCGTGCGGCATTGTCCTCGGATGCCGACTCCTTCCGGACCATAGAGGCCTCATCATGGATAGATGGTACGTCTTTGACTGGTGTCCGCACAACAGTAGTCTCCTTGGTTGCAAGGCTGGAGACCGGCTGCATAACCTTTTGACGAGGCTCCGATG
Organism: Bacteroidales bacterium; assembly: GCA_017469745.1. GTDB lineage: Bacteria > Bacteroidota > Bacteroidia > Bacteroidales > UBA932 > Cryptobacteroides. The sequence continues at coordinate 5,668 of JAFUFS010000040.1, read as the reverse complement.
AAACCGGCTTTTCAGGCATCCGAACCGCAGGCTGATCTTCCTCCTTAGCAGGGGCATCTCCTAGGGAGGCGAACCAGCGGGAGAAGCGTTCACTGACAAAGAAGAGCCAGAGGGCGAGGAGAAGCAGGATAAGGAGGCCGGTGATGAAGGGGCCGAATAGATTGCGTGACCAGCCGACTACAGCCTCGCCGCACTCTCCTCCGAGTCCTCCTCCGAAAACGTTGCTCCAACCGAACAGGTCGGAGACGAAAGAAAGGATGAATGATGCCACAAGTGCTCCGGAGACTGTCAACAGGACGGTCTTCAGCATCGAATAGTGCCACCTTTGCAGAAGGAGACGCACCGAAACTGCAAAGAGGATCACTATCAGGGCAAGGCTGCCAAGGCCGAACCACCTGCGGACCAGGAGGTCAGACCATCTGTAGCCAAGCTTTCCGGCCAGGTTCCTGATTTCGACCGAGGTGTCTCCAACAGGGGCAGCCAGGGCACTCTGGTCGACTTTCCATGTGAAGAAATAGGAAACCGTCGCCAGAAGGGTGAAGACTGTAAAGAGGGCAATGACGAAACCGGTCGTCTTGACCAGTCTCGTCTTGTCCTCTTCGTCCATGTTCTTCCAGAGCCTGAGCATCACTTACGGTTCTTGTTGCGATTGTTTTTCTTTCCGCCCTTGCGGTTCTGGCCGTTCATCCCAAGATTCATGCCGGGACGCGAGAAGTTCGAATCCTGGGAGATCTTAGTGAGTTCCAGACCCTCGGGTACCTTGATCCGGTAGTCGGAGAGTTTTTCGATGTCTGCGAAAATCGTCTCGTCAGCCACGCTGTCCTTGTTCCAGATAAGGTACTGCTGCCTCATGTAGATGGCAAGAGAGCGGATCATGGCAGTCTTGACCTCTCCTTCAGGCTCACCGGCGATCAGATCGATTATGCTCTCGATGTTGCGTCCGTAATGGGTCGCCCGCACGGGAGACTTGTCGATCGGAATCACCATGGGCCTGATGGCCTTTGCCTCAGGGAGGGGTGCCGGATATGGAGAATCTATGTCAAGATCATAGCCAGCAATCATGAACAGGTGATCCCAGAGCTTCTGTTCGAAGTTCTCCTGCTGATGCACCTGGGGGTTCAGGGTCTCCATGACCTTTACGACGGCCTTGGCCTGCTCGCTGCGCTTGGCACGGTCAGGAATCTCCTTGAGCTGTTCGACCATCCTGAGTATGTTCCTTCCATACTCGGGCATCTGAAGTTTTTCCCGCTCTGTATTGTAGAAAAGTTTTATCGTACTGTCGTTAGCTTCCATATTCACAAAAAGAGCTACTTGTCGAAGTAACGCTTCAGGAGACCGTAGAAACCTGAGCCGTGACGAGCCTCGTCCTTTGCCATCTCATGGACGGTGTCATGGACGGCGTCGTAGCCAAGTTCCTTAGCCCTCTTGGCGGTAGCGAGCTTGCCTTCGCATGCTCCTGCTTCAGCCTGATAGCGTTTCTCAAGGTTGGTCTTGGTGTCCCAAACCAGTTCTCCGAGGAGCTCGGCGAACTTCGCAGCATGCTCTGCCTCCTCGAAAGCATAGCGCTTGAAAGCATCAGCGATCTCAGGATAACCCTCGCGCTCGGCCTGGCGGCTCATTGCAAGGTACATACCGACCTCGGAGCACTCTCCGGCAAAATCGTGGCGGAGAGCCTCGACGATCTCAGGATCATCAACCATTCCGTCACCAAGGTGATGCTCGCATGCCCACTGGGGGCCTTCGGCCTCCTCCTTTATCTCAACGAATTTGCTTGCAGGCACCTTGCACTGGGGACAACGCTCCGGCGGGTTCTCGCCTTCGTAGACATACCCGCAAACCATACATCTGAATTTCTTTTTCATGGCAATAAAAAATTGTATTTTGACAAATATAATAACTAAATTTGATAAATGAGACCATTCCTCGAACAGGTAGCCAAGCACTATATCACTCCGGGAGACAATTCCGGACGATGCTTCATATTCCCCAACAGGCGCAGCCAGGTCTTCTTCAAAAAGTACCTGGGCGAGGCCGTGAAGTCCCTCGGGAGCCCGATAATAGCCCCGAAGATGCTCACAATCAACGATTTCTTCTATGAAATCTCAGGGACGAGGCCGACCGATCGGGTGAGCCTGCTTCTGGAATTGTACGACTGCTACAAGGCCCTGTTCCCCAAGGCCGAACCCCTGGACGAGTTCATCTTCTGGGGCGATGTGATCCTCGGCGACTTCGACGATGTGGACAAATACCTGGCGAATCCCTCCCAACTTTACACTAACATCAAGGAATACAAGGAGATACAGGACACATATTCCTACCTCACACCGCGGCAGAGAGAGGCGATCGACAGGTTCGTAAAGCACTTCCGGGATTCTGGCCGCCTGACGGTGAACCTCGATTCGGAGAGCCCCAACGTGAAGGAGCGGTTCCTCCAGATCTGGAACATCCTGCTGCCGTTGTACAACAATTTCAGGGACAAACTCGCCTCAAAGGGCATGTCTTACGAGGGCATGACCTACCGCAGCCTTGCCGAAAGGCTCAGGAAAGAGCCTGTGGCGGACGTCCTCTCCGCCTCTTTCGGAGATGTCAATGAATATGTGTTCGTGGGCCTGAACGCCTTGAACGAATGCGAAAAGACCTTGATGAGGAAGCTTCGCGACGCTGGCCTGGGGGCTTTCTGCTGGGACTTCTCCAGCAAAATGATAAGGGACAGGCGCAACAATGCCTCCCTCTTCATGACCCGAAACCTGGAGGAGTTCGGACAGGCCTTCCCCATCGACGAGGAAGGACTGCCGCTGCCGGAAGTGGAGGTGATAAGCGTGCCTTCTTCAGTCGGGCAGGCCAAACTGATCCCTTCGATAGTCAAGGATGAAGACTACGCCATCGTCCTTCCGGACGAAAGCCTGCTTGTCCCGGTGCTGAATTCCATACCGCCCGAAATCAAAGACATAAACGTCACGATGGGCAGCCCCATGCGCGGCAGTTCATTCTTCGACTTCATGACCCTGGTTTCAGCCATGCAGATGCATCTGAGGCAGAAAGACGGCCAGTGGTACTTCTACCACAACCAAGTCTGGGCCGTGTTCTCCTCAGGATTGTTCAGGAAGGTCACCAAGGACGACGAGGCAGTGAGGGAAAGGGTCGATTCGATCAAGAAGGAAGCGGAATACTATATTCCCCAGAAGAAACTGAGCGGCCTGGCCGTGTTCGACCTCATCTTCAGGCCGGTGGTGACCGACCCCAAGTCAGCCTCCAGGGAGCAGGCAAAAGCCTTCGGAGAGTACCACAAGTCCCTGATCCTGGGGCTCTCCCCCATGCTGGCGGAAGATCCCGACATGATGGTCGAACTGGAATTCGCAAGGAAGGCATATTCAGCAGTCAACCTCCTCACAACCAATGATCTGGAAATCCTTCCCCAGACTTTCGCAAGGCTCCTGGACCAGATCCTCAGCCCTATCTCCGTACCCTTCAACGGAGAGCCTCTGAAAGGCCTCCAGATCATGGGTCCCCTCGAGACAAGGGCCCTGGATTTCAAGCATTTGGTGATCCTGTCCTGCAACGAAGGCATGTTCCCAAGGAAGAGTGTCAGCTCATCCTTCATCCCTCCGGAACTGAGGAAGGGTTTCTGCCTGCCGACCTACGAGTTCCAGGATGCGATCTGGGCCTACTATTTCTACCGCATGATCCAGAGGGCGGAGACAGTGACCCTGGTCTACGACTCCAGGACCGAAGGACTCAAGAACGGGGAGGAAAGCCGCTTCATCAAGCAGCTCGAGTACCACTACAACCTGCCGGTCAAGCGCAGTTTCGTCAGGGCTGAAGCCCGCCTCCACGAGGACGACTCAAAGATCCCGAAGACGGAGGAAGACATTGAAAAGCTTTCCAGAGTCACCTTGTCCGCTTCTTCCCTGAAGAATTACCTTGACTGCCCGGCGAAGTTCTATTTCTCGAAGATAGCCTGCCTGACGGAGGAGAGCGAGGTCGCAGAAGACCTCGACTCCGGCATGCTCGGTGACGTCTACCACTCGACGATGCAGGCCCTCTACATGGGCGAGGGCGCCATGGATCCGTCCTACGACATGGGAGACAGGAAGCTCAATGCAGCTTTCCCCGGAGCCCTGAAGGTGATCACCAAGGAATATGTCCTCTCCTGGATGAAGCGCAAGGGAGACATCAAGAAGAGGGTCCGGAGCCTGATCCTCAAGCAACTGCACACTCTGGAAGTTAGCGGAAGGAACCTGGTTCTTGAGAACGTGATCGTCCAGTACGTACTTAAGACTCTCCAAAGGGACAAGGAACTGATGGAGAAACTCGGAGTGTCCTCATTCGAGGTCATAGGACTGGAGAACAAGTTCGAGACGGAGATCGACGGATTCCATTTCGTGGGCTATGTCGACAGGATGGACAGTTTCCTGCCGGGCGAGGTCAGGATAGTCGATTACAAGACCGGCCGGGTCGAGGCAGATGACGTGGAAATAAACGACGGGAATGCCGAACGCGTGGCGGAAGCCCTTTTCGGGGAAGACAACCAGAAACGGCCAAAAATCGCCTTCCAGCTTTTCCTCTACGACTATCTGGCAGCATCCAGCCCGGAGTTCAAGGGTAAGGCTCTCGTCAATTCGGTCTACCAGCCGGCAAAGTTCTTCACCGAAGAGGTTCGGAAAGTGCCCATGAGCCGGAAGTTCAGCGAGGAAGTCGAGCAGCGCCTCCACGGTCTTCTTGCCGGGATGAAGGATCCTGGGACAGGATGGCGGAGGACGGATGACACGAAGACTTGTTCATGGTGTGATTTCAAGATGATTTGCGGGAGGCAGTAGAGATGATAAAGATACTCAAGGCATCGGCAGGTTCGGGAAAGACCTTCAACCTGGCCAGGACATACATAAGGCTCCTCCTGCAGAACGAGGATCCCACGACCTACAGGCACATCCTTGCAGTCACCTTCACCAACAAGGCAACAGACGAGATGAAGAGCAGGATCCTCAAGGAGCTTCACCGGCTCTCTACCGATCCGGGCAAATCGCAGTACACCAAGGACTTCGTCCCATCTCTCTTCCCTTCTGAAGCAGACCTGAAGAAGAAGGCTGAAAATGTGCTTTTCAACATCCTGCACGACTACAGCGCCTTCGCTGTGAGTACGATCGACCGCTTCTTCCAGCAGACTCTGAAAGCTTTTTCCAAGGAGATCGGACAGTTCGCATCCTATCAGGTGGAGCTGGACAAGAATTCCCTCGTCAGCGAGAGCGTGGACAGGATCCTGGACTCGCTTACGGAGGACAACAAGGCTCTTCTTGGCTGGCTCAGCGACAGCATGATGGAGCAGCTCGAACAGGGGCATAGGTTCAACCTGGAAGGAAGCCTCTCCGACATGGCCAAGCGGCTCAAGTCCGACGAGCACAGGACCGTGGTGGAAGAATATGGTATCGACGAAGAGAAAGCATATTCAAAAGAAAACCTGACGAGGATGAAGTCCCGTTTCAGGGAGGTCATCAACTCCTACGTCAAGGAGGTGAAGGCTGCAGCAGGGGCGGTCTCAGAAGCCTTCGCCCAGGCCGGAGTCTCCCCTTCCGAGACCTCCAGGGGCTTCCTGTCCTCCGTGCTGGACAAATTCGCCGCCTTCGACTCCCGTTCGGCACTGCCGGTACTGACGCCAGCTTTCCGGACAAAG
>JAFUFS010000039.1 GCA_017469745.1 Bacteroidales bacterium | reverse complement strand
CGACAGCCAGGCTCCCGCGAGCCTTCTCCTGATCAGTTTGTTCTCTCCTGAAGACATAAGCGCACAATTCTCCAAATTGGATTCAAATATAGTGAATTATCAAAATATGAAAAAAAATTCTTACCTTTGTAAGACAAGTTTAGTAATATGGGAAATCCCGTCAACAGAGTTTTGTTCGTCAATTCGGAGATCATGCCTTTCCTCCCCGAAACGCCGATTTCGAAGATCGGCCGTTTCCTGCCCCAGGGTATCCAGGAGCGTAAGAAGGAAATCCGTGCATTCATGCCGCGGTATGGCTGCATCAATGAAAGGAAGAACCAGCTGCACGAGGTTATCCGGCTGTCCGGAATGAACATAATAATCGGAGATGTCGACAGGACCCTCGTGATCAAGGTCGCCTCGATCGCATCCGCAAGGATCCAGGTCTACTTCATCGACAACGACGACTATTTCCGCCGCAAGCAGATCACTTACGATGCCGACGGCAAATTCTTCGAGGACAATGGCCAGAGGGCGATCTTCTTCGCAAGAGGCGTCCTCGAGACTGTCAAGAAACTCCGCTGGGCTCCGGACGTCATCCATTGCCAGGGCTGGATCTCGCATCTTGTCCCCCTCTACCTCAAGAAGGTCTACAACGGCGACCCGATATTCAGCGGCAGCAAGATCGTGACATCTCTGTACAACGACATAAGCAAGGAGCAGTTCCCCGCCTCGTTCAAGGATAACGTCCCTTCCAACGGGATCCAGCCGGAAGATGTCGCCATGCTGGACAGCCCCACTGGCATAAAACTTGCGGAATTGGCGGCCATGTATTCGGATGGCATCATAATGGGTGCGCCCGACCTGGACAAGGACCTCGTGAAGTTCTGCGAAGGGCTCAAGGTTCCCCTCCTGCCTTTCGATGAGGAATCGATAAGCAGCGGACGCTACATCGACGAATACGATGATTTTTATCAACGGTTGAAGTAATGAGAAAACTTCTTGCAGCGATAGTCCTTGCGACTGCTCTGCTGTCTTGCACAAACGTCAATGAGTCCGTTGGTGGCAACTTCATCGCCACCAATCTTAAATACGATTTCTACACTGCCGAATTCGACTTAGATGAGGTCTGGATGAAGCCTGTCGACAGCCTCTCCGGATTCTCTTCCAGAAGGATCAACTTCGGAGCAGTCAGGGACGACGAGTACGGACTCTTCAAAAGGGGAAGCGCCATCATCCTCGTCCCGGTGCTGAGGGACTTCGATTTCGGAACGGACCCTATCTTCAGGAGGTTCAAATTCCAGGCTGAGAACGACACAGTCTCCGTGAGTGATGTAAGCCAGGGAACCATCCTCCAGAATGTCAATGTGTTTGCTCTTGAGGAGCCGGTCCTCGGAACCAGGTACTATTCAAGGATAGCCCCTAAACACGGAGACAAAAGGATCACCAAAGGCGTCCCAGTGGTCAACGGATCCGACTCGCTGACCTTCGATTTCACCGAAGAGTTCGGAAAGAAGTACCTTGAAATCACAAGCGAGGACCTGAAGGATTTCGACAAATACAGGAGCAAGTTCCCCGGAATCTTCATCACGACGGATGAGCCCTCCGGCAACGGCGGCCGCTTCAACATGTTCAAGATGAACATCACGGATGTCTACAGCGGCACCATCTACAGGACTGACAACTACGCTGTACTCTATTACAGCGGCATCTACAACGGCGAGAGGAGAGACTCCAGTCTCATGTTCTATTTCAGCCCCCCCGAATTCCAGGACCTGGACTCTCTGATCAATGCCAAGACCCAGCCTGACCAGTACGTATTCAACGTGGACTCCCATGAATCCGACCATCTGGCCGGTCTGGCCTCCGACAAGGTCTACGTAGAGGGTGGCAGCGGCCTGAAGCCGGTAATTCCTGCCGATGAGATCCGCAGGCTCGTCAACCCCAATATCATAGCTAACGGAGGCGATCCTACCACCGCTCTTATCTCGAAGGCCACGATAGTCCTTCCGTTCGAATTCCCTGAGGATTACAAGTCGATGTACCTCTTCCCTACTATCCTGAGCCCTACAGTCAAGATATCCAGGGACAGTACAGTCGCCTTTGCAGGTCTGACTGACGCCAGCGTCTCAACCGAGAACCAGGGTGATATCAACCGTTCCCTCTGCAATTTTGCTCCTGATGTGACACATCACGTGCAGCAGATCATCAGGAAGGTGGATGAGCCTGACATCTCGGACTACGACATCTGGATGCTCATCATGCGCTATGAGAGCACGACCACTACAAATGCGGAAGCCAGTCAGATGGCAGACTTCTACCAGCAGATGGCCTACTACTCCTATTACAACCAGCTATACGGCGGTGGTTACGGAGGCTACGGCGGATATGGCGGTTATGGCATGTACGGAGGCTACGGTGGCTATGGCTACGGCTACAACAATTACTATAACTACATGATGATGGCCCAGGCAGCCAACTCATCGGCCACCCAGACAACCTCCAGCACCGAACTGGACAAGGACCGCTACTACAACTGCTACCTCAACGGTCCTGGAGCCGCAGGCAACAAGCCGAAGCTGAAAGTGACCTACGCCCTGCCGAAGGAATAGTCAATAACCTCTGAATATAATAAAAGCCCCGGGGACTGCCCGGGGCTTGTTTTTTGTCGTCCAGAGGATTATTCTTCCTTACCGGCGAGTTTTTCCTGAACCTTGTCGATAGCGTCCTTCACGGTTGCGATGGTGCTGGTCTCCTCATCAGGAATCTTGATTCCGAATACCCTCTCAAATTCCATGAGAAGCTCGACAGTGTCGAGAGAATCAGCGCCAAGATCATTGGTGAAGTTGGCAGTTTCGGTAACTTCGGATTCTTCAACGCCGAGTTTGTCGACGATAATCGCCTTGACCTGTTTTACGATTTCTTCTTCAGTCATAATTATACGAATTAAATAGTTTTTGAATATTCTACACAATAACCGTGCAAAGAAAATAAAAAATCAGCAATTATCCAAATCTGACACAGAGACCCTCTTGCTCAAACCGTGCCAAATCCGCAGGCCGTTGATGGAATTCATCAAATAGAAGATGTATTTTATGAGCATCACGGCTGCATTGCCGGATCCGGTGCCTCCGAGAAGGGCGACCGTCCAGAGGGAAATTGACGAGATATTCACAAGGATCCAGATGTACCACTGCTCCATGAAGGCGAAACTCAGGAGGACCTGCCCTGCTATGTTCAAGGTCATCACCACAGAATCCAGCAGGACCTTGGACTTGTTGACCGAGTCGATCCTTCCAGCCCTGAGGGCAGCCATATCGACCTGAAGCAGGATCAGGTAGAGCAAGGCGATTCCGGCCAGCACACCTGCAGAGAGATAAGCCCATTGCCTTCCGGAAAGCCTGCGTGCGGAGACCCTGGAGTCCTCCCCTTCCCCGGAAACCACCTTCGCCCCTCTTTTACGCCACTGCCAGAAGCCTATGAACTGCATCGGCAGGAAGTACAGGGCATGCAAGGCGAAATTGCCCATGATCCCGTTGTCCAGGTAGACTATCGTCGCGACAAGCACGTCGATGAAGCCGAAGACGAAGGTCAGGATGTGGCCGTTGGCCGAAAGGACGGTGTTCACCACCCCCATCAGGGCACCGAAGGCGGCCAGGAGGAGCATGAATGTCTTGACGTCAGGCTGCCTGAGCTTGAAGGCGGTCGTGATGACCAATGCCACAATCATCCCTGTGACAAGGAATATGTTGAACGCCAGGTTGAATTTCTTTTCTGCAGACGGCGTCATGGCGCAAGGAAGTTGATCAATAGACGGCCTTTACCCAAGGAGCCTTGGTCTTCATGTAGTTCATAACCTCGACCGGAATGTCCGTGCAGAGGTAGTCTGCTCCGAGATAGACTCCCAGCATGGCGTCCGCCACGCTCTGGCCAGGCCAGAGGCTCACGATGACTCCCTGCTCATGGGCTTTCTTCACAGCAGCCCTCGAAGTGCCGTCCATCGTCGCACCCAGACGGTTGATACCCATGGCCTTGCACAAGGCAATGGTCTCGTCATTGCAAGGCTTGCTGGTGATGAGGAGCATGCCCACTCCGGGATGCTTCTGCTGAAGGTACCTCAGACCGCGGTAATCTCCGGAGGTGAAGAGATAGGTTGCACCTGCAGGCTTGTTGCGCATGACCCTTTCATAGAGCTTGTCGCAGTACTCCTTAAGCCTTTCCTCAGGGTAGAGCTCTAACGGATTGGTCTTCAGCTCGAACTCGACATAGGTCACGTCGCCCTTGGAATCCAGCCAGTCCATCAGTTCGTCAAGGAACATGACCTTGTGGCCCTTCTTGGTGAAAGCCTTGCGGATCTGGGCTTCGGTCATCTGCTCTACCACACCCTCGGTGTCCGTCGTACGAGTCAGGTTCGAGTCGTGAAGGATGACAAGCTTGCCGTCCTTGGTCATACGGATGTCCGTCTCGTAGCCCCTGTAGCCTGCCTTGTAGCTGGCCTCGAAGGCTGAGAGGGTGTTCTCATCGTACTCCATGCGTCCGCCGCGATGGGAGAAGAAGCGGACTTGCTGATCCTGTGCAAAGGCTGAAACGGCCATAAAGACCGCCGCCAGAACTAAGATATGCCTTTTCATATTCATTGGGTTTTTAAATTACTTTTCATCATGGATGTAACCATCGTCCTTGATGTTCCAGAGGGCGGAGACGATGAGTCCGCCGATGATGGCCACGATGGTCATAAGGAGGAAGAGGTTGTCCCAGCCGAAATGGTCGGAGAACCAGCCAAGTCCGACGCCGGTGAAGATCACCGAACCGTAGCTCATGAGACCGATGAGGCCCACGGCCGTGGAAGCGGCCTTCTTGGTAGCATGCTTTACTGCAGTCACTCCGAGCATTGCCTGGGGGCCGTAGACGAAGAAACCGGCCAGAGCCAGGAGGATGAGCACGAGCACAGGGCTGCTGTCCTTAGGAAGCAGGTGAAGTGCTATCATGCACAAGGCAACAAGGAACATCTCGACGGCACAGACCCTGTGCGACTTTCCCTTGAAAAAACGGTCGGACATCCATCCGGCACAGAGCATTCCAATGCAGCCTGCCACTTCGAAGATACCGATCGTCCAGCCTGAGAGCTGGGGAGAAAGCGGGTTCTCCCTCTGCTGGAGGAACATCGGACCCCAGTCCAGGACCGCGAAACGGACTATGTACACGAAGAGGTCGGTAATGGCAAGGCACCAGACGATCGGGCTGCAGAACACCCTCTTGCGGATGAATGCCCTGAAAGCGGCCGGACTGTCGTCCTCGTCGAGCTCAGTGCGGGTGTTCTCCAATTCAGGAAGGCCGACCGACTTGGGAGTGTCCCTGAGGGTCAGGAGGATGAACACTACTCCCAGCGCTGCTACGGCAGATGGGAATATGAAACAGTAACGCCAGTTGCCGGTCCGGGCGATGACGTAGCCGCAGAAGACCGACACCACGGCAGCTCCTATCGAATGGGAGGTGTTCCAGATGGCGGATTTGGTGGCAAGTTCCTTCGGAGGGACCCAGTGTGCGAGCAGACGGTTGCAGGGAGGAAATCCGCAGCCCTGGAATATGTTGTTGAGCACCAGGAGGATGGCCATGATCACGACCATCGTGTTGATGAAGTCCGGGCCGGATTCATTGCCGGTGATAAGGGTGCTCAGCTTGTCAGACCAGCCGAAGCAAAGGTTCAGGATGATGCATGCGCACAGTCCGATCACAAGATGCCAGCGGGCATTGATCCTGTCGGCGACAATTCCGTTCAGGAACTTTGAGACTCCGTAGATGATACCGACGAGGGAAAGGATTATTCCGAAGCTGGTGTTGGTGATTCCATATTCAGCGCTCAGCGCAGGCATGGCGAAAGAGAAGTTCTTACGCACGAAATAGAACACGGAGTAGCCGATCATCGTACAGATCACCACCTGCCATTGCCATGACTTGAAAAAGTCGATCTTTCCGTCTTTGCCTTTAACCCTGAAGAAGGGTTTTACGAACTTGTTATTTTCCATCCGGACGATTTTGTGGTCTACACAAAGTTAGGGAAAATAGCGGAAATATTCCTATCTTTGAGCCCATGAAACACACACGACGCTTAATAATTTCCATCGCGTGCGCTGCCGCCGCCCTCGTTTTTTCATCATCCCCACTCAACGGACAAGTCTACGACGTTCTTGACCAAGTCGCATCAAGCCGAGACAAGGCTGCTGGTGTCGAAGGTCCCTACAGGTTCGACGCAGCTCCCCTGACCCCGGCTCCGAAAGGCTTCAAACCTTTCTACATCAGTCATTACGGCCGTCACGGCTCCCGTTATGCGTGGAACCCCAACACCTACACCAAGATCAAGGATGTCCTCGAGGCAGCCAAAAAGGCAGATGCCCTGACCCCAAGGGGTAAGCAGCTCTACAAGGACTACATGGACTTCTACCTCATCCCCCTGGTGAACATGGGAGACCTCTCCGAGCTCGGAGGGTACCAGCACGGAGAGATCGCAAGGATCATGTGCGAAGAGTTCCCGGAAGTGTTCAAGGACGGAGGTAAGGTTCTCGCAAGAGCCTCTACTTCACAGAGGGCCATCGTCAGCATGAATGCCTTCACAGTGAGTTTCCAGAAATATGCCCCGAAGATCGACTTGGAAGTGAATTCCCTTCACACCAACCTTCCGGTGGTCAATTCCAACGGCTCACCCAAGGAAGTCGCCAGGCGTTTCGAAGGAACCGTCAACGTGCCTGAGAGCACCAATGACTTCCGCGAAAGGATGACCGACTACGACGGGCTGTTCGCCAAGCTGTTTACTGACAGGAGCTTCTTCGAGGAGATCGGAGGACGCAGGAATTTCGTCTACGAGCTCTTCAACCTCTGGGCCGGCTACCACAACTACTGTGACGGCGACTGGCTCGAAGACATATTCACAAAAGAACAGATCCTCGCCCAGTGGGAGATCGAGAATTATTCCCACTACATCGGCCACACCAGGAACCGCTACAACCAGATCCCGCTTCTGGAAGACATCATCACCTATGCCGACGAGGCCATCGACGGGGGCGAGTACAAGGGACATTTCCGCTTCGGGCACGACACAATAGTCAACGCCTTCATAGCCCTTATCAACCTCGACGGCACCGGCCACGAAATCACCAAGGCTGAAGATGTAAAGTACTGGTACCAGAACTTCTACACCCCTATGGCCGCCAACATCCAGTTTGTCTTCTATCGTTCCAAGAAGGATCCTGAAATCCTCTTCAAGGTGCTTAGGAACGGCCAGGAAGCCACCCTCCCCCAGCTTGAGGCCGTGGACGGACCCTACTACAGGTGGGCGGACTTCAAAACCTGGGCACAGGCCCTCATGAAGGCCCATCCCCAGATCACTGCCAGCAGATAGTTGCGAAAAACGTCTACTTGTCACGGAGGACGATGCTGCCGCCGGCGGCATCGACTTCGATCGTGGAGTCCTTGTGGACCTTCCCGGCGAGGATTTCCTTCGCTAGCTGGTTCACCAGTTCCCTCTGCATGAGCCTCTTGATCGGACGGGCACCGTAGGCAGGATCGTAACCGCCCTCGACCATCCAGTCCTCGAACTCCTTGGAGAATTCGATCGTGACACCTTCCTCGGAAAGCTTGTCCTGGAGCTGGTGCATCTGGATGTGGAGGATGTCGCGGATGTCGTTCCTGGTGAGAGGGTCGAACATTATGATCTCGTCTATCCTGTTCAGGAACTCAGGCCTGACCGTCATCTTCAGGACGTCCATCACCTTGTCCTTGCATTCGTCAAGGAGTTCCCTCCTGCGGGCGATCGCCTTCATCTCTTCCGTAGGGTCGGCTCCCGGCAGGCCCACCTGCGGAAGTTTCTCCATGTAGTTAGCGATGATGTCGGAACCGGCGTTGGAGGTCATGATCAGGATGGTGTTCTTGAAATCCACCGTGCGTCCCTTGTTGTCGGTCAGCCGGCCGTCGTCAAGCACCTGGAGCAGGACGTTGAACACGTCCGGATGGGCCTTCTCGATCTCGTCCAGGAGGATCACTGAATATGGTTTCCTCCTCACGGCCTCGGTCAGCTGTCCTCCCTCGTCGTAGCCGACGTATCCCGGAGGCGCTCCGACAAGGCGGCTGACGGTGTGGCGCTCCTGGTACTCGCTCATGTCGATACGGGTGATCATGTTCTCGTCGTTGAACAGGAACTCTGCCAATGCCTTAGCAAGTTCGGTCTTACCGACTCCCGTAGTACCCATGAACAGGAAGGAACCTATAGGCCTCTTCTCATTGGAAAGGCCTGCGCGTGAGCGGCGTACGGCGTCGGCAACTGCCTGGATAGCCTGGTCCTGGCCGACGACCCTCTTGTGGATTTCGGATTCGATACGGAGAAGTTTCTCCTTCTCGCTTTCAAGCATCTTCTGGACGGGGATTCCGGTCCACTTCGCGACGACTTCGGCGATGTCCTGAGGAGTTACCGCCTCGGTCACGATAGGATCCTGGATCCCGGCCTGGCGGACTGAGAGTTCGTCGATAGTCTTCTGGGCTTCGGCCATCTTTCCGTAACGGAGCTCGGCGACCTTGCCGTAATCCCCGGACCTCTCGGCAGCCGCAGCCTGGATCTTGTAGTCCTCCATTTTCTGGCGGGCTTCCTGAAGTCCGGAGAGGATGTCCTTCTCGTCGTTCCATCTCTTCATAAGAGCGTCACGGGCGGCAAGCTTCTCGGAAAGATCCTTCTCGATCTTCTCGGATTTGAGCGAAGTACCTTCACGCTTCACCGCCTCCTTCTCGATCTCGAGCTGGCGGATGTCGCTGTTGAGTTCGGCGATGGGCTCAGGAACGGAGTTCATCTCAAGGCGCAGCTTGGAAGCCGCCTCGTCCACGAGGTCGATGGCCTTGTCCGGAAGGAACCTGTTGGTGATGTACCTGTGGGAAAGATTTACGGCTGCGATGAGGGCGTCGTCCTCGATCTTCACTCGGTGATGGTTCTCGTATTTTTCCTTAAGGCCCCTCATGATGGCGATGGATTCCGCCGTCGAGGGTTCGTCGACCATGACCATCTGGAAACGGCGCTCCAGGGCCTTGTCGGTCTCGAAATATTTCTGGTATTCGTCCAATGTGGTCGAACCGATGGTCCTCAGTTCACCCCTTGCAAGGGCTGGCTTGAGGATGTTGGAAGCATCCATTGCCCCGGAGGTCCTGCCGGCTCCGACGAGGGTGTGGATCTCATCGATGAACAGGATGATCTCACCAGCGCTGTCTACGACTTCCTTGACGACTCCCTTGAGCCTTTCCTCGAATTCACCCTGGTACTTCGCACCTGCGATCAGGGCTCCCATGTCCAGGGAATATACTTTCTTGCTCTTGAGGTTCTCAGGCACGTCACCGTCGATGATCTTCTGGGCTATGCCTTCGGAGATGGCGGTCTTTCCGACTCCTGGTTCTCCTACGAGTATAGGGTTGTTCTTGGTCCTCCGGCTGAGGATCTGGAGGACCCTGCGGATTTCGTCGTCCCTGCCGATGACAGGGTCGAGCTTGCCTTGCGAGGCCCGCTCGTTAAGGTTGACGGCAAACTTCGTCAGGAATTGCAATTGACTGTTGGTATTACTATTCATATTCTAAAACTCCTTATAAAAAAAATGTCCGGCTGATCTGCAGCCGGACATTTAGGAGTCAAAATATGTTCCAACAGCCTTTTATGACAAAATGTCATTAGTTGGCAGGAGTGGAAGGAACCTCGGTTGAAGGGGCGCCCTGCTGGATGGGGGCTGAAGGGAATTCGGGCTGATCCTGTACGTTCTCGATCATGTCAGTCACGTCAACACCGGAAGTCTGGTTCCTGATGGTGAAAGAAGTGATGATGGAAACTACGAGGATGAAGGTCACGAGACCCCAGGACACCTTCTCGAGGATGTCGGCGGTCTGCCTTACTCCGAGAGTCTGATTGGCTGAAGTGAAGTTGCTGGCCATGCCCTCGCCCTTGCCGTTCTGGAGAAGCACGACAGCTGTGAGCAGGATGGCCGCGATGACAATCAGGATCGTGAGGATTGTGAAAAGGGTGTTCATATTCTTAAATTTTAATTTTCTTT
>JAFUFS010000038.1 GCA_017469745.1 Bacteroidales bacterium | reverse complement strand
TCATCGCCATAGAACAACTGAGGGATTCCACGCACGGTAGCCAGCAGGGTGTAGCCGATCTTCATCTTGTCGGGATCCTGCTTCCAGGCATCTGCAACCCTGTAATGATCATGATTCGAGAGGAAGATCAGCATCTTTGAAAGGTCGTGATAGGTCGCGTCATGGGCCAGGGCATTGTAGACCCTGAACATCCCCTGTCCCCAACCCGGATTGTTCTCGGACAGGGCGGCATTGATTGCCTCCTGGAGCGGGAAGTCCATGATCGAAGGAAGGTGGGAGTCGAAGCCGTCGGCATTGCGGTTGCCGCCCTGCCAGTAAGCCAGCTGGTCGAAATTGGAATCCCAGCACTCACCCACTATGTTCAGGTTCGGATATTCATTAAGAACAGCCTCGCACCAACGGCTCATCGGTTCCTTCTCGTTGTAGGGATAGGTGTCAACCCTCAGGCCGTCCTGCCCAGAATACTCCGTCCACCAGATTGCCCATTGCTGGAAATATTTGAGCATGAACGGATTGTCCAGATTCATGTCAGGCATGGACCGTACGAACCAGCCGCTTACCAACTGATCGGAATCGTACTTCGAAGCATTCGGATCGATCGCAGTGGAGAAGACATAATGAGTCTGTGTGTATTCAGGGAACTGATGGATCCAATCGTTGAACGGGAGGTCCTTCATCCACCAATGGTCGGTGCCGCAGTGGTTGGTAACGATGTCCATTATCACCTTCAGGCCCTTCTCATGAGCCTTGGAAACATATTCCTTGTACTGGGCATTGCTGCCGAAACGCGGGTCGATACGGTAATAGTCCCCGCAGGCGTAGCCATGATACGAATCGCGATGCTGGTTGTCCATCAGGAGAGGAGTACACCAGATGGCCGTAGCGCCGAGGTCGGCGACATAGTCCAGGTGGTCGATAATTCCCTGAAGGTCACCGCCATGACGGCCGAAAGGACGGCTGCGGTCCGCCAGTTCGAAGGTGTCATCGGTGTTGTCGTTGCCCGGATCGGCATTGGCGAAACGGTCGGGATTGATCAGGTAGATGAAATCGGAAGTCGTGAAACTCTTCCTGTCGGCAGAACCTTCCTCCCTGGCAAGGATCTCATAAGGATAGCTGAAGCTGCTGCCATCCTTCGTGAATATCAGGTTGTAGGTTCCAGGCCTTGCGCCGACGCCAACCTTGACATCTGCAAAGAGATAGTTGGGACTGTCTGCTTTATGGACCTTGGTCACTTCAATGCCGGCTCCGTCGACCGAGACATCCCAGAAAGAAATGCCTTCCCCGTTGATCATGAGCTGGAGGTCTGTCTTCATGCCGGTCCACCAGCACGGTGGCTCGACATGGGCTATCCTGGACTCCGGCACATCGATGCTCCAGGTCCAGGGAGCCTTTAAAAGGACGCTGACCGTCACTTCATCCTGGTCAAGAACCCTCTTGAAGCAGAAGCTGGAATCTGTGCTGGACACCAGTTCGAAGGCAGCGTTGCCGCTTTGGAGGGCCGGATGGGCATACTTGACTGAGTTCAGGTAGGAATAGAAATCCGTGACGGCATTGTGATGCCAGTCGGGCATGGGATCCTTCTCGAAAAACTCGAAACGGTGGTCATAACCTACCTCCTGGCCGGTGTAGATCAGCGGCTGGCTGCCGGGCAGGGTCCAGCAGAGCACTGCCATTGCCTTCCAGGCGTCCCCCATCCTCTCGAACTCGGTCCCGTTCCAGGAATTCTCGTCATGGTTCGAGGTGAAAGTCAGCCGATGCGAATTGCCATAACCTTCTTCATTCCACTTGAGGTACTTCAGAAGGCTGTCAGCACCGGCCTTGCCCTGGGCTATGTCATTCAACAGATGGTGCAGCCTCCAGGCATAGGTACAGTCGAAACCGGCATCATTCAGCCAGGTCTCCTCCCCTTCCGCAAGGAAGAAAAGCCTGCGGGAATAATCATTCCTGAACTTTGTAAACACATCGGACCAGAAGTCCTGCGGGACCTGGGAGGCCACGTCGCAACGGAAGCCGTCAATTCCACGGTCAAGCCAGAAGCGCATGCTCTTCTCCATCTCGGCTCGCATGTCCTTGCTGCCGTAATTCAGCTTCGCTATGTCCGTCCAGTCATATTCAACGATAGTATTTCCTTCCGCGTCACGGACATACCAATCTGCATCCTTTTCCGTAACCCACGGATGGTCCGGAGATGTGTGGTTCGCAACCCAATCGATGATGACCTTGAGGCCGAGGTCATGGGCCTTTGACAGGAAGCTGTCAAAATCGGAAAGGGTGCCGAACTCAGGGTTGACATCGCAGTAATCCTTTATGGCATAATAGGATCCAAGTGTCCCCTTACGACCCTCAACACCAATAGGATAGAGAGGCATGATCCAGACCACGTCCACTCCGAGTTCCTTGATTTCAGGAAGCTTAGCCTCCGCAGCACGGAAAGTACCCTCAGCAGTAGCCTGACGTACGTTCAACTCATATATGACGGCATCTTCAGTCCAGTCTTCGGAAGCGGCAGGAGCTTTTGCACTCCTGCTGCAGGAAACTGCTACGGCCAGTATCGCCAGCACGGCAGCTGCTGCCTTGCGGACATTCAATTGAAAAGTCATGATCCAGCTATTTTGAATGCTTCTCCGTAACAAAACGCACACTGACCGCGCCGAGCACAAGCAGGACTCCGGCGATGATCATCATGTTGGCCTGCACTCCGCCGCAAAGCTTCAGGATCACTCCGCCAAGGGCGGCTGCGATGATCTGGGGAAGGCAGATGGTGCAGTTGAACAAACCGAGATAGCTGCCCATGTGCTCACCGCTCAATGAGTTGGTCAGCAGGGTGAAAGGAAGGGCAAGCATTGCAGCCCAGGCAGCTCCGATCATGAAGTAGGACAGGAACAGCACGTACTGGTTGTGGACAAAGGCCACCGAGATGAAACCAACGGCGCCGAGAAGCAGGCTCACGACATAGGCAAGCTTGAGGGACTTGAACTTCGGGATGACGATCGCCCAGAGGATCGAGCCCACGGCCTGGATGGCGAAGACCACTCCGACCCAGTTGCCTGCGGCCTGGTAGCCCTCGGAGGCGGTGTCGGTCGCATTCCAGCAGTTGGCTGCTATGGTTCCGTTTGAATATGTCCACATGTACATGAAGGCTGCCCAGCAGAAGAACTGGACAAGTCCGACAGTCCAGAAGGTCTTGGGCGCATGGAACAGGAGGCTGAAAAGCCCCTCTTTTGTCTTCCTGCCCTCTTTCTTTGTCATCCTGAGCGAAGCCGAAGGATCCTCAATCCCATGGAATTCAGCATATTCCTGAGGATTCATCTCCTTGACTTTCAAGAAGGTGTACATGACGCATGCGATCAGGATGGCGGCCCCGCAGTAGAAGCTCCAGATCACCGACTGGGGGATCTGTCCCTTCGGAGCGGTGTTGGCTATTCCGATCCAGGTGAAGAAGATCGGGAAAAGGTAGCCGACGAGACTTCCTGCGTTGCAAAGCAGCGACTGGATCGAATAGGCCTGGGCCTTCTGTTCCTCGTTCACCATGTCACCGACCATCATCTTGAAGGGTTGCATGGCGACATTGATGGAAGTGTCAAGGAATATGAGCGAGAAAAGGCCGAACCACATCGCCCCGTTCAGGCCAAGGATGAGCCTGGAAGAGAAGCTGAGGTTACCAGCATTGGGCAGGAATATCATTACCAGCACGGCCACGATGGCTCCTACCAGAAGGTACGGTTTCCTGCGGCCCATCTTGCACCATGTGCGGTCGGAATATTTTCCAATGAGCGGCTGTACGATCATTCCCATCAGCGGTGGAAGGATCCAGAAGAAGCTCAATTGATGCGGATCCGCACCCAGGGTTGCGAATATCCTGCTGATGTTGGCACTCTGGAGGGCGTAAGCTATCTGAACGCCGAAGAACCCGAAACTCAGGTTCCACATATCCCAGAACGTAAGGTTTTTCTTGTTCTGCATGATTATCGAGGGTTTACTAATTAATATAATAATCTTCGGTAAGTAAAATGCCAGAGCACCACTCCCACTGAGACCGAGACATTCAGTGAATGTTTGGTGCCGAACTGAGGAATCTCCAGGGTAAAATCTGAGGCATCCACCACTTCCTGGCTCACTCCGTCAACCTCGTTGCCAAAGACGAAGGCGTACTTCTTTCCCGTCCTCGATGATTCATCCCAACACTCCGGTTCAAAGTCCTCCAGGCTGAGCGAATTCACAGTCTGCTCAACGGAGACAACCACATAGCCCTCTTTCTTCAATGATTCCACAACGTCCAGAGTGTCCTTCGAGTACTCCCAAGGGACGCTTTCCTCAGCTCCCAGTGCTGATTTGCGGATCTCGGCAGAAGGAGGTACGGCACAGATCCCGCAGAGCCAGATCTTGTCTGCCTTGAAAGAGTCGCTGCTCCGGAACGCGGAACCAACGTTATGGGCACTCCTGACATTGTCCAGGACCACAACCAAGCCTGTCGGAGGAAGCGAAACATCTTCCTCCGCTGCAATACGTCCGAGCTCAATGTTCAGAAGTTTTCTGTTGGATTCATCCATGACACAAAGATAACAAGAATACACGAATTGTTAAATTTCAAATGATTATACGTAGAATTATTTTTTTTGAACGTTAAAATTCTTACATTTGCACACTTATATGACTAATAACGGTTTTTAGAGATAACTAGAACTACTATTCTATACACACCAACTAACACAAATCATTCATTATGACCAAATCTTTTTCGCTAAAAGCGATGCTGATTACTGTTGTGGCCATGCTGGCAGGTGTTGCCGCTTTCGCACAGCAGAGGAGCATCAGCGGAACCGTAAAAGGTGAAGACGGCGCCCCCATCCCGGGTGTCACCGTCATGATCAAGGGAACTACCGTCGGTGCCTCCACAGGTGTCGATGGTAAGTACTCCTTCACTTACACTCAGAACAATCCTGTCCTTGCAGTTTCCTGCATCGGTTACGAAGGCCAGGAGGTAGAGATCGGAGGCAAGACCGTCATCGACTTCGTCCTTGTCGAGGAAAACACCACTCTCGATGAGACTGTCGTCGTCGGTTATGCAGTCGGTAACAAGCGCACCATCACCGGTGCTGTCGACCGCGTCACCGAGGAGAACATGAACACCGGTTATGTCGCGACTGCTGTCGACGCCATCCGTGGTAAGGTCCCCGGACTCGTTATCTCCTCAAACGGTGGTAACGTCCAGGACAACCCTACCCTCCGTATCCGTGGTACTTCCTCTCTCTCAGGAGGTAACGATCCTCTCGTGATCATGGACGGTGTCTTCGGTGACGTGGGAATGCTCTTCTCACTCTCCCCTGACGATATCCAGGAAATCACCGTCCTCAAGGACGCTTCCGAAACCGCTCAGTACGGTTCCCGTGGTGCTGCCGGCGTCATCGTCGTCACCACCAAGAAGGGTCGTGAGGGACGTTCCCAGATCGAGTACCGCGGTCAGTTCGGTATCTCCAATCCTTACAAGAAGCTCCAGGTCCTCAACGCCAGCGAGTACCGTGCCCTCAACACCGGCAAGTTCGGTGGTGCAGGTATCGACATGGGCGATGACACCTACTGGATGGATTGGATCATCGACGACATGGTTACCCAGAACAACCACAACCTCTCCTTCACTTCAGGCAACGCAAGGTCCAACGTCAACGCTTCCATCGGTATCAGGCAGCGTGACAACGTCGTGAAGAATGCAGGCAACACCAACTACATGGCACGTATGTCCGCCCAGCAGAAGGGTCTGAAGGACAGGCTCACCCTCGAGATGAATGTCATGGCTTCCCTCATGGACAAGGATTGGATCGACACCGGTATCTTCACTGGTGCCGCCGCCTACAACCCTACCTTCCCGAACCACCGCAACACCGCCACCGGTCTCTGGGACTATGACCCCAACGCCGAGACCATCACTCACCCCGGCGACTACCTCGACTACATCCACAAGGAGAACGTCTACCGTGTCGTCACCAGCGGACGCGCTACCTACAAGATCATCGACGGCCTGACCGCAAGCCTCTTCGGCTCATACAACTACACCAACCGCCTCAACCGCAACTACTTCCCGCACGACGTGAAGAGCTACAGGGTCGCACGTGGTGAGGCCAACAACTCAACCAACCTCAACACCAACGCAATGGCCAGCTTCCAGATCGCCTACAACAAGACCATCGGTAAGCACGCCATCAGCGCCCTCGCACTCACTGAGGCCCAGAGGTACAACTACTGGTACAACTACTCAAGGGCTACCGGTTTCGAGACGGACTACTTCCAGTACAACAACATGGAGGCTGGTTCCACCGTCAAGTGGGGCGATGTCCAGTCCAATGCCACCGAGTACACCCTCATGTCCTATCTCGGACGTCTGAACTACATGTTCGACAACCGCTATGTCGTCACTGTCAACGCCCGTGCCGACGGTTCCTCAAAGCTCGGTGCAAACCACAAGTGGGGCTTCTTCCCTTCAGCTTCCGTCGCTTGGCTCGTAAGCAACGAGGGATTCATGAAGAACCAGAGGCTCTTCAACAACCTCAAGGTACGTGTCGGTTACGGTGTCACCGGTAACCAGGATGCAATCTCCCCTTACCGTTCACTCTCCCTCATGTCTCCTAATGGTACCACCACCTACAATGGTGCAACCGTCACCACCTACGCACTTGACTCCAACCCTAACCCGGACCTCAAGTGGGAGACCAAGTACACCATGGATGCAGGTATCGACTTCTCCATGTTCCGCGGTAGGTTCAGCGGTACCATCGACGCTTACATGTCGACCACCCGCGACCTCCTCTACACCTACCAGGTGCCCGTCCCTCCGTTCACCTACACAAGCCTCCTCGCTAACATGGGTGAGATGTCCAACAACGGTATCGAGATCGCACTCCACGGTGCTGTCATCGAGAAGAAGGACATGGGACTCACACTCCAGGGCAACGTCGCTTTCCAGAAGAACACCCTCGTCAGCCTCTCCGGTACCTACAACGGACAGGACCTGACCACTTCCAAGTACATCGCCCTCAGCAGCGCAAGCTGTAACGGTCTGACCTCCAACACCAACGTCGTCTACATGACCGAAGGCTATCCCGTCAACATCTTCCGTCTTCCCGTCCACGACGGCTTCAACACTGACGACACAGGTAAGAAGACCTATAAGGTAAAGGATGTCAACGGTGATGGTGGTATCACCCTCGACGACGAAGGTGACCGTGAGTTCCTCGGACAGGCTACTCCGAAGGTCGTCACCAGCTTCGGCGGTACTTTCCGCTACAAGAACTGGGACCTCTCCACTCAGCTCAACGGTGCTTTCGGACACCACATCTACAACTTCACCAGCCTGAGGCTCTCCAACCTCGGTGCGTTCCCGACCTACAACGTCCTCAGGAGCGCTGAAGAACTCGGTGTCTACAATGCACAGCACACCTCCTACTGGCTCGAGAAGGGTGACTATGTCAACGTCGAGTATATCACCCTCGGGTACAACCTCCCTGCAAGCAAGCTCGGACTCAACTACATCAAGGGCCTGAGGTTCGCTCTCTCCTGCAACAATGTCTTTACCTTCACCGGTTACTCCGGTCTCACTCCGATCCTGAACAACGCCAGCATCGGCGGCGGTATCGACAACAACGTCTTCCCGATCATGCGCACCTTCACTGCAATGCTTTCGGTTAAATTCTAAAGAACATCATAAACATAGACAATCATGAAGAAATTACTCTATAGTGCAGTTGTTCTGGCCATGACTTCGTTGCTGTTCGGTTGCTCCCTCGAGGAGACTCCTCTCAGCAAATTCGACGAAAGCGAGGCCTACAAGAGCTCGACGCTTGTGTACGTCAACACTGTCGCGAGCCTTTACAACCAGCTGAACAGCCGTTTCAAGGGTGGTGACGACAACTACAACTACATGTCCGAGTTCACCGCCAACGTGCTCTTCCTCCCCGGACGCCAGGGTGACTGGGTCGACGGTGGTAAGCACCAGAACGCGTTCCTTCACAGGTGGGATCCCTCTACCGACTATATCCGCAACCTCTGGAACAATTCCTATTCAGACATCGCCCTCTGCAACGCTTCGCTCAAGAAGCTTGAGGAGATCAAGGGGCTCGGTTCCCTCGACGAGTCTGTCGTCGATTCCTACATGGCTGAGGTCCGCGGAGTCCGCGCCTTCTACTACATGTGGCTGGTCGACTTCTTCGGAAGGATTCCGATCGTCACCTCTCCGGATGCCGGTATCGGCGACGTGAAGCAGTCCAGCCGCAGCGAGGCTTACGGCTTCGTTCGCGATGAGCTTTGCGAAATCATCCCTAAACTTGCAGAAGGCAAGAGCCAGGATGTCAACAGCGAGTACTACGCCCGTATGACCAAGGCTGTCGGATATGCCATGCTCGCACGTCTTGCCATCAACGCCGCTGTCTTCAGCCAGGACAACTGGAACCAGGGACAGTTCACCGGTGGTGTCGCCAAGGTCGAGGCCGGTGTCACAGCTGCCGGCAACGCCCAGAAGATCACTGTTGATGGAAGAAGCATGAACGCTTGGGAGACTGTAATTTACTGCCAGGAAAGAATCGGCGCTCTCGGTTATGAACTTGCTACCAGCTTCAAGGACAACTTCAAGACCGGCAACGAGTCCTCAAAGGAGAACATCTTTGTCGAGCCTATGGATGACAACGTCCACCGTACCTCCGACACACAGGTCACCCGTTCACTCCACTACAACCACGCTTCAACCATCGGTTTCTCCTCATGGAACGGAACCGCCGCCACCGTGCATGCACTGAACGTGTTCGATTACAAAGAGAACTTCGACAAGGGTGAGTTCGAATGCGAGGATCCTCGTTTCGAGATATCCTTCTTCTATGGACCTTGCTCCGTCAACGGCGTCACCGTCAATTCCGGTGTGTCCGAGGACAAGTATCCCGAGGGAATCTATGTCGGTTATGCAGCCCGCAACGACTTCTCCACCGATGACTACAGCGATCCTTGGGGACTCTACCTCGTCAAGTGGGCTGGTGTACGTATCAGGAAGTACGAGTACGACCCCACCACTTCAGGACAGAACTACTTCAACGCTGACCGCGTCATCTTCCGCTATGCCGACATGCTCCTCCTTGCCGCTGAAGCCCAGTACCGTCTCGGCAACATGGCCGCTGCTACCGAACTGGTCAACCAGGTCCGCAGCAGGGTCGGTATGCCCGACGTCAACGGTGTCGACCTCCAGTCCATCCTCGACGAGAAGATCCGCGAAGAGATCTGGGAGACCATGGGCACTCGTGGCGACATGGTTCGCTGCGGTCTCTACACTGAGGCTGACGAAGACAAGTATCAGGGTGTGAAGCACGCTGTCGTTGCTTCCGACTGGGTCTATGACGCTACCGGCTACACCACTGTGTTCCCGATCCCCGTCACCGTCCTCAGCCTTAACAGCAACCTCACCCAGAACCCTGGTTATTAATATCAAAGTTCTATAAATGATCGAGGGGCGCCCATCCGGGTGCCCCTCTTTTTTATTCATATTCAGAGAACTATGTAAGCATCCGAGCAAATGCATATTGTAGCCGGGAGGGATCCTGGCTACATTTGCAAAAAGTGATGCTATGATGACACGAGAAGAAATCCTGGCGATAGACCAGTACTGCCAGGAACACAAGATGAGCTACCGCAAGCGCC
>JAFUFS010000037.1 GCA_017469745.1 Bacteroidales bacterium | reverse complement strand
TGACTCCGAATCTCTGGCAGATATCCCTGAGCGACTGGCCGTCTTCATCGACGATGAACTTGTCCAAACCCTTCTGGCTCTGGTTCTTCTTCGACTGGAGGTAAACCACCGTCCCTGGATCGAGCTTCTCGGCCGCACTCAAGTCGTTGAATTTCAGAAGTTCCTTGAGGAAGAGGCCGTACCTGTCCGCAATGCTTGAATATGTCTCCCCTTCCACCGACGTGACGAAGGGTACTCCGTTCTTTGAATATGCTTCCCTGGTCAGGGAGAACTTGAACTCTTCGAGCTTGCTCTTGTCGATCCTCGTAGGTTCTTCAATCGAGAGGGGCGAATCCGGGATCTTGCCTGTCAGCTCATCCTCTTCTTCCATGGCCTTTCTCCTCGCCCTCCTTGATGCCTTGTCGTGGGACTTCTCAGCCTTTTTCTCAGCCTTTTTCTCCACAGCCTTTTCTGCCTTCTTTTCAGCCTTTACCTCTTTCCCGGTTGCCGTCTCTTTGCCGGTTGCCGGGCCTTCCGAAATATCCTTTTCCTGGGCCTCCAGCAGCGTCTCCGCCTCCGCCAACGACATAAGATCATATTCATTGAGCTTGTAATCCTCAATGTATTTTATCAATTTGGCCGGATAGCCTGGATCCGTCGCATAGCCAGCCTTCTTCAAGCCGTAAGCCCATGATTTATAATCGGTTGTAGGGAATTCAAAGAGGAATTTGTAGCGGTCCCTGTAACGCAGGAAGTCCGAATGGTCGCGGAACGATTCGTATGCATCGTCGTAAACCCTGAAGCACTCCCCTTTCTCATCGTCATCATGGTACTGCTTCTTTCCGGTCCAGTCCTTATGGCATTTTATTCCGAAATGGTTGTTGCCCTCAGCCGCCAGCGGGGACAGCCCGTAGCGTGACTCCAAAATACCCTGCGCAAGGGTGATGCTGGCCGGCACTCCGCTGCGGTACATTTCCCTCACCGCTGTCGGAGCCCACTGCCGGACATAATTCTCTATCGGACTCTGCCCCATGGCCTCCGCAGGATTCACCACAAAAGCCGCCGCAGCAATCAGCAGCCCTGCCACCACCATGAATGAATATCTAAATGTCTTTCTCATCTCGATTCTTCTCCAATTTGTAAATATAGCGAATTTCGCCGAAATACACTCCCCTACCCATCCGCACTCTCCAAGCACAATTAAGGGCAAATCCTGCTTCAAGAGTATCGCGAATGACTCAGCGGGCAGGAAAACTAGAGTTCCACCTTATTCAAGGGGATGTCGAAGGTGTCGAGGTCTGAGGCGGCGAAGGTGGATGGGAAGATGGTGCGGCACTCGGCTTCGTAGAGGTTGATTTCCTTGCCGCGGGATGAATAATGGCCAATAATGAGCCGGCCGGCACCGGCCTCCAGTGCACAACGTGCAGCATCAAGCGTGGTAGAATGATGCCGGGCAACAGCCAGGTCAGCGAGGTCTGAAAGGTAAGTCGCCTCATGATAGAGGAGATCTACGCCCGAGACCCATAATGCCTCCTCGGCAAAAGGAGCCGTGTCCGAGCAATAGGCAAAGGAGCGCGGAGTAAACGGCTTGTAACCAAGCTCTTCCAAAGGCAGTACGACAGAGGTGCCATCAGCATTGAGACGGACCACGTCCTCTCCCCTCTTGACGGCTGCGATCTCTGTCAGCGTGAGCCCATATTCAGAGATCTTCCACTTCTTGACGTTGTACTGAGGCTCCCTCTCGCGGAAGATGAAGCCGAAGGTCTCTATCCCGTGGTTGAGAGGGAAAGCCGACACCTCAAGCGACTTGGTGGAATAGACGACCGAAGGCTCCTTCATGGTCAAAGGAATATGCCTTATCTCGAAGGCAATTCCTTCCTCATAGTAGGAAAGGAAGAACTTCAGCAGCGGACCGAAATTCGCCGGCGCATAAATGTTCAACGGCTGCGTCCGGGAGAGCATCCCCATCGTCGACAGGAGGCCCGGCAGACCGAAGACATGGTCGCCATGGATGTGCGAAATGAAGATAGAGTCGATCTTCATGGGCGAGACGTGACACTCCTGGAGACGTGTCTGCACGCCTTCTCCGCAGTCTATCAAGAAAGAGCGCCCGTGTACGGAAAGTACCTGGGCGCTCTGTTGTCTTCCGATGACGGGTTTGGCCGAAGCCGTGCCCAGCACCGTCAAAGTGAAATCCATGAATTACTCGCCTTTCTCCAGTTTCTCCTTAAGGGCTGCGAGAGCATCGATGTCACCGAGGGTGGTCTTCTCCAGGTTGGAGTTGATCTTCTTAACAGCCCTCTTGGTGTTGTCGACCTCAGCGGCGGCCTTTTCGACCTTTGCGTCGTTGTAAGTCCTCAGGTGAGAGAGAAGGATGCGGCGGGTGCTCCTGCGAAGCTCGACAACCTTGAAAGGAAGGGTCTCGCCTGCTACAGCCTGCTTGCCGTCTTCCTTGATGAGGTCGCGGTTGAATGCGAAGCCTTCGTCGTCACCTTCGAGCTTGATGTTGGCTCCCTTGTCGGTGATGGAAGTGATGGTACCCTCAACGGTAGAACCGACAGCGTACTTCTGCTCGATAGCATCCCAAGGGTTGGGAGTGAGCTGCTTGTGACCAAGGCTGAGCTTGTGGTTGGCCTCGTCGAAGTCAAGGATGACAACGTCGATCTCATCGCCGGGAGCGACAAGCTCTGAAGGATGCTTGATCTTGTTCCAGCTGAGGTCGCTGATGTGGATGAGTCCTTCGACACCGTCCTCAGGCTCTGCGAACACACCGAAGTTGGTGATGTTGCGGACAACAGCCTTGTGGGTGGAACCGACGGGATACTTGTCGCGGATGCTCTCCCAAGGGTTGGGGGTGAGCTGCTTCAGACCGAGAGACATCTTCCTGTTCTCGCGGTCGATGGAAAGGACCTGTGCCTCGACCTCGTCTCCGACCTTGAGGAACTCCTGGGCGCTATGCAGCCTTGGAGACCAGGACATTTCGGAAACATGGATGAGACCCTCGACACCGGGCTCGATCTCCACGAATGCGCCGTAGTCGGCAATGAGGACGACCTTTCCCTTGACAGTGTCTCCGACCTTGATGTTCTGGTCGAGGTTGTCCCACGGGTGAGGAGTGAGCTGCTTGTAACCGAGGGCGATCCTCTTCTGGTTGGGATCGAACTCCTTGACGACGACCTTGATCTTTTCGTCGAGGGAGACGACCTCCTCAGGATTGTCGATCCTGCCCCAGCTGAGGTCAGTGATGTGGATGAGACCGTCAACACCGCCGAGGTCGACGAAGACGCCGTAGTTGGTGATGTTCTTGACGGTTCCTTCAAGGATCTGTCCCTTCTCGAGCTTGCTGATGAGCTCGGCCCTGCGGGCCTCCTGCTCAGCCTCGAGGAGAGCCTTGTGTGAGACGACGACGTTGCGGAACTCCTGGTTGATCTTGACGATCTTGAAGTCCATGGTCTGGTTGACGTAGGCGTCGTAGTCACGGATGGGCTTGATGTCGATCTGGGAGCCGGGGAGGAATGCCTCGATTCCGAACACGTCGACGATCATACCGCCCTTGGTGCGGGTCTTGATGAAGCCCTTGACGATCTCGTCGTTGTTGCAGGCCTCGTTGACGCGGTCCCAAGACTTGAGGGCGCGGGCCTTCTTGTGGGAAAGGATGAGCTGACCCTTCCTGTCCTCTGCGGACTCCACATAGACCTCGACCTTATCTCCGACCTTGAGGTCAGGATTGTAGCGGAACTCAGGAGCCTGGATGACACCTTCGCTCTTATAGCCTATGTTGACGATAACCTCTCTCTTGGAGATGGCTGTTACGGTGCCTTCGACCACCTCGTTCTCCACGATCTTGGAGAGGGTCTGGTCGTAAGCTGCCTCAATCTCCTGCCTGTTGTTCTTTCCGTAGATCTCGGAGCTGCCTTCGAAGGCTTCCCAATCGAAATCCTCAGGAGCCACAGAAGCATTGAGAGATGCTCTCTTTACTTCCTGCTCTGCTGCAGTGTTGTTGATTTCTTCTGCCATAATGTAAAATTAAGATAGCTAGTTGTTTAACAATATTTTTTCGCCCTACAGGCCGGGCGGAATACGCCAACCCTGTCAAAAGGCTCGCAAAATTAGAGAAAAATATCTGATTTACAAGGGTTCAGGAAGAAAAATCAAAACATTTTCTTTTTCCTGAAAATGTAGAGGACCACTGCTACGAGGAGTCCCATGAAGAGCAGGAGGGCGAACCAGGCCCAGCCCTTGTTCATGAAGGGCAGGGGCACGTTCATGCCGTAGAAGCTCGCCACCAGGGTCGGAGGCATGAGGAGCACCGACACAAGGGTGAAGATTTTCATGATGTTGTTCTGGTCCAGGTTGATAAGTCCCAGCACCGTTTCCTGGAGGTACTCCAGCCTTTCGAAGCTGAAATTGGCGTGGTTGATAAGAGAGGTGATGTCCTGGAGGATGACGGAGAAGCGTCCCTGCAGCTCAGGAGGATACTTGTCGCTCTTGATCATGTTCTGGACGAGCCTCTGCTTGTCTATTATGTTCTCCCTGACGATCATGGTGTTCTCCTGGAGTTGGTTGATGTCCAGGAGGAAGTCCTCGTTGATGTCTTCCTGCTGGTTGATCCTCTTGCTGTACTGGGCTATCTCCTTGCTCATCAGCTCGATCATGTCGGCATCGAGGTCGACTCGCTGGTCCATGATGCTGACGAAGACGGTGTAGCCGCTGGGATACATCTGTGGCTTGGCGACGATCCTTCTCTGGAGTTCGGTGAAGGAACGGATGGGCACGTCGCGAAGGGTGGTAAGGCAGTCGTCCACGAAGGTGAATGACACGGCCTCCATCGTATAGTCCTCGGGGCCCGGCATGAGGAAGTTGGTGTTCGCGAAAATGGCGTTCTCCGTCTCTGAATATCTTGACGAACTCTCGATCTCTTCGGCCTGGGCGCGGCTCTGGATCTATTCTCCGAGGAACTCGTCAACAGTGTGCTTCTCCTCACCCGATGGGGAGAGGAGGTCAATCCAGAGGACGTCCTCCCTGCTGAGAGAGGAAAGTTCCTTCTCGGACTGTGACACCACCAGTTTGCCGTTCCGTCTGTAGAAGATCGCGATCATATTCGTACAAAAGTAGGAATATTATTTTTAACAGCCAAATAAGAGCCTTGCACCGATGGCTATAAGTACTATTCCTCCAATGATTTCAGCCGGGCGGCCGTAGCGATGGCCGACCCTGTAGCCACCGAACATTCCGGCGACCACGGAGAGGAAGGTAACGACGAAAAGGGCAGCATGGTCGGCGGCCATCTCCGATGCGGTCGGGCTTGCCATCGACATGCTCACTCCGACGGCCAGGGCGTCGATGCTTGTAGCCACCGCGCCTATGAATATATTCCTGAGTCCGTTGAGGTCACGGACCTCATCACCGCCCTTGATAGCCTCGAGGATCATCGAGCCGCCTACGAAGAGCAGCAGAAGGAAGCCCAGTATGCCGGCCACTTTATGAATATATCCTACAAAGAGGTCGCCGAAGAGCCATCCCAGCAGCATGAACATGGTCTGGACTACGGCGAAGACAAGGGCAATGGGAAGTACACGACGCCAGGTCACGGACTTCAGGGTCACGCTCGAACAGGTCGTGACAGCGAAGCAGTCCGCGCACAAGGACATTGCCAATATTATTGCTCGAAAAACCATGTCATTCCAAACCTGAACCTGTCATTCCAAACCTATGCCTGTCATTCTGAGCTAAGCGAAGAATCTACGGCCTGAACGGCTGCCTCCCGGTGATGGACCTCCCGAGCGTCAGCTCGTCGGCATATTCAAGATCATCTCCGAAGCCGAGTCCGCGGGCCAGGGACGACACCTTGATTCCGAAACCGGAGATCTGGCGGAAGATGTAGAATGAAGTCGTCTCACCCTCCACGTCGCCGCTGAGCGCCAGGATCACCTCAACCTCGGAAGGGATCACTGCAGCAGATGCAACCATGCTCCTGACCCTTTCAACCAGGTCGGTTATGGTAAGGTCAGAGGGGCCTACGCCGGCGATCGGAGAGATTATTCCCCCAAGGACATGATAGACTCCGTGGTACTGTCCGGTGTTCTCGATGCTCATCACATCCCGCACATTCTCCACCACGCAGATCGTCTTCTGGTCCCTGCTGTGGTCCGAGCAGATCGAGCAGGTCTCCTCATCGGAAATCATCCTGCAGACCTTGCAGTACTTGGCCTCGTCCCTAAGTCGGACGATCGAATCCGCAAAATGATGGACATTCTCCTGGGGCTGTCTCAGCAGATGCAGGGCGAGCCTGAGGGCGCTCCTCTTCCCCACCCCCGGCAGGGAACCTATCGCCTGGACGGCGTCTTCAAGCAGCTTGGAAGGATATTTTTCGGGGAGTGTCATACCTTGAACGTCTTTGATTGATGGAACATAACCGCCTCACGGACTGATCCGTGGCCCAGGAGGAGGGATCTGGCATAGTCATAATCCTCGATCCCGGTCTCTTCCATGATCATGCGGGTACCGCGGTCGACCAGTTTGTGGTTGGTCAGCTGCATGTCGATCATCTTGCTGCCCTTGACATGGCCGAGGCGGATCATCGAAGCGGTGGAAATCATGTTCAGGACCAGTTTCTGGGCCGTACCGGCCTTCATCCTGGTGCTTCCGGTGACGAATTCCGGCCCCACGACCACCACGATCGGGATCTGGGCGGCAGCCGCTGCCGGAGAACCTTCATTGCATGTGATGCAGCCGGTCAAAAGACCATTCTGCCCGGCCGTCTGCAATGCGCCTATCACGTACGGAGTGGTTCCGGAGGCCGCAATTCCCACCAGGACATCGTCCGGTCCGGGATTGAACGGGAGCATGTCTTCCCAACCTCCGGTAAGGGAATCTTCAGCACCTTCTACAGCACGCCTCATTGCCTTGTCGCCACCGGCCATTAGGCCGATGAACACATCCCGGACGCCATATGTAGGAGGAATCTCGGAAGCGTCCACCACCCCGAGACGGCCGCTGGTCCCGGCTCCGAGATAGAAGACACGTCCTCCCCTGGAGACCCTTTCCACGATTCCGTCGACAAGCCTCTCTATCTGAGGGATCGCCCTGAAGACTGCCACTGGAACAGTCCTGTCCTCCGTGTTGATGGCACCGAGCAGTTCCCTCGTCGACATCTTTTCGAGATGGTCGTATCGCGACGATTGTTCAGTTGTCCTTTTCTCCATGTCAAATCCTCCCCAGATGATAATCCACGAGTCCTTCCATCGGTGCAGGTATTATGCTGCCGAACCTGATTCCATAAGGAGCCGCGACAGACTTGAGAATCTCCCTGCATGCATAGCCGAAGCCTCCGACTACTCCGACGGGGTGGGACGCTACGTCGTATTGCAGCAGGGCCCTTTCGAAAAAGTCGCGGAAGTTGCTCTCTACCAGCTTCCTAACATATTCAGAGGAGGAATAACTTTCCAGGATCCACGGGGCGAAGGATCCGAGATAACCCGACGGAGCGTCACCTTTGTAGACGTTCCGGACCACGGTCATGTAGTCAACCTCGAAATCCCTTTCGAATTCTCCGGACACCGGTTCGGGCACGAGTCCCTTCAGGAAATCGGACATGAACAGCTTTCCGAGCCTCGTGGCTCCGCCCTCGTCACCGAGGATGAAGCCTCCGGAGCGGACGTTCTTGACTATCCTCTCACCGTCGAAAAGACAGCTGTTGGATCCGGTACCCAGGATCGCTGCGACTCCAGGTTTATGCCCGCAGACAGACCTGGCGGCAGCCATGGTGTCGGAAGTATATTCAATGACGGCATCAGTGAAAACCGTGCGCAGCACTTTATCCAGACCTGCTGCCTGCGATGGGACAGGCTCTTCGCGGCCGGTCGGGATGAGTCCGGCTGCATAAAAGTGTATCTCATCGACCATTCCGGCGATCCCGGCGGAGGAAAGAGCTTCGACAGCCTCGTGCGCAGCAGATTCGACAGCCACATCCGACACGGAAGCAAGGTTCATCCCCGCTGTCTTGACCATAAAAGGCTCCCTGTAAGGGGAAACCACCCGCCAGTCGGTCTTCGTGGCCCCACTCTCAACGATCAGTATCATTCGTTATTCTCTTTCTTTTTTATAAGGCAGAATAAGCCAAAAATAACAAAAACGGCATTGATAAGCAATATCTCATAGCTGAACTTGTATCCGCCGAACCATCTGTCGGAATTCAGCTGGAGGATAAGGCAGAGGATAGGGGCAAGGATGGTCACCAGGGGCACGTACTTGTCCTTGACCTTCTTCTTGCAGGCAAGTCCGAAGGCGAACATTCCGAGGATGGGACCGTAGGTGTAGCTTGCCAAGGTGTAGACCGCGTTGATTGCACTCGTGTTGGACAGCTTGTTGAACACAATGATCACTATTGCCATCAGTACTGCCATACCGACGTGGACGATCTTGCGGGTCCGGGTCAGCTTGGCCTCTCCGTGCTTCATAGCACCCAAGATGTCTACGGTGAAAGAAGTAGTAAGCGAAGTTAGAGCCGATCCTCCGGCGCCGTAGGCGCTGGCCACGAGTCCGATGATGAACAGAATTCCCACTATCCCGGGAAGGAGGCCTGAAGTTGCGACGGCAGCGAAGATCTTGTCACCGGTTTCACCGATTCCGTTTGCTGCGGCGAACTGGTAGAGCAAGACTCCCAGGCAAAGGAAGAGGAAGACCACGAAGACCTGAAGGATTCCGCTGGTAATCATATTCTTGCGGCTGTCCCTCGGGTCCTTGCAGCTCAGAGGCCTCTGCATCATGTCCTGGTCAAGGCCAGTCATGGCCACGGCCGTGAACAGTCCGCCGAGGAACTGTTTCCAGAAATACATGGACTCCTTCACGTCGTCGAAGAAGAAGACCCTGGACATCTCGCTGCCCTTTATCGAAGCCACGAGTCCGCCGAAGTCCATCCCCATGCTCTTGGAGATAAAGACTATTCCCAGAACTACCGCCATGATCATGCACAGGGTCCTGAAGGAATCCGTCCAGATGACCGTCTTCACACCACCTGTGAAGGTGTAGGCAAAGA
Organism: Bacteroidales bacterium; assembly: GCA_017469745.1. Classification (GTDB taxonomy): domain Bacteria; phylum Bacteroidota; class Bacteroidia; order Bacteroidales; family UBA932; genus Cryptobacteroides. The sequence continues at coordinate 36,929 of JAFUFS010000037.1, read as the reverse complement.
CGATCAGCACTGAAATGATCACGTTAAGGATGAACGGAAGGCCGAGCGGATCGAAGATGAGCAGCTGAAGCACCAGGCATACCAGGAAGAAGCGCACGGACGCTCCAAGCATCTTCGAAATGAAGAAGAACCAGGCTCCTGTCTTGTAGGATGCAGCTCCGAAACGATTCTCAAGGTACTGATAGATCGAGACTACATTGAGCTTGTAGAAAAGCGGGATGAGGACAAAGGAAATTACAAGGTAACCTGCCACAAAGCCGACACACATCTGAAGGTAGGCAAAACTGCTCGCAGCGACCATTCCCGGGACCGAAACGAAGGTTACCCCGGACATTGGGGCCCCGATCATTGCCAGGGCGGCTATGTACCACTTTGACTTCCTTGAACCGCTGAAAAATGCCGAATTGTCGCTCTTGGCCCCTGCCAGCCATGCTATTCCGAACATGAACAGCAGGTAGGCGCAGACCGTAATGATTATTACCGTTGTACTCATATCAGATGAATATAGTTATTATTTCGCAAATTCTATCACGCAACTGCTCCTGGCGGGGAACCGGAAATGGAATTCTCCCTTGCCGGAATAGCTTCCGCAAGACTTCTTTCCCTCTGAAGTTATCATGTTGATGGATCCAGTCGAAGGGATTCCATATTGCTCGGGATCTATCTCCAGATCGACCTCCGCAGGAGTGTCCAGGATGTTGGACACTGCGATTCCCAGACTCCCCTCCTTAGTGAGCCAGGCACTGGAGAAAAGGGTCTTTATTGTTTTTTCGTACCTTGTCACAGTGTCTCCCTTCCGGCCGGCGTAGATGCTGACTTTTGAAATCGGGATGGTGATCTCTTCTGAATCCAATGCAGGGATACCGATAAAACGTCCATAGAGCAGATAGTCAAGGGCATTGTAGCGGGTCCTGATAAGATCCACGAGAAACTCCATCTCGCTTTTCCTCTTTTCGAACAGGAAGGAATGGTAATTCGCAAGGGTGGGCTGCATTCCCCATGTGAAGGATCTGGCCTGCTCCATCCTGAACTGCATGTTGAACTCCTCGGGAAGCAAGGTCTCAGCATTGGAAGGATAGAATTCCTTCGGCCACAACTCATCGTAAGGAGGATAGACCAATGAGGAATAACTGCCATAAGTCATCGCATAATCATGATAGACGGCCTGGAACAGAGGAACAGGTTCGCTCTTGCCCACTCCCGAATAGCGTTCATGGGAAGGTTGAAGAGTCAGGAAATCATCCAGGACAGGGAGCCAGTCTTCAGCAGAGCCTTCTCCGGCAAGAATCGCATCGGAACCTTCGGCGAAAGTGCCCCTGATCTGGTCGGTAAGCTTTCCGAAGCCTTCCCGCCAGTAATTACCACCTCCGAGGGTGTGGCCATGATCAGGATCGTAGCACGGCATGCTGTTGCAGGCCTGGTCCATGTAAACTCCGTCCACATGGTAATGGTTCACGACAGTGTCGCACAGTGATGAATAGTTGTCCCTCCAGAACTGGGTGGCCATGCACATGGGAGTGAGCCCGTTGCCTGAGAATATCTCATAGACATGCCTGTAGGTGCTTCCGTCTTCCTTTCTGGCCGCATATTCCTCAGCCCCCTCTTCCTTCCAGCTTTCGGTCGAGTCTCCCCATTGATAGGAATTCATGTACACAAGGCTGTGAATTCCCTGCTTATGAGCATGTTCCACCGCCTTTATGAAAGATTCCCGGCCCTCCTTCGGGGGTACGTATTCAGGGAAACCTTCATCATAGGGACAGCCGTGCCACCAATGCCAGTAGGCATTGACCGGAAGGCTGAGACGGGCCTGGATGTCTTCGGCCTCCTTGAGGACATTCTCGGAACGGCCGCGGTTCCAGATCCAGAAAGCCGTCTCTGGCAGCCAGGATGGGCAATCACCATTACGGAAACGACTCTCCCTACAGAATTTCTGTTCTACTGCCCAGGTTCTGTAGACAGCCGATGCGGCCACCCAGTCTCCGTCGAATGAGCCGACAACGACATCGTAGCCTGGAGAGAAACAATCCGTCTCGGTCTTGTCGGGGACACGGCAGGTGGCCTTGAATTCAACCGAACCGGGAACGAATGACACGACCATTGTCTTCGACATCGACGTTGTGTCCTGGCTGGAGAAGTAAAGTCCGTTCTTCAATTCTTCCCTGTCGTACAAAGCCATGAGCTGCATGGAGCTGCCCGGGAAGGATCGTGAATATCTTGCCGGCTTTTCGGCGGTTGCTCCCTCGGCAGGGTCATGGGTAAGGATTCCGAGCCAGGTGGGAAGGACGAGGTCGGCGTTCGCATATTCCCTCAATCCGGACACTACTGGATAGGTCACGCCGTCACTGCATATTGCTTGCAATCCTTTGAAAGAGGCCCTCCAATGAGAGAGCGGACGATCCTTCTCCAGTGAAACCGTCATCTTCACCTCCAATGGGGATTCGCCTCCATATTCCCAGAATATATCGATGCAATCCCGGCCATGTTTCCTGAAGGTGACCTTGTACCCAGTTTCCTGGTCGAAGCTACCTGGTTCTGCCGGGTCAAGCCTCCAGGGAAGACTGGTGACGGCAGAAGGGTCGATGAATTCGCGGGAGTGGCTTTTCTCCACGAAAGAAACCAGTCTGCCGGTCTGCCGGTCGAATCCAAGTGAAGCGCAGTCGTTGCCGATCTCAACCAAGGAGGATCTTGAGCATCCCGACGGTCCTATAAGAAGCGCCGCACAGAGGAATATCAATATCTTTTTCATAAAACAGTCGTTATTCTTTATTCATCGTAAAGCAAGTACTTCTGCCTCAGCGTCTTGAAAGCAGCGACTTCATCAGCCCAGCCGGCCTTGATCCTGGCGGAAAGAGCTTCGGGAGTCTCTCCAGGACCTGCATTTTCGATTTCCTCGCGAACCCTCCGGGATCCTGTAAGCAACTCGAAGTGGTCTCCAAGGGAATCTTTGCTGAAATAGGAATCGCCGAGACCGAGGTTGCGGTAGGAGTCAATGACATACCTGAAATCCATCCCGCGGGCAAGAAGAGTGTCCAGCGGGATGTCCCTGAGGTCCCTGCCATGGCAGGTCTGTCCCATGAAACGGGGCTTGGTTGCTCCGGGGATGCTCTCAGGGGTAAAGGAAAATGGTTGGCCAGTCATGTCAGGATGACCGTAAACTTCAAACGGGAATCCCGTGCCTCTCCCCTCTGAAACGACCGTACCTGCGAAGAGGCAGGTCGTACTGTAGAGATAGATGCTGCGCATCGTCTTGAGATTAGGGGAAGGAGGAAGTATCAGGCTGTAAAGGGTCTTGTGAGTGTAGCCGAGACATGGAATGACTTCGAGCTTGCACTTGAGTCCGTCCTTGAGCCAGCCCTCCGAGTTCATCATAAGGGCAAGCTCTCCGAGAGTCATCCCGTGGACGGTAGGGACCGGGATGCTCCCTATGCTGGAATAGTACTGCTTCTCCAGGATGTCTCCCTCGACAATGAAACCATTGGGATTCGGCCTGTCAAGTACCATGACTTCCTTGCCAGAGGCGGCGCAGATTGCCATAATATCCTGAAGGGTAATGTAGTAGGTGTAGAAGCGGAGCCCGACATCCTGGATGTCCACCACAAGCACGTCGAAGGAATCCAGGACTTCGTCAGGGATGGACATAGTTCCACCCTTGTAAAGTGAAATTACCGGGACCCCGGTCTTTGCATCTCGGTCGTCTCCGACAAGTTCACCAGGATCGGCAAGTCCGCGGAAACCATGCTCAGGAGAAAAGACAGCCTTGACATCCACACCTTTCTCCAGCAGTACATCCAGGAGATGAGGCCCCAATGAAGGGCTGCCGAACGGGAGGAAGGGTTCATCTATGCTTTCAGCTGTGACTTCCTTGCGGGAGGGTTTCCCGTCAACCACGTCACCGACGATTCCACTCTGGTTGCTCAGGATGGCGACACGTTTCCCTTCAATGCGGGGAAGATAGGACTCCAGTCGTTCATCGCCCAGCACGACGCCTTCATGGGTGGGACTTCCGCATCCCGGAAGAACCATCAGGAATGCACATAAAGCAATAACCGCGTTCAGGATCCTTCTCATGGAAGTATTACATCGACAAAGATTGGAATATGGTCGGAAGCGACTTTCACGTCGCCGCTCTTGAATCCGGTGCAGGCAGAAGACTTCACGACCATATACTTCGGAATATTGTTGAGAATGAGGACATAGTCGATGCACCTTTCAGGCGCCGTTGAAGGGTACGTGGGCTCATTCGCGCTGATGACGGTCCAATAGCGCTCAAGCTCAGCAATAGTAGCACTGCCTGGGCGGGAATTCATGTCTCCCGCAAGGAATACTGGCTTGCCTTTGCCCCAGTAGTCCTTCCTGACATATTCATTTATAAGTTTGGCCTGCTCGAGGGAAACCGAGCCGGTCACATTCAAATGGGTGGACATGAAGACGAAGTCCTTGGTCTCGACCGCGAGGAGTCCCATGTGCTTGACACCTGGAGTTTTAGGGATGTCATAGCTCTTGGTACCCAAGATCTTGTGCGTGGTCTCAACACCGATTCCATAACCGCCCTCCTGATAGGGAAACATGGACTGGAAAACGAAGTTCCAACCTTTGCCCAGGCACGAATTGAGTTCTTCCAGCTGGTAGGCCGAATGTCTCCTGTTGCAGCTGTCAAGTTCGTTGAGTCCGACGATGTCAGGCTTGGCTTCCTTGATAAGGTCTGCGACAAGGGGTACGCTGTTGTCAAGGTATTTCCCGAACACTCCAACGTTGTAGGTCATCAGGCGTATCGAACCCTTCGCCTTGGAGTAGTCCGGAATCCCGGGTGTGGTCTCTTCAGACTTTCCCACCGGTTCGACCCTGCTTCCGCCCAGGGATGCGCATCCCATCAGCACAACTACCAGGGATGGAATCAAAAGGAGCTTTCTTATCATGTTCCGCAATTATTAAAAAAGGCAGGAGCGGAGTTCTCGCTCCTGCCTTGAAAACTATAGGTTCAGGACACTAATAGCCATCGTTGGAGGCATTATTGTCCCAACCAGGATTCTGGGTGATGTTAGGGTTCTTGACCATGGCAAGAGCAGGGATCGGATAGAGATACTGCTTTTTGCCGAAGACGCGGACATTGTCCTCCTGGGTGTCCCATGCAAGGTAGTAACCGCCTCCTGGTGCAGGATGGATCTGTACGTTGGGAGAAGTAGGATCAGCGGAGACAAGACGTACCTGGCAATCCTTTCCACCCGGCATGGCCTGAGCGGCCTTGCGGCTCTCATCGCTGGTGTAGAAGATCACATCCGGCTCACCGTCGTTGTCCATGTCCAGAGGTTCGTCGATCACGGGAACATAGATACCTGTGTAACTCATGGTAAGAAGGTTACCGGCAGCCCAGCGGCGAAGGTCATCGAAACGGAAGCCCTCGAGGCAAAGCTCGATCGCCCTCTCACGACGGATCTCAAGGATGGAAGGATCGGTAACGCCAGGGAAATAGGTGGACTGGAACCACTGGTCAACCTTTGTAGGCTTGGCAGTAAGACCGCCTGTGATGCCGGCACGGGCACGCAGGGCACCGATAGTCGCAGCCCAGTCGGAATCACTGAGAGTGCCCAGTTCAGCCTTGGCTTCTGCGTAGTTTAGCAGGATCTCTCCATAACGGAAGAGAGAAAGTGCATTGGTGTTGAGGGCCTTCTCATCGCCATAGGTCTCATCCACACAGAGCTTGATAGGCTGATAGCCTAGACGGGCGTAAGCCTTGTACTCAGGGAGGGCTTTCTTGCCTTCACGGGTGTAACCAGGAGTACGGATGATCTGTGCAAGACGGGCATCCCTGTTCTGGCATTCCTCGAAGAAGGTTTCGGTCTCCCATCCTTCACGGTCGGTGTAGGGTGTTCCGTCGGCCTGCAGGAAGGTGCAGATGAACGGGCGGATGAAATTGGCAGCGGTACCATAGGTAGCCGAGGTCCAGATCCAGTTGGCATTGTGCAGGACTGAAAGCTCATTGCTGCTTATGATTGCCATCATGATCTCATCAGTCTTGGGATCAGTGTTGACAAAGAGGTCACGATAGGCTGTCTTGGCGTTGCCGGTGTGAAGCTTGTAACCTGAATTGTCCATCACGTACTTTGCTGCAGCAGCGGACCTCTCCAACCAAGTCTGGGCAGAAGTGGTGAGATTGAGGTTGTGGTACTTACGGTATGTTCCCTCGAAGAGGGCGACACGTGAAGCAAATGCGTATGCGACCCACTTGGTCACGAGGGAGCAAGTGTTGTCCTTTGTACGGGTGATGTTCTGCTCAGCAAACTCCAGATCCTTCCACACATTCTCCATCACGACTTCCCTGGAATCCCTGGGTGCCATGAGAGCATCAGTTTCATCGACATCCAGTGCATGATCGATCCACGGGACGTCTCCGAACCTGCGGACCATTCCATAGTAGAAATAGGCACGGAAGAAACGAGCAAGGCCCAGATAGTCGTTCTTGATTGATTCGTCGACGGTTGCATTCTCGCAGTTCTGGATGAACCAGTTTACGTTACGTAAAGTAGTCCAAGTCCAACCGCTGCTGTTCTCGGAGTTGTAAGCACCCTTGCGCAGGTAAGCGTTGATGCTGGTTCCTCCCAGATAATCGACCAGGGTCTGCTCGATGGCGTGCTGGTCACTTCCAGACGGAATGGCATTGTAGAATGACCATGAATATGTCGCAAGTCCGGATTCCGAACTGAAGATTGCTTCCTTACCAAGCTGGGATATGGGTTCTTCCGACAAGTTGCAGGCCGTAAACATCAGGCCGGCTCCGATTAGAAGGAAAAATATCTTTTTCATGTTCGTCATAATTTAGAAAGTGAGGGATACACCGAAGGTAACGGTCCGCAGGAGCGGATAGGAGTTACCGTCGCCATAGTTGCTAGAACTCAAGTCGGCATCTGTACCGCGGCTGGCGGTGTAGACATCCTGGTGCCTCTTGGTGATCCTGTACAGAGGAGACCAGCTCCAGAGGTTCTCACCGGAGAGATAGAGTTTGAGATCGCTCAGGCCCATCTTGGAGACGAGCTTGCCAGGAAGGTTGTAACCGACCTGCATGCTCTTCAGACGGATGTAAGCTATGTTCTGGACATAGCGGCTGTTAGGATAGTTGCTTCGACCGACTGTGCCGTTGTAGGTACAGTAACGAGGCAGGTAAGCATCGGGATTGTCAGGAGTCCAGTAGTTTCCGAGATGCCATTTGGGGATGTTGTTGTAAGGTCTGTTATACTGACCCCAGAACACGGCCTCCTGGCCAGGATACCAATCCTGCTTGCCGACTCCCTGGAAGAAAGCGTTCACGAAGATGCCTCTCCAGTCGCCGCTGAGGGTGAAACTGTACTGGTAGTGAGGAGCAGTGTTACCGATGATGATCTTGTCACCATGGTCATCGACAGTATTCTTGCCGTAGTCAATCCTTCCGTTTCCGTTGAGATCCACGTAGCGGACATCACCGACCCTCCACTTTCCATCAGCTGATGCTGCAACGAGGGTGTTGACATAACCCTCAAGCTCGGCCTCGCTCTGGAAGAGTCCGTCAGACTTGAAGCCCCAGAGTTCACCGATCGTCATTCCGGCATAGTAGTCGGAGAGGAGACCCGTCTGGTTGTTGTATTTGTCAATGACGGAAGTATAGTCATGCATGGAAGCCTTGATTCCATAGCGGAAAGGACTTCCTCCGAGATCGAACTGGTCTTTCCACTCCACGGAGATTTCCCAACCGCGGGTGGTCATGTCGGCGTAGTTACCCTTAGGAGAAGTAGCTCCGAAGACATCAGGGAGGGTCATACCGACGGTGTACATGTCGGTGGTCTTGCGGACATAGTAGTCACCGCTGAAGTTGAACCTTCCGTTCAAAAGCTGGAAGTCGAGACCGCCGTCGACTGTGGTGGCGGTTTCCCAGGTTAGGCCTTCAGGCTTGACTGCAGGATTGCTGACGTACTTGTTCTGGATGCCGTTCAGGACCTTGCTGGAAGTGCTCGGAGAGAGCAGCTCGAGATAGCTGTATGGACTGACGTTACCATTGCCCAGGGATCCGTAGGAGGCACGGACCTTGACATTGCTGACGTACTTGGGATCGATGTTCCAGAAAGGCTCCTCGGAGATTCTCCAACCAGCCGAAACTGAAGGGAAGAAAGCCCACTGCTGATTGTCAGGGAACTTGGAAGATCCGTCGTAACGACCGTCCAGCTCGATGAGATAGCGGTTCTTGAAGTCATAGTTGACCCTGTAGAACAGACCGGCGATCCTCCACCTGTTGGCGGAACCGCTGGTGGTAATGTCTTCACCGAGGGAGAGGTTGATGTTCTCTGCAGTAGGAAGGATGGTTCCATTACGGGAGACATTCAAGGCATCATAACTCTGGGTCTCATAGTTGTAACCGGCCATCAACTTGATGTTGTGGGCATTGGCGAATGAATGAGTGTAATCGGCGTAGATGTTGGTGGCAGTGTAAAGCCTGGTAGCGTGCCAGTTGGTAAGGGAGTTGGTGGTTGCACCAAGGGAAGCCTGGACATCGGGGCCGAGGTAGTAGATGATAGGCATCCTCTTCATCAGGTAACTGTCATCTCCATAACGGAAGGTGTAGTCGGCATTGATGTGGAGGTTGTTGTTGAAGAAAGAAGCGCGTGCTGCCACGGTGTTCTTGAGCAGACGGTCGTTGTTGTCCTTGTAGTTCAGGCCCTGCTCGAAAGCACCCACATCGTAGGCGGCGCAGTAGGTTGAAGTCCCGTCAGGGTTGAATGCAGGCATGGTAGGCCAGCCGCAGACCTCGATGTAACGGTTGATCATGATGGAACCCGAGTTCACATAGGGCTGGTGATAGAAGGCCTGGTTGTACTCGAAGTTATTGCTGACCTTCAGCCACTTCGTAGCCTGCAGGGAACCCTTTGCGCGGATGTTGTAGGACTTGTACGTGTCCGGGTTGTAGTTGTACAGACCGTCGAACTTGTAGTAACGTCCCGAGAGATAGAAATCAGCCTTGTCAGTACCTCCCTGGATGGTTACGTTATGATCCTGTGCAAAGCTCTGGTCCTTGTAAAGGAGATCATAGTAGTCTTCGTTGCCGTAGTAGACGTAACAGCCGTCGACGACCTCGTAGTTCTGGGTGTTGCCGGCAGCCTTGCGGGCGCGGAACTCATCCAGCCATGCATCTGAATAAGCCTGCTGGGCATTGATCTTTGCAGGGAGGGTGAACAGACGGTTGTAGTAGACCTCGCGGAACATTTCAGCCCAGGTGACACCGTCGGTGACGTTGTCCGGAGTGACGGTCGGAGCACGGAGAGAAAGGTTTGTGGTGTAATTGACACGGGTACGTCCTTTCTCAGCTGCCTTTGTGGTGATCAGCACCACACCGAAGGTACCGCGGGCTCCGTAGATGGAAGCTGATGCTGCGTCCTTCAGGACTGAGACAGACTCGATGTCATTAGGGTTCAGCAATGAGGGATCACCCTCTACACCATCGATCAGAACCAGTGCGCTTCCGCCCTGGCCGATGGAAGTCGTACCACGGACATTGAAACTGGCCGAACGGTTGGGCTTACCATCGGAGAGAGTGATGTTGAGGTTAGGGACCGCACCTTCGAGAGCCTGCGCAAGGTTCGAGACCGAACGGTTCTCGAAAACCTCTTCGCCGACCTGCTCGACGGCACCGGTCAGGTTGACTTTCTTCTGTGTACCGTAACCGACAACGACGGTACCTTCCAGCATCTCCACATCTTCAGCCATGGAGACGTTGACGACACCACGGTTCCCGACGGGAACAGTCTGGGTCGTAAAGCCGATGCTCGAGAAAACGAGAGTCGCTCCCGGATTGACGGTAAGCGAGTACTTTCCGGCATCATCAGTGATCGTACCGTTGGTGGTACCCTGCTCCTGGACACCGATCCCGATCAGGGGATTGTTGTTGGCGTCAGTAACGGTTCCGGACACTTGCACCTTGTTCTGTGCAAACATCACAGGCGATACGATCAGAACCATAAGGCAGACAGCCAGCAGTCTCAGTAACGAGCCGGAATGCCTGTCTTTACTCAAGGTTTTAATCATAATTAATTGGTTTTAGTTAGTTTGCCCCAAATCAATACTCGACATATAGCAAGGAGCAATTTTGTTATATGTGATTACTAGTTGGTATATTTTATCTTTTTCAAATCATTGTCAGCGGAGGAACCACCCACAGCCAGGACATAATTGCCAGGGCAGGGCTGCATCCTGCCGGACTCGGGATTCCACCAGTTGAAGGTTTCTTCATCCAGGGGGATGGTGACGGTAACGGTCTGGCGGGCCTTGATGGACACCCTCTGCATGCCCCTCAGGACCTTGACAGGGCCTTCGGCGTCGTCAGGCTTGCTGATGTAGAGCTGCACGATCTCGTCTCCGTCGCGCCTGCCCCTGTTCTTCACCTTGACCACGAGCACCTTGGATCCGTCCTCGAGAGTCCTGACCTTCGGCTTGCGGTACTTGAATGAAGTGTAACTGAGACCATGACCGAACGGATAGAGAGGCTTTCCTGTAAAGAAACGGTAAGTCCTGCCCGTCATGTCATACTCTGTGAACTCAGGAAGCTGGGAGTCGTCGGCATAGAATGTAAGAGGAAGCCTTCCGGAGGGATTGAAGTCTCCGAACAGGACGTCAGCGACAGCCGTGCCTCCTTCCTGACCGGGATACCAGGCCTGAAGGATAGCGCTGCAGACCTTATCTTCGTCGGAAAGGGCAATCGTGCTGCCGGAGAAGTTCACGAATATGATCTTCTTACCGGCCTTTGCAAGGGCCGCGATGAGCTGCTTCTGAATCGCCGGGAGCATGATGGAGGTCCTGTCACCGCCGAAGAATCCGGGGATGTCCACATCCTTCATCTCCTCGCCTTCCAGCTTCGGCGAGATTCCTCCTGCAAAGATGACGGTTTCGTAGTCGGAAAGCTTGGACACGATGCCATCGATGTCGACCGCTTCCTTCACCAGTTCTGCTGCTATGGGGCAGCCGGGAACATATTCAATGTCAGGAATCCTGGCCTTGAGGGCATCCAGGAGGGTGACGGTCCTGAGCGGGGTGCCTTCATAGTTGCCCCACATCATCACCGAGTCGGCTGCGTTGGGCCCCACAAGGGCGACCTTCGCATCCTTCTTGAGCGGAAGGATGCCGTCATTCTTGAGAAGGACCATTGATTTGCGGGCCACGTCGAGCGACTGAAGCCTGTGTTCTTCGGAGCAGAGCACCGATTCAGGAATATTGTCCCACGGGGATTCGAAATCCATCTCACCAAGGGCGAACCTGACGGTGAAGAGCTTGGTGACAGCCTCGTCGAGGTCGGTCTTCTCCATGAGTCCGCGGGCAACTGCATTGGGAATCCTGGGAGTCAGGTTGCCGCACTCGAGTTCCATGCCGGCATGGACGGCGGCAGCGACAGCTTCCTCTCCGTCCTTCACCCAGTTGTGGTTGTTCTCACCGTAGAAGTCCGAGACCGCCCAACAGTCGCTCAGGATGATTCCCTTGAAGCCCCATTCGTCGCGCAGGATGTCCTGGAGAAGCCTCTTGTTGGCTCCGCAGGGATAACCTTCGAAGCTGTTGTAGGCGAACATGACCTCGTCCACGTCGGCCTTGGTGACCAGGTCCTTGAAAGCAGGGAGGTAGGTTTCCCAGAGATCCCTCTCGGAAACTTCAGCGTTGAAGCTGTGCCTCTGTGATTCAGGGCCTGAATGCACTGCATAGTGCTTTGCGCAGGCCTGAGCCTTGAGATGGCCGTCGGAACGGTCACCCTGGAGTCCGCGTACGACCGCCATTCCTAGCTGGCCGGTCAGGTAAGGATCCTCTCCGTAGGTCTCCATTCCCCTTCCCCAACGCGGATCCCTGAATATGTTGATGTTAGGGGTCCAGAAAGTAAGGCCTTTGTACCAGTAGTTCGAAGGATTCTCGACTGTCCTGGCGAGACGGTACTTGACCCTGGCCTCGTCGCTGACAGAGGTGAACACCTCCTCGAGAAGCTGGGGATCGAAGGTCGCGGCCATTCCTATGGGCATGGGGTAGACCGTAGCGTAGCCGTTGCGGGCGACTCCGTGAAGGGCCTCGTTCCACCAGTTGTAGGCAGGAATGCCCAGGCGGGGAACTGCCGGGGAATCATAGCGGATAAGGAGGGCTTTCTCCTCGAGGGTAAGCCTTCCGACTAGGTCAGCGGCACGTTCTGCCGGGCTCAGGCTCTTGTCCATGTATGGCAGCTGGGCCGCAGAAGGCAGGGCACAGGCGAGCAGAAGTACGAGTGCCGAAGCTAGATTGGTCAGTTTACGCATATCTTTCAGTTTTTGTTGATTTGTCAGGAAATGTACTCTCCCCTCTTTCTCCAACGGAAGAATCCATAGGCCGAAACGATTACATAGGCCACATAGAGAGCTGTCATCCAATACTTTCCAGCCATGAAGCACATGATCACGAGAACGGCGTCGCCGATGACCCAGAGGATCCAGTGGTAAGGGATGGACCTGGCCAGCCAGATCATTCCTACCACGCAGAGGGAAGTGGAGATGGCATCAAGCCATGGATTGCTGTCATGCAAGGCAGTGAGCAGCCAGACCAGGGCCCCGGTGCCGACAAGAAAGAGAGCGGAACTCCACAAGGCCATCTTGGGAGTGAGCCTGCTCAGATGGATCTCTGATTCTACAGCCTGGCTGTCCTTCTTCCACTGGTAGAGACCCCAGAAAGCCATGATCACGTAATAGACGTTCAGGCCCATATTGGCCCAGTTCTGTTCCAGGAAGAACTGGATGGCACAGGCAGTACTGGTGAACATGCCGAAGTACCACATGGTGTTTTTCTGCAGGACTTCTAAGATCATGTACGGAATACCCATGACAAGGGCTACAATCTCAATTATCTGTACGACATCCATCCTATTGCGTGATCAGTTCACACAAAAATAAGAAAAAAGCTACAATGTAGCTTCAACTTTCAGGAGGAAGTTGAACCCCGGCATCGGGTAGTTGTCGACTATCTCGTATTGCTCGTCAAGGATGTTCCTCAGGCAGAGTTTGAATGAATAATCATGGCCCCTGGAGGAAAGTGACTTTGAAAGAGCAGCATCGATGGTCTGCCACGGCGCGATCCTGTAGGCGGGCAGGTTCGCCGAAGTGGTGTACCTCTCGCCTGTCATGAATATGGTTACGTCCATTCTCCAGCCGCCGGCCTCCCCGAAAAGATTGGCCGATCCGCTGTGCAGCGGGATGTATGGTATCTGGCCCCTGCCTTCCGTCATGTCCCTCGCGCTCTGGTAAGTGTACCTTGCGGTTCCTCCCAGCGCAAGCCGGCCTTCCCTGAAAGCATAGTCTGCGACCAGGTCGGCACCGAGCACGGAGACCTTCCCGATGTTGTACATCGACCAGCGGAACTGATTGGATGTAGGAACGGCTATGATTTTGTTTTTCAATATATTCCGATAAATGTCAGCATTGAACTGCAAGGTGTGTCCGGAGCCGGAAAGTGCCGTCCACCTGGCTCCCAAATCGGTCTGGAAGGCATCTTCCGGATCCAGGGTCTTGCTGCCTACCGTTGTGTAGTAGAGATCGTTGAATGTAGGCATCCGGTACGATCTCTTGACGAAGCCGTCCACTGAGAACCTTTCCGAAGGCTTCCACCTTGCCACGAAAGAAGGCATCAGGACATTCCTCCTGGCTGAACTCCTCTCCCCTCCTGAAAGGAAGGTGTCATGCACGTCCAGGAAAAGCATCGTGGCTGACAGTTCGACAGTCCGGAGTCCGTACATTGCGGAAGCGCAGCTCCATGAAGACAACCTGCCGGGATAAGCGAAGTCCATGAGGTCTGCATCCAGATAGTCGTACTGCAGGTCCTGGGCGAAATTGAGCCTCAAATGGTTCCCCAGCCTGGCCATTGCAGCCGCCGAAAGGTAGGCTGAATGGTTCAAGTAGTTGAAATGAGCCGCCGGGAGCTCCGGGCGGAGCTCTGGCACGTCGACATATTCAAGATGACTGAAAGAGAGTTTGGACCGGGCTGCAAAGGACCAGACATCGCTCAGTCGAAGGCTTAAGCGTCCCTGGAGGAAGGCATCCAGGTCTGACTGCCGGTCCTCGCTGAGCGGGTAGCCCCCTTCCCTCTTGTAGACCGGGCCCGGAAGCCCCCTCTCGGAATCATAAAAATGAGCATGGAGGTTCCACGAGGACCGGGAGTCCGGCGATGAATACAGCCTCGCGTCGAACCTGGCGCTGCGAAGATCGCCGTTGCGGCGGATCATCGTGGTGTCGTAGCCCGCAACGGTTCCATCGGGATAAAGCCGGTAGTCGCTTACGTGGAAGCGATACTTTCCAGCAGTTGCCACGGCTTCACATCCGATCCGGAGTGACTTTCCGTCCTTGAACAGATGCTCCAATGAGAGCCTGGGGCTCCATGTACCGAAGGAGCCCGCTCCCAGGCTGACGATTGTGTTATTCCTCGAACCATCCTTGAAAACCGGCTCCGCGCTCTCAAGGTAGAGGGCGCTCGCTGAGGAATATTCCTTGGCGCTCTGGAGCGGAGAGACTTTCTGGCCGGAGAAGAGACTGACGCTTCGGATGTCTTCCAGGCCGAAGCGGCCGAGGTCCACCTGCATGTTCTGGGCGTTGTCGATCTGGATGCCGTCGATGAAGACCCCGGTGTGTTCGCTTCCGAGGCTCCGCACATTGACGGTCTTGAGGCCGCCGATTCCGCCGTAGTCTCTCAGCTGGACTCCGGCAAAGCGCCTGACCGCCTCGGAGATGCTCGTAACGGACCGGAGCTCATGGGATTCGATCCGCTGGGGCACGATAAGGCTTCCGGCGGTGGAGCTTACCCTGGCTGCCTTCAGGGTGTCAGATCCTTCGCTTCGCTCAGGATTACACTCAGGGAGGTGCTGTGCTTGCCGAACCACAGGGGCAGGCTGGTCCTTCTGAACTTCAGGGACCGGGGAAAGCAAGAGGAGGCTGAGTATGGCGGAAAGGAGCATCTGCTAGAAGAGAACCATGTGGGCCGGTAGCATTCCTGCTACCGCCACCCACTTCTTCTGAAGGTCCTTGGTGAAACACCAGACCTTGCCGGGGCCGGTGTAGTCAGCGTCAGCGATGTAGATGTCCCCGTTCTTAGGGTTCACGCAGATGCCGTAGGGATTGCCGACGGCCGAAGCATCCGTGCCGGAGAGCGACTTCGAAACTACGGATCCGTCCTTGGCCGAGACCTTGTAGAGAGTATTGTCATACCCTCCGGTCAGCTCGGCCGCATTGCCTATGGTGTAGATGTAACCGTCGTCGCATTTTGTCATGCAGCTCACATGGACGTCCTTGGCCTGCTGCACCGCAAATGAAGAGGTGACATGGTAAAGGCCCATGGGCTCCGACATGCTCTGGATCCAGTTGCCTCCGGCATCCTGGGTCCAGGTGCTTTCTCCATAGCTGGAGACCCAGACTCCGCCGTTGTCGTCAGGGACCATGAGACGAAGGTTGGAGGCCACGGGGACCGTCCTGGTGACCTTGAAAGTAGTCAGGTCTATGACGCTGACTGTGTTTTCATGGACATAGTTGTAGCCGCCGCTGTTGGCCACGAAGAGAGTCCCGGCGGAGACTGCCAGTCCCTCAGGCTGGCAGCCGACTTCGACCTCGGCGTCAGTCTTGAAAGTATCGAGCGAAATCCTGTAGACCTTACCCTTGGTCTCCTCTCCTCCGTAGACGGCTCCGGCATAGGAACTCACGAAGACATTGATGCCGGAGAAGGCGAGATAACGTGGATCGGGAACCGGGACGGACGCGAGCAGGGTCTCGTCGTTGGCATCCACGACCTGGACGACTCCGGAGCCGTTCATCGCAGCCCACAAACGCCCGGCGAAGAGACACAGGTCGTTACCCGTATCCCCAAGTCCTTGTACCACAGCAGGATTCATTGATCCGACAGCATCGGAAACATAATTTCCATCAGAGAACCTGAGGAAATCGAGGGTCGAATTGTTCTTCTGGAAGTTACCCTCGTTGAGCACGAAGAGCTTCCCGAACGGCCCGATTTTTTCACCTACTGCAACATTGACACCCGCAAGGTCTGCATCCCTGGAGGTGGTTTCATCTTTAGTGCAGCCCGCCGCTATCGCGAGGACTGCCATGCTGAAAACCAGCAGTGCACGCTTAATCATATTTGAAAGAACTGAAATTGTCCGGTAAAGTTACAGCTTTGCCGGACAATTTCAAAGTAAAAACCGAAACGGTCTATTTATTCACGGAATCGAAATGCATCACGCTGCGGACCTTCAGGTCCTCTCCTGTTTCGAGATAGGAGACCGTATAGGTCCGGCCTCCCGGCTGGACATCCACGACCACGTGGCCTGGATCGAATGAAGCTTTCGAGACATCCTTCATCCAAACCTTGTCCCAGTCCACCTTGCGCCTTTGGACGGGCATGAGGGTTGGACAGATGACGCGGTTGCCAGGATAAAGGTTCCTGTCGGCAAGTCTGGTGAGGACGGAATCCACATCATGGCCGCATCCCCAGATGCAGCTCACATAGACCTGCGCCCTCAGTGCAGAGACAAGGCCTGGAGTCATGGACTCATCGTAACCGTGATGATTGAGCTTGGCAACGTTCACGGAAGGAATCACTTTCCCGAGTTCATCCTCGATGTCGACCCTGGTGCCATCCGCACGATTCCAGTAATCGGAGAAATCACCTGCTGTAAAGAACCTGAACGGACCATAGGAAAAGATCATCCCGGTGCTCATGCCGTTCTCGTTGAAAGCCCTCGGAGGGTTCTTCTTCCTTTCAGCATAGAGGTCTATGACCTCCCCTTCCGGAGTAATGATCCTTCCGTTTGAACATATATTCCTGACTGAAAAACCCTTGTAGGATCCCGGGTTGTGGAGCATCCTGACCTGGGTCTCCGAGCCGAGGTCGAACTTCTCGATCTTGACACCGCGGTGTTTTTCAAGGTAGGAATAGAGCTTTCGCATGTGGGTCATCACTGCATCGCCATCGTCCACCAGAGGAATGGGATCGTCAAATGTCGGCCAGCAACGGTCGATGGCATAGGAGAAGTTCAGCATCTCCGCAGCCTGCGAAAGGCCGCTGATGAAGTAGTCTTCTCCGTCCACGACTCTCTTCTCCGTGTAGTAATGCTCACCTCCCGAATGGTCGGAATGGTAGTGGGAAAGTAACATGTAGTCCACGTCCTTGCCCCTGGGATTGACCTTTTCGGCATATTTCGAGATGATCTCGCCGGTGTGATGTTCTTCGGAAGAAAGGATCGGAAGGGCACGTTCATTCCTCGCTATCCCTCTATGGTCGCCGCAGTCAAGCAGCATTGATGTGCCGTCAGGGAAGATGAGGAAAAGCGACTCCGCGACTCCCGTGTAGATGAAATGGATCTGGAAATGACCCTTCTTCCATCCCTGCCAAGGAAGCCCCACGGCAATGTCCTTCGTGCCAGCCGCGAAAAGATTATCCCAGTCTACCAGCAGCGACGCTCCTGCCAAGGCTGAGGTCTTTATGAAATCTCTTCTGTCCATAAGGTATTGAACTACTCAGCCGCAGGAGTCTTGCTGAAGATGGCATGGATCCTGTCCATGTCGAACTTGGAAGACCTGTCGTAGAAATAGATGCCGTTCTGCTCTATCTCCACGTCGGTGAGCTGGGTGTAGCAATAGCCCCAGATCACGTCTGAGCGGTCGAGGAGGGCGTCCACCATGCCTTCAAGACGGGCATAGAACTCTTCCATCGAGACGGGAGCCTGGCCGTAGCCCCAGGACTCAGTCTTGGAGTTCTTGGTCTTGGCATCCTGTCCCTTCACCCATTTGATTCCGCCAAACTCATCCACGATGTAAGGCATGTCACCGGCGTAGACAGGATAGTCCATGGCGGGCTTGACATCCACGTTGTAGCCCTGGTTGAGAACGTAGCCCTTGTAGGTGGAAGGCTTGTGGGTGAAGAAGTTCTGGCCGTCGTAGAGGATGTTGCCGAGCTTCTCGGGATTCTGCTCGTAGTGATGGACGGTCCAAAGATCTGTCTTGTAGTGGACTCCACCGCTGACGGTGTTCACAGGACGGGTGGGATCCAGGCGCTTGGTGACGTCGTAGAGGTCGGCATTGAAGCGGGCGTACTGGAGTCCGTCAGGCCAGAATTCCTCGTTCATCGGAGTCCATGTCACGATGTCAGGATGGTTGCGGTCACGGATCACGCACTCGCTCCACTCCATGAGGAAGTTGCGTGCGACCTCGATGTCGTTGGCGTCCATTCCCCAGCTGGGAGCCTCTGCCCATGTCAGGTAGCCAAGGCGGTCGGCCCAGTAGTGGAACCTCTCTTCGAAGACCTTCTGATGGAGCCTGGCGCCGTTGAAGCCGGCTGCCATCGAAAGTTCGATGTCATGCTTGAGAGCCTCGTCCGAAGGGGCCGTCCAGATGCCGTCGGGATAGAAACCCTGATCGAGGACAAGCCTCTGGTAGTAAGGCACGTTGTTCAGGAAAACCTTGTTGCCCTCGATGTGGACCTTGCGCATTCCGACATAGGAGCTGACCTCGTCGATCACTGCTCCCTTGGAGTCGAGGACCTGGTAGGTGACATCATAAAGGAAAGGATCCTCAGGGGACCAGAGACGGGCTTTCTTGATCGGGAGGGAGACCACGGTGCTGGCGCTGGCACCCTTGACGGCCTTCTCGGCAACCACCTTCGAGCCATCTTTCACGATGACCTTCAAAGTGTTGGCGGCATTGTCGGCGAAGAACTCGGGATGGACGTTGATCACGCTCTGGTCGATGTCGGTCACCACATGTACCCTGCTGAGGCCCTGCATGTCCACAGCCTCCATCCACACCGTCTGCCAGATGCCGGTGGTGCGGGTGTAGTCGCAGTCATGCGAGGCGAACTGGAGGGACTGCTTGCCGGCGCTCTGCATTCCGCCGCGGACATCGCTGGAAGCCTTCACAACAAGGGAGTGTGTGCTCCCGGCCTTGACGAAGGAAGTGATGTCCATGGAGAAGGAAGAACTGCCGCCGAAATGACGTCCGACAAGGCTTCCGTCGACGTAGACCTCGGAGTTGAAATAGACTGCTCCGAAATTGAGCATTATCCTCTTGCCTTCCCAGCCAGCGGGAACCGAGATGTTCCTCTGGTACCAGATGTGGTTGATAAAGTCCTTGTACTCAACACCTGAGAGCTTGCTCTCGGGTGCGAAGGGAACTATGATCTTTCCGTCAAAGCCGGCGGATTTCTGGAAGCCGCGTTCGATGCCGGAATTACCGAAGTCGAATGAATATGTCCATTCACCGTTGAGATTGACCCAAGCTTTGCGCTCGAATTGGGGACGGGGATACTCGGGACGAGGGATTGCATAGGCCCCGATACAAACGAAAAAGGCGGCAAAAGCCGCCAAAATGGAATTACGCATGATTATTCAGCTTTTCCGTCGGAACCGAGGACGTTGATAATCTTGTGCATGTAGAGCTTCTTCATCTCGTCGCGGGCAGGACCGAGGTACTTCCTGGGGTCGAACTCTCCGGGCTTCTCGTCGAAGACCTGACGGACGGCTGCGGTCATTGCAAGACGGCTGTCGGAGTCGATGTTGATCTTGCAGACAGCGCTCTTGGAGGCCTCGCGAAGCTGCTCCTCGGGGATACCAACTGCATCAGGCAGTTTGCCACCGTGGGCGTTGATGATGTCGACATATTCCTGGGGAACGGAAGATGATCCGTGGAGGACGATCGGGAAGCCGGGGAGCTTCTTTTCGATCTCGTGAAGGACGTCGAATGCGAGCGGCAGAGGTACGAGACGGCCGGTCTCAGGATCCCTCTTGCACTGCTCGGGCTTGAACTTGTAGGCACCGTGGGAAGTACCGATGGAGATAGCCAGGGAGTCGCAACCGCTGCGGGTAGCGAAGTCGATGACCTCCTCGGGACGAGTGTAGTGGGATTCCTCTGCGGAAACCTCATCCTCGACACCTGCGAGGACACCCAGCTCAGCCTCAACTGTCACGTCGAACTGATGAGCATAGTCCACAACCTGCTTTGTGAGGGCGATGTTCTCCTCGTAAGGGAGGGAAGAAGCGTCGATCATCACGGAAGAGAATCCCATGTCCACGCAGCTCTTGCAGAGCTCGAAGGAATTGCCATGGTCGAGGTGGAGGCAGATCTGGGGATGCTCCCAACCGAGTTCCTTTGCGTACTCGACAGCGCCTTCAGCCATGTAGCGGAGAAGGGTCTGGTTGGCATACTTGCGGGCTCCGCTGGAAACCTGAAGGATGACCGGAGACTTGGTCTCGGCAGAGGCCTGGATGATGGCCTGGAGCTGCTCCATGTTGTTGAAATTGAATGCGGGGATCGCATATCCGCCAGCAACAGCCTTAGCGAACATCTCTCTGGTGTTCACAAGGCCAAGATCTTTGTAAGAAACCATAAATCTATCGTTAAATAAAAAATTGATTTGTCAAATCCGCTGGCTTTTGCTTCAAAAGCCATGCAAAATTACTCTTTTTCATCCAAAAATAAAAGACGATCTACAAGGCTTGTGTAGCGCCTTTTTACGATTCCGCCTTTGTCGATCTCCAGGACTAGTGGCAGGGCGGAGAGGTCGAAGGTGTCTAGGAGCTTCCCGGTCTTGCGCCTGGATTTGCTCTCAAGGGCATCCATATTGACAGCGAAATACTTCACTCCCAACGAGTCCGCCACCCTCATCTCCTCTTCGCAGATCGGGCAGCCTTCCGCATGGAAGAAAAGATAGCCTCCCTCCTTGCGGAATCTGTTCCACCCTTTTATGCCCATCCTGGGGATTACGGATCCCACCGGAGTCTTCGACAGCAGTCCGTCCAGCATCTCTGCCATTCCGACAACCATTAGAGAATCGTCTTCAGTGTTCCAGATGTCAGGACGCGAGAGAATGTAGCTGTCAACGAAATCAGCCGTTCCCTCACGGTAGCCCTCATCCCTCTTTGTCGCTAGGAAATAGAGCAGGTCTCCTTCCAGATGCTTGAAATTCAGGGTGTCTCCCAGATCCAGGGTTCGTCCCTTCAGCATTGCGGCGACGTCAGAGACATCCGCTGAAGCCACACGGCCTCCGTAGGTTGCGAATATCTTTTCGAACAAGTCCCTTGAGGCTTCGGAGCCGTAGTGATACTCCCCGTCATCGAGAAGTATGTCCAGCAGCTGCTCGAGAGAGTCGGTGTCCAGTTCCCTGCCGACTATGGTTCCTTCAGGATCGACCACGAACATCTTCGGAGTCTGGACCACTCCGTAAGCGAACTGGAGATCGGCAGAGTTGTCCGGGTCCCAGAGATGGACGACCTCCGTCTCATCAGTTTCAATCTTGAAAGCGGAGTCCCTCCATTGTTTCCATCGGTCCTCGTTGGTTCCCACGTAGATCGCGTAGAAGGTGACCGGATACTCCTTGTCATCCAGCAGGCTGCAGAGGACTGGGGTCTCAAATTTGCACTTCGCGCAGTCGGTGTCGTAGAAATACAGCACTGAGTACCCTTCTGGCACTGGGACCGGGACGGTCCCGCCGTACTGGCTGGCAAGCATCACGACCGGAGCCTTGCAGCCGATGAGCGACTGCCTGTTGAACTCGGCGAACATCTTCGCCTCGAAGAGCTCGCTGTCGTCCCTCATGCCGACTTTGCCCGAAGCGAACCACGTGTCTATCAAATGGATAGCCACAGTCTCATCACCCATCAGCTTGGAGTTGCGGTAGTGGTCGTAAATCTTCAGGGCGATGGTCCGCCGAAGGGAAGGATCTTCAGCCGCGCTGATCAAGGCGTCACATTCTTGGTTCTTTACTTCAGCAGGCTCCTGCTCCAGCAAGGAAAAATACTATCCCAGCCTTGCATCCAGCTGAGCCAGCCTCACAGAATCAATCTGCGCCGCCGCGTCCAGGATGCATAGCAGGACGATCAGGAATGTTGCAGCCAGCCTTTTCATTTGACCTCAGGAAGCTTTACCCATTCGGGGATGAACTGGGAAAGGTCGCCCTTGTGGCTTACGACGTCCCGCACAGCGGAGGAAGAGATGTGTGAATATTCCTGGGCCGTAGGGATGATGATAGTGTCGACCTCGGGGGCCAGGTGACGGTTGGCGTCCGCGACAGCCTGCTCATTGTCGAAGTCCGTCATGTTGCGGACTCCCCTGACAATGTGCCTGACGCCGAGCTGCCGGCATAAGTCCACCGTGAGGCAGTCGTAACTGATGATCCGGACTCCCTCCAAGTCCTTGGTAGCCTGGGCGATGATGTCCTGGCGCTGCTCCATGGAGAAGAAGCCTTTCTTGGCCTGGTTGACACCCACTGCCACTATGACCTCGTCAAAGATGGTAAGAGCCCTGGTGAGGATGTTCAGATGGCCTGAAGTGAAGGGGTCGAAGGACCCGGGAAATATTGCTATGCTAGCCATGATGTCAAAGTTGCCAGTTGATGGGGGTTTTGTTTTCACTTAATAGGATCTCGTTCGTCCTCGAGAAATGCCTGCAGCCGAAGAAGGCGCCTCGGGCAAGAGGTGAAGGATGCGCTGCCTCCAGGACATAATGCCTGGTGGTGTCGATGAGTTCCTTCTTGCTCCTCGCGAAGTTGCCCCAGAGGAGGAACACGAGTCCGCTGCGACTCTCGGAGAGGTACCGGATCACGGCGTCCGTAAACTGCTGCCAGCCGATTCCGCTGTGGGAAGCCGCCTCGCCGGAACGGACTGTCAGGATGGCGTTCAGCAGAAGCACGCCCTGACGGGCCCATGATTCGAGGTTGGGGCGCCCGCTCATCCTGATGCCGAGGTCGTCCTCGATCTCCTTGAATATGTTTTTGAGCGAGGGCGGAGCCGGCATGTTGTCAGGGACCGAGAAACTGAGGCCCATGGCCTGCCCGTAACCGTGGTAGGGATCCTGACCGAGGATCACGACCTTGACCTGGTCCACGGGAGTCAGCTCGAAAGCCTTGAAGATTTCCGGTCCAGGAGGGAAGATGACCCTTCCTTCCGCCTTCTCACGGTGGAGCTGCCTGGCGAGGGCGGCGAAATACGGTTTCTCGAATTCCCCTGCCAGCGCTTCCTTCCAGCTTTGTTCTATCTTGACGTCCATGATAATAAGAATCCGGCCCTTCGAAAAGCTCAGGGACCGGATTGCAAGTTACGAAATTAATCGAATATTTCAGCGATAACGTCGTCTATGGTCTTGACATAATGGAACGAGAGTCCTTCGATGTAGACAGGCTTGATGTCTTCAATGTCCTTGCGGTTGTCCTCGGAGATGATGATCTCCTTGACCCCTGCCCTCTTGGCAGCCAGGATCTTCTCCTTGATGCCACCCACTGGCAGCACCCTGCCGCGGAGAGTCATTTCGCCGGTCATCGCTATTCCTGACTTGACCCTCTGTCCCCTGAAAGCCGAGACCATCGAACTCACCATCGTGATTCCGGCAGAAGGGCCGTCCTTCGGTACAGCGCCCTCGGGCACATGGACGTGGATGTCCTTCGCCGAGAACTGCTCGGAAGTCAGTCCGGTCAGCTCAGGATGGGCCTTGATGTACTGGTAGGCGATGGTGGCGCTTTCCTTCATCACATCACCAAGGTTTCCGGTCATGGTCATAACTCCCTTGCCGCCGCTCACTGAGCTTTCGACAAACAGGATTTCGCCTCCCATCTGGGTCCATGCCAGGCCGGTCACAACTCCGGGTGCTTCGTTGCCCTTCTGAAGGTCATGGATGTTCGTAGGAAGGCCGAGATACTCCTTGAGATGGTTCTTCTTGATCACGGAAGGATATTCCTGACCGAGGGCTATCTTCTTCGCCGTGACGCGGGAGATCTTTGCGATCTGCTTCTCCAGGCCGCGGACTCCGGACTCGTGGGTGTACTGGTCGATTATTGCGGCCAGGGCCGGTTTGTCGATCCTGAGCTCCTTCTTTCCGATGCCATGTTCCTCAAGCTGCTTGGGGACGAGGTAGCGCTTTGCGATCTCCATCTTTTCCTCCGCCAGGTAGCCTGTAACGTTGATCAGCTCCATCCTGTCGAGCAGGGCCGACTGGATCGTGGAGATGGTGTTGGCCGTCGTGATGAACAGGACGTTGGAAAGATCGTAGTCGATGTCGAGATAGTTGTCATGGAAGGCTACATTTTGTTCAGGATCAAGCACTTCCAGGAGAGCCGAAGAGGGATCTCCCTTGTAGTCTGCACCGACCTTGTCGATCTCGTCGAGGACTATCACAGGGTTGGAAGTGCCGGCCTTCATGATGCCGTTCAGGATCCTTCCCGGCAGGGCTCCCACATAGGTCTTCCTGTGGCCTCGAAGTTCCGCCTCGTCATGCATGCCGCCGAGGGCTATCCTGACATATTTCCTGCCGAGAGCCTTGGCCACGGACTTTCCGAGGCTGGTCTTGCCGACTCCGGGAGGGCCGTAGAGGCAGAGAATCGGGGATTTCATGTTGCCCTTGAGCTTCAGGACGGCAAGGTATTCGATGATCCTGTCCTTCACCGTCTCGAGCCCGTAGTGGTCGTTGTCCAGGACCTTCTGGGCATGGGTCAGGTCAAGGTTGTCCTTGGACATCTCGCCCCACGGAAGATCCAGCATGAACTCTATGTAGTTGTACTGGATGCTGTAGTCGGGAGATGAAGGATTGTACTTCTCAAGTTTGGCGAGTTCCTTCTCGAACTGCTTCGCCACCGACTCGGGCCATTTCTTGTCCTTGGCCCTGGCACGGAACTTCTCGAATTCTTCCTCCTCGTCCATTCCGAGCTCTTCCTGGATGGTACGGAGCTGGTTGTTCAGGTAGTACTCCCTCTGCTGCTGGTCAATGTCGCTCTTCACCTTCTGGTTGATCTCCTGCTTGATCTTGAGGAGCTGGATCTGGGTGTCGAGGGTGGCAAGGAGCTTCATGGCCCTGGCCTTGACATCGTCATAGGAGAGAAGTTCAACCTTCTCTGAATAGTTCTCCACCTCAACCGTGGTGGCGATGAAGTTCACTAGGAAATGGAAGTTGTCGATGGATTTCAGGGCTCCGACGGCCTCCCTGGGGGCGAACGAGGAAGACTTGATGATAGAGGAAGCCTTCTCCTTGAGGGACTCGGCTATCATCTTGGTGCTGTTGTCGTTCTCGGGAACAATGTCTTCGACATAGTCCACTTCTGCAGTGATCCAGGGATCATAGGAAAGGACCTGCCCGAGGCGTACCCTCTTTATGCCGTGAAGGATGGCAGTTATGGTGCCGTCAGGCATCTCCAGTACCTTCATGATCCTTGCCGCTGTTCCATATTCAGAGAGATCCTTGTCCAGCGGCTCTTCGACGGAGACATCGTTCTGGGGGACCGCGCCGATGAAAGAGTTGGTCCTTTCAGCGTTGCGGATAAGGGCTATCGACTTGTCCCTCCCGATCGTGACGGGATAGACCATGTTGGGGAAAAGCACTGCATTCCTGAGCGCGAGGATTGGGAGGGTCGCCGGAAGTTCGGCCGGATCCACCTTGATCTGCTCCTCGCCTTGCATGACAGGAATGATGTTGACTTCCGCGCCCGCGGGGAAGAGGAAGTCCTTATTGTTGTCGTTAATGTTCATACTGTCTAAAAGTTAGCGTCAGAACCCCCTCCCCTGCCAATTTGACAGAAGAAACCGGGGGGGCGGCTGCAGAACTGAATATGGTCAATCACCGTGCCAGAAAAAAGCTCCGGAAAAATCTTCAAGAATTTATCTTCATGATTTTGATTATTAAAAAAATAAGCCTATTTTTGCATCCCCGAAGCGCTTCGGGGGCTTTATTATGATATCTTACTTATAGAACTTTATATTATGACAAAAGCAGAAATCGTAAATGAGGTTGCGAAGTCAACCGGAATCGAAAAGATCGCAGTTCAGTCCGTAGTTGAGGCTTTCATGGAAACTGTTAAGGGTTCCGTCATCAGGAAAGAGCCTGTCTATCTCCGTGGATTCGGCAGCTTCATCGTAAAGCACAGGGCTAAGAAGGCCGCCCGCAACATCACCAAGAAGACCACCATGACTATCCCTGCACACGATATTCCCGCATTCAAGCCGGCTAAGGTATTCGTCAATGCAGTCAAGGAAGAGAAATAATTTCTAATATCATCTTGATTATGCCCAGCGGAAAAAAGAGAAAGAGACATAAGATGTCTACGCACAAGCGTAAAAAGCGCTTGCGCAAGAACAGGCACAAGAAGAAGTAAGTCCTCTGTGTCTGCCATTTTAGCAGTCTGCTAAAAGAAAGAGGCTGGCCGGCAGATCCGGACAGCCTTTTTTCATGAATATGCTACCATTGTAATTTCCTTATGGAGTCTGAAAGATCAGAAAAGGATTTGATCGTCGATGTCACATCGACTGACGTTCACATCGCGCTGATGGAAAACCACCGGCTGATTGAACTGAACAAGGAGTCCAGCAAGGGGCACAGCTTTTCCGTCGGAGATGTCTATCTCGGGAAAGTGAAGAAGATTCTTCCTGCGCTCAATGCTGCCTTTGTCGACATCGGAGACAAGAAGGAAGCATTCATCCACTACCTGGACCTGGGGCTCTACTTCACCTCGTTCGACGAGTTCGTGAGGAAGAGCAACCCGAACACGGATCTCGGGCAGCTTTACTCGAAGATCAAGATCGGTCCCATCCTCGAGAAGGAAGGGCGGATCGAGAACGTGCTGAAGCCGGGCCAGATGTTGATGGTGCAGATCGTCAAGGAGCCGATCTCGACCAAAGGTTCAAGACTGACAGCGGAAATTTCATTGGCAGGACGAAACATTGTACTGATCCCCTTCGCAGAGAAGGTGAGCATCTCCCAGAAAATCTCCTCAAAGGAGGAGAAAAGAAGGCTTGAGACACTTGTCAGGAGCATTCTCCCGAAGAACTACGGGGCCATCATCCGCACGGCCGCTGAAGGCAAGAACGCCGCAGTCCTGGTCGCGGAACTCAAGTCCCTGATCCAGAAATGGGAGACTTCATGGCAGAAAGTGGCCAAGTCCAAAGGCATCCAGCTGCTTTTCACGGAGTACAGCAAGACCACCACAATCCTCAGGGATCTCCTGAACGACTCGTTCACCAACATCTATGTCAACGACGAGAACGTCTACGAGGAGACAAAGAAGTATATTTCCTTGATCTCTCCTGATCAGGAAAAGATCGTGAAGTTGTACGACGGCAAGGACAAGATCTTCGACCATTTCGAGGTCACCCGGCAGATAAAGAGTTCATTCGGCAAGGTGGTGCCGATGAAACAGGGAGCCTATCTGGTGATCGAGACGACCGAAGCCCTGAACGTGATCGACGTCAACAGCGGCATCCGTGCAAAGACCTCCGACCAGGAGGAGAACACTTTCGAGGTCAACAAGATCGCAGCCGAGGAGATAGCACGCCAGCTCCGACTGAGGGACATGGGTGGAATTGTCATCGTGGACTTCATCGACATGGAGTCCGGTGAGCACAGGAACGAGCTGCACAGGTACATGCAGACCCTGATGGAGTCGGACCGCGCAAAGCACAACGTCCTTCCGCTCACCAAGTTCGGCCTCATGCAGATCACCCGCCAGAGGATACGTCCCGTGACGGAGATCAACACGGCCGAAGTCTGCCCCGTCTGCCACGGCACAGGCAAGATCTCATCGAGCATCGTTATCGACGAACAGATCGAGCGCAACATCGCCTACTTTGTCGAGCACGGGAAGACTAACCTCACCCTCAAGGTAAGTCCCATCCTGGGAGCCTACCTGAAGCGTGGCCAAACAATGCTTTCCGACAAATCCTTCCTCGGAAAATGGAAGAAAAAGTACAAATGCCGGATAGCGGTCGAAGAAGTCACCGACTTCAGCGTCCTGCAAAATGAATTGTATGATGAGAAAGGAGAGCGGCTGTAACCGCTCTCTTTTTTACTTTATCGGCCGGTGAAGCGGCGGACGATCGTTCCAAGAAGGATCAGAAGGAACATCAGGACGCAGATCCGTCCCACGAAATCCCCGTGACTGACGAAGAAAGTCTGTTTGTCGGAGAGGCCGACCTTGCCGGAAAGCGTATCCGGCTCCCACCATGAAGACTTGCTGACTATTTTCCCGGTAGGATCGATGATGGCCGAGATTCCGGTGTTGCCGCAACGGGCGATCCAGCGCCGTGTCTCGATGGCCCTCAAGGAGGCATAGGAAAGATGCTGGCGGTAACCTGGAGTGTCACCCCACCAGGCATCGTTGGTGATCACGGTGAGCAGCTTAGCCCCGGCCTTGACATAGTCGGTGCAGAATTCACCGTAGACTGATTCATAGCAGATTGCACAGCCGACAGGCACTGTTCCGGTAACATTCCCGGAAGTGTCGCGCAAATGATAGGTCAGGTTTGCTGCCTTGCCGTCGCCGACGCACCTGCCCATGACTCCCCCGAGTTTGTCATCTATCGGACGGAAGAAGGCAGGGTACGGAGTCATCTCCACTCCCACCACAAGTTTATTCTTATGATAGGTCCCGGCTTTCCCCGAAGGTTCCAGCATCAAGGCAGTGTTGTGGGATTCCACCCATGTGCCGTTATTCAGCTGCCTGGCAGTCTGGGTAGGCCTTGCCTTGCCGGGAAGATATTCCCAGGTAGAAGCCCCGAAAAGCAGGTCCGACATCGGACGGTCCTGAAGGAAGCGGGTGAACCGCTCAACTGTAGGACTGACGGAGATGTCGTTCATGATCACGTCGCTAGTGAAGGTCTCAGGAGCGATCAGCAGGACGGGACGGTCCTTGGGAGCCTGCTCCATGAGTCCCATCAAGGTTGAATTCTGCTCTTCCTGAGTCTGTCCTCCGTGCTTTCCGTAGACATCGATGTTCGGCTGGGCTATAAAGACATCAATCTCATCCTCAGATGGTTCCGGCCTAAGGAACAGCGAGACTGCGGGAGGAGCCAGGAAAAGAAGAAGAGTGCCGGCAATGGCTGCGAAGCGGGCCTTCCCGTTGAAAGACTTCCACCTTCCGCTCCTTCCGGCCATAAGCATTCCGAAGACTGAAAGGTTGGCTGCCCAGATCCACAAAGATCCGCCCAGGGTGCCTGTAAACTCATACCATTGGATCCACGACGTCGTGCGGGCAAATGAATTGCCGAGCACCAGCCACGGCCAGCTGATCTGGGCGCTCGTCAGGTACCACCTTTCCCACGCTATCCAGGCAAAGGCCAGGAGGAGATAGGGCAAGGCTCCCTTGAGCCACTTGCGGCTCCAGCGGAAGAGTCCGAAGACCAGGGACATCTGGAAGGCGTTTGCAATGCAAGCAAAGATTCCGCCTCCGACAGTAGCGTTGCACACCCAGAAAGTGGTGGCCGCATTCCAAAGGAGAAAACAGAGGTAATGCCACCAGCAGAATCCTTTCATGCCGGTCTCAGTCGCGGCCTGCTCAGCAAAGAGAAGGGGGATGAAGGCCACGAGGGAGATGAACCCGGTCCCGGGGACCAGGAACGGAATGCTCAACAACAGGGCGGAAAGGAAAACCAAAAGGAATATGTAGACCTTCTTCGACATACACCGCAAAGATAGTGCATCAGAGATTGAATTCAAAGCCTACATTGATGACGAAGCGGTTGTGATGAGGATCGGGCGCCCCTCCTGCATTGTCAAACCGGTGGGTCAGCCGCCAGATGGCATCCACCCTTATTACTTTGAATATGTTGGACAGTCCGACTCCGGCCTCGACATAGGGAGTAGCGAGATTGTTCATCCCTTCGGGGAATACCATCCACGCACCGGACGCGGGATCACCAGGGATGCCGTTGTTTTCGTCCCTTATAGTACCGTAGGCGGCACGGACAATCGCCACCTCCCTAAGGTTTAGCCTCTTGATCAAAGGGATCTTACCCAGGAAAAAGCCCTTGAAATCATGTTCCCAGAACAGGGTCGTCCAAGTGTCCGCCGCGAACTCGTAGTAGTCCATGCAGGCGAAAGACTTGCTCCTGAGCCTGTAAGTCTCGTTTCCTTCGAAGATCTTCAGCATCGGATAAGGCACGCTGCCGACGATGGTACCGGCGTTCAGGACTATGCTTGACGAACCCACGGGAGGGGTCAGCAGGGTGTATTTCATCGTAACTTCCGGGCGGAAGAAGGTGTACTCGTTGCGTCCTATGCCCTTCATGGCAGCGGCCATGTTGACTGTGACCACCGGATAGTCAGAGAAGACGTAATGCTTGTCGAACACTCCCCTTGTGACTATCTCATCCTTGGAGAACCTCAATTGGAGAAGGGCCTGGTCATAACCGACGGAGTCGAACATGGAACCGTCCGGACTGACCATGGGGACATGCACGCTCGGGAAGATGGTCCTGCTCTGCAGGCCCATGGTCATGTTGAACCCTTGCGTCCACTCATGCTGGTAAGTGAGGGAGATATCGTCGATCATGCTCATCTTACGTCCTCCCTTCTTGGTCAGGATCGAGGTGACAACGTCTCCGTTGCCGAATCCGAATGATCCGGCTCCGAGTGGCAACAGGTCATGCTTGTATGACAGGCTCAGCTTGCGCTGGGGCATGTTCTTCAGCATGATCTCGGTGGAAAGGCCGCCCTTCCAGGCCTCGTCCTTGAACCCGTAGGCTGCGTATCCCATCAGCCTGAACTTCCGG
Organism: Bacteroidales bacterium; assembly: GCA_017469745.1. GTDB lineage: Bacteria > Bacteroidota > Bacteroidia > Bacteroidales > UBA932 > Cryptobacteroides. The sequence continues at coordinate 6,421 of JAFUFS010000037.1, read as the reverse complement.
CTTAGTTCCTTGGTCGTCCTGAATCCCATCTGGAGCCTCGTTCCCTCCATGTCGTTGAAGCTGTAGACCGACGAATACGGTCCCAGCCCTACATGCTTCACATCAAAGAATCCGGTGGCGAACATGTTGCCGATCTTCTCGGCGCCCCTGTAGAGGGGAACATGCTTCACGGAATCCACCATCTCGTAGATTCCCTTCTCCTGCTTGTTCAAAGGATACGGCCGGACGGAGGACCAGTATTCCTCATCGTTCTTCAGGACGTCCTTGTGCATGAGTACGGGCGCCTTGGGATCCAGAAGGCCCAGAATCTGGCTTTCTGAGAAGGATGGTTCCGAATAGTCTATCTGCCTCTTCGCCAGGAAAGAGAGAATCGTGGATGGACCCAGCAGGGCCACGCTTAGGTCTATATAGATCTTGTCCTGCTTGTAGAACCATGTGGAATTCGGCAGCCTCTGGTTCTCCACGTCTATCGCCAGGTCATTGACCCAGTTGACACCCGCCCCGGGGCTGAGCCTTACATGGATCGACCTGAGGGCATAATCCTCGGCGTCGATCGACATCAGGCCTTCGAAAGTGGGAGAAGAAACCCACTTGTTCGGGAAAAACATAACCCGGTAGGTGTTCCTTCCATCAACGGCCAGACTGTCCACAAGGTAATAGTTGTAGAACATAGAACCGTTGTCAGCCAAAGGGGATGGTATTTCGACCTGGAAAATGTTGAGATAGTTTTCGTAGAAATTGGCCTTGATGTACAGTCCTCCGGTGAACTGGGCCACAGTCTTCTCTTCATTTATTCCGGAGATACGGCTGGACTCTATCACCTCCTTCTTGACCTCCGGGCTGCGCGAATGGTAATAATGCGACTTGGACTCCGCCAGCATCACAGGGAGATAAGGCTGGCCGGAGACCGGAGAAGTCTCGACATAGTCATACACGAAACGGAACCCCTTGGGCAGGAATTTCGAGATCAGCGGATTGTCGGGATTGACAAGATCGAATTCGTTCCTGCTATAGATCTCGCAGTCGTAGTGGGGCCTGGCCTCGGGATTGTTCCTGCTCTTGGCTTCAAGAGTCTTTGAGAGAATGTGCTTTATGAACCTGCTGTCAGCACTGACCATGGCCGGATCCAGCTCGTTCAGCCGATCCTTGGCTACGCCGGACTGGGCAAAGACGTCCGAAGCAGTCAGGAATAAAAGAAGCAGTAGGGCTAGGAATATTGGCTTTGATTCTCTCATGGAAGGTCACTCATCGGATCCGGTCGATCTTCAGTTGCTGGATCTTGTAACTGTCCTTGCATTTGCTGACGAATATCGTGACCTCGAAAAGTTCCCCGCCGGCATTGAGGTAGCCGAGGGCGTACTTGGAGTTGGATCTCGATGCAGTGTGGTTTATCTCGAAGGAACGCGGAGTGTGGGTGGCAAAGAAGGATTTGAGGATCTGCTTCGCCTGGTTCTTGCTGGAGTCGGTGGTGGTCGACATGATCGTTACCTCCAGGTTGTCTGCAAACCATGCAGAAAGGCTCTCGGAATCTCCTTTGGCAAGATATTTCGAGATAGGCACGAACACATCATAGCCATCGCCGGCCGCATGGGCGGCGACGCAGAGACACAACGCGGCAGACGCGAGGAAAAGCTTTATCAAAGTCCTCATGGTGTGTGGATTTGTTGCAAATACCGAGCCACTTTCTTATTTTTGCAACTGATGAAGATTTGTTTGCTGACCGTCGGGAAAACCGACATCGGATGGGTTCGCGAAGGCCTGGAAACCTATGTATCCAGGCTGTCGCACTATGTTCCGTTCTCAGTAAAGGAGATCCCGGAGCTGAAGAACGCCTCCTCCCTGTCGCGACAGCAGATTAAAGACAAGGAAGGAGAGCTGATCCTGGGCTGCCTGTCCCCTTCCGACATGGTCATCCTCCTGGACGAACATGGCAAGGAATATTCCTCAACGGAGTTTGCACGGCAGATCGAGTCCTGGATCTCCGGCGGTGGCAAAAATATTGTATTCATCATCGGAGGCGCCTACGGGTTTTCCGAAGCGGTCTACTCAAGGAGCAATTCAAAGCTGTCCCTCTCCAGGATGACATTCTCCCACCAGATGGTGAGGACCATCTTCGCTGAGCAGCTTTACCGGGCCTTCACGATCATCAAGGGGCAGCCCTACCATCACGAATGAACAGGAAGAGACGTGGCATAAGGAATTACAGGATCTGGGGACTGGCGGCAGCCGTCATAGTCCTCATCGCCCTTATCGTGTCCTTGTCCAACGTCCCGACCAACACCGAGAAGGCTGCGTCCAACACAGAGAAGACCCTTGCCAGGAGGATGCGGATCCTCGACAGCTTCATCTCCAGCACCCTCACGGCCAACCGTGAAGACTGGGTGGGCAGTTATGACCTTCCGGGCGACATGGTCATTTACCGCTACATAGACGACACCCTCCAATCCTGGACCAACCAGTTCCCGGTCAGGAACGACGACATAAGCAACCGAATAGTTTTCCAGAGGCTCTCAAGGCCAAGGGAAAGCATATCCTCCCCCCTTGCCGAAGTCGGAGAGGATCCCATGTTCGTAAACTACGGTCCCAAGTGGTACCTGGTCAAGGCTTCAGTCCTGGGTCCCAGGAAAGTGATTGCCGGCCTGGAGATCCTCGACTCCATGGATGATGACAATCCGGGAGGCATCAATCCAAAGCTGCATCTCGGCAGGAACTATTCAGTCGTACCGCTTTCCGAGAATGGAGGCAGCGTGGTCAACCTGGACGGGGAACCGGTCTTCAAGATCGTGGCGGAATCCCTTACCGGGCAGGGCTTCGCCCTTGAGTCGGCCCTTCGCTCCAAGCTGTTCTCCCCCGCGGTCTATGCCGACGGCAGGCTGTTCAACTCTCTCGGTTCCGCGCTGATAGTCTCCCTGCTCATAGTTCTCGCGATCGGATCGGTCTTCTTCTTCAGAAGGAAGATCTACAGGAATATCCTTCGGTCAAAGAGCCCGAGAAGCGGTTTTGCCGCCGTCGCTTTCTGCTCCATCCTGGTACTGGTGCTGGTCATATTCTTCATCAACTATCTCTTCAGGAGCATCATCCTCAACTCGAGCATATCCCTTGAACTCCACAAGCTTGGTGAACTGAGTTTCTACAGCCTGGCAGTCTATCTGATGGTCACCTTCCTGCTGATGACCATTCCCCTGCTGGTCCAAATCCTCATGCCGGCAATGAAGAGGCTGTTCGGGCTGAAACTGGACATGTTCTCCCCTGCCGCCAGGGTACTGACTGCAATCGCCTTTGCAGCCTACCTCGTGCTGACTACCGGCATCCTCGGATTCAAGAAGGAGCAGGACAGGGTCAATGTCCTTGCCAACCGTCTGTCGATGGAAAGGAACATCAGCCTGGAACTCGACCTGAGGCTGATGGAAGACAAGATCGCTTCAGACCAGCTGATTGGTTCGCTGGCAGTCCTTGACAACAGCAACAACATCATCCTGGGAAGGATAGTCGAGACCTACATGTACAATCTCTCCCAGGACAACGACATCCTGGTGGAACTCTTCCCAGAAAACGAGAAGGACAAGGAAGCCATCGCCTATTTCACCGCCATGGTTTCCGGGGGCACACCGATCGCCGAGGAGTCGCGCTTCCGCTACCGCAGGGATGCCGGAGGCAACAGTTTCTACACCGGCACCTTCGCCTATTACAACCAGGGCTACGGAGTCACCATGATGCAGCTCACTGTCTCGCCCAAGTCCAACAAGGAGGACAGGGGCTACGCCCGCCTCCTCGGCTTCTCCGCACCTGGAGACGTGCTGATGCCGGCACAATATTCCTACGCCAAGTACTCCCTTGACAACCTGGTTTCCTACAAAGGCAACTACGCCTACCCCACCGTCCTTCATGCAGGAGTCAAGGACGAACTTCTGGACGCTCCGTCCGGAGTGATCAGGCTCGGCGGCTACACCCATTTCATCAACAGCGTCTCGGATGAGGACATGATCCTGATTTCGAGGCAGACGACCGAAGGCTTCCTTTATTTCGTCTCCTTCCTGTTCCTGGCCCTGTTCTTCTACACCTGCCTGACGCTCCTCGCCCTCCTGAGAAGGAACCGTCCCGTAGAAACCGAGAAGAACTACTACAAATCCAGGATCAATGCCGCTATGATGCTGGCCCTGGTCATGACCCTCATCACCCTGGCCACGATCAGCGTACTCTTCGTCTACAGAAGGAACAATGCCAACCTCCGGTCTTCCATGGCGGACAAGATCAACTCCCTCCAGACACTTTTGGAAGCGAGGTGCAGGTTCGCACAGGACTACACAGCCTTCAACACCCAGGAAGCCCTCGGAGTCCTTGAGGACATCAGCAACACCACTAAGCAGGACATCACCCTGTACACGACCGGAGGCAAGGAATTCCGCTCCACCACCCCGGAAGTCTTCGACAGGATGCTTCTCGGGACCAGGATGAACCAGGAAGCATTCGAGAACATCATCTACCGCAACAGGCGCTACTACATTGGAAAGGAAAAGATCGGATCGACCCAGACCTACTTCCTCTACGCCCCTATATTCAACGCCCAGGGCAAGATGATAGCGATCATGGGATCTCCGTACACCGACGAGAGCTTCGATTTCAAGTCGGAGGCAGTCACCCACTCGATCACCATCATCACGATGTTCATCATCCTGCTTCTGCTCGCCAGATTCCTGATGGAGCGCGCAGTCGACAAGATGTTCAAGCCTATCACCGAGATCGGAAAGAAGATGAACGAGGTGGACATCAACAATCTTGAATATATTGTCTACGAGCGGGACGACGAGGTGTCCACCCTGGTCCGGGCTTACAACCTCATGGTCCACGACCTCTACAACTCCACCAAGCAGCTGACACAGGCTGAAAGGGACAAGGCCTGGGCCACCATGGCACGACAGGTCGCCCATGAGATCAAGAATCCTCTGACTCCGATAAAGCTCCAGATCCAAAGACTCATCAGGATGAAGAGCAACGGAAATCCGGCGTGGGCAGAGAGGTTCGACGAGGTGTCTGATGAGGTCCTGAAGCAGATAGACCTGCTTGCCGACACCGCCAATGAATTCTCGACCTTCGCAAAGCTTTACACCGAGGAGCCCGTGGAGATCGACTTGGACAAGCTTCTCAAGGAAGAAATCGATCTCTTCGACAGCCGAGACAACATCACCTTCTCCTACATGGGTCTCGACGGAGCCAAGGTCATCGGTCCCAAACCTCAGCTGACACGCGTCTTCGTCAACCTTATCGGCAATTCTGTCCAGGCAATAGAGAATGCCCAGAACGAAGTCCGTGAGAAGGGAGAAGAACCCTTCATGGGCCAGATCCTGGTCTCCCTGAGACTGTCCAACAAGGAAGGATTCTACGACATCGTATTTGAAGACAACGGTCCGGGAGTCAGCGATGAGAACCGCTCGAAGCTGTTCACTCCGAACTTTACTACAAAAAGCAACGGCACAGGACTTGGTCTGTCCATATGCCGTAACATTGTCGAAAAGTGTAATGGGGAGATTCTCTACTCCAAATCATTCTCCCTGAAGGGAGCCTGCTTCACAGTCAGGTTCCCCCGAGGCAGCAAAGCTTAAAGTTCTGTGACGAACTCATCCATGCTCTTGCGGATGGAATGCCTCTCTGAAGGTCCTGCGCCTGCAGCAGGATGTCCCACGGCAAACACAGCAGTTATTTCATAACCCTCAGTCTCAGGGAAGGCTTCTGCTAGCTTCTTGGGATCGAAACCTCCGACCCAGGTACAACCCAGGTCCAGATCAGCAGCAGCGAGCATGATGTGAGTGCCGACGATGGCGGCATCAGTCTCAGCTCCGTTCTTACCGTCAAAACCACGTACCCAGGCTTCATCGCTCTTGCAGCCTACTATAAAGGCGACCGGCGCTCCGAAAAGAGTATGAACCGGACGGACACGCTGCATGGCCTCTTCACTCGTCAGGGCCCAGACATGGACCGGCTGCTTGTTGTAAGCAGTAGGTGCAAGACGTGCTGCATCGAGAATCTTCATGATCTTTATGGCCGCCACCGGGTGGTGGTTGAATTCCCGGCATGAATAACGCTTCGCGGCCAGCTCCAAAAAGGCGTTGGAGCCTTGGTGTTTGTCTATATGTTGCTGAACGTCAGCGAATGCCGCGCGGTGGTGTATTTTGGAGATATCTCCGAGCCTGTTCAAAATTCTTCTTTTCATCTTTCAAAGCAATATTCCCAACACAATATAGCCAATATTTTTTGATTAAACAACAGCCCGGAAACACTTTTCATTAAACAAACCATTTAACAAAACGCATTTGTAATGAGTAAAGCATTGAGATTCTTTGCGATTCTGTCGTTAATGCTGCCGTTCGCATTTTTTGCGACAACAGCATCTGCACAGCAGGGCGACAGGATCACGGTGACCACT
>JAFUFS010000036.1 GCA_017469745.1 Bacteroidales bacterium | reverse complement strand
GAAGGAAGGGGTTGTATCCTCGATGTCGTTGCTGCCATTGTGCATGATCACCTTGCGTAGTGTATCATACTCTTTTCTAGCCTTGTCCAGCTTTTCCTTGATGATCAACTTGAACTCTGCAAGCTCCTCATCGCTGTAACGTGTCTTCTCCACTTCGGGAGCAGGGACGTTTTCTCTGATGTCTTCTGACATGGCACGAAAAAATTAAAGGGTTCGTTCTATTTTCTGGTCAGGACCATCTTCAAAGCACCCTCATCCCACTCAACATCTGCCGCTCCTTCTGGAGCTGCCGCAGCATCTTTCACCTCAATAGAAAGCGCCAGGGTCTGGGCCGAGACGTAATTCTTGTAACTTTCGAGAGCTGACGCGACTTCGTCGCGGACGCTCCCGTCTGCAAATATAATAACTTCTATCTTATCAGTAACTTCAAAACCGCTGTCTTTTCGAAGATTCTGAATTCTGTTGATCAGTTCGCGGGCGACTCCTTCCTTCCTGAGAGCCTCGGAAATCTGGATGTCAAGGGCGATCGTAAGCTGTCCCTCCGTGGCCACGAGCCATCCTGGCATGTCCTCGGAAGAAATCTCGTAGTCCCCGGGATTCAGGTTCACCTCACCTGAAGGAAGGGCTATCGAATAGACCTCGCCTGCGGCTTCGGCGTTCTGTATCGCGGAGATGGTAGCCTGGTCGAACTGGGCGAAGGCTCCGGCAATCTCCTTCATCTGCTTTCCGTAGACCTTGCCGAGAGTCTTGAAATTGGGCTTGATCTTCTTGGTGATGATGCCTGTGGTGTCCGAGATGAACTCGGCCTCCTTGACATTGACTTCACTCAGGATGATTCCCTTGACCTGCTCGAGCTGGGAGCGGACCTTGTCCGAAATGACAGGGATGATGAGCTTGGAAAGGGGCTGGCGGACCTTGATGGAGACCTTGCGGCGAAGCGCGAGAACCATCGAAGTGGCTTTCTGGGCAAGAGCCATCCTTTCCTCGAGGTCAGTATCGATCACGGAAGGATCGCTCTCGGGCATCAGCACATAATGGACTGACTCCTGTCCGTCCGGGACAAGGTCTAGATAGAGCCTGTCCATGAAGAAAGGAGCAATCGGAGCCGAAAGCACTGCCACATCCACGAGAACCTCATGAAGGGTCTGGTAAGCAGCGAGCTTGTCCTCGTCCATCTTGCCTCCCCAGAAACGCTTCCTGTTGAGACGGACGTACCAGTTGCTGAGGTCGTCGCAGACGAAATCCTGGATCAGGCGGCCTGCAAGGGTTATGTCGAAGTCTTCGTAGGCAGCCTTGACCTTCTGCTCGAGGGTGTTGAGCAGGGAGATGATCCAACGGTCGATCTCAGGACGCTTTGAATATTCCACCTTCGGTGCAGCCGGATCGAAACCGTCCACGTTGGCATAGAGGGCGAAGAAGGAATAGGTGTTGTAGAGGGTACCGAAGAACTTCCTGCGGACCTCGTCAACACCGGCTTCGTCGAACTTGAGGGTGTCCCAAGGCTGGGCATTGGTGAGCATGTACCAGCGGAGGGCGTCGGCACCGTACTTGTCGAGCTGCTCGAAAGGATCGACCGCGTTGCCGAGGCGCTTGCTCATCTTGTTGCCGTTCTTGTCGAGCACGAGGCCGTTGGAAATGACGGTCTTGTAGGCGGGAGTGCCGCTGACCATGGTATGGATAGCATGGAGGGTGTAGAACCATCCGCGGGTCTGGTCTACTCCTTCGGCGATGAAGTCGGAGGTGCAGCCGAAGCGCTTGCTTCCGAGACTGCGGAGTCCTTCCTGGGCATAGGGCATGGCACCTGAATCGAACCAAACGTCGATCAGGTCAGTCTCCCTCGTCATCTTCTTTCCGGAAGGGCTGACAAGGAATATGTTGTCGACATAAGGCCTGTGGAGGTCGATACGGTCGTAATTGGCCTTGCTCATGTCAGCAGGATCGAAGCCTTTCTCCTTAAGAGGGTTGGAAGACATGATTCCGGCGGCAACAGCCTTTTCGATCTCTTCGTAAAGCTGGGCGGCGGAGCCGATGCAGATTTCTTCCTTGCCGTCCTCTGTGCGCCAGATCGGGAGCGGAGTGCCCCAGAAACGGCTGCGGCTGAGGTTCCAGTCCTGGATGTTCTCGAGCCACTGGCCGAAACGTCCGGTTCCGGTGGACTCCGGCTTCCAGTTGATGGCCTTGTTCAGGGCGACCATCTCATCCTTGACGGCCGTGGTCTTGATGAACCACGCATCGAGAGGATAGTAAAGAACCGGCTTGTCGGTACGCCATGAGTGGGGATAGCTGTGGGTGTGCTTCTGGATCTTGAAGCACCTTCCGTCCTGCTTCATCATCATGCAGAGATCCACGTCAAGGGTGGGAGCATCGGCAGGCAGCGAATCGTCGAAGGCATTCTTGACATAGCGTCCTGCAAACTCCTTGTAGGAAGGATCCACATGGGTGGCAACATATTCAGGATCAAGATCCTCGATCGGATAGAAACGGCCTTCGTGGTCAACCTGGGCCTGGCGCTTGCCGTCCTTGTCGATCATCATGATGCCGGGAACTCCGAAGTTGGAGGCTACCTTCTTGTCATCAGCTCCGAAGGTCGGGGCGATGTGGACTATTCCTGTACCGTCCTCCGTGGTCACATAGTCGCCGGAGATCACCCTAAAGGCCTCGCCTTCCTCGACCGGAGTGAACCAGGGGATGAGCTGCCTGTATTTTATTCCCACAAGGTCGGCACCCTTGAAGGCTCCTTCAAGCACCTTGTAAGGGACGAGCTTGTCGCCGGGTTTGTAGTCCTCGAACGGGATGTCAGCAGCCTTGGCGTTGAACCATGCTCCGACAAGTTCCTTGGCAAGGACGTAGACAGCCTTCTGGCCGGTGTAGGGATTGAAGGAAAGCACCCTGACATAGTCAAACTTCGGTCCGACGCAGAGAGCCACGTTTGAAGGAAGGGTCCAGGGAGTAGTCGTCCAGGCCAGGAAATAGACGGGGACGTCTTCGCCGGCGAACAGGGGCTCGGACTTGGAGTCCCTGAGGACCTCGAACTGGACGGTGGCGGTGGTGTCGGTGACATCCTTGTAGCAACCGGGCTGGTTGAGCTCATGGGAACTCAGTCCGGTACCGTCAGACGGGGAATATGGCTGGATGGAGTAGCCCTTGTAGAGCAGTCCCTTGTCGTAGATCTTCTTCAGGAGGTACCAAAGGGTCTCGATGTAGCGGTTGTCATAGGTGATGTACGGATCGTTCATGTCCACCCAATAACCCACACGCTCGGTCATGGTCTCCCACTCTGCGGTGTACTTCATGACCTCCTCGCGGCAGGTCTTGTTGTACTCCTCGACAGAGATCTTGGTACCGATGTCCTCCTTGTGGATTCCGAGTTTCTTCTCCACGCCGATCTCAACAGGAAGTCCGTGGGTGTCCCATCCTGCCCTGCGCATCACCTTGAACCCTGTCTGGGTCTTGTAGCGGCAGATGGCATCCTTGATGGAACGGGCCATGACGTGATGGATTCCAGGCTTGCCGTTTGCGGACGGCGGGCCCTCGAAAAAGACGAACTCAGGTGCGCCTTCCCTTACCTCCAGGGACTTCTCGAAAGCCCCGTTCTTCTTCCATCTGTCAAGGACTTCATTTCCTATCGTGACCAGATCTAGTCCTTTGTACTCTTTGAATGTCATAATTTTCTTTCTAATTTTGCACTTGGAGAGGCCTAGAGGCATCCGGAGCAATTTAAGTTTGCAAAGATATGCATTTCCGGCGTTTTTTTCAATAGGTTACCAAGTGAACGTCATAGACATAATCATCCTGCTTTGCTGCGTCCCGGCATTGTACCATGGAATCACCAAGGGATTCATTTCCCAGGCTTTTTCACTGATAGCCTTGGTGCTGGGAGCCTGGCTTTCCTTCAAATTCTCCGCTCCCTTGGGTGAATGGCTCGAATCCTACGCCGACCTCCCCGGGCCCGTCCTCAACGTCATAGCCTTCGCCCTTATCCTTGTGATAGTCGTGCTGGTGCTCAAGATGACTGCCATGACCTTGGAAAGGCTGCTGAAATTCGTGATGCTGGGCTGGCTCGACAAACTCCTGGGAGCCGTCTTCGCCGTCATCAAGGCTGTCCTGATCATAGGGCTCGTCATCGTCCTTCTGGATTCAGTCCTGAACCTGATACCCTTCGTCTCCTCCGACACCTTGAACGAATCGGTTCTCTACCACCCTATAAAAGACATAGCAAACATTGTGTTTCCTTACCTGAAGGAATTGATATTCAATAAATAATGGATAGAATAATCCTAATAGAAACTTCCACTTCGCTCTGCTCCACGGCCCTCGTGGAGGATGGCAGAGTGGTCTGCGAAAAACTCAGCACAGAACCCAGGGCCCATGCTTCCATGACGGCTCCTTTCGTCAGCGAAATGCTGTCCGAAAGAGGTCTGGGAGTCAAGGACTGCAGCGCGGTGGCTGTGAGCAAGGGGCCGGGTTCCTACACAGGCCTGAGAGTCGGAGTGTCCACTGCCAAGGGCCTCTGCTTCGGGGCCGGGATCCCTCTGATCTCAGTCGGCACGCTCGACACCCTCGTCTGGCAGGCCATCGACGAAGGCCTTCTCCCGGAAGGATGCAAGTACATCATCCCAATGGTCGATGCCCGGAGGATGGAAGTCTACACGGGAATATTCACTCCCGACGGCAGACAGATAACCCCTACCGTGGCCCAGATAGTGGATGAAAACTCTTTCAAGGAGCAGCTCGAAGAGGGTCCGGTGCTCTTCATTGGGGACGGGGCGGAGAAATGCAAGGAAGTCATCAGCGGAGCGACGTTCGTCCAATGCTGCCCCAAAGCTGCTGGGATGAGGATCCCTGCTGCGCAGGCTTTCAAGGAAGGGCGTTTCGAGGACGTGGCGTACTTCGAGCCCTTCTACCTCAAGGAATTCATGACCACGGTCAGCAAGAAAAAATTATTCTGATAACCAAAAACAATCTTCAATCATGAAAATCGGCGTTGCAAGCGATCACGCAGGCTATGAGTACAAGAACAGGCTGGCGGAACTCCTGACCAAGAAAGGTTACGATGTTGCAGACTACGGTACCTACACTGAAGTCAGCTGCGACTTCACTGATTTCGCCCACCCTCTCGGGGAAGCCGTCCAGAGAAAGGAAGTCGACCTCGGCGTCGCCCTCTGCGGAACCGGGAACGGAATGGCCATGACCCTCAACAAGCACCAGGGAGTCCGCGCCGGGCTTGCCTGGAACAGCGAAATAGCCCGCCTCATCAAGGCTCACAATGACGCCAACGTGCTCGTCATGCCTGCCAGGTTCATCTCCTACCAGATGGCCACCAGGATCCTGAACACCTGGCTCACCACTCCCACCGAAGGTGGAAGGCATGAGAGGCGCCGTGAAAAGATTGGTGTCAAATAATTGGAAATAAAGGCATTAATAGCTGATTCCGGCCTGATCGGGACCGTTCTGTCGAGGAATATAGACGATTACCCCGACGGGATCATCATTCCCGTCAACAAGCCTTACAGGTGGACCTCGGCGGACGTAATACGCAAGTTGAAATGGGCCGCCTGCAGGCACTTCGGGAAGAAGAACCTGAAGGTAGGGCATGCAGGCACCCTGGATCCCCTCGCCACTGGGGTGCTCCTTGTCTGCATTGGGAAGGCCACCCGCCTGGCGGAAGACCTCCAGAAGGAGGGCAAGGAATATCTTGCCGGCATCTCGTTCGGTGCTACGACTCCTTCCTACGACCTGGAGAAGGCTGTCGACAGGCTTTATCCGACCGACAATGTCAGCGAGGAGTCGATAAAGGCGGTCCTGCAGCGTTTCCTTGGAGAACAGGACCAGGTGGCTCCGCTCTTCAGTGCAAAGTCGGTGGACGGGGTGAGGGCCTACGAGTTGGCGAGGAGGCAGTTCAGGGAGAAGGGTTTGGCGAAGTCCGACGTGATGGAGGATTTTGACCACAGCCTGGCGGACGTGCTTCATGTCCAACGGATCAACATCTATTCACTCGAACTGGAATCATTCATGGAACCTGACACGGTCGGAGATGCCTCTGATTCCGGCCGTACTCAGCCGCAGCGAAGCGAGAATGGACTCGGCCGGAATCAGGAGGCACTCCGACCATCAGACATAATACATGGATCGGATAATGCCAAAGGGCCGAACAGCAGGATAAATGTGGCGGACACCAGCGGCCTGCCGCTGGCGAAGGCCTTGATCCGCATCGCCTGCAGCAAAGGCACCTACATCCGCGCCTTCGCCCGCGACCTTGGCGAAGCCCTCGGCAGCGGCGCCCACCTCCACTCCCTCTGCAGGACAAAATCGGGCGGCTTCACAGTGGAAACCGCCCTGGATATCTCTCAAGCAACCGAGCTGCTTTCTATTCAACCTGCATCACAGGCCTGACCGGATCAAGATGGTGGACCTGGTCGCGTGAAACCCTGATCACACCTTTCACCTTCTCGAAGCGGGCGATCGACTCTTCCAGCTTGGAGGGATCGGCCACGCGGACCGCCATGGCATTGATCATCCTGTAGTCGTAGACAACCTCGGCACCATATTTCTTGACGGCCTTCTGCAGAGGCTCTTTGCCGATCTCATAGTCATAACTGATGATCAGGACATCGCTCGAATAGACCAGTCCGGCATTCCTCGGGCGCTCAGGAGGAATCATTCCGGGCGAAGGGATGTCGGGCATGTCGAAGGAATCAACCTTGGCAAGCTGCTTCTCGGTCTGGCTTATGGTACTGCAGCCGGAGAGGACCAGGGCAGCACCCAGGCAGACGGAAAGATATTCATTGATCCTGTTCATCATTATTCATTGATTGCCAAGATCAGTTTACTGCAAGATTGAAGCCAGAAGAGGCCCACTCGCTCATAAGGCCGCCGCTGTCATAGATCAGGTAGCCTTCGATGCCTTCCCTTGAAGAGATGAACTCTTTCGCCTCCTCGAGTCCGATGACCATGCAATAGGTGGCGAAAGCGTCCGCGGTGGCGGCATCCGGAGCGATGATGGTGGCACTGAGAAGATTGTGCTGGACAGGGAAGCCCGTTCTTGGATCTATCGTGTGGGAATATTTCATCCCGTCCTTTTCATAGTACTTGCGGTAGTTGCCGGAGGTCACTACTCCCCTGCCGCTGCCGTCACCCCGCCAGATTCCGTCAAGATCGGCTCCAGGGGTCATGTTCCCGTCGAAAGGACGGTCTATTCCGATCGACCAGGGATTGCCCTTCTGGTTGACGCCCTCGCAATAGATTTCTCCGATGTCGACCAGCATGTCCTTGACTCCGAGCGAATGGAGATAGTCAGCTATGCAGTCGCTCGAATAGCCCTGGGCTATTGCATTGAAGTTGAGACGAGGCTTGACTCCCGGCACGATCGGGGCCATGTCCTCTCCTAGCTTGTCCATTCCGCACAGGGCCCGGACACTGTCCACCTGGGTCTGCGAGGGCATCTGGTCGGTAGTGAATCCGAATCCCCAGATGTCGAAAAGAGGGCCGGAAGCCACGTCCAGAGCCCCTCCCGTCTCGTAGTAGAACTTCCTGGAAAGGGAATAGATGTCCTTGAACATGTCATTGGGCTGCACAGGGAGGCCTTCGTTGAAGCGGCTGAGCTGTGAGCCCTTGTTATAGCCGGAGAGGGTGGTGTCGATAGTCGTCAGGATGGATTCGATCCGGGCATGGATCTCCTCCTTCGAGGCCTTGACTCCTTTCATGTTGAATTTCACTGAATATGTTCCCCCCTGCGCGTAGCCGGTAAGCTGGCAGTAGCCGGCGTCACGGGAGCAGGAAAAAACTGCAGAAAGCAGGCACAGGCCCATCAGCGGCCTCAAAAACGACTTCACGATCTTGTTCATCGATGCAATATTAATCATTTGTGACGTATTTCCGGACATCATTGGACTGGTTTTTGCTTAAAGAATACCGTTTTTGCATTTTTTATGCGATATTTGCATGTTCAAGACAATAAGATGAAACTCAGGAACCTTCTCATATTAGGCGCTGCCGTCTCCATGCTAGTTCTCCCTTCCTGCCACAAGAAGGACGAGGATGAGGAGTCATTGCCATTCCTCGACGGCAGCCTTTCATTCTCAGTTCCGGCCTATGTCCTCCCCGGTGAGACCTTCACACTCGTTCCTTCGGGAGCTTCAAATCCCACAACAGGCAACGTGGGTTATGTCTGGTATTCTTCCTGGCTGACCGCAAGGGACACCACCAAGAAGGAAACCGCGGCCGGAGACGGAGCATGGACGGTGACTATGCCTGCGGTGATCGGCATGTACACCATCACTGGCTACGCTTATGCAACTGACTACACGCCAATAAGTTCCACCAAGGATGTCTGCGTGATCGATCCCGAAGTCAACGTCTCCCTGACCGGAGCAGACTACCAGACCGACTCTGTCTCCCTCAAGGATCCGAGGGACGGTGCCACCTACTACCTTACCACTTCCGGCGGTAAGGTCTGGATGCAGAACAATCTTTATTATTCCGGTTCCGGAGTCTCTTACTTGTACAGCCCCGCCGTCGACCCCCTCTTCGGCAGACTTTACACCTGGGAAGAAGCAGTAAAAGCGTGCCCGGAAGGTTGGCATCTGCCTTCTGAAGCAGAATTCGCAGTCCTGGCCGGAGTGCAGGAAGATCTGCCTGCAATGCGAGGCCAGACCATCAATGACGTGGCAGGCTCCCTGATGGCAAACGCCTACTTCCTTGGAGACAAACTTTGGACTTTCTGGCCTGCGGTAAACATCACCAACAAGACCAAATTCTCAGCCCTGCCTATCGGCTACGCAATGGACCGCGATGGTTTGCAGACCTACAACGGCCAGAAGAATTATGCTGTGTTCTGGACCTCCGACGAAGAAGGAGACGAAGGTCTCTATAGGTACATCTACGTGGACAAGAACAGCTTGTTCAGCTCGAAGGGTGACAAGAAATCCTTCAGGGCTTCCGTCAGGTGCGTGAAAGATTAACGCAGATCAGTGATCACATAGGATTTTCCAAGGGTCTTTTCGTCAAAACGGAAGGACCCTTTTCCTTCTCCTTTCTCACTGAATGACAGACCGGAGATCGTGAACTCCGACACAGAACCGTCATTGAGCTTGACCTCTGCCCCGACGAGTTCGGTAGTTCCGCTCTTGAAATAAAGCTTGAGACCGGCAATGTCCATCGAGGACTTTCCCTTGAGGACAGGAGTCAGGGAAGATGCATCGACTGTCTTGCCGGCGAACTTCGAAGTCCCAAAGGAGACCTCTTCGAAAGCCTCGTCGACAGCGGTTATCATGAGGGCAGGATTGGTAGCGAAACCGTCGGAAGATTCCTCAACGCTCTCGATAAGGGCCTCCTCAGAAAGGCGGTCGATAGTCCAGCGGGTAGCTCCGTCGCACCAGACCTCAAGTCCGTTGCCTTCCAGGAAGAAACTGGTGTCCTGGATCTTGACCTTGCCATTGCCTGTCATCTTCGACTTTGAGGCCGGAGTCTGCATCGAAAATGAATAATTGAACGACACGAGGGAGGAATTGACCTTCTCGATGAAAGCGCCGAGGGTCTTGCTCTTTGCCTCGGACTGGACGCCTGAGAGAAGAAGAGCGACGGCTGTGATTATGATGGCTGTCTTTTTCATGATACTTTTCCGGATTGCACAACTTGTGCCAGAGGGCACTACTGGTTCCTGAAGGCATCCAGGACCTTTTCCAGCTCATCCAGGCTGGAGATCAGGACCTGCCTGGGCTTGGAACCCTCCTGAGGGCCGACGATGCCGGCAGCCTCGAGCTGGTCCATGACACGTCCTGCCTTGGCATAGCCCATGCCCAGACGCCTCTGGAGGTCGGAAGTCGATCCCCTCTGGTTGGTCACGATCATCCTGGCAGCCTCTTCGAAGCGCTCGTCAAGGTTCTTCATATCAACCATTCCGCCGGATCCTTCCTCTGTGGAATCTTCCACGTCAGGAAGGTAATAAGGCGTGTTGTAGCTCTTCTTGTAGCCTTGCTGGGATTCAATGAACTTGGTCAGCTCGCCGATCTCGTCGCTGTCGATGAGGGCGCACTGGACCCTTTCCATCTCGACTCCTGCATAATAAAGCATGTCTCCCCTACCGATGAGCTTCTCCGCACCCGGGGAATCCAAGATAGTGGAAGAATCGATCCTGGAAATGACCCTGAAGGCGATTCGGGTCGGGAAATTGGCCTTGATAAGGCCGGTGATGACGTCCACTGAAGGTCTCTGAGTTGCCAGTACGATGTGGATGCCGGCCGCCCTACCTTTCTGGGCAAGGCGTATGATGGATGTGGAGATGCTCCTAGCCATGGCCTTGGCGTCTCCGCCTCCTCCGACGGACATAGTGAGGTCGGCATATTCATCGACCACAGTGACGATGTAGGGCAGGAACCTGTGCCCCTCGGTAGGGAGCAGGTGGCGGTCCCTGAACTTGTCGTTGTAGAGCTTGATGTTGGGGACATAGGCCTTGCTCAGGAGCTCGTAGCGCTGTTCCATCTCGAGGACTAGGGACTTGAGCACCTTCTCGGCCTTGTCCGCCTTCTTGACTATGGCGTTCTCCTGTTCTTCCCTCTCGTCGTTGCTGGGAAGGACTGCAAGGTAGTGATGGAGCAGGCGGCCGTAGGCGGAGAACTCGACCATCTTGGGGTCTATGAACACGAACTTAAGCTCCGAAGGGTGCTTGGAGTAAAGCAGCGAAGCAACCATGGCATTGAGGCCCACGGACTTACCCTGCTTGGT
>JAFUFS010000035.1 GCA_017469745.1 Bacteroidales bacterium | reverse complement strand
TCTGCTGCGGCAGGCCGCTTATGCTGGCCGGAAAGACCGACGCCGCAGCAGCCACTATTGCCGCCAACAAGAAGATGATCCAGGAATCCGGTTGCAGTACCCTGGTTCTCTCATGCCCGATCTGCTACAAGATATTCAAGGAAGAATACCATCTTGAAGGGATCAAGATCGTCCATTACACCCAGTTCATCAATGAGTTGATTGCATCCGGCCAGCTGAAGGTTGAAAAGACCGACCGGAAGATAGTGTACCATGATCCTTGCGAGCTTGGTCGTGGCTGCGGAGTCTATCTCGAACCGCGTGCCGCTCTCAGCCAGGTCGGAACCCTCGTAAAGGCTTCCAAGGAATATGATGAAAGCATCTGCTGCGGAGGCAGCCTCGGCAGCCTGACCCTGGATTCTCACGACCGCGCCAAGATCTCCGAGGCCTCCCTCGCCAGTCTCCTTGAAGGGAAGCCTGAAACCATCGTTACCGCCTGTCCGCTCTGCCTCAAGACCTTCTCGGAGACGGTGGCCAATGCAAGGCACCTGTCCGGTCCGGTTGAAGTCAAGGATTTTGCCGAAGTTATTTGCGAGCTTTAACGAAATAATCCTTATCTTCACGGCAACTTGACAAATTTTTTAATATGAAAAGATTTTTGACCGTCGTCGCCGTCGTAATGATGGCTGCCACAACTGTTGCTTTCGCTCAGCCTAAGGGGGGACGCCCCGGTAAACCAGAAGCGGACAAGACCGCTGAAGCCGAGAAACCGGCACCCGAACTGAAAGTCACTCCCGGCATGCTTGGTGTCGCACACAATGAAAAAGACTGGTACTTCGATGTGCCCGACAGCCTTCTGGGACGCCGTATCCTTGCCGTTACACGTTATGTCAGCAACACTCCCGGAGCATCACAGTACGGTGGTGAGGAGGTTACTGAGAACATGATCTACTGGGAGAAGGCTTCCAACGGCAACTTGCTTCTCCGCGTAGACGCCCTTACGATCCAGGCGGATGAAGGACAGGACATCGAGAAAGCCGTCCGGGTCAGCTCGGAGAATCCTATCATAGCATCTTTCAAGCCTGAGAAACAATCGTCCGCCGGCTGCACAAGGGTAAAGGTTACCAGCCTCTTCGAGGGTGACAACCAGGCTTTCTCCCTCAGCAGCGGCTCCAAGAGGCAGATGAATCTCGGAGGCCTCAAGGGAGATGCAAGCTTCATCGAGAGCATCCGCACCTACCCGATCAACACCGAAGTCACAGTCACTAAGACATATTCCTACAACCAGCCCACTCCTAATCCAGGAGCACAGGGTCCCATGCGCACGACTTCCCTTCCCGCCGGAAGAGAGGCCGGTGCCGTGACCATCGTGTTCAATACTTCCATGGTGCTCCTGCCTGAGAAGCCCATGCAGCCCCGTCTTTTCGATGCCCGCGTAGGCTACTTCGCTGACGGTTACAGCAAGTTCACTGATGACCAGCAGGCTGTTGAGAACCTCAGGTTCATCACCAGGTGGCGTCTCGAGGCCCGTCCTGAGGATGTCGAGAAGCAGAAGAGAGGAGAACTGGTCGAACCTGTCAAGCCGATCATCTACTACATCGATCCCGCAACGCCGAAGCAGTGGCGTCCCTACCTCATCGCCGGTGTCAACGACTGGCAGGTTGCCTTCGAGCAGGCCGGCTGGAAGAATGCCATCCGTGCCGAGGAATGGCCTGAGGACAACCCTGACATGAGTCTTGAGGATGCACGTTTTTCTGTGATCCGTTACCTGGCTTCCCCCACAGCCAATGCTTACGGACCCAATGTCCACGATCCACGTTCCGGCGAGATTCTCGAATCCCACATCGGCTGGTACCATAATGTCATGACCCTGGTCCACGACTGGTACCAGATCCAGGTCGGCGCTGTCGATCCCAGGGCACGCAGATTCAAGTACGATGATGAACTGATGGGAGACCTCATCCGTTTTGTCTCCTCTCATGAAGTCGGACACACCCTCGGTCTCCGTCACAACATGGGATCCAGCAGCCAGACTCCTGTCGAGAAACTTCGCGACAAGGCTTGGGTCGAGGAGCACGGACACACCGTCAGCATCATGGACTATGCTCGTTTCAACTATGTCGCCCAGCCCGAGGACAACATCGGCAAGGCAGGACTCTATCCCAGGATCAACGACTACGACAAGTGGGCCATTGAATATGGTTACAAAGCCACACCTTACAAGACTCCGAAGGAGGATCACCTCTATTGGAACAAGGTCATCATCGACAGGCTTGCTGCCAATCCGAGACTCTGGTTCGGAGGTGAGGGCTATGATTCCGATCCACGTGCCCAGCGTGAGGACATCGGTGACGATGCTGTCGCTGCCAGCACCTACGGCATAAAGAATCTCAAGCGCATCATCGGCCAGCTTCCCGAGTGGAATGCAGAGGAAGGCGACCAGTACAGGAACCTCAGCCGCATGTTCACCCAGCTCACTGGTCAGTACAACCGTTATCTTGGCCACGTCAGCGCCAACATCGGCGGTCGTTTCGTGACCTACAAGAGCATCGAGCAGGCAGGCCCCATCTACGAACCCGTCCCCAAGGAGCGTCAGAAGGCAGCCTTGAACTTCCTGAACGAGAATCTGTTCCAGAAACCCACCTGGATCATTGAACAACCTTACATCTTCAATCTTACCGACAGCCCTGACAGCTATCTGTACACCCTCGTGGACAACGTAGTGAGCGCCGGTAACCTGCTCAACGTCCAGAAACTTTCCCGCATGGCACAGTTCGCCCAGGTCGACGCTTCGAATTATGGCCCCGAGGAGTACCTGTCCGACCTTACCGGAATGATATTCTCAGAACTTTACAAGGGCAAGACAACCGACATCTACCGTCGTTACCTGCAGCGCCGTTTCGTCAGCAGTGCAATCAGCGTAGTGACTGCCAGGACCTCTGAAGGCACCGACGGCCGCGCCCTCATCATGGACACCCTGAGGGACATCCAGAAGAAGGCAGCCAAGGCCAAGTCTTCCGACAAGGCCACGCAGGCCCACTGGCAGGACATCGCCAGCACGATCGAGAAAGGACTGAAGTAGATTATTTCTGAATAACATCCAGTATCACGGTACGGTACTTAATGGTCTGGTACAGCGATCTGAAAAGCAGATGAGCATAGTAGGCGGCGAAAAGGAGATGGACCTTTCCGTCGCCTTCTGGTTTAAGAAGGATCCATCCGAGGAACCAGACAGCGAAGAAGGCTATTACGCAGCCTATGTTGGAGTTCCTCATCTCCTTCGTGGCCGTGGCTCCGATGTAGATTCCGTCCCAGGTGAAAGCCGGACAGCCGAGGAGCGGAATGAGTGCAAGCCAGGGGATGAATGCCCTGGAGGCTTCTATCACAGACGAATCCGATGTCATGATCCTGAACATGGGGATGCCGGCGATGGAATATATTCCTATGAAGAGCAAGCCGATTCCCATGCTCCAGATGAAGGTCCATTTGACCGTGGCGGAGACTGCCGGCTTGTCCTTGCGGCCGAAGAAGCGTCCGGTGAGGGCTTCTCCGGCGAAGGCGAAGCCGTCGGTGAAGTAGGAGAAGATCATCATGAGTTTCATCATGATGGAGCACATGGCGAGGCGGGTGTCGCCGAAGCGGGCGGAGATGGCGGTGAAGCCGAGGTAGACGGCCATGAGGCAGAGCGACCGGATGAACAGGTCCCTGTTCACCGTGAAGAACTCCCGAAGCCGTTCGTGTTGCGTGTTTTCCGGCGCACCGTCAGACACGGCCGAGTCCATCCTCGCTTCGCTGCGGCTGAGTACGGCCTTAGTCCGACGGTGTCGCCGGATGATGACATCATACTTTACCAGCAGGATGCAGCAGGCGAAGAGGAGGCCGGTGTACTGGGCTGTGACGGTACCCCAGGCTATTCCGATGAATCCCATACCATGGAATGATGTCCCTGTGATGCCAAGCGCCAGCAAAATGCTGGCGATGATGTTGACGCCGTTGACCGTCACATCTGTCAGCATCGAGCTGAAACTGTCCTGCATCCCGATGAACCATCCCCTGAAAGTCATCAGGCACAAGGTGGCTGGTGCGGCCCAGATCCTGATGTAGAAGTATTTGAGTGCCAGGGTTCTGACTTCTTCAGAACAGTGGACGAAAACGAATATGAGTTTCTGGAAGGGCCATTGGATAAGGAGCAGAAGAATGGACAGCAAAAGGGCAAGCCCAATCCCCCTCTTGAGATAGGAGGCGCACCCGTCCCAGTCCTCACGTCCATAGGCCTGTGCTGTCAGTCCTCCTGTGCCTGCTCTCAGGAAGCCGAAGTTCCAGTACATCATGTCGAACATCAGCGAGCCGACGGAGATGCCTCCGATCAAGGCGGCGGCAGAAGAATCCAGATGGCCGGCAACGGCGATGTCCACCATTCCAACCAAAGGGACGGTGAGGTTCGCCAGGATGCTCGGAAGGGCAAGGCGGAATATTTCCCTGTTCAGAACCCTCACCCTTTGCGGAAATATTTGCCAACGACGGGAAGCGAGGAAAGAGGAAGGTCGCGCCAGATAATGACCGCGCAGAACACCAGGATCAGGACCACATTGACTGCGAGGGCTGCCCAGGTCCCTAGATGATTGTTGGCGAAGACCATTCCTGCATAGAGAATTGCAGCTACGACTGTGTAGAGCGCTATGTCACTGAGCGGATAGTCGATCCTGTACTTCTTCTGCCCGACGAAATAGGAAAGCAGGGTGGCGGTGCCGTAGCCTCCGACTCCGGCCCAGGCACAGGCCATGTAGCTCATCTTCGGGATGAAGATTATGTTGATAGCGAACAGCACGAGGCATCCTATTCCTGAGAACAAGGCACCCCAGAGGGTCTGGTCGGTAAGCTTGTACCAGAAGGACAGGTTGAAGTAGACTCCCATCAGGATCTCGGCTGCCATCACGATCGGGACGACCTTGAGGCCGACGCGGTAGTCGGCTCCGATGATGTACTTGAGGATGTCCATGAAGCCGATCACGCAGAGGAAGGCCAGGAGGGTGAAGATGATGAAGTACTTCATCGCCTTGGCATAGGTTTCCTTGCTGTCCTTCTCGGAAGAACTACCGAACACGAAGGGTTCGTAGGCGTAGCGGAAAGCCTGGGTGATCATGGCCATGATCATTGCGATCTTTATGCAGGCACCGTAGATGCCGAGCTGTGCCGCTCCGTCAGCTCCCTTGTAGACGTAGGGGAATATGATCTGCGAGGCAGTCTGGTTGAGGATCCCTGCAATTCCGAGGACCAGGATCGGCCAGCTGTAGGAGAGCATCCTCTTCATGAGGCTCCAGTCGAAGCCGTGCTTGAATCCCTTGAGTTCCCCGACGAAGAAGATGGTCATGAAGGCGGTGCAGAAGAGGTTGATGTAGAAGACCCAGCCGACCTGGATGCCACCGTCGTAGATTCCGAATGGATTGAGACCGAGCTTCGGAAGGAACACGAAGTAAGTGAGGTTCAGGAATATGTTCAAGAATATGAAGCCGAGCTTCAGGGCAGCGAACTTCAGGGGACGCTTCTTGTAACGGAGGTAGGCGTAGGGAATGCACTGGAAGGCGTCGATGGCCACCGTAAGCGCCATCGTCCAAATGTAGTCCGGATGGTCCGGGTAGCCCATGGCCGTCGAGATCGGCTTCAGGAAAGCCACCACAAGGGCGACGAACAGAGCTGAAGTCGTGAGGACGGAAGTCAGGATGGTTGAATACACCTTGTCGGGATTCTCTCCTTCCTTGTTGGCGTAGCGGAAGAAGGTGGTTTCCATCCCGTAGGTAAGGATCACAAGGAGAAGGGCGGTGTAGGCGTAAAGGTTGGTAACGACTCCGTACCCGCCGCTGGACGCATTGATGACGTAGGTGTACAGGGGGACGAGGAGGTAGTTGAGGAACCTCCCTATTATGCTGCTAAGGCCGTAGATCGCCGTGTCCTTGGCCAATGATTTCAAATTTGCCATTCGCTATGTCGTTTGACATTGCTAAGATAGCAATTATTCTCTTATCTTTGCAGTGCGTTATGAGTCTATATTCATACTTCAGGATTTCCAAGCCTTCGGCGGAAAGGGTGCCGGAAGGGGCAGTGCAGGGAGAGTACCGCCGACTGCGGAACCGTACCTTCTGGGGAGTGACCGGAGCCTACGCCTTGTACTACGTCTGCAGGATGGCGATGGCCGTCGTCAAGCAGCCCTTGATTGACGGGGACATATTCACTGCCGGGCAGTTGGGAATCATCGGTTCGGCCTTCTATTTCGTCTACGCCGCCGGGAAATTCGCCAACGGATTCATCGCCGACTACTGCAACATCAAGCGTTTCATGGCTACCGGACTTCTAGTCTCGACTGTCGTGAACCTGCTCATGGGAGTCCTTGGCCTGGCACACGGATGGTGGGGCCTCCCGTCCGCAGCGCTTTTCTTTGTCTTCGCGCTTGTCTGGGGAATAAATGGCTATTGCCAGTCTATGGGAGCTCCGCCAGCAGTCATAAGCCTGTCGCGCTGGTTCCCTCTCAATCGCCGCGGTACTTTCTACAGCATCCTGAGTGCGACTCCTTATTTGGGAAAGTCCCTGTCCGTCTATGCATTGGGTGTTATCGTCGCATGGATCGGATGGGAATATGGTTTCATATTCTCCGCTATTGCCGGGGTGATCGGTTCGGCGATAGTCCTGCTGTTCGTTTCCGACACGCCTGAAAGCTGTGGCCTTCCATCAGTCCAGGAACTCTCCGGAGAAGAGGTTCTCAAGACTGACACCATGCCAACTAAGGACCTTCAGAAAATGGTCGTGAAGCATCCGGGGATATGGATAATTGCCCTTTCGAGCGCTTTTGTGTACATCACCCAGCATGCAGTCAGCGAGTGGGGAGTGCTCTTCCTTCAGAAGGGCAAGGAATATGATCTCGTGAGTGCCACGGAGATAATTGCCTTCTCGGAGGCTTTCGGAATAGCCGGGACCGTCCTCGCCGGATGGCTTTCAGACCGGGTCTTCAAGGGCAACAGGTTCATTCCTGTACTGCTCTCCGGCCTTGTCTGCTTCGCCTCCCTTGCCGGCTTCCTCCTCACGAAGGGCTCTTATTTCATGAATATTGTTTACGTTTCAGCCTTCAGCCTCTCTATCGGTGTGGTCTACTGCATCGTCGCCGGACTGATGGCCCTTGACATAGTGCCTCGAAAGGCCACCGGATCTGCCCTCGGAATGGTAGGACTGGCAAGCTACGGAGCTGCCGGAGCCCAGAATGTTGTGAGCGGTTTCATGATCGGCGCCGGAGACTTCAATTTCCGCCCCGTTTCCGTCTTCTGGCTCATCTCATGCCTGCTTTCATTCCTGATCCCGGTGCTTTCATGGCGCCTTCTCAAAAGACAAACAATCGAATAGACGATGCGTGGATTCTGGACAGTTCTGATGCTCGTTTTCTCCAATGTCTTCATGACATTCGCATGGTACGGCCACCTCAAGCTCAGCGAGATGAAGATCTCGACCGGCTGGCCTCTCATCCTGGTAATCCTTTTTTCATGGGGCATAGCCTTCTTTGAATATTGCCTTACGGTCCCGGCCAACAGGATCGGTTTCGCAGCCAACGGAGGCCCATTCAACCTCCTTCAGCTCAAGGTTATCCAGGAAGTCATCTCTTTGACGATCTTCACGATAATCGTGATGTTCGTATTCAAGGGACAGACCATCCAGTGGAACCACATAGTGGCCTTCGTCTGCCTGGTGCTTGCAGTTTTCTTCGTATTCTTGAAATAGTCCCAGCATGCCAGCCCAAACCGGAAATAAACTTGCAGGGCACTTGTCCGTAGCAGGAGCCTACACGATATTCGGGCTCAACATCGTGTTCTGTAAGGACATCGCCAATTCCGAAGCAGTCTCTCCGATCGTGCTGTTCACGTTGAGGGCTCTTGGGGCGTCAGTTCTTTTTTGGCTGCTTTCCTTTCTCATCCCTAAAGAGAAGGTGGAGCGTGGGGATTACCTGAAGATCGCAGTTGCGTCGTTTGTGGGTCTTTTTGTCCCACAGCTGACTTTCCTGAAAGCCATTACGATGGCCACAACGATCGACACTGCAATCATGGGAACCCTCGGCCCGATCTTCACGATGATCTTCGCCTTCCTGTTCCTTGGTGAGCCGATCACCGGGAAGAAGGCCGGAGGAGTCGCACTGAGCTTTGCCGGAGTCATATTCCTGATCTTCAATTCAGTCCATGAAGGGGGTGTATCGGCTACTTCGCCATGGGGGATTGTACTGCTGCTTCTTAACAGCCTCAGTTTCTCTCTCTACCTCGGTATGTTCAGGCCGCTGATCTCAAAGTACAGTGTCGTGACCTTCTCCAAATGGACCTTCCTGTTCTCATTGCTGCTGTCTCTGCCATTTTCTTTCAAAGGTTTTCTGACCACTGATTTCACGGCGGTTCCATCGCTTGTAAAATGGGAAATCGGCTACCTTGTCTTCTTCGCAACCTTCGTGGCGTATTTCCTGATCCCGTTCGGCCAGAAGCATCTGCGGCCTACCCTCGTCAGCATGTACACCTATCTTCAGCCCATCATAGCTGCCATCGTCAGTATCTGGGCCGGAATGGATGTCTTGACTTGGCAGAAGCTGGCGGCTACTGTGCTTATCGTGGGAGGAGTCGTCCTTGTCAGTCGCAGCCGTGCTGCTGCGGCATGACGGATTTTTTGTATATTTAAGGTTGTAATAACGGATATTAACATTATGAAAAGAGTTATCCTTCTTCTCGCAGCGGCAATTGCCATGGCTTCATGTCAGACTGTAAAAGTGGCTGATCATTCTGAGTATCAATCAAGTAATCCGGAGAATATGCAACAAGTGCGCGACTTCCTGCACAAGACAGGTTTCTATTTCCTGGCCACCGTCGACGGTGACCAACCGCAGGTCCGTCCTTTCGGTACGGCCGAAATCATCGAAGGCAAGCTGTACATC
Organism: Bacteroidales bacterium; assembly: GCA_017469745.1. Taxonomy (GTDB): domain Bacteria; phylum Bacteroidota; class Bacteroidia; order Bacteroidales; family UBA932; genus Cryptobacteroides. Next base: position 3,377 of record JAFUFS010000035.1, on the reverse strand, counting down.
CAGACCGGCCATGTCAAGGCCGTTGCCCATCAGATTGCCGGGAATCCCAAGGTGGCCATATGTGCCTATGACGGAGAAAAGTGGCTCCGTATCACAGCGACTTTGGTAGAGGATCCCAGGGTAGAGATCAAGAAGGCCATGTTGGATGCCAACCCGAGCCTTAGGTCTATGTATGATGAGAACGACTCCAACACCGCTGTCTACTATCTGACTAATGCCCACGCTACCATCAGTTCATTCACGGCATCACCAGTTGAAATCGATTTCTAGAGTAGCTTCAATTGCAGCGCTGTCATTATCCATAATAACGGCGGCAGCTATAAGCGGGTGCTCAGGAATCTCAAAAGAAGGGAGCAGAACCCTTCTCAGTTATGTCAACCCTTTCATCGGCGCCAGTACCAATACTGACGTCGCTGGGGTCTATCACGGATTAGGCAAGACATTTCCGGGTGCGGCAACACCTTTCGGAATGGTCCAGGTGAGTCCGAACACTGTTACCGGAGGGGACAACGGTTCTGGTTACAGTTACGAGATGAAGACCATAGAGGGTTTCGCGATGACCCAGATGAGTGGTGTTGGCTGGTACGGCGACCTTGGCAATTTCCTTGTAATGCCCACTACGGGCCCTCTGAGGAAGATAGCCGGAAAGGAGGATGGAAGCATCGAAGGATGGCGTTCAGGATATGACAAATCCACAGAGACTGCCTCACCTGGCTACTATTCAGTGAATCTTACCGACTACGGGATAAAGGTCGAGTGTTCTGCGACCCCGCGTTGTGGCATCCTCAGGTTTACATGGCCCGAAAGTGACATTTCCAGAATCCAAGTCGACCTTGCCAGGAGGGTAGGTGGAACATCGGAAGAACAGTATGTAAAGATCGTCGATGACCATACGATAGAAGGCTGGATGCGTTGTACGCCGGAGACCGGAGGATGGGGCGATGGTGCTGGAAAAGCCTTGTACACAGTTTATTTCCATGCTGAGTTGGACAGGCCATGGGGAAGCACCGGTTTCTGGTGCGCGGATATTCCGGATGACTGGACTCGCAAGCGCAGGGATGTCACCAGCCGTCAGTACCTGGAAAGGGTGGAACAGGCTCCGGTGTTCACTGACTTGACTGAAATAGGAGGGAAGCACGTCGGTTTCTACACGGAATTCCCGACAGGTAGGGCTGAGGAGACCGTCTTGAAAGTAGGAATCTCGTTCGTGGATGTGGATGGCGCCAGGAATAACTTCAAGCAGGAGATCGAGGGTAAGGATTTCGAAACCGTTCGCTCTGAGGCGGAAAGGGCCTGGAATGACCAGCTTTCAAAGATTATCGTTTCCGGCGGTTCCGAGGCTGACAAGACTGTTTTCTACACGGCCCTGTACCACACTATGATAGATCCGAGGCTCTTCACGGATTGTGACGGACGCTATGTCGGAGGAGACTATCAGATCCATGACGAATCATCCTTCACCAAGAGGACCATTTTCAGTGGATGGGACGTCTTCAGGAGCCAGATGCCTCTGCAGACTATAATCAACCCGCAGGTTGTTGGAGACATCGTGTCTTCTCTGGTGACCATGGCGGGCCAAAGCGGCAAAGGCTACCTCGAACGCTGGGAGTTCCTGAATGCATATTCAGGATGCATGATTGGCAATCCGGCAATCGTAGTGATGGCGGACGCCTATGCCAAGGGAATCCGTTGCTTTGATGCCGGTGAGGCGCTTAAACTGGCACTCTCGACTTCGGAGAAGTTCGGCAACCATCCTCTTGGTTGGACGCCGTCGAGCATCTCCGAGACCCTTGAATATGCCTACAGCGACTGGTGTGTGGCAAGGTTTGCGGAAGCACTTGGGCATAAGGATATTGCAGAAGACTACTATTCCCGGTCGCAGTGTTACAGGAATATATTCGACCCTGAGGTCGTATGGTTCAGGCCGAGGCTGTCAGATGGTTCATGGAAGGAGTGGCCGGAAGAAGGGAGGCTCAAGGATGATTACGGCTGCGTCGAGAGCAATCCCTATCAGCAGGGATGGTTCGTCCCGCATGACATTGAGGGTATGGTAGAACTGATGGGAGGACGGGAAAAAGTCCTGGCTGACCTTGACAGTTTCTTCGGGAACACTCCCGACAACCTTATGTGGAACAGCTATTACAACCATGCCAACGAACCGGTCCATTTCATTCCATTCTTATTCAATGAACTTGGAGAGCCGTGGAAGACCCAGAAATGGACCCGTTTCATCTGCTCCCACGCCTATTCTCCGGATCCTATGACAGGCCTTGTCGGAAATGACGATGTGGGCCAGATGTCGGCCTGGTACGTCCTTGCCGCTGCCGGCTTTCACCCGATCTGCCCGGGAGACACCAGGATGGAAATCACCAGTCCGGTGTTCGAAGAAATCACAATCCGGACCGATCCGGAATATGCTTCGGGAAAATGCTTCACAATCAAGGCTATAGGCAACAGCCCGGACAATATCTACATCCAGAAAGCTGAGTTGAACGGGAAGCCGCTTGATGAGCCCTGGCTGGATTTCGCCGATATAGCTGCCGGAGGAACCCTCAAGTTGAAGATGGGACCGAAACCGGCAAAGATCTAAGAAGCTTTCAGATTTTCACGCTGTGCCAATGAGGGCCGAAACGCTCGAATGAGGCGCGGTCCAGCATCTCACGGTCGTCCGGATGGGCGATGGAGATGAGCAGTTTCGCCCTCTCCTGGAGAGACTTTCCGTAGAGGTCGACGGCACCATATTCAGTGATGATCCAATGGGCATCGGCCCTCGGGGTTACGACTCCTGCACCCGGGTTGAGGAAGGGGACGATCTTCGCCTTGCCCTTGTTGGTGCGGGATGCGAAGGCTGTCATTGAGACTCCGCCTTCGGACATGATTGCACCCTTGACGAAGTCAAGCTGTCCGCCGGTGCCGGAGAAGATACGCGTTCCTATCGAGTCGGCGCTGATCTGGCCGGTGAGGTCGACCTCAGTGGCGGAGTTGATCGCCATCATGTTGGGGTTGCGGGAGATTGTCCAAGGATCGTTGACGTACTTGATGTCCTTCATCAGCACGTCGGGGTTGTGGTCGATGAATGAATAGACATCCTGCGAGCCGAGGAGGAAGGAGGCGACGATCTTGCCTTTGTCGATGGCCTTGTTGGCTCCTGTCACGACACCCTTCTTGATCAGCCTGAGGATTCCGTCGGCGAACATTTCGGGGTGGACGCCAAGATCCGTATGGTCGGTCAGCTGAGCGGCGAGAGCGTTGGGCAGGGCACCTATTCCCATCTGGATGCAGGCCCCGTCGGGGACCAGCTCGGCGCAGTTCTTACCGATCAGGATCTCGGTGGGAGTGGGCTCCGCGAAGTCCTTGGTAACCAGTGGCGTGTCATC
>JAFUFS010000003.1 GCA_017469745.1 Bacteroidales bacterium | reverse complement strand
GGTTGGCAATGACCTTGTCGGTACCGTTCTTTCCTCCGGGCTGTGAGAGTTGGGCAAGAGGGTTAGCCTGCTCGTTGTAGATGGCAGCGTCTGCAATCGTGTATGCGCGCCCGTCAGGACCGCGGAGAATGTAGGGATAACCAGCTGCATAGAGAGTCTTGTAGCTCTCTTCCGTGGCCTCATCAGCAAAGATGGTCTCGGTGGGAGCCATTCCGATAGCGGAACCAAGCGGTGAACCATATTCAGAGTTGTTGCTGATTCCGGCGTCGGAGATGTGGGAATATGAGAGGTTGGTCCGGAGATCCATCTTGTTCAGCCAGTCGCGTTCTTCGCTCATGTCGAACAGGTTGATGCCCACATTCTGATGATAGGTGAAGCGGTCGTAGTAGGATCTGTCGTAGCTTCCGCCGATAGTACCCTTGCGTGAAAGGTAGCCTGCCGAGATACTGTAGTCGACCTTGTCGCTTCCGCCGCTTACATTGATGTCATGCTTCATGACCGGAGCGTTCTTGTCGAATATGGCATCGACCCAGTCAGTTCCGGCTCCGAGAGCATAAGGATTGTCGAAGGTAGGAATCTGGCCGGCGTTCAGGCGTCCTTCATTCATCATGACAGCATATTCAGTGGCATTGAGCACTGAAGGCTTGCGCCAGGGATTCTGGAAGCCGTAGGAGAAATCATAGCTGACTCTGGCCTGGCCTTTCTTGCCTTTCTTTGTGGTGATGAGGACGACTCCGTTGGCTGCACGTGCACCGTAGACGGCGCCTGAGGCAGCATCCTTGAGGACTTCGATACGCTCGATGTCGTTCGGGTTCAGGTAATCGATTCCGCCTGAAGGCATGCCATCGATGATGTAGAGGGGCTCGGAACTGTTGATGGAACCGACTCCGCGAATACGTACCTGTGAGCCTGCATTCGGTGCACCGGACGTCTGGGTGACGGTGACTCCTGAGGTCAGACCCTGGAGGACGTTGTCAACCCTGGTTTGCGGTGTGGCCTTGAGGTCGTCCGACGTGATTGAAGAAATGGCAGCTGTAACCACTGACTTCTTCTGCACGCCGTAACCTATTACTACGGTTTCTTCGAGCATCTCGGAATCATCTTCGAGGACGATTGTAAGATTGTTTGCTCCGTTGTTGACGATTACCTGCTTCACATAACCGATGCAGGAAACTTCTACGTTGGCGCCCTGGCCGGTGGTGAGTGTGAATTCTCCCTCAGAACCCGTCATGGTACCGTTGGTCGTTCCCTGCTCAACTACAAAAGCTCCGATAATCGGCTGGCCGGATGCGTCCTTGACCACTCCTTTGAGGGTGGCGTTCTGGGCCATCGCTGCCAGGCTCAATCCCAATGCAAGGATTAGAGTAGCAATTTTTTTCATGATCGTTGATTTGTTGTGCGCTTGTTATTAATTGTATATGATTTTGTCCGGTCTTTCGCTGCAAAAGTATGCGGAAAAACAATCACTCGCGCGACCGGGAGTGCGATAGTAGTGCTTTTAGCGAACCAATCTCCTGGAATTCAGGAGATTGACTTTTTTGAATGGGGCTTAATTAGTAGTGAATAGGGAAGGGCGATTTACTCTACTTCCCAATGTTTTTCACCCTTTCTTCGAAAGATTCCCGGTCACCGAGGGCGTTGTTCTTGACCGAAACTTTGTAATTGTAGATTGTGCTCAAGGAATAGTCGAGCATTGAAGCTATCTTCTTGGAGTCGTCCACCCCAAGCTTTATAAGGGCGAATATCCTGAGTTCCGTGTTCAACTTGCCGGCCTTGCTGAGGTTGAACCTGGCATCTTCGCGGAGCAGGGCATTCAACTGGTCGACAAAATCAGGGTACATTGCCAGGAAGGTCCTGTCAAATGTCTGGTAGAACTCTTCCCGGGCTTTTTCAGAGCGTCCGGTCAGAGACAATTCTTTCAGCAACTGGTCAGCCTTGCCCTGCTTCAGGAGGTTGCGGAACCGGTTGTCTTCCGTTCGCACTATCGAAATTTCAGCTGCCAGCCCTTCAAGGAAGCTGATGATGTATTCCTCCTTGACTTTGTCAGCTTTGGAGATCTGTTTGTTCAGCACTGCGAGTTCCTCATTTGCTGCAGCCAGCCTCATGTTGCTTTCCTGAAGGTCCATCCTCGTCTTGGACAGTTTCCTTGACCTGACTATGGTGAACCATGTTATCATTGAGAGCGCAAGGACCAGGATTGCCAGGAGGATCGAGGACAGCACGGCTGTCTTGTTGGAAAGGTCCTGGCGTTTCTCATAGGCTCCCTCCACTTCCATGAGGGACTTGGAAATCTGCCATGGCCGGAGTTTGGCATTGTAGAGCAGGGCGTCTTCCTGGGATATTCGAAGATAGCGGAATGATCTGTTTACATCCATCTGAAGGATGTTCTGCGCTACCACGGTAAGTGAGGCATAATCCCTGACGGCATTTATTATGTCACATTCGGCTGACCGGACAAGCCAGGACATGCGGTCTGATTGATTCCCTTTCTGGTCTTCTATTACGGATTGGAAATAGGCAAAGACTGCATAGTCCCGGTCCTCTGGCATTACGGATGAGAGTAACAGCCGGCTTATGCTGTCGGCGGATGCCAGGTTACCTTTATCTATGAATTCATCCCGAAGGACAGATCTCCATCGCTCCGAATCTTTGGGAAGCATTCCGTACAGCCCTGGCCTGAAAGACTCTGCTGGCGGAATTGACAAGTCTTCGATTATGCTGGTACCGGACAGGTCTTTACTGAAATCATACAATGTCCAAAGGTACTCAGCCTTCAGCCTTGGAGGAAGCGCCAGGGTGTCGATCTGGTTGTTCAGAAGCATGGACGCCTCCAGATAGTATCCGGCCTTGGCGTAGAGGTGCGCCAGTTTGATGGATGCTTCGTTGTAGAGATCCGTATCCTTCAGCAGGCGTTCGGCAGTGTCCTGGCATTTCTTTAGGTAGACCCTGGTGGAATCGAAACTGAAGGCGAAATAACCGTCTGCAATCTCAAGATCTATCTGGTACCGGCGGTAGGGATCAGGCGAAGAGGAGGACATCTTCTTCAGGACATCCATCTGGTTGAGTTTGTTCGCTATGTAGACCCCCTTGGTTCCGAGGTATCCGTCAAGCTCATTGAGCAGCTGCCTGGTGCTCCGGTCAGGTCCGGCAATATCCGAACAGGCCGTCGCAAATAGGACGGCGAGCAACACACCTATGACAGGCTTGGACCGCATGGTGTAAATATACGGATTTTTTTGATAACTAATTCGTTTTATGCGAGATTGTCATCCCAGGCCAGAGTCCTGGATTCGTCGGGGTTGACCCTTATGGTGACCTTGAGGGTTTCTTCGGGAAGGATGTCCTCTATGTTTTCCGGCCATTCGATAAGACACAGGCAGCCGCTGTCGATGTAGTCGTAGAAGCCTATGTCAAGGGCTTCGGAAAGTTTTGTTATCCTGTAGAAGTCGAAGTGGAAAAGGGGCTCTCCGGAGGCGGTCCTGTACTCGTTGACTATCGCGAAGGTAGGGGAGCTGACGGCGTCTTCACGTACGCCGAGGCGGCGGCAGAGAGCGGTGGTGAAAGTGGTCTTCCCTGCACCCATCGGTGCATAGAATGCAATTATCCTGTTGTCTCCTATTCCTGACAGGAATTCCTGGGCGGCCCTGTCGATGTCTTCAAGGTTCTGTATTGTGATTTCGTGCTTCATCTTTATCTTGGCCTCAGCCATGTCTCAGGATTCTGGGGATTCTTCCCCGACCAGATCTGCAGGTGCAGCTGGGTCTCTCCTCCGATGGTGTCCACAGTACCGAGCGACTGGCCTGTCTTGACCTTGTCTCCGGCCTTGACGCTGACAGAACCCATCTTGCAGTAGAAGGAGAAGTAATTGCCGTGCTGGACGAGGATGCATTTGTTGTAGCCGGGCATCACGACGATCTGCTTGACCTCTCCGTCGAAAACTGCCTTTACGGAAGTCCCCTGGGCGAGGGCTATCGAGATACCGTTGTTGAACGGGAGCTTCAGGTTGGTGTAGACCGGGTGGTACCTCTGTCCGAAGTGCTCCACCACCGGGCCGTCCGCCGGCCAAGGAAGCTTGCCCTTGTTGGCTTCGAACTGTTTGGCCAGGGTGTAGTCGATAGGTTTCGCAGGTTTCGTCGTGGCCTTCCCGGAGCCCTTCTTGCTGCCCTTGTCTTCGAGGGCCTGCTGGATGATCCTCTGGATCTCCCTGTTGAGGGCTTCCACCTCACGCTGTTTCTTGGTCAGGTCCTGCTGGTATTTCTTCTTGTCCTTCTTGAGTTGGTTGACAAGTTGCTGGGAGTCGTTCTGCTCGGCCTGGAGTTTGCCGACCTCGGACAATCTTTCTTTCCTCAGGGACTCGGCTTCCTTCTTCATCTCGGCCAGGGCGGCAGTCTGCTTTTCCAGAGTATCCCTGGTCTCGATGATCCTCTGTGCCTGGATGTTCATCTGCTTGGAGAGATCACGGAGATAACCGTATCTGCGGAAGGCCTGGCCGAGGTCGTCGCTGGCCAGGATGTACATGTACCAGACTTTGGCGTTGCGGTTCTTGTAGGCTCCGCGCACGAGCCTTTCATAGTAGTCGGAGAGGGTGTCCAGCCTTGCCTGCAAGACCTTGATTTCCTCCTCCTTGGCGGCTATCGATGAGGAGAATCCTGCTATCTGGCGGTCACTCTCCGCCACTAGTTCCTTCCTGGCGTCGACCTTCTTCCTGATGAGGCTCAGTTTGTTGACTGCACTTGCACTCTTGGAAGCGATAGCCTTGATCTGGCTGTCCAGGATGGCGATCTCCTTCTGGAGCCTTGCCTTTTTCGCTTCCTGGGCCTTGGTGTCCTGGGAATATCCTGTCGCGACCCCCACCGTCATGGAGAGGATCAGGGCAATGAATATTCCTTTGAAGCACCTCATCATTCCTTCCCTTCAGCTTTCTTGTTGGCAGCCTGGGTCCTGTAGACCTTTGCCAGGTCCATTTCCCCGAGGGATTCAAGCACCTCGGCGTAATGCTCCAGGCTGGTGGCACTGTCCTTCGCACCGTAGATGAGTGCGTGCTTGAAGACAGCCTTTGCATCATGGTCCTTCCCGAGCAGGTGGAGGATCCAGCCGTAGGTGTCGAGGTAGGTGGCGTTGTCAGGCTCCTTTTCAATCGTCTTCTTGCTCATGGCGCAGGCCTTCTTGAGGCTTTTACCCTTGAGGGCAAGGTAGTAGGCGTAGTTGTTGAGAGTCGGGGCGTAGTCCGGGCTGATCTTGAGGACCTGCTTGTAGTACTTGAAGGCTTCTGCCTCATTGCCCATCTCATGGTACATGTCACCTATGTTCGCGAGGGCCGGCACGGTCACTGAAGTGTCTCCCTGCGCTATCGCTATCATCTTCTTGCTGTTGTCGATGATGCCCTGCCAGTCCTGCTTGTTGTAGCAGGCCACGTTCTTCATCTCCAGGAAGGCTGTTTCCTTCGGAAATCTCACCAAGGCGCTGTCCGCAGCCGGGCCCAGGGCATCCCAGTCGCTCAGGTAGCCCAGGAACTGTACATAGGTGGCAGTTGCATCAAGGCTTCCTGGATGGGTGTCCATGTTCCTCTTGAGGTAGCTTCTTGCCTGGGCCTCCCTTTCCGTGGCATAGTAGTACATGCCAGTCGCCTTGAGGGCGGAACTGTCGGTAGGGTGGCGAAGGACGAAGCCTTCGTATAGGGAGTCTATCCTTGGCTGGAAATTCCTTATGAAACGAGGCTCTGAACGCTGCAGGAGCATGCTGAGGTACTGGGCCTTTGCCTGGGGGATGGTCTCTTCGTTGTCTACGAAACGGCCTATGGCAGAGAAGAACTCATCGTAGTTCCTCCTGATCCGGTAGACCTCAGCCTCACCCAGGAGGGCGGGCATGTAATCCCCTTGGAGATCAAGCGCTTCCTGATAGTAGGCGAGTGCCACGGAATCCTTGTACTCGGCCATGGTGTGGTCCCCCAGCTTGGTGAGCACGAAGGGGGAGGAAAACTCCTTGTTGTAGTCCTCCAGGGTTTTCAGGGCCTCTTCCGGCTTGTTCTGGCGCAGGAGGATGTCGTACCTTGTTGTGGTAACGTTCTCGTTCTTCCCGAAGACGGTCTCGATCTGGTCCATCGCCGCGAGTGCCTTGTCGAACTGGTTCTGCTTCAGGTAGAGGTTGACCAGCGAGAAGTAGATGTCGTTCTTCTTGGGGAACTCCTTCAAGAGGTCTTCATAAGTCGCGATCGTAAGGTCGTCCTCACCGGTCATCGAATAGGCGATGGCCAGCCTGTCCTTGTACCAGTAATTGGATGGATCCAGTTCAGATGCCTTCTTCAGAGCTGTCTGGGCATCCTTGACGTTATTCTTGTAAAGGTGGCAGAGCCCGAGATAGTACCAGGCTGCATCATTGGAAGGATCGGTGGCAGTGACGGATTCGAGGAGGGCGATTGCCTCCTTGAACTGCTGGGCGTCTATTGCAGCCACTGCGTCGATCACCCTGCTTTCTTCAGTCTTTCCGGCCTTTTTGTCCTGCGCAATCCCTGGAACGGCTGCCATGGCGGAAGCCGCGATCAACAAGGACGCAATTATTCTCTTCAATTTCATCTCAATCTAATTAGCCGGAGAACCCTAATGCAAAAATAGTGCATTTTGGGAAAACTACCTTCCTCCGGAGAAGCCGCCTCCCGAGAAACCGCCTCCTCCGCCGAAGGAAGTCATGCCTCCTCCGCCGCTCCAGCGTGTTCCTCCGGAACTCTGGCGGGCAGAATAGTTCAGGGCCTGCTGGTTGAAGTAGCGAGAGGTGTCGCCGAAGGTGTTCCAGATGACAACTGGGGTAACTTCCTGCATCTCGGCCATTTGCTGAGAGAGGGTGAAATACTCCGGACAGACCTTCTTGAAGTCCTTGTAGACCTGGTCGGCTATGCCGTAGAGAGAGGCGAAGATGAGGTAGTTGTTCCAAAGCTTCACCTCGACCGTGCCCCTGTCCTTGATGAGGGTGAAATCCTTGAGGAATTTCTTGAGACCGAAGACCTGGCGGACGTCGGTCGCGTCCAGGGTCTTGAGGGTCTTCCCGTCGGAAATCTTGTTCTGCCAGGCGTAGATTCTCTTCCCGTTGCGGTCGGCCCATCTGCGGAGTTCTCTCTTCTGGAGGATGGCGTCATTTCCGGCAGCTTCCTTGAAGAAATCGAAAAGTTCGGATTCAAGTTCGGCGTCCACATTGCCGGCGGAATCGCCCGGGTTGAGTTCGCCGATCTTGAAAGCCACGTTGTTGCCCGACTGAGGAACGAGGCTGAAAGCTCCGCGGTAGAAGAGCCTCATCATGTAGGCGGCGATCAGGTTCTGGTTCTCGACCATGGTCCTGCCGGAGAAGATCCTGAGGATGTTGCTGGCCTTCCGGAGATCACCGTTTACGGGTACGTCCCTGAACCATTCCACATCCTTCATCTTTCCGCCGAGGAGTTCCTTTTTCCTGCGCTTGATCGAGATCATCCTGCCTATTCCCATGAAGGGAACGAGGATGAACATGAAGACGGTCAGGAGCTGCAGCAGGTTCTCAAGGAGCCAGTTCGGCTTCTTGTAGTCGCTTCCCTTGAAAGCCTTGCTCTTGACTTCTTCGAAAGATTTGTCGTAAGTTATTGAAGGATTGAATATTCCTTTTTCAAAACCGACCATGGCGACAAGGGCGCTCCGGGAGTCGAAAGGCTCTGTCGACCAGTAGTTTACGGCACCTCCGAGGACTTCCGTTTCTCCGTGGAACCGGAATCCCCAGACCTGTGTGTTGGCGTCAGTGAATATTGTGCCGTTCTTCCGGATGGTTAGCATCACGTGGGAGGCATTGTCGGTCGGGGTGACAAACATGTGGTTGAAGCCGTCCCTGTCGGAATATCCCTTGACAAGTCCGGTCAGCAGGTAGCTTGCCACATAGGTGTGCTTCCCGCTGCTGCCTACGCCCCAGCAGAGTTCGCATCCGTCGCCCTTGGGGACTATTCCGCACCTTCGGGCCTTGCTCTCGCGGCTGCGGTGGATGTCCCAGCGGGTACCTTCGGAGACATATTCCCGGCCGGTCTCGTCCGTGACGCTGAAATCACGGATATCCATACGGCCGAGGTTCTCCTTCCCGAGATACCATTCGGTGATGTCGCCCGCGACGTCGATGACCCAGCGCTCGTGGATTATTGCCGAGCCGTCGTCCTGCAATTCTACGTCAATCCTCACCGAATCCACCTGGCTCTGCGCGTGGGAGGGAACGGCGAGGAGAAGCAGGAAGAGGCCCAGGAGGATAGCCTGAAGCCTTTTCATCTTATTTGTTGAATATATCCGAGACTGAAGGTGCCTCTGCCCTGGCTGCGTCTTCGGGGAGAAGTTCGTGGGTGGTGAAATGCAGCATGGAAGCCACGATGGAGGAAGGCCACTGGCGAACCATCATGTTCAGCTTGGTGACAGCGTCGTTGTAGACCATCCTGCTGGTCCTGACGTTTTCCTCGTACTGGCGGATGCCGGCCATGGTGTCGGTGAACATCTGGTTGGCCTTGAGGTCAGGATAAGCTTCGGCCACTGCATTCAGGCGGCTCAGGACTGTCTGGATGGCATTGTCCTGGTCGGCGATCTGCTCGGGAGTGGCATTGTCGATCCTGCGCTGGGAGATGACTTCCACGAGGGTGTCATGCTCATGGACGGTGTACTGTTTGGTCATCTCGACGAGGTTGGTGACCGCGTCCCATCTTGACTTCTGCTGGACGTTGATCTGTCCATAAGCGTTCTTCATCTTTTCTTCCAAGGCGACGAGTGCGCGCTGGGTATTGAAGATGTAGATGAAAACAATCACCAGGAGGGCGATAATGATAATTCCTGCTACCATAATCTTGATCAGTTGAGGGTGGATAATCTTGTTGTTAGCCTACGACCCAGACCAGCACGTGGTTGTCGAAGGTGATGTACTCGAGTTCGAAGTCCTCTTCGTAGCCGTCCTTGTGGATGAAGGTGGCGTCCAGCTCACCTTCTCCCTTCGGGCGGAAGCGCTCGACCTCGATCTGCTCTGCGAAATCCACATGGTAGGCGGAAACCCTCTTGAAGATAGCTTCCTTGGCGCACCAGTAGATGGCGAGCTGCTCGTTGCGCTTGTCGTCGTCGAGGTCGTCGATCTCTTCCTCGGAGAGGGCCTTGCGTTCGACCGCCGAGAAATCCCTGGCGAGGGATTCGATGTCGATTCCTACGTCCTCGTTGTCGTTGAGGATGACTGCGACGTACTTCTCGGTGTGGGTGATGCTGATGTTGGTCACGCTGTTCTCCAGGTAAGGCTTGCCGTTGTCATGATGGCTGAGGTAGACCTTTTCCCCGAACAGTTCGCAAAGAAGGGCTCTGACCGCAAGCCTCTGCTTGCGGAGGGATTCGTTGGTGATGAAGGAAATCTCCTCCTCCTCGTCGCTGGGGACGGAGGCCAGTTCCCGAAGTTCCTCTTCAGTCTCGGTTATTTGCCAGACGCCCACGAGCGACCTGGATTCTTCCAATTCTTTTTTGATGTATAGTGCCATAGCTAAAAGGCTCCCCGGAACTCTCCGGCGAGTGATTTATGAATATTCAAAAGGGAGTACGACAACGGATCGTCGGATCGGGGATCCGCCTTGGATGTGTTATCAGTCAGTATACAACTGGGAGGCTCCATACAAGTCTGTTGTCTTTATATCATCATATCATCGCAAATATAATGATTTTTTGAATTACAAAGAAAATACGAGGGAAATTGTTATCTTTGTCGCACTTTTGAAATGCATAATATTCAAAACTAATAATTTTCTGAATCATGGGATTTTTGACAAATGACAAACTGGTCATCGTCGGCGCAGCCGGAATGATCGGATCGAACATGGCCCAGACAGCTGCAATGCTGGGTCTGACCCCTAATATCTGCCTCTACGACATCTTCGAGCCCGGCCTGAAGGGTGTTCTTGCAGAGATGGATCACTGCGCATTCCCCGGAGTGAACATCACCGCCACCATCGACCCCGCCGTCGCTTTCAAGGATGCAAAGTATATCATTTCCTCCGGCGGAGCACCCCGCAAGGAAGGCATGACCCGTGAGGACCTCCTCAAGGGCAACTGCCAGATCGCTGCCGAATTCGGTGACAACATCAAGAAGTACTGCCCCGATGTGAAGCACGTCGTCGTGATCTTCAACCCGGCCGATGTCACCGCCCTCACTGCCCTCATCCATTCCGGTCTGAAGGCCGAGCAGCTCACCTCTCTCGCAGCCCTCGACAGCACCCGTCTGCAGGAAGCCCTCGCTTGCGAGTTCGGCGTACAGCAGTGCAAGGTCACCGGTGCCCACACCTACGGTGGTCACGGTGAGGCCATGGCAGTCTTCGCATCCCAGGTCAAGATCGACGGCAAGCCCCTTGCCGAGATGGGTCTCACCGAGGAGCGTTTCGCCGAGATCAAGCACAACACCATCCAGGGCGGAAGCAACATCATCAAGCTCCGCGGCCGCAGTTCATTCCAGAGCCCTGCCTACAACGCCGTGAAGATGATCGAGGCTTCCATGGGCGGTGAGAAGTTCACCTGGCCTGCCGGCACCTATGTCTGCAACGAGAAGTACCAGAATGTCATGATGGCCATGCCGACCGTCATCGACGCCACCGGTGTCCACTACTCCATGCCTGAGGGAACAGCCGAAGAGATCGCTGCCCTCGACGCTTCCTACGAGCACCTCTGCAAGATGCGCGATGAGATCATCTCCCTCGGCATCATACCTGCAGTGGCAGAGTGGAAGAACATGAACGCCAACCTTTAATTGACTACGAAATTCCTTATGTAGCAACCGCTGCGGGAACCTTTGAGGACCTTGAGCTTCAGGACATGATGTCCGGGCCCAAGGTCTTTTGCTATCATGTGGACCCAGGGAATATGCAGTCCCTTGCTCCAAGGGGTGAAAGTGTCCAGCGAGGGATACTCCTTCCCGTCGATGGTGCAGGAAAGGACCCCTGCGTTCGGCCCGCAGGTGCAGTAGAGACCTATCGCCCTGCCTTCGAACTCGAGAGTCAGTGAACCGCCGTCCTCGCAGACCAGGGTCGGGACATGAATATACTGTTTTCTGGTTCCGGCTCCGTCGGACGGGACCCAGTCTTCCACAAGACGGAAACCCTTCAACTTCGCGGCTGATGACGGAGGCAGCAGCCTTCCGTACTCGTAGCAATTATCCTCCAACTTTTCCTTAGGGATGTCATGGGGCGCGGGAGAATATTCACCGGCAGGCTTGATCCAGGAGTCGATGAGGCTTAAGACGGCTTCGGCGTAGATCCCGTGGCCGAAAGGGGCCGGGTGGGTGCCGCCGAACTTCTTCCAGTCGAATTCGCCTGACTGCATCCTGGATGAAACCTCCGAAGCAAGGTCGATCGAATTCAGGTGATAGTGGTTGGCGACCCTCTCGTGGTTGAGTATCACATCCGGGATCTCTCCGCCTTCGAGCATCGGGATGAACGGATCGTAGATGAAATGCAGGAATATGATGTCCGTCTTCGGGTTCACCATCAGGGTGTGTCGTACTATTCCCTCCATGCCGAGCACCTGGTCTCGGGGACCGAAGAAGTTGGTGTGGTCATTGACCGCAGCCTCAACGAACAGCAGGTCAGGGACTCCTTTGGCAAGCACGTCCTCCTCGAAGCGGAAGGCATGGGGAGTCGAGCCGAGAGAAGATATTCCTGCATCTATGAAGGTGAAACGGGTGTCAGGGAACTTCCTGGACAGGTCCTCCTTGACCATGTCCTTCCATCCTGTCATCTCGGTGATCGATCCTCCGAGGAAGGCTACAGTGGCCTCTTTCCGGACTGTAATTTCGTACAATGAATTGTCCAGGTCGCCGCGAAGGTGGATGTGATGGTTCTGTGCTGCCAGGGAAAACGGCAGCAGAAGTGCCAGGGTCAGAATAATGGAACGCATGAAACAAAAATATGAAGAAAAATAGTTAATTTAGGCTCCATGAAACACTTTTTAACCTTTTTTGCCGCAGTCTTGCTTTCAGTACAGGCTTTTTCCCAGGATTATCCCAAATGGCTGGACCGCTCTGTCTTCTACCAGATCTACCCGTCTTCCTACATGGACTCCGACGGGAACGGTATCGGTGACATCAAGGGCATCACATCAAAGCTTGACTACATCAAGAGCATCGGAGTCACTGCTATCTGGCTCAATCCGGTCTACGAATCCGGGTGGATGGACGGAGGCTATGATGTAATCGACTATTACAAGGTGGATCCGCGTTTCGGCACCAATTCCGACATGGTCGAACTCTTCTCGGAGGCCCACAGCCGTGGAATAAGGGTGATTATGGACCTGGTTGCCGGCCACACCAGCGACCGCAACGCCTGGTTCCTCCAGTCGATGGAGGCGGATCCCAACCAGCGCTACAGCGACTACTACATCTGGACCGACGAGATCAGCGAGAAAGACAAGGAGGACATCGCAGAGAGATACCGTCAGCCCAACCCGAAGTCCAGCACCATCGGCAAGTTCGTGGAGAAGAACGCCCCGAGGGCAAAATATTACTATAAGAACTACTACGAGGCCCAGCCGGCCCTGAACTACGGCTTTGCCAATCCGGATCCTTCCCATCCGTGGGAGCAGCCTGTGGATGCTCCGGGCCCCAGGGCGGTCTGGCAGGAGCTTCGCAACATAATGACGTTCTGGTTCGACAAGGGGGCAGACGGTTTCCGCGTGGACATGGCCCAGAGCTTGGTCAAGAATGACGAAGGTTTCAAGGTCACCAGCAGGATGTGGAAGGACTTTACGTCTTGGATGCATGCCAATTATCCCGACAATGTGCTTCTGGCGGAATGGTCCGATCCGGAGGTGTCCCTTCCTGTGGGATTCAACGTGGATTTCTTCCTTCCATGGCGCAGTGCCACCGGCTACACCAAGCTGATCCTTCCGGAACCCTATGGAAAGCACGCCACGAACTATTTCAACAAAGCCGGCCTGGGTGAGGTCAGGGAATTCGTGGACTATTACACAAGGACCCTCAAGACTGTCGGCAAGATAGGCTACATGGCACCCCAGACATCCAATCACGATGTACAGAGGCCCAACATCCTGACCCGCAACACGATCGACCAGCTTAAGGTGGCCATCACCTTCTTCCTGACCCTCAAGAGCATTCCTTTCATTTATTATGGGGACGAGATCGGAATGAAATACAATCCCGACGCTCCTGAAAAGGAGGGTTCGCGGGAAGTTTTCTCCTCCGGCTTCGTCAATGAAAGGTCAGGCTCGAGGACTCCGATGCAGTGGACCAACGGCTTCAATGCCGGTTTTTCAACCTGCGCCCCGGAAAACCTGTTCCTTCCCGTTGACACCGACGGAGGCCTGCTCACGGTCGAAACCCAGGAAAAGGATCCTGATTCGATGCTGAACTACGTGCGGAAAGTTCTGGCTCTCCGCCAGGAATCGCCTGCCATGAGCAACACCGGCGACTGGGAATATGTTTCCGATCCCGACAAACCTTACCCTATGGTCTACAAGCGTTTTTCAGGAGATGAGACCTACATCGTGGCCCTCAATCCGAGCGGGAAGAAGGTCTCTGCCACTTTCGGAACGCTGGGCTGCGCCAGGGCGGTGACATTCTCCACTGTGGGAAAAGCAACTTACAAGGTAGGGAAAACGACGGACAGGATAGATCTTGGCCCGGTATGTGCTGTGATATTCAAGATGGAAAAGAATTGATCAACAAATAAATTTTGCCATGAAACACATTTTGCTCGCCGTCGCAGTTGCGGCTCTCCTTGTTTCCTGCGAAAAAGAAAACATTGTCCACACCGGAGATGTGACCGGAACTCTTTATGGAATCTGGGCTCTTGACTCCAAGACAGTGGCCATGAATGACCGATCAAACACTGAAGATTATTCCAAAGCACACTTTTTCCTCTCCCTGAGCGAACCATTCCTGGCCCTTGCCAAGAAGGGAAGCTTTACTGAGGCCGACCTCAAGGACGTGGATGTCGACGGGGCCGTGTTCAAGTTCAATGCCGACCAGAAAAAGATTGAATTCAAGGACATGCTCTGGCTGTCGGACGACTTCCTGTCCTACAACATGATTCTGAAGGGCACTTTCGATGTGCTGGAACTGACAGACAAGTCTCTTGTCATAAGCCAGAAGGACCTGCTCGGAACCACCACGACATACACCTATCACAGGTACCGGTAGAAGCCTTTATCCGGAGCCACAAAGGATAGGCATGCGTTTTACGCAACAGTTTAGTAATTATGATTTTACAGAAAGGCGTAGAAAAATAGTCTATGCGTTTTCTGTAAAGAGTTGATTATCAGGTACTTGCGTAAAACGAAGAGTCCGCAGGAAGCTCCTGAACAAGTTCCAAAGCATCTACCTAGCTGACATACGGGTAACGGAAAGGATGAAGAAGGCTTGCGACCTGCATACTTGCTGGAGAGAGCCGGTTTGTACAAGATTATCTTGTGGGTGAGTACTGAAAGAGCTGGAAAAGTCCGAATAGATGCTCGGAGAGTCATAGCAAATCTTGAAAACACAAAAAAGCACCTACGTTGCCGTAAGTGCTTCATTGTGATTCTGTCGGGGTACCGTGACTCGAACACGGGACCCTCTGCTCCCAAAGCAGATGCGCTAGCCAACTGCGCCACACCCCGAAAGGACTGCAAAGGTATTTCTTTTTTCGCAAAATGCCAAAAAAGAAGTATCTTTGAATCATGATCATAGAGGCAAAAGGAATAGAAAAGAGTTTCGGGGACCTGAAGGTGCTCAAAGGAATAGATTTCCAGGTTGACAAGTCCGAGGTTGTGTCCATCATGGGCGCTTCCGGTGCTGGCAAGTCAACTTTGCTTCAGATTCTGGGTACCCTGTCGACCCCGGATGCCGGTACCATTGAGATCGACGGGACGGATGTCCTGCATCTTGGCGGAAAGGATCTTTCCGCTTTCCGCAACCGCAGGATAGGCTTCGTGTTCCAGTTCCACCATCTTCTTCCTGAATTCAACGCCCTTGAAAATGTGATGATTCCAGCCTTCATTGCAGGGCGTTCGGACAAGGATGCCAAGGAGGCGGCCACCAGACTCCTCAAGGACATGGGCTTGGGAGAGAGGATGGATCACAAGCCTTCGGAGCTTTCCGGAGGAGAGCAGCAGAGGGTGGCGATCGCAAGGGCCCTGGTCAACGATCCGGCCATCCTGTTTGCGGACGAGCCTTCCGGTAACCTCGATTCCAAGACCAAGTCGGAAATCCACCAGCTGTTCTTCGACCTTCGCGAGCGCTACGGCCAGACCATCGTGATCGTGACCCATGATCCTGAGCTGGCGGCAATGTGCGACCGCTCGCTGTTCATGAGAGACGGTCTCTTCGAATAACTTGAAAAGGATGAGATAAAAAAAGAGCGTACTTCCCAGCACGCTCTTTTTTCGACAGACTTGACTACTAGTTTTAGTGTTGAACTGTCACTTTTTGTCGTTTTTGCTGTTGTCGTTTTTATTGAGCTTGTGAATCTGCAACCTACGGAAGTTTTCCTCGCCGATGAATAGTTTGGCTATCTTCTTGTTCGATAGGATTTTACGGTACTCGGCGACATATTTCTCATCAATGTCGTCCCCGGCTTTCTGAGCTTTGATGTACCTGTCCATCAAGGTGGCGATTTCCTTGTCGTCCTTTCCTGCCTTGATGCCGGCTTCAAGAGCCCTGTAAGCTTCCATCGCCTGGCGGAAGGCTTCCCTTCTTTCGGATTCGGACCTGTTGTAGACAGGCCAGAACTTCTCCGCCTCAGCCGGGGTAAGGTCCATCGCATCCGTAAGGAAGGCTATCTTCTCGGCCTTCATCCTGTCCTGCCAGTTCCTGCCTCCTTCATTCTGGGCATGGATCATGGAGGATCCTATGAATAGCGCTGCTGCGCAAATAATAGTCGTAAGAATCTTTTTCATGGTTTAATACTTTTGGTTACCTCCTGAATAAGCGAGATATTCCATCTCTACACCTGATTCGATCAGGTAGTTGATGATGTCCTCATCGGTCATGTCTTCACTTTCGTACTCGATGGCGTTCATGAAGATCTCAGGATGAGTCATGGAGATTATCTCCGCGTAAGTAGCATCGCTTGCTAGCTGTTCGGCGGGATTGTTGGAAACGGTGCGGCGCAGGAGGGAATTGCCTGCGACCAGGAGGGCTACGAAGCAAGCGGCCATTGCAAGATATGGCCTGACCCTCGCCCACGGGCCGGGAAGGACCGATTTCTCCTGCGGAATGGCCTCCAGACGGTTCTTAAGGTCATTGAAATAACCTTCAGGCACACCGTAGGATGCCTTGCCGATCTTTTCAAATATTTCCTTTTCCGATTTCATTTCCGATTATTTGACAGACAATAAGGTTGATGGTTTAAAACAATTCAGAATTTTTTTCCAAAAAAGATTTGAGTTTCTCAGTTGCAAAGTGATATGACGCCTTGAGGGCACCTACCGAAGTGCCAAGGATCTCAGAGATGTCTTCGTAGGAAAGCTCCTCGAACCATCTCATGGTAAACACCAGTCTCTGTTTTTCAGGGAGTCTCTGGATGGCTTTCATGAGCATCCGCTGCATCCCGTCGCCGTTGAACCAAGGATCCTCGTCGATTTTTTCTTCCAGTTTGGTCGTGAGGCTCTCGAACTGGAGGGCGGACCTGACCTTCTGCTTGTTCAGGAAATTCAGGGCCTCGTTGGTGGCGATCCTGTAGAGCCAGGTGTACAGCTGCGATTCGCCCCTGAAGGAGGGGAGGGCGGTCCAGATCTTCAGGAATATTTCCTGGAGGAGGTCGTCGGTGTCCTCGTGACTGCACAGGAAGCGGCGGACATGCCAATAGAGCCTTTCGCTGTAGGAATCCACGATTTCCCGGAAAGCCCTGTCTTTCTGCCCGCTCTTGTAGAGCTCTATGATCTCCTTGTCAGTCACTTCTGAGTTGGGGTTGTATCTTTCAAATGTACGACAATTTGATTATTTTTGCAATTATGAAGCATATACGCAATTTCTGCATAATCGCACACATCGACCACGGCAAGAGTACTCTTGCCGACAGGCTTCTCGAACTCACGAAGACCCTTTCGTCCCGTGACATGGAGGCCCAGGTCCTTGACGACATGGATCTTGAAAAAGAGAAAGGAATCACCATAAAGAGCCACGCAATCCAGATGGAGTACGTCTACAAGGGTGAGAAATACGTTCTCAACCTGATCGACACTCCCGGTCACGTGGACTTTTCCTACGAAGTCTCCCGCTCGATCGCTTCCTGTGAGGGAGCCCTTCTGGTGGTGGATGCTTCTCAGGGGATCCAGGCGCAGACGATCTCGAACCTCTACCTCGCTGTAGATCATGGCCTTGAGATCATCCCGGTCCTTAACAAGATCGACATGGAGTCCGCCCAGGTCGAAGTGGTCTCTGACCAGATAGTTGACCTCCTGGGCTGCGACCACGAAGACATATTCAAAGTGTCAGCACGCACCGGTGAAGGAATTCCTCCGCTGCTGGATGCTATCGTGGAGAAGATTCCGGCCCCGAAGGGGGACCCCGAGGCTCCGCTCCAGGCACTTATCTTCGACTCCGTATTCAACCAGTTCAGGGGCATCATCGCCTATTTCAAGGTGCTGAACGGTTCGATCTCCACCGGCGACAAGGTCAAGTTCGTTGCCACGGGGATGGAATATGATGCCGAGGAAGTGGGCGTCCTCAAGATGAAGCTCTGCCCGACCGGGAAGGTTTCTACCGGAGACGTCGGTTACATCATTTCCGGAATCAAGAGGGCAGTGGAGGTGAAGGTCGGAGACACCATCACCCATGCCTCGCGGCCTTGTGCCGAGGCTATCGCCGGATTCGAGGAGGTCAAGCCAATGGTGTTCGCCGGCATGTATCCGGTCCAGGCCGACAAGTTCGAGGAACTTAGAGCCACTCTGGAAAAGTTCCAGCTCAACGACGCTTCCTTCGTCTATGAGCCCGAGTCCTCCCTGGCCCTTGGCTTCGGATTCAGGTGCGGTTTCCTGGGACTCCTGCACCTTGAGATAGTCCAGGAGCGTCTCTTCAGGGAGTTCAACATGGACGTGATCACCACGGTTCCGAACGTTTCCTATAAAGTCTACACAACCCAGGGCGAGGTGCTGGATGTCCACAACCCTTCCGGCTTGCCGGCCCCGACCCTGATCGACCACATAGAAGAGCCTTACATCCGCGCCCAGATAATCTCGAAGACAGAGTTCTACGGGCCTATCATGAAGCTCTGCATGGACAAGAGGGGAACCCTTATCGGGGAGCACTACATCACTTCCGACCGTGTGGAACTCACCTACGACATGCCTCTCTCGGAGATAGTCTTCGATTTCTACGACAAGCTCAAATCCATCTCGAAGGGCTATGCTTCCTTCGACTACCATGTCATAGACTTCCGTCCCGCCCGTCTTGTCAAGCTGGACATCCTTCTCAACGGCGACCCGGCTGACGCCCTGTCGTCCCTCATCCATGAGGACCATGCCTACGACTTCGGCCGCAAGATGTGCGTGAAGCTCAAGGAGCTGATCCCCCGCCAGCAGTTCGACATTGCCGTCCAAGCAGCGATCGGGGCCAAGATCATAGCCCGCGAGACGGTCCGCCAGGTCCGTAAGGACGTGACGGCGAAGTGCTACGGAGGTGACGTCACACGTAAGCGCAAGCTGCTCGAAAAGCAGAAGGAAGGAAAGAAGAGAATGCGCCAGATCGGTACCGTCCAGGTGCCCCAGAGCGCCTTCATGGCAGTCCTTAAACTGGATTCCTAGGAATATATGATCAAGGTCGCCATACTCATAACGGTACCCGCCGGGAACGATGGCAGCGGAGGTTGCCTGGAGGAATGCCAGAAGCAGATCGATGCCGTGGCTTCCGAGGGAAGATATTCCTTTTCCATATTCCTTAATTACGAGGGAGCGGCAGGCTACCAGGCCATGTGGGCGAAGGCGGCAAAGGAGGGGAACGAGATGTTTCTCTGGATGGACCAGGATCTGATGCTGTCGGAAGATGCCCTCGCTTCGTTCCTGGAGAATTCGGAGTTCCTGCGCCACAAGGCTGTCATCGCCGGCACCGTGGCAAGGCCGGACCGTACCCTTCTCTTCGGCGGCCGTACCCGCAGGGGCCGGCTTATCGAGCCCGATCCTACCATCCCGGTGCCCTGCCAGCTGTTTGACCTTTCCCTGACGCTGATCCCCGGTTATGCTTTCAGCAAGCTGGAAAACCCTTCCGACATGTTCCACCGCAATTTCATCTCCTATGGCTACGGCCACAAGGTTGCGAAGGAAGGAGTGGCCCGTGTGGTCGCCCCCGGTATCCCTGCGCGTACTAACCGGAGGATCGAGATGCCGGTCTGGAGGGATCCGGACAGCACCTTGAAAGATAAGTTTCTTTGGCTTTTCAGGTCGGTATTCAGATAATTATACCTATATTTATAAGTTCGGAATCCGAAACAAATCAAATTACCACATATTATGAAACATCCCAAAATAGGTATCCGCCCCAACA
Organism: Bacteroidales bacterium; assembly: GCA_017469745.1. Lineage (GTDB taxonomy): Bacteria > Bacteroidota > Bacteroidia > Bacteroidales > UBA932 > Cryptobacteroides. The sequence goes on along the minus strand of JAFUFS010000003.1, from coordinate 32,679 downwards.
TCGACGGTCGTCAGGGCGGAGTTCGTGAGAGCCTGGAAGAGAAGACCATGACTCTTGCAGCCAACGTTGCCAAGCTGATTTCTTCAAACCTTAAGTACAGTGACGGAGCACCTGTCGAGTGCGTCATAGCCGACACCACCATCGGCCGTGTGGCCGAAAGTGCTGCCTGCGCAGAAAAGTTTGAGCGTGAGGGTGTCTGGGGAACCATCTCCGTCACCTCCTGCTGGTGCTATGGCTCCGAGACCATGGACATGCATCCCCTCTGGCCGAAGGCCGTCTGGGGATTCAACGGCACAGAGCGTCCCGGCGCAGTCTATCTTGCCGCCGTCCTTGCCGCCCATGCACAGAAGGGCCTTCCCGCCTATGGAATATATGGCCATGACGTACAGGACGTGTCCGACAACTCGATTCCTGACGATGTGGCAGAGAAGATCCTCCGTTTCGCTAAGGCTGCAGTGGCCGTCGGCGAGATGAGGGGAGAGTCCTATCTTTCGATCGGAAGCGTCACCATGGGTATCGCAGGCTCAATCGTGGACTGCAATTTCTTCCAGAAGTACCTGGGAATGAGGAATGAAAGCGTAGATGAGGTGGAAATCCTCAGGAGGATGGACCTCGGCATCTACGATCATGATGAATATGCTAAAGCCAAGGCTTGGGTTGAGAAGTTCTGCATGCCTCAGGAAGGCTGGGACAAGAACCGCCCCGAGAAGCAGAAGAGCCGCGAGGAGAAGGACAAGGACTGGGATTTCGTCACCAAGATGACCCTGATCGTCATGGATCTCCTGCATGGCAATCCGAAACTCAAGGAGATGGGCTTCAAGGAGGAATCCCTCGGCCACAACGCCATCGCCGGAGGTTTCCAGGGCCAGCGCCAGTGGACCGACTGGATGCCCAACGGAGACTTCACCGAGACCCTCCTCAACACCAACTTCGACTGGAACGGCCGCAGGGAGCCTACCATCCTGGCTACCGAGAATGATTCGCTCAACGGTGCCGCGATGCTTCTTGCCCATCTGATGACCAACCTGCCTCAGATCTTCTCCGACGTGCGTACCTACTGGAGCCCCGAGGCCGTGAAGAGGGTCACCGGCAAGGAACTGACCGGCAAGGCAGCCCCCGGAATCATCCATCTCATCAATTCCGGAGCCACCACCATGGACGGCTGCGGACAGAGCACCGACGCTGAGGGCAAGCCCGTCATGAAGCCGTTCTGGGAGATGACCGACGAGGACCAGAAGAAGTGCCTCGAGAACTCCTGGTGGATGCCCGCAGACCGTGACTACTTCCGTGGAGGTGGCTACAGCGTCCACTTCGTTTCCAAGGGAGACTTCCCTGCAACCATGATGAGGATCAACATAGTCGACGGCCTCGGCCCCGTGCTCCAGATCGCTGAAGGATGGGTGGTGAACGTCGATCCCGAGATCCACGATGTCCTCGACAAGCGCACCGATCCCACCTGGCCCACCACCTGGTTCACTCCTCGCCTCGATCCTAAGAAGGATGCCTTCAAGGATGTGTACAGCGTGATGAACAACTGGGGAGCCAATCACGGAGCTATCTCCTACGGCCACATCGGAGCAGACATGATCACCCTTGCCTCCATGCTCAGGATCCCTGTCTGCATGCACAATGTCGACGATTCCAAGATCTTCCGTCCGGCCGCATGGAATGCCTTCGGAATGGACAAGGAAGGCGCCGACTTCCGCGCCTGCGCCAACTTCGGACCCCTTTACAAGTAGTATATGTCCGGAGAAAAGCTGGTGGAGAGGAAGTACCTCTTCATCTTTATCCTGATAACTTCGCTCTTCGCCCTCTGGGGGTTCGCCAACGACATCACCAATCCGATGGTGGCGGCCTTCCAGACGGTGATGGAGCTGTCTGCAGCCAAGGCTTCTCTGGTGCAGTTCGCCTTCTACGGAGGCTATGCCACGATGGCCATTCCTGCAGCCCTGTTCATCCGCAAGCACAGCTACAAGAGCGGAATCCTGCTCGGTCTGGCGCTCTATGCGACAGGAGCTTTCCTGTTCATTCCTGCAGCCCAGTTCCAGCAGTTCTCGTTCTTCTGCATTTCGCTCTATGTCCTGACCTTCGGCTTAGCTTTCCTCGAGACGACAGCCAATCCATTCATCCTGTCCCTCGGTGCGAAGTCCAATGCCACAAGGCGTCTCAACCTCTCCCAGTCATTCAACCCTATGGGTTCCCTGATGGGAATGAGCGTCGCTTCCTTCGTAGTGCTTCCGCAGCTCCTTTCCGACAGGAGGGACGCAGCAGGGAACATTATATTCCCGAGCCTCTCGGAAGCGGAGAAGGCCAGCATACGCCTGCATGACCTTGCCGTCATCCGCAATCCCTATGTCATCATAGGAATCGTCGTGCTGATCGTCCTGGTGGTGATCGCCATGGCAAAGGTCCCGAAGACAGACATCCAGCCCGAGCAGACCAACAGCACCGGCAAGACCCTCTCAAATCTTTGGCACAACAAGCTGTACAGGGAGGGAGTCCTTGCCCAGATGTTCTATGTGGCTGCGCAGATCATGACCTGGACCTTCATCATCCAGTACGCCGACAACCTCGGAATCAACAAGGCAACTGCCCAGACCTACAACATATTCGCTATGGCGCTTTTCCTTTGCGGAAGGTTCATCGCCACCGCCCTTATGAAGTACGTCAATTCAAGCAGGCTGCTTGCCATCTTCGCTACCGGAGCTGCACTCTGTACGATCGGAACTATCTGCATCGTAGGCATGGGTGGCCTCTACTGCCTTATCGGCATCAGCGCCTTCATGTCCCTGATGTTCCCTACTATCTACGGAATCGCCCTCGAGAACGTCGATTCCCAGGACGCTAGCCTTGGTGCCGCCTTCCTGGTCGAGGCCATCGTCGGCGGAGCCATCATGCCCCCTCTCCAGGGCATGATCATCGACAAGCAGGTCATCCTCGGACATCCGGCGGTCAACGTCTCCTTCATCCTTCCGCTGATCTGTTTCATCGTGGTCCTGGCTTATGGACTGCGGTCCTTCAGGCTCAGGAGGTCATAGGCTGCTGATCACCTCCAGGCAGAAAGTCAGCGCTCCGACCGCCTGGTCGTCCAGGCAGACGAGGAAGTCCGGACATATTCCAAGAAACGACAGCGCGATCGTGGTTACTGACAGGACCATGATCGCGCTTGTCAGTGGCAGGGCAATCAGGTTGGTCAGCAGGAAGTACTGCGGGAAGGTGTGGAAGCGGATCCAGACCAGCGGGGCGGTGAAAGCCTGGCAGGACAGGGATAGGGCGGCAGCATTCCAGGTCTTTCGGACCGGATCGATCCTTCCCCAAAGGCCCGTCCCTTCAGGGTATAGTCCTTCGAGTACTGGGAATATGGTACAGATCCCGAGCATGGCAAGGTAGGAGAGCTGGAAACCTGTTGTCGAGATCACCTCCGGCTTCAGGGCGAGCTGGATGACAAGGGCGTCGAGCAGGACTCTCCAGGGCTCCCTTTCCCGGCCGAGAAGCTTTCCAGTCTCACCGATCAGGATGAATAGGAAGGCGCGCGTGATCGACGCTGCCGCCCCTGTCATGATGGCATAGAATCCCGATGCCGCTATTATGAATGAATATCTTGCCGTCCTTGCCGCGGGAGAGTTGCCGAAGGGGATCGTTATCTTCGTGAGGATCAGGTAGATTATTCCCAGGTGAAGCCCTGAAAGGGCCAGGATGTGCGAGGCTCCGCTTGCGCGGAAGGTTTCTATGGTACCCTTGTCAAGTCCTGTCCTGTCTCCGGTGATGAGGGCTTTGACCAGGGCACCGGTGCCCTCGGAAGGGTAGGGGATGGAGTCGATGCATCCCTTGAGAGATTCGCAGCACTGAAGTGAAAGCTTTTCAAGCGGGGACGGCGGAATGACTGTTCCAGCGGACAGCCTGCCGTTCAGATAACAGAAAACTCCTGCAAGGCAAAAAGAGACTGCAGCCCAGGGTACTGAATATTTTTTCGCTAAACCTTTCCCGAGAGGGCTTAAAGGAAGAACTGAAAGTAGAAGCAGGACTGCTGCAAGGCAGGAAGGCAGCAGGAGGGAGCCTGAAGGCATGCCGGCCGGAATCAGAACTGCTCCCGCAGCGGCACCTGCCGCAAACGGGATACCTATGACCCTCATGTCTCTCGCCTCAACCATTCCGATATCCTTTAATTTTCGTAAAATTAGCTATTAATTTCTTATCTTTGTTGCTCTGATATTTAATATTATTGCAAGTAATGATTATTCTTGTTATCAATTGTGGAAGTTCATCCATCAAGTACCAGCTGCTTGACATGAGGAACGATGACGTCTACGACCTTCTGGCCAAAGGCATAGTCGAAAAGATAGGGCTCGAATGCGGAAGGCTGCAGCACAAGCCCGCGGGTAAGGACAAGGTCGTGAAGGACCTTCCTATTCCTGACCATACTGTAGGAATGCAGCTTGTCCTTGATGCCCTCGTAGACGCCGAACACGGTGTCCTTAAATCTTTCGAGGACATCGAGGCCGTAGGCCACAGGATCGTCCAGGGTGCCGATTTCTTCTCCGGCAGCGCCATCGTCGATGAGGATGTCCTCTCCAAGATAGATTTCTGCTGCGACTTCGCACCGCTGCACAATCCCGCCCACCTGCTCGGTATCAGGGCATGCCAGGAAGTTCTTCCCAACGTGCCCCAGGTCGTAACCTTTGACACTGCTTTCCATCAGACGATGCCGCCGCAGGCCTACATGTACGGCCTCCCGTACGAGTACTATGAGAAGTACCACATCCGCCGCTACGGTGCCCACGGTACCAGCCATCAGTTCGTAGCCCACAAGGGTGCGAAGATGGTAGGCCTGGACATCAACAATTCCAAGATCATCACCTGCCACATCGGAAACGGCAGTTCCATCACGGCCGTTCAGAACGGCAAGTCCATCGACACTTCGATGGGTCTCACTCCGCTCGAGGGTCTGATCATGGGAACCAGGTGCGGTGACGTCGATCCCAACGCGATCCTCTACATCATGAAGAAGGAGAATCTCAGTCCTGACCAGATGTATGAGATCGTCAACAAGAAGAGTGGTTTCCTCGGAGTCTCCCAGAAGACTTCCGACGCCCGTGAGATGGACGAACTCGCCAACAGCGGAGAGTTCAAGGCCAAGCTCACCCTCAAGATGCTCACCTACCAGATGATAAAGTACATCGGTGCCTATGTGGCAGAGATGAACGGAGTTGACGCCATCTTCTTCACCGGAGGCATCGGCGAGCACAACAGCCGCCTGCGCCGCAGGGTCTGCGAGAATTTCACCCACATAGGGCTTGCCTTCGACTACGAGGCCAACACCGCCTGGGGTGAGGACACCATCATCTCACTTCCCGAATCCAAGGTCAAGGTCGCCCTGGTTACTACCGACGAGGAACTCGTGATCGCCCGCGACACCATGCACCTTGTACAGAGCATTGAAGAATAATCCAAAATTAATTAACACTATGATCACCAAATTCGCAGATGTTTTTGTAGAACTCAAGGAGAAGGGTATCTGCAAGAAAATGGTCGCGGCATGGGCCGTGGATGAGCACACCATCGAGGCCTGCGCCAAGGCCTCCGAGATGGGTTTTGTCAAGGTAACCCTCGTGGGAGACAAGAACCTCATCGCTGAGACTTGCTCCAAGCTCGGAATCGACATCGAGCAGTTCGACATCGTCAACGAGCCTGTCGAGCTCAAGGCTGTGGCCAAGGCTGTCCAGATGGTTCATGACGGTGACGGCGACGTCCTGATGAAGGGTCTCTGCTCTACCGACAAGTTCCTGCGTGCCATCCTCAACAAGGAGACCGGACTCCTTCCTCCGAAGGGTGTCCTGAGCCACGTGGGTGTCATCGAGAATCCCAACTACCACAAGCTTATGTTCATCTCTGACATGGCCGTCATTCCTCTTCCTGACTTCCGTCAGAAAGTCAAGATCGCCGGTTATCTCGTGGGTGTTGCCAAGTCTTTCGGAATCGCCAAGCCGAAGCTTGCTTTCATCGCTGCTTCAGAGCAGATGCTTGATTCCATGCCTGCCTGTGTCGAGGCTGCCCAGCTCGCCAAGATGTGCGACCGCGGTCAGATCAAGGGTTGCGTTGCAGACGGCCCTCTCGCCCTCGACGTTGCAATCGATCAGGAGTCCGTGGAGATCAAGAAGCTCGTCAGCCCGGTTGCCGGAGATGCAGACTGCCTCCAGTTCCCGAACATCGAGTCCGCCAACGTTTTCTGGAAGACCAACTCCAAGCTTGCAAACGGTGTACGTCAGGCCGGTATGCTTGTAGGAACCACCGCTCCTTGCGTGCTTGCAAGCCGCGCCGACAGTGTCGACACCAAGCTGAACTCCATCGCAGAGGCTGTGATGTTCGTCAATAAGTAGTAATCGCTAAAAGGAGTAGAACATGTTCCGGAGAGGAAATTTTTTTGAGTAACGGGCACGGAGGCTCTCGAAGAGTTCGGTAGTGTGTTTGGCGAGAGCGGGGCCCTTGTAGGTGCTGGTGTTGGAGATGAAGACCCAGCATTCTCCGTCCGGAAAGCATTTGACCAGCGCACTGGTGCCTGCAAAGGTGCCGGTGCGTGTCCATTCTCCCGTGGGCTTGGTGTCGTTCCATCCGAGCGAGAAGGTGTCCGGGTCGAAATATTCAGTCATGGCATCGACGCTCTCCTTGGTGATGATGTCCGGGACTTCCGGCTTTCCGTCGATGGAAGCTACCAGTAAGGCCAGCTCGGGAGTCGATCCCACCCAGGCTCCGGCGCCCAGCAGACCTTCAATGTTGTTGCCTCCGTAGCAGCGTGGTACCTTGCGGCCGCTGTTGTTGAATTCTTCGGCTGGCTCATCGTCTTTCTGGACGTAGTAGCGAACCTCCTCGGGATACTTGTCCGCATAGTAGTTGCCTCCGAGCCTGAAGCCGGTGCATCCTGCAGGACGCAAGACCTTCTCCTGCATGAATTCCTCGTAAGACATCCCGCTGACTTTCTCAATGATCATCGAGAGGGCCAGGTAACCGAAATTGGAGTAGTCCTGCCATGTCCCGGGCTCGAAAGCGAGGGGGCGCTTGAGCTGGATGACGGTCAGCTGCTCTTTGGTAGGTACTGTCTTCCAGCGGTTCTGCAGCATGATCCACCTGGTGGAGAACATGGGGTCGCCGCCTTTCTTGGAGAAACCGGCCTTGTGGCGCAGGAGATCTTCTACCGTGATCTTGTAGTAGAGAGGATCTGTGATTGCAGCGTTGTAGATGGAGTCGTTCAGGATGCCGTCCGGGCCGAAGACCTGTTCGTCAAGGGTAAGGAGTCCTTTCTCTTCCAGGACCATGATCCCGACTGCCGTGACAAGCTTTGAGACTGAAGCCATCCTGAGTATGTTGCCAGGCTGCATGGGCTGTTTGGTGTCGGCGAGGCCGTAGCCTTTGGCAAACAGCAGGGAGTCATTCCTCATTACGGAAAGGGATACGCCTTTCAGGCCCCACTGGGTCATGTAGTTCCTGACCCTGTCGTCGAAGCCTGCAAGGACCGAGGTGTCGGACATCTCGTTGGTGAGAGTCTCGTTGAGGTTGACAGGAATCTTCCTGACCTCTTCCACGGATTTCCTGCGTGAGCCTGATGCTATTGCCACAACTGCCACGGCCACGATGGCCAGAGCGGCTGCAGTTATCTTCCCTTTCCTTGAGATTCCCATGTCCTGTCGGTTTTATTTGATGAGACCTGCCTTTCTGCCGAAATCAATGATGAAACCGGCCGTGCCTCCTATTCCCAGGATAGAAGAGTCAATGCAGAGATCATAGTCAGATGCGGCTCCCCAGTTCCCGAAAGTAAAGAAATTGTAGTAGGTCTGCCTGGTGTGGTCCTGCCTCTCGATCCTCGAAGCTGCGTCCTCCTTGTCCAGCCCCAGACGTTCGCTCACTCTTTTGATCCTTTCCTCCATCGGGGCCGAGATGAAGACATCCAGGCACTGCATGTCCCTCAGGATGTAATTGGAGCACCGCCCGACGAAGATGGCTGGTCCCTTCTGGGCTATTCCAAGGATCACTTCGCTCTGAATCTTGAACAGCTCGTTGTCTCCTACGTAATTGTTGGAACTGCCGAAACGCTCCGCTCCGAAGAATGATGAGAAGCTGAAAAGGCTCCTCTTCTCGTCGCTTCTCTCGAAGAGTTCCTTGCTGAATCCGCTCTGTTCCGCGGCCTTTGAGATCAGTTCGTTGTCATAGACTTCTATTCCGAGCTGTTCTCCGATCCGCAGGGCGATCTCTTTTCCTCCGCTGCCGAATTCCCTTCCGATGTTGATGATTGTAGGATTATCGTTCATGGTGGTCATTGTTTGATGTTGCTGCCCAGTATTGCGGGCGAATCACCATCCTGAAGCTTGTCAAACTTGCGGAACAGGCTGTGTATCAGGATGAATGTTGTAATGAAGGCCAGTATGTCCGAGCAGGGGAATGCCATGAAGACTCCCTTGATGCCCAGGAAGGCCGGGAAGATGTAGACCAAGGGGACAAGGTACAGGAGCTGCCTGCTCAGTGACAGGAAGATCGATTTGCGTACCATCCCCAGGCTCTGGAAGAAATTCGTGGAGACCATCTGCCATCCCACGAGAGGGACTATAGGGTTCATCACCCTGAGGCCTTTGTCGGCCACCTCCTTCAGTTCAGGGTCGCTTGTGAATATTCCTACCATGATCTGAGGGAAGAACTCCGATGCTATGAACCAGAAGAGGCAGACTATGCTGGCCCACATTGCGGTCAGTTTGAAGACTTTCCTCACCCTTGAATATTTCAGGGCTCCGAAATTGTAGCCTGCTATGGGCTGCATTCCCTGGTTGAAGCCCATCACGATCATGATGAACATGAAGTTGATCCTGTTGACTATGCCGTAGGCTCCGATCGCCAGGTCGCCTCCGTACTTGAGCAGCTGCTGGTTGATGAACATCGTAACGATGCAGGAAGCCGAGTTCATCAGGAAGGGGCCCAGGCCGATCGATAGGGAATCCTTCGCGATCCTCAGGTCGAGCTCGAAGACGCGTTTTGGCAGTCTCAGCATGTTGTCCTTGCGCATGAAGTAGCGCAGGGAGTAGGAGAGTGCCATGGCCTGGCACAGGACAGTGGCTATAGCGGCTCCGCGGATCCCCAGGTTGAGGACGAAGATGAAGACCGGGTCCAGGATCGTGTTAGAAATCACGGTGAACAGCGTGAGGTTCATCGCGAGCTTCGGGTTGCCGGAGGAACGCAACAGAGCGTTGAGTCCGAAATAGAGGTGAGTGATCACATTACCGACGAGGATCACCTCCATGTATTCCCTTGCGAACCTGATGGTGTTGTCGCTGGCTCCGAAGAAGTAGAGGATGGGATTGATGAATAGGAGGCATAGAACGGCGAACAGGACTCCTGTGATGCAGTTGAGGCTGATGTCGTTGGCGAGAACCTTGTTGGCGACCTTGTAGTTCTTCTGCCCCAGGAGGACGGAGATAAGGGTTGCCGCTCCCACTCCCACCAGGGTGCCGAGGGCGGAGCTTAGGTTCATCAGCGGGAAGGTGACTGCCAGGCCGGAGAGAGCGAGCGAACCTACACCGGGGATGTGCCCGATGAATATGCTGTCGACCATGTTGTACAAAGAAGACGCGGTCATGGCAATTATGCCTGGGACCGCGTATTTCTTAAGTAGCTTACCGACACTCTCGGAGCCTAATTCTGTAGGAGCTGTACGCTCGATGGCCATCCTTGTTCCTCCGGTTAGGTTTATTCTTCTTCAGGAGATTCGACAGCTTCTATCTCGAACACGAGTGGAGCGAACTTCGGGACCGCTAATCCCGAGCCAGTGATTCCATAGCCCAGAGTCGAGTAGAAAGCGCAAACAACCTTTTCCATCGGGTGCATCGTCGAGAGACAGAATGAGAAACCGTCAATCGTGGTGCTTCCTGTCTCAGTTGAGCTTGCTGCGATGGTGATCTCCGAAACGTCTTCAGACAAGCTGACGTACATCGGAGCGTAAGTCTTGGACTCTGAGTAGATTCCGTAGACTTTGGCTGTGTCTTCGATCGTTGTGTCGAACACCTTTCCGTTAAGCAGGCGTCCGGTGTAGTTGATGTAGAAGCTTGTGTCTCTAGGGAAAACTGCGGTGTCGACAGGCTCGACCAGTGTCTTGCAGTAGTAACCGAACTTGGTGGAATCTATTCCTCCCAAGTTGAGGGCCACATATCTCCTGAGAGTGTCAATCTCCCATTTTTCAATATCGTTTGTCTTCCCTTTGATGTTTACCGTGCAGATGGCGTTGCTTCCTTTGTTGTCTTTGAGGTACTTGGCCTCGGTGTCATAGTCGGCTATGGTGTAGAGCCAACTGGGAATGACAGCGGTTCTCTTGCCTCCGACCTTCATTCCCTTGATCATTTCGAGCACGCCGGTCTCCGTGTAGCTGCGGTCATTGATCAGAATGTCAGTGCCGTAGTAATTGGCCTCGGAAAAAGAACCGACTTGCTTGGCAAGACTCTCTTTCGTCGTGCTGCTCACACTTCCATCCAGGTCCGTGATGGTGTACTCGGCGAACACAACGATATCATCATCGGTTATTGCTGCTCCTGTCCCAGGCTCATCCTCGATGATGTACACTCCGAGTCCACTCGGTTTGACTCCTGGATGATTAATGCTGATCCACGCATCAAAATAGTCCTTTGACGTGTTGATTGTGTTGACGGACACGTCCTTGGCACAACTTCCGCAGAAAGCGAGCAAGGCTGCGACGCCTGCTGCGGTCAAGATCCTCTTTGAAATTATGTTCATGACAGTTGAATTCATTTAATCGTTGCTGACGCTTTTGATCCACAAATGATAGGCCAGGGCTGAATTGGAAGGGATCCCTGCAATTCCACGCTTGCCGAAACCGTGCTTCCCGCTGAACAGCACATAGCACTCGTCACCTCCTCTGACGCCGACAAGACCGTTCCTGAGCCCTTCTACCAGGTCGTCTTCACCAAGCTTGATGGTACTTATGGTGAATGATGAACTGTCCGACAAGGCCCATCCTGCGGAATTGGCGAAAGTGTCGTAGTTGGTGGCGAACAAGTTGCTGTTGTTCAGCCTGGTCGAATTTATGTAAAAACCGGCATAGTAGAACGAGACGGCTCCTCCATCTTCAAGGGCTTCCCCGTTGCCGTGGACTACCGTCACCTTCACCGTGCCTTTATTGTATTCAGTCGTTGCATCCGCATTCGATTTCTCAAGGGAGGCCACTATCGCCTCGATGTTGGACTCCTGCTTGTCATAGGTGGTCTCCATCTGCTTCTTGCCACATGAGGCGGCAATGAGCAGAAGGGCGGCGGCAATGACTATTTCTATCGTCCTTCTCATCCTTTGAAAAACTCCCTTGATACTTTCAAGATGTATGCCTTAGCGTCCGAAGAGACTGGAATATCTTTCGGAAAAATCAATTTTCCACCTGCGGCCATCTCATGTCCTCCGCCGCTGAAGTAACGCATTGCGCACTCATTGGCGGAAGTGCCTCTCTTTGACCTTATCGACACACGGAACCGGTCGTCTTCCTCGGTCAGCAACATGCTCATCCGGACTTTCTTTACCGCAAGGGGAAGATTCACGAATCCTTCACTCTCGCCCTGCTTGAAATCGAATCGCCGCTGGGTTTCCTTGTCCAGGATCATGAATGCAAGCCCTTCAGGGGTGATCTCCAGCTTTTCATTCAGCAGGCAGCCCATTAGCCTGAGCCTGTTTTCCCTGTAGCAGTTGTAGAGTTCGTGCAGTATGGCGTCCCTGTCAACTCCTGATGCGATCAGCTCGGAAGCCATCTTCAATGTTGAAGGGAAGACCGAATTGGCGAAATTGTTCGTGTCCGTGGTCATTCCGGTCAGAAGTGAAGTCCGGCAGGCGAGGGGCAGCCTCTCCGGATGGCCGTCAATTCCGGGCATCTCCTTCAGGATGTAGTAGAGCACTTCGCTCGCGGAAGAGATCTCAGTTTCGGAGAACACCAGGTCGAAAGCCTCTTTATCCGGGGAGAGATGATGGTCGACGAGGACCTTTCTGGCAGAGGAGTCCTTGAGTAACGGCTCCATCATTTCTCCGGACCTGCTCCATGAACTGCAGTCCAGGCAGAAAAGGAGGTCGCTCTCTCCGATTCTCTTCCTGATCCCGTCAGGATCGCTGCCGGTCAGGACATCCTGCTCACGGAAGCCTTTCAGCATGAATGACAAGGAATCAGGGACCGGGTCCGGAACCATCAGCACGGCATCCTTCCCCCGGCACTCTTTGAGGTAGCTCACAAGTGCCAGACCGCTTCCGAGCGCATCCCCGTCGGGGTGGATGTGTACGGAAGCCGAGATGCGTGAAGCATCGCGGATAAGGGAGTCCAGTGCAGTAATGTTGTCCATTTGCAGCAGCAAAATTACAAATATTATATTGCATTTCATAAATCAATTTTCTAACTTTGTCCAGAATTGACGCTTTGTCTCTTCACCTGATTGCAAATCATAAAATTCTAAGGATAATGAACAAGACACTGAAAACGATTCTCAGCATCGTGCTTGCGCTCCTCTGCGTATTTCTCGTGTACAAGATCTATGACGGAGTCATGCAGCCGGTAAGGTTTGAAAAGGACGTCAACGCCAGGAAGAAGGTGGCCATCCAGCAGCTCAAGGACATCCGTGAGCTCCAGGTTGCCTACAAGAGCGTCAACGACAAGTTCACTGCATCTTTCGACACTCTCAAGCAGTTCTACAAGACTGGTGAAATGATCGTTCTGATGCAGGTCGGTTCCAAGGATGACTCTCTCGCAGTCGCCCACACCAACGAGGTTAAGAAGGCTGCCAGGGGCAAGCTCACCGACGCTGACCTCTTCAAGCTCTATCAGCAGGGAGACAAGAACCTTGTCTTTGCCATCCAGAACAAGATTCCCGTAAGGGACACCCTGTTCCACAGCAGGACTGACTTCAACATCGACAACATCGACAAGATTCCTTTCTCAGTCGGTGAGTACGGTGCAGCAGCTGTCCAGAATGTTGAGATGGATGCTATCATCAAGAAGGTTTCCGGTGTCGACGTTCCTCTTTTCGAGGCCAAGATGCCTTACAAGTCCCTCCTCAACGGTCTCGACCATCAGCTCATCGTCAACCTGATCGCAGAGCGTGAGGACCTCGGCCAGTACGAAGGTCTCCAGGTCGGAAGCATCACTGCCCCGAACAACAACGCGGGTAACTGGGAGTAGGACTGTGCATGTCACGTCACACTCCAAAGGCAGCCCTTGTCCCGTCAGATTTCTTTGATGCGGGATCAGCAAGAGAGATCCTCTCGAGGACTGTCCTTCTGGACAAAGATGACAAAGTTGAATACATCAGCTTGCCGGAGTTTTCCGCGCAGCTGGTGTATTCTCTTTCTTCGGACCTTCCGGAGCTCTACCATGTCCTGAAGGCCATCCCCGGAATCAGTGAGCACAACAGGATCGTGGCCTCCTACGGTGACGGAGTCCTGTCCCTTGCAATAGCCCAGGGAGAGAACCTCCTTCTTGCCAACGTCTTCGAGGCTGCCGATTTCACAACTGCAGAGTATTTCCTATTCATGGCAGTCAGAAAGCTCCAGCTCAATCCGGAAGTTTCAACGGTCCATTTCCTGACGGAGTTGTCCGACGAAGAGGAGATGTCGCTGTACCGCTATTTCAAGTCCGTGGAACAGCCATGAGGATCATAGGAGGGCGCCTCAAGGGCAAGACAATAAATCCGCCTGCCGGCTACAAGGCCCGGCCCACAACGGATTTCGCCCGTGAAGGGCTTTTCAATATTCTTGGCAATGAATATGAATTCGAGGACCTGAAGGTCCTTGATCTCTTCGGCGGCACTGGAGCGATAGCCTTTGAGTTCGCTTCCCGCGGGGCCGCGAGAGTCTATTCAGTCGAAATGGCAAGGGAGAACGCCTCCTTCATCAAGACCGAGGCAAGGCGCCTGGGCCTTGACAATGTGACCATGGTAAGGGACAATGTCTTCGACTTCCTCTCTATCTGCCATGAGAAGTTCGACATCATATTCGCTGATCCTCCCTATGCCCTGGAAGGCCTCGAGACCCTTCCGGACAAGGTTTTCGCCCAGGACATCCTTCATCCTGGCTGCTACTTCATCCTCGATCACGGCGACGAACATTCCTTCACAGCCCATCCGCGCTTCAAAAAAGAGAAGCGCTACGGTCGCGTGCACTTCTCTTTCTTTGAATAGTATTATATCCCTGCAGGGAGATTATTTCCCGAGGTTGCCGAGGATTGAACGGGTGATCTCGCGGGTGATGGTACGGGTTGCGGCGCTGGTGGCGTTCTTGACCACCTTTCCTGCGCTTTCTTTTGCCGAACCGGTCTTCTTCTTGCCTGTGACTCTGCTTGAGACCTCGTTGCCGACAGCCGTAGCTACGGTAGCGGTCACAGCGGTTATGACGGCCTTCGCCACCTTGCCGAAGACACCGTTCTTCTTTGTTTCGGGCACCTTGGCGGCCTTTGTGGATTTACCGCCCTTCTTCTCCTCCTTTGCCTCCTCGGCTTCCTTGATCTGAGCCTCTTTCTCGGCCATCAGGACCTCGAAGGCACTCTCCCTCTCTACCAGCTTGTCGTATTTGCCGTAGATCTTGGACTGCTTGATAAGCTGGCTTCTCTGGCCCTCATCGATGGCGCCGATCTGGCTCAGGGGGAAGAGAATCTTGGATTTCTGTACCACGCTCGGAGCTCCCTTTTCGTCAAGGAAGGACACCAGGGCTTCGCCGGTACCCAGGCTGGTGATTGCTTCGTAGGTGTTGAACTCGGGATTGGTCCTGAAAGTGTCAGCTGCGACCTGGACGGCCTTCTGGTCCCTGGGGGTGAAGGCGCGGAGGGCATGCTGGACACGGTTGCCGAGCTGTCCGAGGATGCTGTCAGGAATGTCGGTCGGGCTCTGTGTCACGAAATAGACTCCCACGCCCTTGCTTCGGATGAGGCGGACCACCTGTTCGATCTTGTCCACTAGGGCCTTTGAAGTGCCGTCGAAGAGCATGTGGGCCTCGTCGAAGAAGAAGATCAGCTTAGGAAGGTCCATGTCTCCTACCTCAGGCAGGGTGACGTAGAGCTCTGAAAGCAGCCAGAGCAGGAAGGTTGAATAGAGCTTCGGCTTGAGCATCAGCTTGTCAGCAGCGAGGACGCTCATGACACCTTTTCCGCCTTCAGTCGCAAGAAGGTCGTAGATGTCGAAGGAAGGCTGTCCGAAGAACTTGTCCGCACCCTCGTTCTCAAGGGTGAGAAGCGATCTCTGGATTGCTCCTACAGATGCCGGAGCTATGTTGCCGTAGACCTGTGAATATTCGGAAGCATGCTCTGAGATGAAGTTTAGGCAGGACCTCAGGTCCTTGATGTCGTCCAGGAGCAGACCCCTTTCGTCTGCTATCCTGAAGAGGATGTTAAGTACTCCTTCCTGGGTGTCGTTGAGCCCGAGGATGCGGGTCAGAAGCTGCGGACCCATCTGGGAGATGGTGCACCTCATCGGATGACCCTGCTCTCCGAACACGTCGTAGAACCTCACCGGGCAGCTCTGGAACTTAGGATCCTCTATTCCGAACTCCGGCATCCTCTTCTCGATGAATCCGCTGGTCTTTCCGGCCAGGGATATTCCCGAAAGGTCTCCCTTCATGTCGGCCATGAAGCAGGGTACACCGGCCTGGCAGAAGCTTTCAGCCATGACCTGTAGGGTGACGGTCTTTCCTGTGCCGGTGGCTCCGGCCACGAGTCCGTGCCTGTTGGCCATCTTCCCGACAATCGAGAGGGGGCCCTTGTCGCAGTGGGCTATCCAAAGCCCGTTGTTGGAGTCGTACATATTCTTGAAATTTATTTGTTGTCCTTTAGTTTGCTGTAGTGGCGCATCTTCATGCCCGAAAGTATGGCGCCGGCGATAGCGAAAGTGATGAGGCCGATCCAAGGGGCTGCAGCGGCATTTACTCCGAAGCCGACCTTGTCCACCAGGATGAAAGTGATGCTGACAGCGGTCATGAATCCTGCCGGGATGCCGGTGATCAGGTAGCTCAGTCCCTTCTTGTTCCTTAGCAGGTAGACCGTGACCGCCCAGAGGGTGAACACTGCAAGTGTCTGGTTGGACCAGCCGAAGTACCTCCAGATCGTGTTGAAGCCATTGGAATCTGCGATGTTGAACCAGAGGAGGATTGCGGCGGCTATGAACAGGGGAATGCTGATAAGGAGCCTGTTGCGGATAGGCTTCTGGTCAAGCTTTATGAAATCAGCGATGATAAGCCTGGAACTCCTGAGGGCCGTGTCGCCGCTGGTTATTGGGGCTGCTACCACTCCAAGGATGGCAAGGATGCCGCCCAGGATGCCGAGCCATGATTTCGAGACCGCAGTGACCACCGTGGGAGCGGCAGCCGTGAGGTCCGATCCGCACTCCGCAGCACCTCCGTCAAAGAAGAAATAGGACGAGACCGCTGCCCAGACAAGGGCCACGAGGCCTTCGGTGATCATCGAACCGTAGAACACCGGGCGTCCGAGTTTTTCATTCTTTAGGCAGCGAGCCATCAGAGGGCTTTGTGTGGCGTGGAAGCCGCTTATCGCTCCGCAGGCGATGGTGATGAACAGGCACGGGAATATGGGCTGGCCGTTGACTCCGACGGAAGGTCCGCGGTTGGCGAGTCCGTCCCAAAGCTCGGGGATGGAGGGCCATTTGACCAGCAACCCGATGAGGAGGGCTACCGCCATGAAGATCAGTGCGAAAGCGAAGATAGGGTAGAACCGTCCGATCACCTTGTCGATCGGAAGCATGGTCGCTATGAAGTAGTAAATGAATATCACTCCGACCCAGATCATGATAGCCTTTGTCGTACCGTCTCCGGCGATGTCTCCGAGGATGATCGCGGGGCTGTAGACGAAGACTGCCGCCACGAGGGTCAGCATCACTATCGTGAAGATAAGGACTACTTTCTTGGTGCCGTTGCCCAGGTAGGTGCCGATTAGCTCAGGCAGGCCGGCACCTCCGTTCCTTACTGAAAGCATCCCAGAGAGGTAGTCGTGGACCGCCCCGGCGAAGATGCATCCGAGTACGATCCATAGATAGGCGGCTGGCCCGAACTTGGCACCCATGATCGCGCCGAAGATGGGACCGGTTCCCGCAATGTTGAGGAACTGGATCATGAACACCTTCCAAGTGGGCAGCGGGACGAAGTCGACACCGTCAGCCTTCTCGATCGCCGGCGTCATGCGGCTTTTTTCGGGGCCGAAAACCTTTTCCACGAAACTCCCGTAAACGAGGTACCCCAGTATCAGGGCGATGATGCATAAAATTAGTGAATACATGGTTGTGTTCCTAAAATGGGCATTATACAAATTTAATAAATAATGAGTATATTTGTAATACAGTACTTGACATTTTAAAACTCTTATACCAATAATGAAATCCAGATTTATCACCATGGTTGCTGCCGCCCTTGCTCTCGTCGGCAGCGCTTCTGCCCAGCAGTGGGCCCCCGCAGGAGACAGGATAAAGACTAAATGGGCGGAGGATGTCTCTCCTGCAAATGCACATCCCGAGTATCCCCGTCCCCAGATGGTCCGTGCAGATTGGAAATCCCTGAACGGACTCTGGGACTATTCCATTACTCCCAAGTCCCAGGCTAAGCCTGCCGCCTTCGACGGTAAGATCCTGGTTCCTTTCGCAGTCGAATCATCCCTCTCCGGAGTCGGACGTACCGTCACCGCTGACGATGCTCTCTGGTACAGGACCGAGTTCACCGTGCCTTCAGCCTGGAAGGGGAAGAGGCTCATTCTTAATTTCGATGCAGTCGACTGGAAGGCAGAAGTCTTCGTCAACGATGTGAAAGTCGGCACCCACACCGGTGGCTACACTCATTTCTCATTTGACGTAACTCCTTATCTGAAGAGCGGTGCCAACAGCCTGGTGGTAAGGGTTGAGGATGCAACTGACGATGATTTCCAGCCGCGCGGAAAGCAGGTTGCCAATCCTCGTGGAATCTGGTACACCCCCGTTTCCGGAATATGGCAGAGCGTCTGGATCGAGCCCGTCGCTCCCACCCACATCACTGACTACAACGTGGTCTCATGCCTCAAGAGCAATTCCATCGACGTGACCGTGGATGCTGCAGGTATCCAGGAGGGCGATGTGGTGAAGGTCCTCCTTCTTGACGGAGGAATAGGCTATTCCACCGAGACCGCAAATGCTTCCAAGGCAGCAAAGGAAGGCCAGTACTCAGTCCTTGCTTCCGGAATGGCAGCTCCCGGCGGAAGCGTGACACTCAATGTGAACAACCCTCATCTCTGGTCTCCGGATTCACCTTATCTCTACGGACTGGACATCCAGATCCTCAGGGCCGGCAAGATCGTCGACAGGGTGGCGGCCTACACTGCCATGCGTGAGATCGCTGTCTTCCAGAAGAACAGCAACACCAAGCTGATGGGTCTCAACGGAGAGGCTCTCTTCCAGCTTGGACCCCTCGACCAGGGCTGGTGGCCTGACGGACTCTACACCGCTCCGACGGACGAGGCTCTCAAGTTCGACATCCAGAAGACCAAGGACTTCGGTTTCAACATGATCCGCAAGCACATCAAGGTCGAACCCGACCGCTGGTTCTACTACTGCGACCAGCTTGGTATGCTCGTCTGGCAGGACATGCCTTCCTTCTCCGACAACAGGAAGGGCAAGTGGGGCATGTACTACTACGGTGAAGGTGAAGACTTCCCGGCAACTCCCGAGGCAAGGGCCAACTACTACAAGGAGTGGACTGAGATCATGAACCAGGTCAAGAAGTTCCAGTGCATCGTGGTCTGGGTTCCTTTCAACGAGGCTTGGAGCCAGTTCGACACCAAGGAAGTCGTGGCCTACACCAAGAAACTAGATCCGACCAGGCTCGTCAACCAGTCTTCCGGCGGCAACTGGGAGGAAGGTGTCGGTGACATCCTCGACAACCACCACTATCCTTATCCTGCAATGAGGATGTGGGACAAGAACATGATCAACGTCCTTGGCGAGTACGGCGGTATAGGCTTCCCTGTTGAGGGACATCTCTGGCAGGCAGACAAGAACTGGGGCTATGTCCAGTACAAGAACGGTGACGAGGTCCTTGCCGAGTACGCTTCCTTCGCCGAGCAGCTCAAGCAGCTCATCAAGCAGGGTTGCTGCGCAGCTGTCTACACCCAGACTACCGACGTGGAGATCGAGGTCAACGGAATCATGACTTACGACCGCAAGGTCATCAAGATGGACGAGAAGAAGCTCCACGACGTCAACGTCGGAATCATCAAGTCCATGCCCACTAAATAGTCATCCATAATCCTTAACATGGACAACAGCCATAAAGAGTGCAGGTACGCCATGCTGGTTCCGACCAGCATGGGCCTGCGTGTTACTCCTGAAAACGGGCAGCCGGTCCATTCCAGCGACATGTTCCGTCTTCAGGCCACCAGTGTCGAGACCAATGTGGCCAGCATCTCTTCCTATCTCGGGATGCCGGTTAAAGTCCTCACGGCATTTGTAAAGGACAGTCCTTTCGCAGCCTTCATCAAGTCCAATCTCCGTTCCCGCGGCATGGACTTCGAAGGCCCTGACGTGCCTCAGGGCGGCCCCTGGGGTTACCGTCACCAGATCAACGTGGCGGACAGCGGCTTTGGTTCGCGAGGCCCGAGGGTATGGAACGACCGTGCCGGCGAAGTCGGAAGGACATTGAACGTCAAGGATTTCGACCTCGACAGGATCTTCGGCCAGGAAGGAGTAAGGATCGTGCATCTGTCGGGGCTCATCTCCGCCCTAAGTCCGGACACCGGAAAGTTCTGCCTGGAAATCGCAAGGAAGGCCAAGGAATACGGAACCATGATAAGTTTCGACCTCAACTACCGGGCGTCTTTCTGGGCCGGCAGGGAGGAGGAACTCCGCGCCATATTCAGTGAAATCTGCTCCCTGGCGGACATCCTGATCGGCAACGAAGAGGACTTCCAGCTCTGTCTCGGCATCAAAGGCCCGGAGGCGGGAGGCAAGGACATCTCTTCCAAGATCGACGGCTTCAAGGAAATGATCCGCAGGGTGAAGGCTGAATATCCTTCAGCGAAAGTCTTCGCAACGACCCTTCGCCAGGTCAATGACGCAGGCAGCCACAACTGGGGAGCCATCATGCTCGAAGGCGAGACCTGGCATGTCGTCGAACCCAGGCCTATCCACGTCCTTGACAGGATCGGTGGAGGCGACGGCTTCGTCGGAGGTCTCCTGTACGCATTCCTGAAGGGCTGGGAGCCTGAGAAATGGATCCAGTTCGGCTGGGCATGCGGCGCCCTCGCCACGACTTTCCTTACAGATTATGCGCAGCCGGCGGATGAAGACCAGGTCTGGAGCATCTGGAACGGCAATGCAAGGGTAAAACGCTAAACTATGCTATATTACGCACGAGGTTCAAAAACGGACATAATCTCCGACTCTGATCTGAAATCCATCCTCAAGGAAGTCTTTGACGGAATGGGACCCCGCAAGAGGGTTCTGGCCATCCCTCCGGATTTCACCAGGCTCAACTCGCATGCCGGTCCCATCACCAGGATGGTCAACGACTATTTCGGAGATGCTCTCACCGACGTCATGCCTGCCCTCGGGACCCACACCCCCATGACTGAGGAACAGATCGGGACGATGTACGCAGGAGTTCCCGCAGGGAAGTTCCGCGTACATGACTGGCGCAACGACGTGGTCACAGTCGGTGAAGTGCCGGCGGAGTATCTGAACAAGGTTTCCGAAGGCCGGGTAAATTATTCCTGGCCGGCGCAGGTCAACAGGCTCCTCCTAGACTCTTCGTTCGACCTGATCCTTTCCATTGGCCAGGTGGTACCTCACGAGGTCATCGGCATGGCCAATTACACCAAAAACATATTCGTAGGTGTCGGCGGCTCAGAAGGCATCAACAAGAGCCACTTCCTGGGAGCTTCCTATGGAATGGAGAGGATAATGGGACGGGCCAAGACCCCTGTCCGTGACGTTCTTGAATACGCCAGGGTGCATTTCATCCCTGATCTTCCGATCGTCTACATCCTGACAGTCAGGGCGAAGGACGATCGTAGCGGGGAACTCGTGACCCGCGGCCTGTTCATAGGGGATGATTTCGAGTGCTTCGAGAGGGCCTCCCAGCTTTCCCTCGAGACCAACTTCATAATGGTAGACCATGAGATCCGCAAGTGTCTCGTCTACCTTGATCCATCGGAGTTCAAGAGCACCTGGCTGGGCAACAAGGCAGTCTACCGTACCAGGATGGCCCTTGCCGACGGTGCCGACCTTATCATCCTCGCTCCTGCCCTCAAGGAGTTCGGTGAGGATCCCACGATCGACACCCTCATCCGGAAATATGGCTACAAGGGAACTCCTCACACCCTCGAGGCTACCGAGGCGAACAAGGATCTCCAGGACAACCTGAGCGCTTCTGCCCACCTTATCCACGGATCCTCCGAGGGCAGGTTCAGGATCACCTATTGTCCGGGCCCAGGAGTGAGCAGGGAGGAGATCGATAATGTAGGATTCACTTACGGCGATCTCGGACAGATCATGAAGCGCTATCCTGCAGACAGGATGAAAGACGGATGGAACATCATGCCGGACGGAGAGGAGGTCTACTACATCTCCAATCCGGCTCTCGGCCTCTGGGCCTATCCGTCCAGGTTCAAAGATTGAATTAAAAGCAGAAAACATCAATAATGAAAGCAGTATCAGACATAGGACTGGTGGGCCTGGCCGTGATGGGAGAAAACCTGGCCCTCAACATGGAGAGCAAAGGCTTCCATGTCAGCGTCTACAACCGCACGGTCGAGAAGGTCGACCACTTCATGGAAGGAAGGGGAAAAGGACTCAATTTCTACGGAGCCCACTCCCTTGAAGATTTCATCTCATCCCTTAAAAGTCCCAGGAAGGTCTTCCTTATGGTCAAGGCCGGAAAGCCTGTGGATGATTTCATCGAGAAGCTCATCCCTCTCCTCGACGAAGGGGACATAATCATAGACGGAGGCAACACCCATTTCCCCGACACCGCCAGGAGGACTGAATATGTTGAAAGCAAGGGTCTTCTCTACATCGGAACCGGTGTCTCCGGCGGAGAGGAAGGCGCCCTTAAGGGACCGTCCATGATGCCCGGAGGCTCTCCTGCTGCCTGGCCTTATGTCAAGCCTATCTTCCAGAGCATCAGCGCAAAGGTTGCTGACGGCACTCCCTGCTGCGACTGGGTTGGCCAGGGCGGGGCAGGCCACTTCGTAAAGATGGTCCACAACGGAATCGAGTACGGTGACATCCAGCTCATCTGCGAGTGCTACCAGATCATGAAGGACATCCTCGGAATGTCCAACGAGGAGATGCACGAGACCTTCGCCGAATGGAACAAGGGCGACCTGGACAGCTATCTCATCGAGATAACCCGTGACATCCTGGGCAAGAAAGATGAGAATGGGGAATATGTCCTTGATTATATTCTTGACACCGCCGGCCAGAAGGGTACCGGCAAATGGACCGCCATTTCAGCCCTCGACCTGGGCGAACCGCTGACCCTTATCAGTGAGTCGGTCTATGCCCGCTGCCTTTCCGCCCTCAAGGAAGAAAGGGTGGATGCTTCAAAGATTCTCGAAGGTCCCCGTCCGTTGAAATTCACCGGAGACCGCAAGGCCTTCCTCGAGGATCTTAGAAAGGCTCTCTTCGCTTCCAAGGTCGTCTCCTATGCCCAGGGTTATTCCCTCATGAGAGCGGCCGCCAAGGAATATGGCTGGGACCTGAATTACGGTGGCATAGCCCTTCTTTGGAGAGGCGGCTGCATCATCAGGAGCGTCTTCCTCGGCAAGATCAAGGAGGCCTTCGACAACAATCCGCAGATCGCCAACATCCTCCTTGATCCTTATTTCAAGAACAAACTCGCAGAAGCCCAGCAGGGCTGGAGAAACGTCATAGCCCAGGCTGTCGTCAACGGAGTCCCCGCTCCTTGCATGACCGCCGCCCTTGAATACTATGACGGCTACCGTACCGAAAGGCTTCCTGCCAACCTTCTCCAGGCCCAGAGGGACTATTTCGGAGCCCATACCTACGAAAGGACTGACCGCGCTCGCGGAGAGTTCTTCCACACCAACTGGACCGGTCACGGCGGCGACACCGTATCCGGCACATACACCGTTTAGGACATGAAGTACTCATTCGACGATTTGAAAGGCCGGAACTGCGTCATCACCGGCGGTTTCGGAGTAATAGGCATGGCCCTGACAAGGGGCCTTGCACAGGCAGGGGTCAACCTGGCGGTAATCAGCCGCAGCGTGGACAATCCCGCAAAGGGAGAAGCGATCGCTGCCGAGTTCGGTGTCAAATGCATCGGCATCTCAGCCAGCACCTTGGACAAGCAGGCTCTCGAAGCGGCCAGGGACCTTATTCATGAGAAGCTTGGCAGGATCGACATCCTGATCAACTGCGCCGGTGGCAATTCCCCTAAAGCTACTTGCGCTGCAGAGCAGATGGAACCCGGGATCGACCTTGGCAGCACCTTCTACGGCCTAGATCTCGGAGGCTTCGACCAGGTCTTCGACCTCAATTTCAAGGGCACCCTGCTTGCTACCATGGTCTTCACCCAGGACATGCTGGAGGCCGGAAAGGGCAATGTGCTGAACATCTCCTCGATGAATTCTATCCGTCCTTTGACGAAGATCCCCGCCTATTCAGCGGCCAAGGGTGCGATCAACAATTTCACCCAGTGGTTTGCTGTGCATGTGGCCCAGATGGGCATCCGCTGCAACGCCATCGCCCCTGGATTCTTCCTGACCGACCAGAACCGCTTCCTCCTTACCGATGAGGCGACAGGAGCCTTGAAGCCTCGTGGCAAGAAGATCATCGCCAACACTCCGACCCACAAGTTCGGAGAGCCGGAGGATCTGGTAGGTACCATGCTCTACCTGCTGAGCGACATCTCGTCATTCGTTACGGGTGTAATAATCCCCGTCGATGGCGGCTACAGCGCCTTCGGCGGGGTCTAGAAGGATTATCTTCGGACAACGCTATTTCAGCGTCACCTTGATGACATAGTCGGAATCGGCGGGAAGTTCACCGGGAACGGTAACAAAGAGCTTCTCGCCGACTTTCTTTGTGGCGATCGTCTTGCCTCCGTCAAGAGCAGTTACGCTCAGGACCTTGGCCTTCTTGGCGACCGGGATCTCGATGACGGCGCCAGGATCCTTGAAGAGGTGGAGGTAGAATGTCTTTCCGCCCTCGACAGGGGCTGTGGTGACACCCCACTCCTGCTCTCCGAGAGGGCCGGGGCCGCAGCCTCTGATGGATTCACCGTTGACCCTCATCCATGCACCCATGCCCTTGAGACGCTCCAGCGCTGTGGCAGGAAGCTCACCGTTGGCCTGGGGGCCTATGTTGAGTAACAGGTTGCAGTTCATCGAAGCGCACTGGGCCAGCAGGCGTACAAGGGTTCCGACGGACTTGTAGTCCTGGTCGGCTACTGAATATCCCCATGAATGGTTCATGGTCTGGCACATCTCGATGGGGATTATCTCACTCACTTCCTGGCCGGCGGAGAAGCCTGCGGTGTTCCTTCCGGGGAGGTCCCTCTCGAAGGTCTGGTAGTCCTCGCCGTCGATCGGGGCGATGTGGTGGTTGTTGCAGATGAGGCAGTCGGGATTGATCGAGTGGATGTAGTTGTAGAACTCGGGCATCCTCCAGTCGAAGGGGACCTCGTCCTTGCTATGATCCCAGTAACCGTCGAACCACAGAGCGCGGGTGTGGTACTGGGTGAGGAGTTCCCTGACCTGTGCCTTCATGAAATTGAAGTAGTGGTTGTAGTCCTGTTGGTCTCCCTTGCGGCCGGAATCCCTTCCGCTGCGTCCGATGGGGAAGTCCTCGCGCTCCCAGTCCAGGATCGAATAGTAGAACTGGAGTTTCAAGCCTTCCTTGACGCAGGCGTCGTCAAGATCCTTGATGACGTCGTGGGCATAGGGAGTGGCCTTTACTATGTTGTAGTCAGAGGCCTTGGTGTCGAACATCGAGAAGCCGTCGTGATGGCGTGAGGTGATGGTGACGTAGCCGGCACCGGCATCCTTGAAAGCCTTGACCCACTCTTCGGCGTTGTACCTTGCGGGATAGAAGCCGCTGGCGGCCTTGGCATATTCATTCTTGTTGAGCTTGCCGTTGTTGAGGTACCATTCTCCCTGGGCATAGGAGGCATAGATTCCCCAATGCAGGAAAATTCCGAAACGTTCGTTCACGAAGTCCTTCCTCGCCTGGAGGTTCCCCTCCGAAGGAGTGTAGGTCTGTGAATATGCAACCACGGATGCTGCCAGCATGAGTGTCGCTGCAAGTAAGGTTTTGAGTGTCTTCATATTACTGTAATATATTAAATCGTGTAGCGGTACTTTCGGCTCAGGAGATCCTTCGGAGAGGAACTGGTGCCGATCTGAAGGACATAGTTGCCTTCCCGGGGCGTCATGTCCTGTGAAGCTTCATCCCACCAGAGGAAGGTCTCGTCATTGATTGGAATCTCGACTTTGACCTTTTTTCCGGCAGGGATGCCGACCCTCTTGAATCCACGGAGGGTGCGTACAGGGCCGTCTGTGTCGTCAGGCCTGGTTACATAGAGCTGGATGACTTCGTCTCCGTCCCTCTTGCCGGTGTTCCTGACCTTGACTATGACCTTTCCGTCCCTGACGCGCATGCGCCTGACCTTGAATGAGGTGTAGCTCAGGCCGTAGCCGAACTGATAGAGGGGCTCCTCCGTCATGAAGCGGTAAGTGCGTCCCTTCATGCTGTAGTCCACGAAAGGAGGCAGCTGGGAGTCATCCCTGTAGACTGTGACGGGAAGCTTGCCTGAAGGATTGTAGTCTCCGAAGAGCACATCGGTTATGGCGGTGCCTCCCTCCTGGCCGGGGTACCAGGCCTGGAGTATGGCCTCGCAGTTACCGGTCTCGGGCACGAGGGACATCGCGGAGCCGCTGAAGTTGACCAGGATGATCTTCTTTCCGGCCTTCTTCAGGGAGGAGATCAGCTCGCTCTGGACCTTGGGCAGTTCGACACTGGTGCGGTCTCCGCCCATGAATCCGGGGAAGCCGCCGGCGTCTCCCATCTCTCCTTCATAAGTGGGTGAGATTCCGGAGGCAAAGATCACTGTCTCGATTCCTTCAAGTTCTTTCAGGACCTCTTCGGAGGGAGTCTCTTCTTCGAGGTGGCTGCAGCCTTTCACGTACTTGACGTCTCCGAGCCTGGCTTTGAGAGCATCGAGCAGGGTGACGGTCTCTTTGGGAATTGGATTGTAGTTGCCCCACTGCATTTCTGCTTCATCTGCATTGGGACCTACAAGGGCCACCTTGGAGCCAGGGGCGAGAGGCAGGATTCCACCACGGTTCTGTAGCAGGACCATGGTTTCCCTGGCCATCCTGAGGGCAAGGGCCCTGTGTTCAGGACCTTCCACTATGCTTTCGGGAAGGGAAGACCAGGGGTCGATGCCGTCGAATTCACCCAGGCGGATGCGGGATACAATGATCCTCTTCAGGTTGCGGTCGAGTTCGGCTTCGGTAAGAAGGCCGCGTTCAATGGCCTCCGGGATGGCCTGGTAGGCATGGCCGCATTCAACATCTACACCATGCTGTACGGCGATTGCAGCCGCAGTAGCCTGGTCTTTCACATATTCATGCCTGCCTTCCATGAAGAAGTCGGCAACGGCCCAGGCGTCGGAGATGATCACTCCCTTGTAGCCCCATTTTCCGTGGAGCACGGTGTCGATAAGGTAGTCGCTGGCTCCGCAGGGCTGGCCCTCGAAACTGTTGTAGGCTGTCATGACCTCTTCGACTCCCGCCTTGGTGACCAGGTCCTTGAAAGCAGGGAGGTAGGTCTCGTAAAGGTCTCTCCTTGTGGGCCTTGCATCAAAACGATGGCGTTCCGGTTCAGGACCGGAATGGACGGCGAAATGCTTGGCGCATGCCTGGAGCTTGCGGACCGGACTGTCGTCAGGTCCCTGAAGGCCGTGGACGACCGCCATGCCCATCCTTCCCATCAGGTAGGGATCTTCCCCATAAGTCTCCATCCCGCGTCCCCACCGTGGGTCACGGAATATGTTGATGTTCGGAGTCCAGAAGGTAAGGCCCTGGTAGATGCCGTGTGAACCTTCCAGGTCGGCGATCCGGTGCTTTACCCTTGCCTCGTCGCTGACAGCCGTGAAGACTTCCTCAAGCAGGGCATCGTCGAATGAGGCAGCCATTCCCACCGGCATCGGGAAGGTGGTAGCCGAACCGTTCCTCCCGACTCCGTGCAGGGCTTCGTTCCACCAGTTGTAGTCCTTGATGCCAAGCCGTTGAACGGCCTGGGATGCATTGATCGTGAGTCCGGTTTTTTCCTCGAGGGTGAGGCGGGAGATCAGGTCCTCAGCCCTTTTTTCGGGGCTGAGATTCCTGTCCTGAAAAGGATAAGTCTGCGCCACAGCTGTGGCACAGACAAACAAGGATGCAACTAACAGACGGGTTTTGCGCATCTTTCGTGCGGTTTACTTCTCGACTTTGTAGGTTCCTGCGGTGTAGTCCTTGGACTCGGTCTCGCCGGGGAGGGTGACGGTGGCGGTGGCTCCTTCAGGAACGGTGAATTCCCAGATCCACTTGTCGCCTTCGTATTTCCAGGAACTCTTGATCAGACCGGCAGCTGAGTTGAACTCAGCGTCGATGTTGCCGAGCCTCTTGTCGGGAACGGGCTTCATGATGATGTGCTTGAAACCAGGCTGTGCGGTGTCGGCTGCGATGCCGGCGACAGTCTCCCAGATCCAGGCGCAGACTGCTCCATAGGCGTAGTGGTTGAAGCTGTTCATGCCCTTGGGACCCATGCCGGACTCATGCGTGTAACTGTTCCAGCGCTCCCAGATGGTGGTGGCGCCATTGTCGATTGAGTACAGCCAGCTGGGGTTCTTCCTCTGGAAGAGAAGCTCGTAGGCGATGTCCACCATGCCGTTGTCGGTCAGGGTGCCCATCAGGATGGAAGTGCCGAGGAAACCGGTCTGCAGGCAGTTGCCGTGGTCGACGAAATTCTGGCGCAGACGTGCGATCATGTTGTCCTTGGCAGCACCTTCGACAAGATGGTTTTTAAGGGCGAAGAGGGCCGGAGTCTGCATGGTGTTCAGGATCGGGGTCTTGAATGTTCCGTCGGGCTTCAGGAAGGTCTTCTTCAAGTAATCCTTTGCAGCATCTTCCATTGCCTGGTACCTGGCGGCGTCGCGTCCAGATGCGGCTGCCATGTCGCGCATCATTCCGGCGTCGATTGCCCAGTAGGAAGCGCTGAGGTAATTCCAGTAGACATAGGCGTCGGGAAGAGGAACTCTCTTTCCGTCCTTATCCCTTGTGAAGGCTCCGCCGCCGTTGCTCTCGAGGGGCTCGTAGCTGAGCCAGTCTGCCCACTGGTAGTTGCCGTTCTCGGCGCTCAGGGTCTTGTGGTCGTACTTGGTGTCGTTGATGTGGTTCATGAAGCGGTCGATCGCCTCCCAGTTCTCGTCGATGATGGATTTGTCGCCGAACTGCTTCCAGACGGTCCAGGGTACGATGATTCCGGCGTCAGCCCATCCGAGCCTCATCATTGAAGTCTTCTCGGCTCCGTACTGTGCGAGGGGAGCGACTCCGGGGAATGCACCGAACTCATTCTGTGTGTCGCGCATGTCACGCATCCACTTGTGGAAGAAGTTGTCGGTGTTGGCGAAGAAGGTTCCGGTCTCCGTGAAGACCTGTGTGTCGGCAGTCCAACCGAGACGTTCGTCCCTCTGAGGGCAGTCGGTGGGAACTGACAGGTAGTTGGAGCGCTGTCCCCAGACAGTGTTGGAGATCAGCTTGTTGATGAGGTCGTTGCCGGTGGTGATCTTTCCGGTCTCGATCTCCTCTGCGATGGAGGTCACAGGGATGGATTCGACCGACTTGATCGTGACTTCGTCGGTGGCGGTGACCGAGATCAGACGGTAGCCGAAGAAGGTGTGGGTCGGCCTGTAGCAGACAAAATCCTTGGAGGCGGCGAAGGTGTAGTCGAGCCTGATTCCCCAGTCGGCGATACGGAGGTTGGTCCTGTGGCAGCTGCCTTCGGGACCGTCCATTCCGCGGCTCTTTGCACCGTTACCGTCGTTCAGGAGTTCTGAAGGCAGGCAGGTGAGCACTGTTCCTTCCTTGGCCTTGAAAACGAATGAAGGAACGGCTGCGGCATTCTGGCCGAAGTCGACCACCAGAGTCTCACCCTGGCGGATGACCATTTCCTCTCCGGGAGCGAACTCCTTGGCGATCACGACCTTGCCGTATTCCTCTTCGCCGGCTCCCTCGATGTCCTTCCATGTGTAGGCCCTGACAGGGGAAATGGCGAGATCCTCACGCATGTAGATCTCAGCGCCCTCTGAAGGAAGGATTTCTCCATGGAATTCCGTGTTCTCCTCGGGAGCGGTGAATTTTTCAGTAGTAACGAATCCCTGGGGGATCCTTGCGTCAAAGACTTCTCCGTCGAAGATTCCTGCATGCTTGATGGGACCAGCGATCCCGGCCTTCCAGTTCTCGAGGTCGGTACCGTAAAGCTTCTTGGTTCCGTCTGCGAAAGTGAGCTCGAGCACGCCCCTGAAGGCGCACTTCTTTCCGATCATTCCGTCATTTCCTCCGGGAGTGACGATCTTGTCAGCCCACCAGCCGGGGGTCACCTGGACGGAAAGGACATTCTGTCCACCGGAAGCTGTCTTGAAGCCGTCGGTGATGTCATAGGTGAAGGATCTCTTGGTCTTGGCATAATGGGTGAAACCAGGCTTCAGGACTTCCTTGCCCACGGGATTGCCGTTGACGAAGAGATCGTAGGTGCCGAGTCCGGCGGTCATCCATTTCGCCGAGGTGACCTTCTTGTCGTTCTTCACCGTGGTGATGAACCAACTTGCTCCATCGGCGGCGCGGCGGTTTTCGCCTTCTATCTTGCCGGTTATCACCGGAGCGTCGGCTACGGAGATCCACTTGGAGGCGTTCCAGGCGGAATCGTCAAGAGCGGGAACCTTGGTTCCGACCTGGCCGGCAGGAGCGGAGCTGCAGGCGGCGGCGATGAAAGCCAGTGCCGCAAGAGCGGAGCTCATGAATAAAACTCTCATTGATTTCATTTGTGGTATGGATTTGTTAGTGTTTTCAGGTATAATACAAAAATAACTATTTTTGTCGAACTTTGACTGAATCCATGGAGAAAACATACCTTGATCCAGATGCAGGCCAGGTGGTCCTTCGAAAGAACAGTCGTTCAAGGCGGATTACCCTGAGAGTTTCCGAGCGCCGTGGCGTGGTGGTCACGATGCCCTGGCTGGTGCCGTACAGGGTGGGCCTGGAGTTTTTCCTTTCGCGTAAGGACTGGGTGCTAAGAACCATGGAGAATCAGAGACTCCGGTTCCAGGATGAACCTCAGCCGTCCGCCGAGGAAATCGAAAAGATGCGTCTCAGGGCTAAGGCCGAGCTTCCGGTCAGGCTGGCAGAGCTGGCGGAAAAATATTCCTTCACCTACAACCAGGTACGCATCAAGCACAATGTCTCCAACTGGGGAAGCTGCTCCCGCAAAGGGAACATCAACCTCAACCTCAATCTCATGCGCCTGCCGGATGAGTTGAGGGATTATGTAATTCTGCATGAATTGTGTCATCTAAGGCATCCCGACCACGGGAAAGCCTTCCATGCCCTTCTCGAAAGCATCTGCCCGGACCATCGCAGGAAAGAAAAAGAGCTAAGAAAGTTTAGAATTTTTTGATTCTCTGAAAATTATCGGTATATTTGCAGGCTTTTCGCGCGGTGCGGAAAGCTTGCAGTTTATTTTTAATCATTATTTTTTGCGAAATGGCAGAGTATTTAGAAGCCGACAAGAAGCAAGAGATTTTCGCAAAGTACGGGAAGTCTAATACAGACACCGGCTCACCTGAGAGTCAAGTTGCTTTATTTTCCTACCGTATCAATCACCTCACTGAGCATGTGAAGAAGAACAAGAAGGACGTTGTCACACGCCGTTCCCTTCTCCGCCTCGTAGGTAAGAGACGTCAGATGCTGGATTATCTCCAGAAGACGGACATCGAAAGATACAGAAAGATCATCAAGGAGCTCGGTCTCCGTCGATAATCGTACGATAGGAACACAAAAAGGGATTGGCGCGCACCAGTTGCGGCCAACCCTTTCTTTTTTTAGATTAAGCGGTTAAAGCAGTCAAATGAACGTTGTTACAAAGAAGATCGAATTGTCCGACGGCCGGATAATCGAGATCGAGACCGGTAAACTCGCCAAGCAGGCAGCCGGTTCCGCAGTCGTCAAGATGGGAGGCACCATGCTCCTCGCCACCGTGACCTGCGCCAAGGAAGTGAAGGAGGGGACCGATTTCATGCCCCTCACTGTTGATTACAGGGAAAAATACTACTCCGCCGGACGTTTTCCCGGAGGTTTCCTCAAGCGTGAGAGCCGTCCCTCTGACTACGAGGTGCTCATCTCCCGCCTGGTGGACCGTCCCATCCGCCCTCTGTGGCCGGATGATTTCCATCTTGAGGTTTTCGTCAACGTGAACCTCATCTCCGCGGAGAAGGACATCCAGCCGGATGCTCTCGCCGGACTCGCAGCATCCTGCGCACTCGCTACTTCCGACCTTCCTTTCGGTGGTCCTGTCTCTGAGGTCAGGGTCTGCCGCATCGACGGCAAGTTCGTCATCAACCCCACCTTCTCCGAGATGGAGAATGCCGACCTTGAACTCATGGTCGCAGCTACCGAGGAGAACATCATGATGGTCGAGGGTGAGATGAAGGAAGTTCCCGAGGATGTGATGCTCGAAGCTATCAAGTTCGCCCACGAGGAGATCAAGAAGCATTGCCGCGTCCAGAAGGAGCTCATGGCTGAGCTTGGAACTGACGTGAACAAGCGCGACTACCCTCACGACGAGGAAGACGAGGAAATCCACAAGAAAGTACATGAGTTTGCATACGACAAGTGCTATGCCCTGGCCAAGTCCGCAAAGCCCAAGCATGAGCGTGAGGACGGTTTCGAGGCCATCAAGGCAGAATGCATCGAGTCTCTCGGACTGACCGAAGAGGAAGCCGAGGAGAAGAAGATGATGATCGACCGTTACTTCGGCCACGAGCAGAGGGAAGCCCTCCGCAACCTGGTCCTCGACGAGGGTCTCCGCGTCGACGGTCGTCACACTACCGAGGTTCGCCCTATCTGGTGCGAGGTAGACTACCTGCCCTGCGCCCACGGTTCAGCAATATTCACCCGCGGCGAGACCCAGGCCCTTGCCTCCGTCACCCTCGGTACAAAGCTTGACATGAAGGAAATGGACGAGGTCCTCATCCAGGGCGACCAGCAGTTTATGCTCCACTACAACTTCCCTCCTTTCGCTACCGGTGAGGCCAAGCCTCAGCGCAGCGTAGGACGTCGTGAGATCGGCCATGGAAACCTGGCTTACAGGGCCCTCAAGGCCGTCATGCCCCAGGCTCCCGAGTTCCCTTACGCTGTACGCGTCGTTTCTGATATCCTTGAGTCCAACGGTTCCTCTTCGCAGGCTTCGATCTGCGGTGGCTGCCTTGCACTCATGGATGCCGGTGTGAAGATCAGCAAGCCCGTAGCCGGTGTTGCAATGGGTCTTATCACCGACGAGAAGGATCCCAACGGCCGCTATGCCATCCTTACCGACATCCTCGGTGACGAGGATCACCTCGGTGACATGGACTTCAAGGTCGCCG
>JAFUFS010000002.1 GCA_017469745.1 Bacteroidales bacterium | reverse complement strand
GGATCCTCCAGCCCCAGAACGCCCTCTTCTGGCACAGGAGCTACTTCGACTGGCTCGATCGCTGGTGCAAATAACGACTTGAGATGATACGGAGCAAACTGGATATGGAGGTGCAGTTCCTGCCCGGAGTGGGGCCCAAGAGGGCTTCACTCCTCCGTACTGAACTTGAAGTCAGTACGGTGGGGGACTTGCTGCACACCTTTCCTTTCCGCTACATCGACCGCAGCTCTATAATGCAGATCGCCGATGTAAGGGGAGGAAACGCCTATGTCCAGATCCTTGCCCAGGTCGTTTCCGCAGAACTGACCGGCAAGGGCTCCAAACGGCTGAGCGTCCTAGTGCGGGACCTCAGCGGAGAGATGGAGCTGGTCTTCTTCAAAGGAATAAAATACACCTACGATAGGCTGAAGCCCGGGAGTGTATTCCTGTTCTTCGGCAAGCCAAGCGTCTACAACGGCCGGATGAACATGGTCCATCCGGAGATAGACAATCCTCCGACCGAGGGCGTACAGAATTTCTCCGGCACCCTTACCGGGGTTTACGCGTCGACCGACAAGCTCCGCAACGGGGGAGTCACCGGCAAGGTGATGAACAAGCTCATGGCTGAGGCTATCGACCTGGCAATAGGTGATGTGCAAGAGACTCTTCCTGACTACATCCTCAGGGAAAAAGGCCTCGTTCCGCTCAAATATGCCATCCGCAACATCCATTTCCCTTCTGATGCCACGGCCTTGTCAAAGGCCCAGTACAGGCTTAAATGGGAGGAGCTTTTTCTCCTGCAGCTTTCCCTTCTGAAGCAGAAATACGTCCGTTCACGTGCTGAAAACGGCATCATGATGCCCAAGGTGGGTGCTGCCTTCAATGCTTGTTACAACGCCCTGCCTTATGAACTCACAGGGGCTCAGAAAAGGGTGATAAAGGAGATCCGTTCCGACATGATGAGCGGCCATCAGATGAACCGTCTCCTCCAGGGAGACGTGGGCTCCGGAAAGACCATGGTGGCTGTCCTGTCCGCCCTGATCGCAGTAGGTAACGGTTATCAGGCCTGCATCATGGCACCGACGGAAGTCCTTGCCCAGCAGCATTTTACCAATATCTTCAAGTATCTCGCTCCGACAGGAGTCCGCTGCGAATTGCTCATTGGATCCACCACCAAGGCGGAGAGAAGGCCGATTCACGAAGGCCTCAGGGACGGCTCGGTGGGAATAATCATCGGCACCCACGCCCTGATCGAGGACGATGTGGTCTTCAAGAATCTCGGACTTGCAATCATTGACGAGCAGCATCGGTTCGGGGTGGATCAGAGGTCCCGACTTTGGTCGAAGGGTGCCACGGCATCTCCTCCCCACGTCCTGGTCATGACGGCCACTCCTATTCCCAGGACACTCGCTATGACTTTCTACGGCGACCTGGATGTCTCGGTGATCGATGAGATGCCTCCCGGAAGGAAACCGATCCAGACCATGCTGATCGGAGAAGGGAAGCGCCCGGCGATGTACAACTTCATCCGCAAGGAGATAGATTCAGGCCGTCAGGTCTTCATCGTCTATCCTTTGATCTTCGAGAGCGAGAAACTGGACTACAAGAACCTGGAGGCCGGTTACGAAGAAATCGTCCGCCGTTTCCCCATGCCACGCTACAAGGTCGCAATCGTCCACGGCCAGCAGACAAGCGAGGTCAAGAAATTCAACATGGACGCATTCGCTGCCGGCAGGGCAAACATACTTGTCTCCACGACCGTGATTGAAGTGGGCGTCGATGTTCCCAATGCTTCCATTATGGTCATCGAGAATGCCGAAAGGTTCGGACTCGCCCAGCTCCACCAGCTCCGCGGACGAGTAGGCCGCGGAAGCGAGAAATCGTACTGTGTCCTTATGCATGGCAACAAGGTGAGCAAGGAGTCCCGCAAGCGCCTGGAACTGATGTGTGCTACGGAAAACGGCTTTGACCTGGCAGAAGAAGACATGAAGATGCGCGGTCCCGGAGACCTAGAAGGGACCCAGCAGAGCGGCCTCCCAATCGCCCTCAATATCGCCTCCCTGGCACATGACGGCCAGCTTCTCTCCGATGCCAGGAGCTATGCGGAGCATGTGCTTGCAAACGACCCCACCCTTTCCGAGGCTGTCAATTCCTCTTTGGCGGCCGAACTAAGGAAGGATAAATATTCAGTGAAGGACTACAGCAAGATATCGTAGATCTCCGAAAGGAGCGGATGATGCCTGTCTTTTTCTGACAGGAGCACGTCTTCTTTGGGAATCCTCCAGTCTATTCCGATCCGGGGATCGTCCCATGCGATCGCACCCTCCGAGGAGGGACAGTAGAAATTGTCGCACTTGTACTGGAAGACGGCTTCATCTGAGAGGACGCTGAATCCATGCGCCATTCCGCGCGGAAGGAAAAGCTGCAGATGGTTCTCGCCAGTGAGCTCGACCGCTACATGCTTTCCGAAAGAGGGGGAGCCCTTCCTTATGTCGACGGCTACATCGAGCACGGAACCTCTTACCACCCTGACGAGTTTTGCCTGGGCATGTTCGCCTTTCTGGAAATGAAGTCCCCTGACTACCCCGTAGGATGACCGGCTCTCGTTGTCCTGGACGAAATCCACGTGGCCGACAGCTTCCTCGAATGCCTCCTTGTTGTAGGATTCGAAGAAATATCCCCTCGGATCAAGGAACACTCGCGGCTCGATGATCACTACACCTTCAATGGCTGTCTTTATTATGTTCATTCTCCGGCTAGTTTGATCAGGTACTGTCCGTACTGGTTCTTCTCCATGGGCTTGGCGATGGAAAGCAGCTTCCCGGAGTCGATCCAACCGTTCCTGAAGGCGATTTCCTCGAGGCAGGCGACCTTGAGCCCCTGCCTTTTCTCAATGACTTCAATGTAGTTGGAAGCCTCAGTCAAGGACTCGTGAGTGCCGGTGTCCAGCCAGGCAAAGCCACGGCCCAGCCTCTGGACTTTCAGCTTTCCTTCAGAAAGGAATTCCTGGTTGACCGTGGTGATCTCCAGTTCACCACGGGCGGAAGGCTTGATGGTCTTTGCTATCCTGACGACTTTATTGGGATAGAAATACAGGCCTGTCACGGCGTAGTTGCTCTTGGGCTCTGCAGGCTTTTCCTCGATGCTGAGGCAGTTGCCTTCGGCGTCGAATTCGGCGACACCGTACCTCTTAGGATCGCTTACCCAGTAGCCGAATACGGTGGCCTTCCCTTCTTCCTCAGCAGTCATGACAGCGGTGTGGAGCATCTGGTCGAAGCCCGCGCCATGGAATATGTTGTCGCCTAGGACAAGGCATGCGCAATCGTCACCGATGAAACTCTCTCCGATGATGAAGGCCTGTGCAAGGCCGTCGGGAGAAGGCTGCTCCGCGAATTCGAAGTGCACCCCGATGTCGCTGCCGTCCCCAAGCAGTCTCCGGAACATCGGAAGGTCGACAGGAGTCGAGATTATCAGGATGTCCCTGATCCCTGCGTTCATGAGAACCGAGATGGGGTAGTAGACCATGGGCTTGTCATAGACGGGAAGCATCTGCTTGCTGACCCCCTTTGTGATGGGATAGAGCCTTGTGCCGCTTCCTCCGGCGAGAACTATTCCTTTCATGATTCCAGTCTTTTGATGCAGTCTGCGAGGGAATCCCTCCAGTAGGGGATCTCTATCCCGAAGGTCTCCTTCACCTTGCTCTTGTCAAGTACGGAAAAGCGAGGTCTTTCCGCCTTGGAAGGATAATCTTCGGTGTGGCAGGGGCGGATGTCACAGGTGTTCCCGCACATCTCGCAGATGGCCTTGGCAAAATCGTACCAAGAGATCGCGCCCTCGTTGCTGTAGTGATATATTCCTGTCCTGTCAAGCATGTCCTCGTCGATGACCTTGGAGATCAGCATGGCCAGGTCGCGGGCGTAGGTCGGGGTCCCGACCTGGTCGAAGACTACTTTCAGGCTGTCCCTTTCGGCCGAAAGGGCCTTCATCGTCTTGACGAAATTCTTCCCGTAGGGGGAGTAGAGCCATGCGGTCCTGAATATGATGCTCCTGCATCCGGACTCGGCGACCTTCCTCTCTCCCAGAAGCTTGGTCGAACCGTAGACACCGAGAGGGTCGGTCGGCCAGTCTTCACGGCAAGGAACTGTCCTGTCCCCGTGGAAGACATAGTCGGTTGAGATGTGGATGAGGGTGGCCTTCCTTTCTGCAGCGACTGTGGCGAGTATGCCGGCAGCGGTGCTGTTGAGGAGCAAGGCTGTCGCAGAATCATCCTCAGCCTTGTCCACGTTGGTGTAGGCTGCACAGTTGACGATAACGTCTATCCTTTCGGATTCGCAGATGATCCTGACTGCGTCGATGTTCGTAATGTCGAGGTAGACCGTCTCGACTCCCGGGACGGAGCTGATGTCGGTGAAGACGAACCTGTTGCGGCTGAAAGCAGCTGCATTCCGTAGTTCGTTTCCGAGCTGGCCGTTAGCCCCTGTGACTAGGACATTCATATTCCCAAAAATAGTGACAAAAATGAAGTTGCCCAAAAATTTTAGCGTATATTTGTATTCATGGAGAAAGACAGACCGGCCATATTCCTTTACACGGACGGAGCCTCGAGCGGCAATCCCGGTCCCGGAGGGTATGGAGTGGTACTTCGGTGCGGAGGCCATGAGAAAGAGATGAGCGGCGGATTCGCCCGCACTACGAACAACCGTATGGAGCTGCTCGCAGTCATCAAAGGACTGGAGGCCATCAAGTGGGAGAATGCCTTGGTCGAGGTGTTCAGCGATTCCACCTATGTGGTCAAGGCTGTGAACGAGGGCTGGCTTCAGAGTTGGGAAAGGAAGGGTTGGAAGAAGGTGAAGAATCCTGACCTTTGGCAGCGTTTCCTTGCGGTCTATCGCAAGCACAGGGTAAGCTTCCACTGGCTCAAAGGCCATGCCGGCCATCCTGAGAACGAGAGGTGCGATTCGCTTGCAGTGGCCGCCGGAGCCGGTGCTGCAGCAAGGGGGGAGAGCCTGCCTGTCGATGAAGGTTATGAAGCTCAAGCCGCCTCAAGTGATGCTCTTATTGACTTTGAATAAATAATTAATTAGCAATATAATGACTGACGGAAATACACGGAAGCCGATTGTCGGAATCACCCAGGGCGACGGCAATGGAATCGGTTATGAAGTAATAATCAAGTCGCTGGCGGATGCAAGGATCCTCGAATCCTTCACGCCGGTAATCTACGGTTCATCCAAGATCTTCGGATTCTACCGCAAGCTGATCCACAACCTTGACCAGATGGACACCTACGTGATCCAGAGTGCAAGGGATGCCAAGCCACGCAAGATCAACATAGTCAACTGCCTTCCGGACAATTCCTTCGTCGAGCCGGGCAAGCCTACTCCGGAATCTGCGAAGAGCGCGATAAGGTCCCTCGAGTGTGCTGTCAGGGACATCAAGAACGGCAACATAGACGTCCTCGTAACTGCCCCGATCAACAAGAGGGCAATGGTCGAAGAGGGCTTCGGAAACACCGGGCACACCGAGTATCTCCAGAAAGAGTTCGGAGTGGATGACGTGGCCATGTTCATGGTCTCCGACCAGCTCAAGATCGGTGTGGTCACCGGGCATATTCCCCTCAAGGATGTTCCGACATCGATCACAGTGGAATCCATTGTCGGTAAGCTCCGCCTCATGTCATCCTCGCTGAAGAGGGATTTCGGCGTCATCGAACCCAAGATCGCGGTTCTCGGCCTGAATCCTCATTGCGGAGACGGAGGACTACTTGGAGACGAGGAGCAAAGGATCATCCTTCCTGCCGTCAAGGCGGCCAACGAGGAAGGAATCCTGGCGTTCGGCCCATATTCTCCCGATGGTTTCTTCGGACTTGGCCATTACGCCAAGTTCGATGCCACACTTGCCATGTACCACGACCAGGGGCTTGCTCCTTTCAAGGCGCTGGCCTTCGAGGACGGGGTGAATTTCACAGCTGGTCTTCCGATCGTGCGAACTTCCCCTGATCACGGCACTGCCTACGAGATGGCAGGACGCGACGAGGCCGATCCTCATTCGATGATGTCCTCGATCTTCACGGCCATCGACATCCTGCGCAAGAGGGAAGCCTTCGATGCTATGCAGGATGGTAAGATGAACAGATAGAATCAGATATGGACAGGACAGGAGCGATACTCATCACCGGCGGCGCCGGTTTCATCGGCAGCCATGTCGTACGGCTTTTCGTGGAAAAGTATCCCGGTACCAGGATCATAAACCTGGACAAGCTTACCTACGCCGGCAACCTTGAGAACTTGAAGGACATAGAAGGCAGGCCTAACTACACCTTCATCAAGGCCGACATCTGCGACTATGATGCTGTCAAGTCGATCATCCGGGACAACGATGTCACCGGTATAATCCACCTTGCAGCTGAAAGCCATGTGGACAGGTCGATCCTGGATCCTTTCACCTTCGCCAAGACCAATGTCCTGGGCACCCTCACCCTGCTTCAGGCAGCCAGGGAGTACTGGGAACCTTCCGGCTGGGAAGGAAAGAGATTCTACCACATCTCCACCGATGAGGTCTATGGGGCCCTTGAACTGACCAGGCCGGAAGGCGATCCTTCTTCTGGAGAGTGCGGCGGAGGCCCTTATGGCGATGAGTTTTTCACTGAGGAGACCCGTTACCAGCCTCACAGCCCCTATTCAGCGGCCAAGGCCTCGAGCGACCATTTCGTGAGGGCTTACCACGACACCTACGGCATGCCCACACTGGTGACGAACTGTTCCAACAATTACGGTCCCTACCAGTTCCCGGAAAAGCTCATTCCATTGTTCATCAACAACATCCGTCACCGCAAGCCCCTGCCTGTCTATGGGAAGGGAGAGAATGTCCGTGACTGGCTCTATGTTGAGGACCATGCCAGGGCAATCGACATGATATTCCATGAAGGAAGGGTCGGGGACACGTACAACATCGGAGGCTTCAACGAATGGAAGAACATCGACCTTATCAAGGTCCTGATCAAGGTCACCGACCGCTTGCTGGGAAGGCCGGAAGGTGCAGATGAAGACCTCATCACCTTCGTGACCGACAGGAAGGGCCACGATCTCCGCTATGCCATCGATTCCACCAAGCTGAAGGACGAACTGGGCTGGGAGCCTTCTCTCCAGTTCGAGGAGGGCATAGAAAAGACCGTAAGGTGGTACCTTGACCACCAGGATTGGCTCGACAGCGTCACCAGCGGTGACTACCTTACCTACTACGACAGGATGTACAATTGTCGCTGATAATCCGTTACATTTTCATCTTTCAGAATTTTGCTATATTAGCTGGCTAATTGTCAGCTAAATGAATCAGTTGTTCAACGACCTTTTCGGTAGATACACCTTGCCTCATGAAGTGAAGGCGAAAGGCATCTATCCTTACTATAGACCAATCGAATCCGGCCAGGATCCCATCGTCAAGATGAAGGGCAGGGATGTGCTGATGTTCGGTTCCAATTCCTACCTTGGCCTCTCCGACGATCCCAGGCTCAAGGAGGCCGCCATCGATGCTATCAGGAAATATGGAACCAGCTGTTCCGGATCACGTTTCCTGAACGGTACGTTGGACCTCCATCTGGAGCTTGAGGAAAAGCTTGCCGCCCTGGTGGGGAAGGAAGAAGCAATCACTTACAGCACTGGATTCCAGGTCAATCTTGGTGTCGTTTCCCTAGGGACAAGGGACGGTTATGTGTTCCTGGATTCTTACGACCATGCAAGCATCATCGACGGGAGCCGTCTATCGTTCAGCAAGGTGCTCAAATTCGCCCACAACGACATGGGAGCCCTCGAGGACAAGCTTTCAAGGGTCCCTAAGGACGCACCGAAGCTGATTGTGGTTGATGGAATATATTCAATGAGCGGAGACATCGCCCCTCTGCCGGTAATCCTGGACCTTGCAGACCGGTACAATGCTGCCGTAATGGTGGATGACGCTCATGCTCTCGGAGTCCTCGGCAACTGCGGTAGGGGAACGGCTGATCATTTCGGGGTTACTGACAGGGTGGACCTGATCATGGGCACATTCTCCAAATCCTTCGGTTCGCTCGGTGGTTTCGTAGCAGGAAACAGGACCCTCCTCAATTACATAAAGCATAATTCCCGCTCCTTGATCTTCAGTGCCAGCATGCCGCCTGCAAATGTGGCTGCAGTCAGCAAGGCAATAGACATAATGCTGGAAGAACCGGAGAGAATCAGCCACCTCTGGGACATCACGAATCATGCTCACGAAGAGTTCGTGAAGAGGGGATTCGACATAGGAGTGACTCAGTCTCCGATCTTCCCTCTGTATGTCCGCGACACGGACAAGTGTCTGACCGCAGTCAAGGAAGCCTTGGAAGAAGGAGTGTTCATTACTCCTGTCATACCTCCAGCCGTACCTCAGGATTCAGTGATAATCCGTTTCGCCCTGATGGCGACTCACACTGTTGAGCAAGTGGATGAAGCGATAGATAAGCTGGAGAAGATCTTTAGAAGATTAGGTATAATTAAATAATAATCAGAGTTATATAAATGAAAAGACCGCGGCCCTATGGAGTCGCGGTTTTTCGCAAGAAAGACCCTTTCTGACAGTGGTAAGGAGTTCTGGAGGTGGAGAGCGGACTCATCCGGCATTGCTGCTGCCTGACGGCTTTGAAAATCTCAAAGAATTCCGCTTCGGCGTCCTCCAGCCTTTGCCTGCTGTACAGATTTGGTACTGCAAAGATAGACATAATTTTATTATCTCCAAAAATATTTTTGCAATTTATTGTAAAAATAATTTACCTGACATAGTATAATTACTTGATATTACGTTGATTAAGTCTAAAAATTGTTACTTAAAGTAATAGATAAAATGCTTCGTTTTTATGCCATTTGAGGCATAACGTTGCTTTCAACGGGCTCGATCGTGCTGGCTATTACATCGAAGCTGGTCCTCTCGACTCCATCCCCTGAGATGTATTTCTGGGTCCTGAGCCTGCCGGTCACGTAGATGGGAAATCCCTTGCAGATTCCGTCAAGAGAAGGGATCCCTTTGTTGCCTTCCCAGGCTGTAACATTATGCCAGGTGGTTTCGATCACAGGTTCGCCGTTCCTGTCCTTGTAAGCGAAGTTTGTGGCTACCGAGAAATGCGCAACGCGCGTGTTCCCGACCTTGAGGATGTTGACATTGCCGACATTCCCTCGGATTTCAATTTTGTTGAGCTGTTCCATAGTTGAAGTTGTTTCTCGGTCAAATCTAGCGGTATTTTCCGTTATTTGAGCGAATGATAAAAAAATTGCGGTTTTATTTCTGTTTCTTTTGCAAGTGACGTTTTTCTTTTCCGTTATTAAATAATTATTGTCCTCGCCAGGAGGGGGAATAATAGATTTTACCCCCTTGCGGGCATAGGAATTACGCTGGTGTAAGGCTACTTTTGCTTCATGGCTTACAGGATAGAAGAAAAGAGGGGAAGATGCCTGGAATGTGGGAACGAACTTCCCTACGGGCGGAGTGACATGAAGTTCTGCAGCACTTCGTGCAAAAGCAGGTGGCATTATGAGCATGACGGCGACCTGAAAGGGATGCGGAGGAGGATAATCGGAGCACTGGACAGGAATCACGGAATCCTGGCCTTGCTCATTGCGAAAGGGGTTACCAGAATAGACATTCCTGACCTTGCGCAGCTGGGATACAATTTCGATTGCATCACATCCTACCACAAGGTCAGGAATCACAATGAGTACAGATGCTATGACATCAAGTACTATATGTCCGAAAGTTCAGTCTTCAGGCTTGAGCAGTGCCGGCGGGAGCGGCCTTCACCTTCCTCGGATCCTTGAACAGGATCATGAAGAGGATGCCCACCACAAGGGCGTAAGCGGCGAAGATGTACCAGGCATTCGACCAGCCCGCAGGGTTCTCGAAGCAGCCGCATTTCTCTACGACCCAACCTGCAGCAAGGGTTCCGATAGATGCTCCTAATCCATTGGTCATGAGCATGAATAAACCTTGAGCGCTGGACCTGATGTCAGTGCCAGTGTTCTCATTGACGTAGAGGGAACCGGAGATGTTGAAGAAGTCGAAGGCGACTCCGTAGACGATGCATGAGAGGATGAAAAGGATCACACCCGGCATGTCAGGCGAACCCATTCCGAAGAAGCCGAACCTGAACACCCAGGCGAACATGGCGATCAGCATGACGTTCTTGATTCCGAATTTCTTCATGAAGAAGGGGATCAGGAGGATGCACAGAGTTTCCGAAGCCTGCGAGATGGAGAGCAGGGCATTGGAGTTCTTGACCGCGAAAGTGTTGGCGAGGGAAGGATCGGCAGCGAATGAACCAAGGAAAGTGTTGGCATAGCCGTTGGTGATCTGCAGGGCTGCTCCAAGGAGCATCGAGAATATGAAGAAAATGGCGAACTGCCTGTCCTTGAACAG
This sequence comes from Bacteroidales bacterium, assembly GCA_017469745.1. Lineage (GTDB taxonomy): Bacteria > Bacteroidota > Bacteroidia > Bacteroidales > UBA932 > Cryptobacteroides. The sequence continues at coordinate 20,257 of JAFUFS010000002.1, read as the reverse complement.
AGTGAATGCCTTGAGGCCGAGGGCTTCGGTGATGGACTTGCTCTCGGAATCACCCTTGGTGGGTACGGCAGGCATCGTGAGGGCATAGGCGCTCATCACGAGGGACAGGATGCCAGAGGCAGTAAGCTGGGTGTAGGAATCCTGCATGGCAGTGCCGCCGATCTTTATCCAGTTGACGCAGAGCATGCTTATGATGAATCCGACGGTACCGAAGACTCGGATGGGAGGGAAGTCCTTGACAGGATCCTTTCCTGCAGTCTCAAGGGCATTGTAGGACACGGAATTGACCAGGGCGATGGTCGGCATGAAGAAGGCCACGCTGAGGCTGTAGAGAGTGAAAAGCGGGCCGAAGGCAATTCCTGCTCCGGCACTCTTGCAGTAGAAGCCTGCAGAAATCATGAACAGTCCGGCCAGCAGATGGCATAGGGAAAGGACCTTCTGGGCCTGTATTCTCCGGTCGGCCAGGATGCCCATCAGTGTGGGCATGAAGATTGAGACGATACCCTGCATTGCGAAGAACCATTTGATCTGGTTACCCAGACCTATGTTCCCAAGATATCTTCCCAAGGATGTAAGATAGGCCCCCCATACTGCAAACTCAAGGAATGACAGCAGAATGAGCCTGAGGGTGATGGATCTGTTGTTCATCGTTATTGGTTTTTTAATGTTAGTCAATGGAATGCGAAACGAACAAAAATACGAGTTTTTAGCGTAAATTTCACTATCTTTGAAAGTCAATTTTGTCAGAATGAGATTCACCAGGACAGCAGTCGATCAGGGAAGCAGAGCGCGGACGGGAGTTTTCACCACGGCACACGGTGAAGTCAGGACTCCTATCTTCATGCCTGTAGGGACCGTCGGTTCGGTCAAGGGAGTCTATCACAAGGATCTCAAGGATGACATCGGCGCCGAGATCATCCTCGGCAACACCTACCACCTCTATCTACGCCCGGGACTTGAGACACTCCGCAAGGCAGGAGGGCTTCACAAGTTCGAATCATGGGACCGTCCCATCCTCACCGACAGCGGAGGGTTCCAGGTGTTTTCCTTGACCCAGATCAGGAAGATAACCGAGGAAGGCTGTCGTTTCCAGTCCCACATCGATGGTTCCAGGCACATGTTCACTCCTGAAAACAATGTGGACACCCAGAGGATCATCGGATCGGACATCATGATGGCCCTCGACGAGTGCTGCCCCGGGGATGCAGATGAAAGGTACGCTGCAAAATCCTTGAAGCTGACCCAGGGATGGCTGGAGAGGTATTTCAAGCATTTTGTCGAGAGCGAGCCCCTTTACGGCTACGACCAGGTGATGTTCCCCATCATCCAGGGCTGTGTCTATCCAGAGCTGCGCAAGCGCGCGGTGGACCATGCAGTGACCCTGACCGGCGACAGCTCAGCAGTGGGCGGTTACGCGATCGGTGGCCTGGCAGTAGGGGAGCCGACCGAGAAGATGTACGAGATGCTGGAACTGGTCTGTCCTCTCCTTCCTGAGGACAAGCCAAGGTACCTCATGGGAGTCGGCACTCCGGCAAACATCCTCGAAGGAATAGCAAGGGGAGTGGACATGTTCGACTGCGTGATGCCCACCAGGAACGGACGCAACGGCATGCTGTTCACCTGGAAAGGCATAATCAACATGAGGAACGCCAAGTGGAGCGAAGACTTCTCCCCGCTGGATCCCGATGGTACGTCATTTGTTGACAGGGAATATTCCAGAGCCTATCTCCACCACCTCTTCATCGCAAAGGAGATGTTTGCTGCAATGATCGCAAGCGAGCACAACCTCGCGTTCTATCTGGACCTGGTCCGCCAGGCCAGGCTGCACATCGAGGCCGGGGATTTCTCGTCATGGAAGGAAGAGGCCGTGAGGAAAGTGAGTACAAGGCTATAAGGAAGACACATGGTACCGGGACTCAAGAAGATAGACAAGTACATCATCAAGAAGTTCATCCTGACCTTCTTCATCGCCTTGTTGCTCATCATCGGTATCGTCATCATTTTCGACATCAGTGAGAAGATCAACCACTTCGTCGAGAACAAGGCCCCGCTTCACGCAATCATATTCGATTATTACGTCAATTTTGCGCCTTACTACATGAACATGTTCAGCCCCCTGTTCGTGTTCATAACGGTTATCTTCTTTACTTCCAGGATGGCGGCCAACAGCGAGATCATCGCCATTCTCTCCTGCGGGGTTAGCTACAAGAGGATGATGGTTCCCTACATGGTTTCAGCTGCGATCATAGCCATGCTGTCCCTGTCCCTGAGCCTCTGGGTCATCCCGAGGGCCAACGTACACCGATTGCAATTCGAGACCACCTACGTCAAGCACAAGAATCCTTTCAGTACCAATAATGTCCATTACCAGATCGACACGGGCAAATTCGTCTATGTCGAGTCTTTCAGTTCCTGGAACAACACCGCTTTCGGTTTCACTTTGGAGGACATCAAGGACAACAAACTGGTGAGCAAGCTCTCGGCTGAGACCGCGGTCTGGGACAGCACGAAGGGAGCTTGGACCCTCCACAGGTATTTCCTCCGGGAATATACTGAAGGCCTTGAGGACAGGGTCACCACAGGAGCCCGTATGGACACGGTGATAAGCCTTACTGTCACTGATTTCTACAGGAACAAGAACACGGTCGAGACCCTCCCGATTGGACAGCTCAACAACCTCATTGCGCAACAGAAGCTGCGTGGAGATTCAAACGTGATGTATGCCCTGATCGAGAAGCACACTCGTTACGCCCTTCCGTTCTCCGCCTTCATCCTGACGATCATCGGTGTGTCGCTGTCGTCCCGTAAGAGGAGGGGAGGCATAGGCCTCAACATAGGGGTGGGAATCGCGCTCAGTTTCACCTACATTCTCTTCCTGCGTTTCAGCCAGATGTTCGTCTATTCAGGAGCCTTGTCTCCTATGGTCGCTCTCTGGCTGCCCAACATACTGTTCGGAGCAGTTGCAATATTCCTGTATTCAAGAGCATCCAAATAACTGGTACCATATATGTCAACACAAACCCTTTCACCACTGAAGCGTACGATAGTAGGCGTTCAGTTCATGTTCGTGGCTTTCGGATCCACGGTCCTGGTTCCACTGCTCGTCGGATTTGATCCGGCCATCGCCCTCCTTGCCGCCGGTCTCGGCACCCTCCTCTTCCACGGTGTGACGGGAGGCAAGGTACCTATCTACCTGGGCAGCAGTTTTGCCTTCATTGCTCCTATCGTCAAGGCAACCGAACTCTACGGCATGCCCGGAATGTTCTGCGGACTTGTGGCCGTCGGCGTGGTCTACCTGCTGATGAGCCTTCTCGTGAAGCTATTCGGTATCAGTTTCATCAAGAAACTCTTCCCTCCGATCGTCATCGGTCCCGTCATCATCCTAATCGGTCTCTCGCTTGCCAGCACCGGAGTGGACATGGCAAGCCAGAACTGGGTCCTTGCGATCATCTCCCTCCTGGTGGCCATCGCCTGCTCGATCTGGGGCAAGGGACTGGTCAAGATCATCCCGGTGTTCTTCGGAGCTATCGTCGGTTACATCGCTGCCATCATCTTCTACAGGAGCGGAATGGATTTCGCACCCGTGGCCGAGGCCAAGTGGTTCGCCCTGCCTCATTTTACCAAGATGAGTTTCTCTTGGCAGGCAATCGTCTTCATGGCCCCTGTCGCGATCGCCCCTATCATCGAGCACGTAGGTGACGTTTATGCTATCAGCGAAATTGCCGGCAAGGACTTCATCAAGGATCCGGGACTGCACAGGACCATGGCCGGAGACGGTCTCGCCTGCATGCTGGCAGCCTTCCTCGGCGGCGCTCCCGTCACCACTTATTCAGAAGTCACCGGAGCCGTCTCCCTCACCAAGGTCACCGATCCTGCTTGTATGAGGATAGCGGCCATCACTGCCATCCTTATCTCCCTCGTCGGTAAGGTCGGAGCGGCCATCCAGACCATTCCTACGGCTGTTCTCGGTGGCATCATGCTCCTCCTCTTCGGAAGCATCGCATCCGTCGGTATCAACAACCTGGTCAAGGCCAAGATCGACATGAACAAGACCCGCAACCTGATCATAGCTTCCCTGATCCTCACTATCGGAATCGGCGGCGCCATCATCAGTTTCGGTAAGTTCTCCCTCGCCGGAATCGGTCTTGCATCCATCGTCGGCGTCATCCTCAACCTCATCATCCCCGACAAGGAAGCTGCTGAAGCTGAGGCAAAAACCGAATAATGGCAATGCTTAAAGTCAAGATAGTCAACAAGAGCCGCTGGCCCGATCCGTTCTATGCGACCGAGGCTTCGGCAGGCATGGACCTGAGGGCGGACCTCGAGGAACCTATTGTCCTCGGTCCGCTCGAAAGGGCCCTTGTTCCTACGGGAATATTCATAGAGCTCCCCGTGGGCTATGAGGCCCAGATCCGTCCTCGCAGCGGACTCGCCACAAAGCACGGAATTACGGTGATAAACAGCCCCGGAACGGTGGATGCCGACTTTAGGGGAGAACTCCGTACTTCGCTGGTGAATCTTTCAAACACACCGTTCGAGATCGTTCCAGGCGAGCGGATTGCCCAGATGGTCATAGCCCGCCATGAAAGAGTCGAATGGGAAGATGTAGAAGTCCTCTCTGAGACCCAGAGGGGAGCCGGAGGCTGGGGCAGCACCGGCAGCAAGTAGTTTTAGTCTGATGAATATAGCTGAACTTTATTCCTTGTACAAGGAGTGCTCGCGTGTCTCCACTGACAGCCGGGCTATCGAGGGCGGAGAGATGTTCTTCGCCCTCAAAGGTGAGAATTTCGACGGCAACCTGTACGCCGGCAAGGCTCTGGAACTCGGGGCCCGCTATGCCGTCGTGAATGAAGGTACTCCGGTTTCTCAGTCAGGCGATCCCCGTGTGATCCCCGTCCCTGACACCCTGGAGGCCCTTCAGGCCCTTGCCCGTCATCATAGGGAGAACACCTTTGTGGGCGGGCGTAGGATCACGGTGATCGGTCTCACCGGCACCAACGGCAAGACCACGACCAAGGAACTCATCACCAGGGTCCTGTCCGAAAGGTACAATGTCGCGGCCACCAAGGGCAACCTCAACAACGACATAGGAGTGCCCCTTTCACTCCTGTCAATCGGGGAGGACACTGAGATCGCCGTGATCGAAATGGGAGCCAACCACCCTGACGACATCTCCAAGCTTGTGAAAGTCAGTGAGCCGGACTTTGGCCTGATCACCAATGTGGGGAAGGCCCATCTGCTCGGTTTCGGCAGTTTCGAAGGGGTCAAGCGGGCGAAAGGACAGCTTTATGACTATATTGCCGCCCATGCCGGAGAAGTATTCCTGAATGCCGATGATCCTGAACTGACCGGGATGGCGAAGGAGCGTTTCCATGAAGACAAGGTCAACCTCTACGGCATCCGGTACATGGGCGCGGAAGTCCTTCCGTCTAGTGCTGAGCATCCTTTCCTGAGGATCAGGCTCTCTGACGGCAGTCTGGTCGAGACCCGTCTGGCAGGTGCGTACAACGCTCCCAATGTCGCGGCTGCCATGGCTGTCGGCATGCATTTCGGCGTATCACTCGAAGATGCTGTCAGTGCCGTATGCAGTTATGTCCCGAAGAACAACCGTTCCCAGATGGAGAAGACAGAGCGGAATATGCTGATCGAGGATGCCTACAATGCCAATCCTACAAGCATGACAGCCGCCCTGGACAATCTCTCGCTCGTCGAGGCCGCCAGGAAGGCCGCCTTCATCGGCGACATGCGCGAACTTGGTGAGGAGTCGGTCTCCGAGCACAAAAAGGTGCTTGACAAGGTGCTCGCGATGGACCTGGATCTTGTCTGCCTTGTTGGAGATGAGTTCAGGAAGGCCCTGGAAGGCAGGGAAGGGTGCAGCGCGAAATGGTTCGCCACTTCTGACGAACTGGCTTCCTGGCTTAAGGAGAATCAGGTGGATGGATTCACCATCCTGGTGAAGGGTTCCAGGGGAATCCAGATGGAGAAGGTCATCCCTGAACTGTAGGGATTGCCTTGTTGATTAAATACCTTGCAGCCATCCCGGTCAGGCTGCCTACTGCTATCCCTATGAGGGCGCCGACAAGGATGTCACCTAGGTAATGCTTTCCTACGAACACACGGCTGACGGAAACCAGCACGGCCCAAACCAACGCACATCTGCAGAACCAATTGTAGGTGTGCGTTTTGTCATTGCGGAATCCTGCAATCAGGCAAAGGGCAAGTGAAAAAGCATTGGCTGCGTGGGCTGAGAAAAAACCGTAGAAGCCGCCCCGTTTCTCAAGGACGTTCAGGCCGCCGTCGAGCATCCTGAATGAATAGCTCGGGCGGAGCCTGGAGACTACATGCTTCACGAGGTTGGAGAACTGGTCGCACAGGGCGAAGGCCAACGCGGCAGATGCAAGGACTATCAGAGCCTTCTTCCAGCCCAACCGGAGGAACAGGAAGTAGATACAAAGGAGATATGCCGGAATCCAGAACATCTTGTCCGACATCATCATCCAGAATGAGTCGGTCATGGGAGTGCTCCAGTTGTTGATCAGAAGGGTAAGGTCCTGGTCGATGCGATGGAGCGTTTCTATGACTGAAGCGCTGACCATAGCATGTCCTTGAGTTCCTTAAGGCCTTCTCCGGAAACTGATGAAATGAATATGTGAGGAATTCCTTCGGGGAGCAGCGGCTCGATCTGGGCCTCGATCTCCTTGTCGATCATGTCGCATTTGGTCACGGCCAACACCCTTTCCTTGTCCAGAAGCTCGGGATTGTATTCCTCGAGTTCGTTGAGAAGGGTCCGGTAGCTCCCTGCAATGTCGTTCTCTTCGGCAGAGACCATGAACAGAAGGACCGAGTTCCTTTCTATGTGGCGCAGGAAACGTATTCCTATGCCTTTGCCCTCGTGGGCACCTTCGATGATCCCAGGGATGTCAGCCATCACGAAGGACTGGTCGTCGTAGTATTTGACTATTCCAAGGTTCGGCTCGAGGGTCGTGAAGGCGTAGTTGGCGATCTTCGGCTTGGCTGCTGTGATTGCTGCCAGAAGGGTGGATTTGCCTGCATTCGGGAAACCTACCAGTCCGACGTCGGCAAGGAGCTTGAGCTCCAGGATAAACCAGCCTTCTTCGCCTTCCTCGCCAGGCTGGGCATATCTCGGGGTCTGGTTGGTCGCTGATTTGAAATAGTTGTTCCCGAGGCCTCCACGGCCGCCCCTGCAGAGGATCCTTTCCTCTCCCGGTTCCATCATCTCGAAGAGGACTTCTCCGGTCTCCGCATCCTTGGCGACAGTGCCGACTGGCACCTCCAGGATGATGTCCTCTCCGTTCTTGCCGGTCCTGAGTCCGCCTTCACCGTGCCCGCCGTCGTCTGCCTTCACATGCTTGCGGTATTTCAGGTGGATAAGGGTCCAGAACTGGGGATTGGCCCTCAGGATGATATGGCCGCCACGGCCTCCGTCTCCTCCGTCAGGACCGCCTTTGGGAACGTACTTGGCCCTGTGGAGATGCATTGATCCTGCGCCTCCGTGACCGGAAGCGCAGAAGATCTTTACATAATCTATGAAATTGCTGTCAGGCATGACCTTTAGATCGTCTCCATGAGGGTGGAGATGCGGTCACGGACTTCCTCGATGGTACCGGTGCCGTCGATCTCGTTGTAGGCTCCGGCCTTCTTGTAGAAGTCGACAAGGGGTTCGGTCTTGTCGTGGTAGGTCTTGATCCTGTTGGCAATTGTCTCGTCGGAAGCGTCGTCTGCACGGCCTTCGATGGCTGCACGGTGACGGATCCTTTCCTTGATCATCTCGTCAGGGATCATCAGGGAGACAACTCCGCTGACTTTCTCATCCCTCTTGGCAAGCATCCTGTCCAGGGCTTCAGCCTGGGCGATGGTGCGCGGGAAACCGTCGAGCAGGAAGCCTGCAACGCCTTCCACGGTGTTGAACTTGTTCTCGATCATGCCTTCCACGATCTCGTCGGGAACAAGCTCGCCGGCCTCGATCAGGGCCTTGGCCTTGAGTCCAAGTTCGCTGCCCTTTGCCATCTCACCGCGGAGAAGGTCTCCTGTGGAGATGTGGCACAGGTTGAATCGTTCAGCCATAGAGGCTGCCTGGGTGCCTTTGCCCGCACCGGGAGGGCCGAAAAGAATGTAGTATTTCATGGTATTGTCCAAAACGTAAATGTCTTTGTTGTTCCTGCCCAGGCCGTCGTAGTCGAGTCCGAAACCGACGATGAAGTCATCCGGAATCTCCATTGCCACATAGTCGATCTTCTTGTCGAGCTTGTAGCATCCGGGCTTGAAGAGCATCGTGCAGATCTTGGTCTCGGTGGCTCCGTTGGCCTCCATCATCTTCGTGAGGTTGGCGATCGTCCTGCCAGAGTCCACGATGTCCTCGATGATGATCACCCTCTTACCCTTGACGCTGCCGGTCATTCCGATGATGTCCCTGACTTCTCCGGTGGACTGCATGCCCACATAGGAAGAAAGCTTGATGCAGACGATCTCGCAGTTGAAGGTCAGCCTCTTCATGAGTTCTGCGGTGAAGAGAATTGATCCGTTCAGTACGCAAAGCAGGACGGGGACGTCCTTGGAGCCGTGGTAGTCTTTGTTGATCTTCTCTGCAACCTGGTCGATTGCCTTTTCGATGGCATCGTTCTCGATGAATGGACGGAAGGATTTGTCGTGAAGTCTGACGTTGCTCATTACAGTGCTATTTTCGAACAAAAATAGCACATTCCTTAAAAAAACAGAAATAATCCCCCTGAGTTTTATTAACAAGCATTGTTATTAACCAGCAGCCTTCTAACTTTGGCCTTGGATAATCTTTACCGGACATGAAAAACTTCTGCAAAATGCTTTCCTGGTTAGGCATGTTCATCCTGCCTTCCACTTGTGTTCCTATTTCTGCCCCGGCCCAGACCGACAGCCAGCTTAAGTCGGTCCTGGCATTGACCGGTGCCTCCTCTGCGGAGGAACTCGACGAGCAGGAGCTGGAAAGGTTCCAACATTTCGCCTCTCATCCGTTGCGGCTGAATCTGGACAGCCGCTCCAAACTGCTTTCAAGCGGGTTGCTGTCCCGCTATCAGGTGGCCAGCCTTGAAGACTACCGTTCCAGGAACGGAGAGATTCTCTCTTTCTCGGAACTCTCGTTGGTGGAAGGCTTTGACACTGAATATGTCAACGTCCTGAAACCCTTCATCTCCCTGAAAGGGAAGGATCCTCCAGGGCAGGTGCCTGAGGAAGCAATGACTGTCCGGGAAGAGGCCTTGGGAAGAATCTCCTTCAGAGGCCGGGATTTCAGTTACGGGGCCAAATACAGGCTGGCGGCAGGGGAGTTTGCAGCACTTTCCCTTGCCGGACGGACGACTTATCAGGACGCACGTCAGCTGCCTCCTTCCTCCTGGTCCGGTTCGGCAGCTTTCTTCGGTCGGAAACGTCCGTGGAAGGTGGTCTTAGGAGACTATAACCTCAGGTTCGGCCAGGGACTTGCCCTCTGGAGCGGTCTTTCGCTTTCTGGTTTCTCTTCTTCCTCTTCTTTTTACAAAAGGTCCACGGGGCTTTCTCCTTCAAACTCCTGGTCCGGCACCGGAACCCACAGGGGAGTGGCTTCGGACTTCCAGGCAGGCCGGTTCGCCTTTACTGCCTTCCTTTCCTTTCCCGGAATCAAGGACAGATGGGAAGGCAGGAAGGCAGTTCCCGGGTGGCTAGCTGGAGTGAATGCGGGGTATTTCGGAAAAGACGGGCAGGCGTCCTTCACCGCCTTTGGAGGAAGTGGAGGAGAGATCATTTCGGCTGACTTCCGTTACAACAAGAAGGGGGTGGATTGTTTCGGAGAGGTGGTGCTGGAATGCCTGGACCGTAGCATCGGTGCGGTTGCCGGGACTGTCGTTCCCCTCGGCTGGGACTGGAAGATGAGCGCGGTGTTTAGGAATTATCCGTCTTCCTTCAATTCTCCTTGGTCCGGAGGAGTCCGGAGCTGGAGCAAGGCTTCAGATGAAAAAGGCTTGGCATTGGGCCTGGAAAGGCACGGATTCGAACTTACGGCAGACTTTGCCATGAAGGATGAGGATCGCTCGGTGCGGCAGGGCAAAGCCTTCATAACCTGTCCTTTGCAGCTTTCTGACAGGCTGGTCCTGTCGTTGAGGGCGACGGAAAGATTCAGGCCTTACGAGGAATATCTCCGGTTCAAGACCGGCGCAAGGGCTGAACTGAAGTGGTCGAGTGCAGGAATATCCGCCCGGTACGGGGAGGAAGACGGGGATGCTTGGAAGGCTGCATGGAGGCTGGAGGGGATGCTGTGCAGGTCACTGGCCGGACTGTCTTATTTTGAGCTGGGGCGCAAGACCGGTTTTTATTCGGCCTATGCCCGCTGCACCTTTTTCGTCGTGGACAACTGGGATGACAGGATCTATTCCTACGAAAGGGATGTCCCGGGCAGTTTCACGGTTCCTGCATATTTCGGAAGGGGTTTCAGCCTGTCTGCCCTTGGAGGCGGTCGGCTTAGTCTCGGGAAGGATAAAAGAAAGACCCTGAAGATTCATCTCAGGGTCTCTTCTGTAAGGTATCCTTTCATGAAGGAGCCGAAACCTTCCAGAAGCGAAGCAAGGCTTCAGCTCTCGGCTTCCTTCTGATTATTTGGACGGTATCTTGATTGTCTGTCCTTCCCGGATGCTTTCTCCGATGCCGTTGAATTTCATGATCGAGGAAGCAGACACTCCGAACTGCTTGGAAATCTTGTAAAGGGTGTCTCCCTTCTTGACCTTGTAGATCGTTCCTCCTTCGGTAGAAGCTGCCGGAGCCTTGGCCGGAGAGGCCTGTGGCTTGGATCCGGAAGAAGAACTTCCGGAAGAAGACACGGAAGACCCACCTTTGTAGATGTAGAGCCTCTGGCCGACTCGTATGTTGTTGCTCTTAAGGTGGTTCCATTGCTTAAGCTGGGCCACGGTAACGTGGTTCTTGGATGCGATCTTTCCGAGAGAGTCGCCGCTCTTGACCTTGTAGGAGATCCGGTTGCCTGAAGATGATCCATCGTCAGAAGAAGAAGGCCTTGAACTGATGAGGGTCTGAGGGTTCAAGAGTTCCTCTGCGCGGTAGGTGTAGATGGAATCTTCGTTGGCTATGAAGGAACTTGAGTAATTGTAGGGCAGCCTGAGCACGTAGGGCTTGCTGTTGCCCGGGATCACGTCCTTGATGTACTGCGGATTGAGCCCCTTGAGCTCGTCGAAGGGGATCCCGACTAGGTCGCTGACCTGCTGGAGGTGGAGATTCCTGTTGATCATGAAGGTGTCCACCTGGACAGGCATCTGGACGTTGTTGGGAACTATGCCATATTCCTTGCTGTACTTGATGGCATACATCGCTCCCACGAAGGCGGGGACGTAGCCTCTGGTCTCCCTGGGAAGATATTCATAGACCGACCAGAAGTCCCTCTTGCCGCTGCGGCGTATGGCTTTGTTGACGTTGCCGGGGCCGCAGTTGTAGGATGAGATGGCAAGGTTCCAGTCTCCGAACAGGTTGTAGGAGTCCTCCAGGTAGCGGGCAGCGGCATCCGACGACTTGAAGGGATCGAGCCTCTCGTCGACGTAGGAATTGATCTCGAGGCCGTAGCTCTTGGCGGTCTTTGTCATGAACTGCCACATGCCCTTCGCTCCGGCCCTCGACACGGCGGTCGGATTGAGGGCGGATTCGATGATGGCGACGTATTTCAGCTCGTCGGGGAGGTTGTACTGGCTGAAGGTCTCCTCGAAGATGGGCATATAGTACTGGCAAAGTCCGAGGATGTTGCTCATCTTTGAAGGCATCTTCTCGGAATACAGGACCATGTAGTTGCGTACCTTCTCGTCGTAGGGGAGGGTGATGAAAGAGTTCATGCTCTCAAGCCTTTCCCTCATGACAGCGTCGGACACGTTTGAGGAAAAACGGACGGAATCCATGTCGTAGTCCTCGTTGCTGCTGTCCTCGTTGACCTGCCTGTGAAGGTACCAGATGTTGAGGAGGCTGTCGGTGATCTCCGGGCTGTAGTCGTCCGGACTTAGCCAGGAAGTGCTTCTCGCCTCATTTTCTTCGTAGATACCCAGCATTTCATTGGCCAGGCTGTCCTTCAGGAGGATGTCCTGCTTGAGGAGTTCTATGACCTTCTTGAGGGAATCTATTTCTGTCTTGAGGCTGTCATTCTCCGCTTTCAGCTTGTTCCTGAACACCTGGGCATCCGCTCCCCACGGAATGAGGAACAGCATGCTGAGGGCAAGGAATATTGTTCTGAGTTTCTTCATCCTTAAAAAGTGAACCCCACCTTCAGGCCAAGCGCACTGTTGCCTAGCAGGGCATATTCATTACACTGGGGGATGACAGCCGGCCCGACTCTCATCGAGAGGTCGTCATTCACCTCGAAATCTTGCATGTACGAGAACACGTTGGCGTCTATGACCTGCAGCAGATAGCTTCCCACAAGGGCGACCATGGAGTAATCCCTGAATCGCCGGAAAGCGTTCCTGTAGTACAGTGCCCTTTCTGCCGGGATCAGGCCTTCATAGGTGCTGTCCTCGGCCGTGGCCTCGTTGTGTATTCTCTTGTATCTCTTGTAGTTAGTGTTGTTGGTGGCCCAGTAGTGGTACGAACCTATCATGGCTCCCCAGTAGATGGGGATTTTCCAGTATTCTCCATTGTAGGCCTGCCCGAGGCCCGGAAGGAGTATGGAATAGATCGTGGCCTTTCCGGCCTGGTTCTTGACGTCCCTCTTGTAGTTGACCACTCCGTCCATAAGACCACCCCAGTAGACCAGGCCGGCGGCGGCGAACATGTAGTTCGACATCCGCCTGGCGTTGTCATCGATGACGAGGGTAGTCTCCGGATCTGCCTCATAGGCAGCGTCGTAGGCGCGTTTGGATGCTTTGTACTGCTTGTTGTACTTGATACCCATTCCTATCCCCGTACCGATGCCGGCGTAGATCACGGGGATCTTCCAGTACTGTTTGTTGTAGAATTGCTCGGCTCCGATGAAGACTGTCGAGCCTGCAAACATGGATCCTATCTTGAGAGTACTGTCATGCTTGGCCACTCCATGGAAAAACTCCTTGAATGACCACATCTGGTCTACAGAATCCCTGGATGCCAGGGAGTCCGCGGGATTGTTGTAGCTCTGGTTGAACGCCTCTTCCTTGAACTGTGCCTTGGCACCAAAGGAAAAAGCGGCAGCGAGGGCCAAGACAAGCAATATCCTAAGAACCAGATCCTTCATTACGACGCCTAGATGTTCGAGTCCTCAAGAACCTTGAGGAACTTGCTCACTTCCTCGTCGGAATTGAACCTGATGGTCATCGTGCCTTTCCCGGAAGGTGAGCGTTTCAGGCTTATGCTATTATCAAAAAACTTGCCGATGTGTTCCAGGATCCGGTAATAGTCTTCCGGAAGATCCTGCTGACGGGGCGCCGGGAAAACTATTCCGTCCCCGCCCAGGCGGCGGACTTTCTCTTCGAGCTGGCGGACTGAGAGCCCGTCCTTGATCGTGAGGTCGCAGAGCAGTTCCTGAATATGGGGATCTTCTATTCCGAGAAGCACCTTTGCATGTCCTGTGCTCAGCAGGCCCGCCTTCAGATCGTGCTGGACCTTCGCAGGCAGTTTGAGGAGCCTGAGGAAATTGGCTACTGAAGCGCGTTTCTTGCCGACTCTCTGGGCCATCCTCTCCTGAGTGAGGTTGCATTCATCCATGAGTCGCTGGTAGCTCATCGCAATCTCGATCGGATCGAGATCCTGCCTCTGGATGTTCTCTACGATGGCCATCTCAAGCATTCCCTGGTTGTCCGTGGCCCGGATGTAGGCGGGGATGACATCCATTCCGGCCAGGCGGCATGCCCTGAACCTGCGCTCTCCGCTGATGATCTGGTAGCGTCCGTCAGGCTGCTTCCTCACCGAGATCGGCTGGATCAGGCCGAATGTCCTGATGGACTCGGCCAGCTCCTCGAGGGAATCATTGTCGAAAGCCATACGAGGCTGGTAGGGATTGGGATCTATGAGTCCTGCGGGGATGCGAAGTACATCTCCATAGTCCTGGACGGGTTTGGCTCCTGCTATCTCCTTGTTGATGTAGCCGACCGGCTTCCTCTCAGGGCTGCTGAGGGACATCTCTCCGAGAAGGGCGCTGAGACCTTTGCCCAGCCTGTTTTCCTGCTTGTTGCTCATGTTACTTTTCGTTCTTGTCAAGGACTTCCTTGGCCAGGTTCATGTAGTTGGACGTTCCGTTGCTGACCACGTCGTAGAGTATGATGGGTTTTCCGTGGGACGGGGCTTCGCTCAGGCGGATGCTCCTCTGGATGATAGTCTTGAACACCATGTCCTTGAAATGCTCCCTGAGCTCTCCGACGACCTGGGCATGGACCTTCGTCCTGCCGTCGAACATCGTTACCACGAAACCTTCGATCGTCAGTGCGGGATTGATCTCATGCTGGACGAGCCTGATGGTCTGGAGCAGCTTTCCAAGTCCTTCGAGAGCGAAGAACTCCGGCTGGACCGGGATCATGACGGAGTCTGCGGCAGTCAGAGCATTGATGGTGATGAGTCCCAGGGAAGGGGAGCAGTCGATGATGATGTAGTCGTAGTCGTCGCGGATGGGCTCCAGCCTTTTCTTTAGGAAGAGTTCGCGGTTCTCCTCATCGATCATCTCGATTTCGGCACCGACGAGATTGATGTGGGAGGGGATCATCTGAAGATCGGGGATCTCCGTCTGGATCAAGGAATCGCGGACATCTATCTTGCCGATCATTACTTCGTAGATTGTCCTCTTCTCGTCATTGTCGGGGGAGAAGTTCAGTCCGGAAGTGGTGTTTGCCTGGGGATCAGCGTCAATTATCAGCACTTTCTTCTCCAGGACGGCAAGCGATGCTGCAAGGTTGATGGCGGTAGTGGTCTTGCCCACTCCGCCTTTCTGGTTGGCTATTGCTATGACTTTTCCCATAACTGAACTATAATTCAAACTACAAATTTAATAAAAATAAATCGCTTCTCAAACCGGATCGACGTCCAGCGAGATGTGGCCGGGGTACTTCCTGTCTTTCTCGAACCTTTCCAGGGTCTCGAGGACGATCCTTTTGTTGGACTTCAAGTTACGGTCTTTCGGGAGCAGGACCCTCAGGATCCTGATGTGTTCCCTGGCGACTTTCTCTACTGCTGGGGGGTAGGGACCTGCCATCGAAGAACCTTCTGACAGTCCTGATCTTGAGAGAGCCTCGGAGAGGAACCTGCTCATCAGTTCCAGCCGCTGGAGGTTGTAGTCTCTCAGGATGATGTTGATGACTCTTGAATATGGGGGGTAGCCGAAAAGCTTCCTTTCCTTTAGGAAGCCCGCAGAGTCCTGTGAAGCACCGAGAACGGAAGAATAGACAGGATGATCCGGCTGGGAGGTCTGGATGACGAACAGCCCCTTCTCCGCTCTCCTTCCGCAGCGTCCCCTGAACTGTTCAAGCAGTTGGAGGGCATGCTCGTCCGCCCTGAAATCCTGCTGCCCTAGCAGGGAGTCTGCCTGAAGCACGGCCACCAGGGACAGCCCGCTGAAATCAAAGCCTTTGGCTACCATCCTGGTACCTATCAGGATGTCAATCTGTCCGGTTTCGAACTGTTTGATTATTCCTGCTTCGGCACTGTGGTTGTCGCTGTCAAGCCTGGCTATCCTGGCTTCCGGGAAAAGTTTCCTCGCTTCTTCTTCGATTTTCTGGGTGCCGGCCCCGAGTGGCTGAAGATTTCCTCCGCATTTGGGGCAACGGCCAGTGTACTCCCTGACTCTGCCGCAGTAGTGGCAGACGAGCTTTTCGCTGCCGTCGGGACGGTGATGCAGGCTCAGGGCGACGTCGCACCTGTCACATTTAAGGATTGAACCGCATTCCTGGCATTGTACCACTGGTGAATAGGATCTCCTTTCCCGAAGGATGGCTGTCTGTCCACCGGCTTCAAGGGTGCCGCCAATATGTTCGATCAGTTTCCTTGAGAAGCTACCCACCATGCCGTTCTTCTTCCTTTCGGCGATGGTGTCTATGATTTCCACGTCAGCATCGGCGGCATCGAAGAATCGTCTGGTAAGGTCCACCTTGGCGAAACGACCGGCTGAGCAGTTGTAGAGCGACTCGAGCGAAGGCGTTGCCGATCCCAGGATCACGCTGGCTCTGAATATGCCTGCGAGCATGATGGCAGCTTCGCGACCGTTGTACCTGGGAGAGGGATTGTCCTGTTTGTAGGATGGGTCCTGCTCTTCGTCCACGATGACCAGGCCAAGGTCCCTGTGGGGTAGGAAGACCGAACTTCTGGTTCCGAGGATGAGATACGGATTGCTCCTCATGAAGATTGAAGTCTCGATACGCCTGGGCACTGTCTCTGCCGAATGGAATACCTGGAGTTCTTCAGGGAAGACAGCCCTTGTCCTTTCTTCCAGCTGCCTGCTGAGGGCGATCTCAGGAACCAGGAAAAGGACATTCCTGCCGTTGTCGAGAGCCTCCCTGGCGAGTTTCATGTAAACTTCCGTCTTTCCGGAACCGGTTACCCCATGGAGCAGCGCAGGCCTTCCGTTTCCGAAGATATCCTTGATCCTTGAATATGCTTCCGTCTGGGCGGGGGATAATTCAGGACCCTGCGGCCCGGATGTCTCACCGGCCGCTCCACCAGGCCCCGGAGCCTGTCGACGGGACATGAGTGCATTCAGCTGCTCTACATACCTTGCCCTGGTGTCCTCCCTTCTTGCCTTGGCAATCTTGTCTTCAAGCCTTTCGATCCTTGCCTTATGCCTTTCCTCAAGCCTTGCCTTCACCTGCTCTTCCTCTATCTTACCCATCGGGTAAGCGGCCTTGTAGACCTCGCCTGCAGTACAGAGATAGTACTCGGAGACCTGTCTCCAGAGTTCCAGTTCTTCCTTTGAGATGCGGTTCAGCCTAGTAAGGATCTCAAGGACAGGCTTGATTCTATCCGGTCCGATTCCGGCTGCATCTTCTGAAGCATCGGAGTCCGTGACCACTCCGACATATTCCTTGCCGGCAAATTCTACCCTGACCCTGTCGCCGACAGCGATGGAGCACGAAGGGACGGAATACACCGGCTCCCACTTCAGTTTAAGCGGAAGAAGGACATGGATGTAACTTGAGTCAGCCATAAAGCGAATTTACCAATAATTTTTTGTAGATTTACTCCTCGTTGAACAAAAAGGTTTTTCCCTCATGAAAAAGTTAGTCTTTATTTTAGCGATTATTGCAGCCTTTTCCTGCACATCTCAGAAGGGTTCCAGGCCTAAAGTCCTTGCGCACAGGGGCTTCTGCAGTACGGGAACGGAATTCACCACTGACGAAAACACTCTGGATGCTTTGATCCGCGCCCAGGAAAAGGGTTGCGAAGGCGTCGAATTCGATGTTTTCATGACGGTGGACAGCCAGCTGGTCATCAAACATGACAACGTAATCATAAAGGATGTGCTTACCTGCACGGGGAGCAAGTTTGAAGATATCCGTGCCTATAAACTTCCATTCGGACACCAGATCCCTACGCTTCGCGAATGGCTCGAACAGGCCAAGAAAACCCCTCAGATGACCCAGTTCCTT
This sequence comes from Bacteroidales bacterium, assembly GCA_017469745.1. Classification (GTDB taxonomy): domain Bacteria; phylum Bacteroidota; class Bacteroidia; order Bacteroidales; family UBA932; genus Cryptobacteroides. The sequence continues at coordinate 2,702 of JAFUFS010000002.1, read as the reverse complement.
GAAATCAAGGTCCAGGACCCAGACAGGGAGAAGGAACTTATCCGCCAGGCCCTTGCGATGATAAAGGAACTGGACATGATGGACCAGGTCTACATCCTTTCCTTCAGCAGCGAAACCCTCGACGAAGTTCTTCGCCAGGAGCCCAGGATGCGAGTCGGGCTCAATTCTTCTAGCTTACATGGTTCGATGCCTCCACAGGAAGTGAAGGCGCACGGTTTCACAGGCATCTCCTACAATTCCAATGTCATCCTGAACCATCCGGACTGGATCCGCGAGTTTCAGTCTCTCGGCATAGAGACCTTCCTCTGGATGGTTAACAGCGACTACATGAAAAAGGTAGGTGAAGAACTCGGCTTCACCTGGATGACGACTGATTTTTACGATGTTATAGGTTACTAGAAGAATATGGATCAGATTGAGAAGGCCCTGGAAAGGACCACAGACACAAAGGCGCTTGTCCTGGAGACAGGAGCGATGGAGAAGACCGCTGCCATGTTCATGGAGCTTTTCCCCGGAAAGAAAGGAGTGATCGTAGCTGACACCAGGACTTTTGCAGTAGCGGGGAAGAGGGTGGACACAATCCTGGAAGAAGCCGGATTGAAAGCAGCAGAACCCTTCATCTTTGACGATCCCGACCTGTTCGCCGAATGGGGTTTTGTCTGCATGTTGAAGGACTATCTCTCCGGAATTGACGCGATAGCCGTCGCAGTCGGCTCGGGTGTCATCAATGACCTGACCAAATACGTTTCCAGCACTCTCGGACGTCCTTACATGATCGTAGGAACTGCTGCTTCGATGGACGGTTATACCGCCTATGGAGCTTCCATCAGCATCGACGGAAACAAGCAGACCCTCGATTGCCCGGCCCCCAAGGGCATGATCCTGGATCCTGTCATCTCCGCAGAAGCCCCGAAGGAACTCGCCGCATCAGGCTATGCGGACCTTATCGCAAAGGTTCCTGCAGGTGCCGACTGGATCATAGCCGATGCCCTCGGGATCGAACCTATAGACTCTTTCACCTGGGATCTCGTCCAGAAGAAACTGCGTTTCGCACTGTCAGATCCAGACGGAATACATGCAGGTAAAGAAGATGTCACTGAGGCTCTGGCAGAAGGACTTATCATGAGCGGATTCGCCATGCAGGCCATTCAGTCATCCCGCCCGGCTTCCGGAACGGAGCACCAGTATTCCCATTTCTGGGACATGGACGGGCTCTGCATGAACGGAAAACACGTTTCCCACGGCTTCAAGGTCGGTATAGGCACCCTGGTCTCCACGGCCAGCCTGGAATTCCTGATCGACCTTCCTCTCGACACCGTAGATATTGACAAAGCGGTCTCCCAGTGGCCAGAATGGAATGAGATGGAGCAGATTATCCAAGAACTTTTCAAGGATAAACCTGCCCATCTGGTACGTGCCCTCAAGGAGACTAAAGGGAAGTATGTCGGGAAGGAAGCCCTTCGAGAAGAGCTGGAACGTTTCGTAGAAATCTGGCCGGCTTTGAAGGAGAAAGTCCGCGACCAGATATATTCATTCGACACTGTCTATGACTACCTCAAGCGGGTCGGAGCTCCTTATGAGCCCGAGCAGATCGGAATCAGCCGGGAACGTCTCCGCTACACCTTCCGCAGGATTCCGTACATGAGGAGCCGCTACACTAACGCCGACATTATCCAGCGGCTGGGAGTGCAGGACAGGCTGGAGAGGCATCTCTTCGGACCCGGAGGGCACTGGGAGATCCTGCAATAATCAAGTTACAGCAAGCTATTCTTCGTACCCGGTAGCCTTGGCACTCCAGATGGTAGCCAGGACCGCCACGGTGATTATGGCCGCTATGACGACAGTCAGATAGGTGCCGTCCCATCCATAATGGTCAGCAACATAACCGAAGCCGACACCGGAAATGACCGTGCTGGCGTAGCCGAATATTCCTAGAATACCGTTGGCGGTAGCGGAGGCGCGGTTTGTGGCATGCTGGGCTGCGCAGATGCCCAGGAGGGCCTGCGGTCCATAGATGAAGAAGCCGATCAGCATGAAGGGGGCGAGCAGGGCTATCCACGAGGTACCGGCAGGAAGTTTCCAGAACACGAAGACGCAGAGGATGACTCCGAGCATGCAGACCAGGCTGGTGTGGTGTGCCTTGTTATGGAATATATGGTCTGTGGCCCATCCCCAGAACAGCATTCCGAGGTTGCCTCCGACAAGCTCGAAGAAGAGCATGACTGTCGTGGCTGAAGCCATGGACAGGTTCTTGTTCTCGGTCAGGATTGTAGGTCCCCAGTCAAGGCAGGCGAAACGCACGACGTAGACGAAGAAATTGGCGGCAGCAAGAGTCCAGATTACACGGTTGCCGTAGACATGCTTCTTGACGAAGGCAGCGTGTTCTGCAGCCTCTTCCGGTGTGGTGACGATGGCTTTCTTCTTGCCGACCACCTCAGGAAGGCCTACGTCGGAAGGGGAGTCCTTCATGTTGAAATAGAGCCAGATGGATCCGATCAAGGCTACGAAGGCCGGGATCAGGAAGCACCAGCGCCAGGCACCATAGTGGGCTGCGAACTGTAGGACCTTGGGATCGGTGGTTTCCAGTCCAAGGTTACCGGCTATTGCTGAGACTGCAGCGGCATCGCCGCTCAGGTCGACTCCCAGATGAGGCATGACGACCCATCCGCAGAGGGCGATGGCAAGGCCTGCTCCGATCGAGT
>JAFUFS010000034.1 GCA_017469745.1 Bacteroidales bacterium | reverse complement strand
GCGCACTTCAAGACAATTACTGATTATATGGGATGGGAGGATGTAGGAAGTGTGATTGCTCCCGACATCTGGACGGCAGGTTCCATCAAGGGAACAAAGTATGCCGTCCAAGCTTATGAATTAGGAAAGCGTCTTTAGGCTTGCGGATTAAATATTTTTTGGATAACTTGTTCATCTGATTACAGGTGTTATGTTGTCGAATAAACTGACCGTTATGATGAATAAGTTATCAACAGCACTAGCTGTCGTCCTGGTGCTCGTATTCTCTAATAAGCTTGACGCTAAACCAGCCTCGATAGGAGAGCAGGGAAGTGGCAGGACATTTTATGTGCAGGCAGGCGGCGACGATTCCGCTGACGGACTTTCTCCCGAGCGTGCGTGGAGATCTCTCGATCGAGTCAACCATGCAGATCTGTCCGGTGGAGACCGTGTGCTGTTCAGGAGGGGGGACGTCTTCCGTGGACATCTGGAACCAAAGTCAGGTCGGAGCGGTGCGCCCGTTTATTACGGGCCGTTCGGGGAGGGTGAGAAGCCGAAACTTCAGCCATCTTACGATGCAAGTTCTGCATCTTCCTGGACTGAAGTGCGTTCAGGAATATGGCGTTGCCTGCAACCATCTTCCAAGGAATTGGGTAACATAATCCTTGACCACGGAGACTCGGGATGTGCTTGGAAAGTCGACCGGATGGAGCAGCTGGATAAGGACTTGCGTTTTTGCTGGATACGTGAAGAAGGGGCCGTTTATCTGGTGAGCTCCGGGAATCCGGCCCATCGTTTCAAATCTATCGAACTTGCTGAGAATGTGCATGTAATCAGCGAGACCTCAGTACATGATGTGGTCTATGAAGGACTATGGCTCCGTTATGGCGCAGCACATGGGATAGGCGGCTCTGGTGTAAAACACATTACTGTCAAGGGCTGTGATGTTTCCTGGATCGGCGGAGGAACCAATTATATTGATGAAGAAGGCCGTTGCGTGCGTTTTGGCAACGGGATCGAGTTCTGGAGTGCGGCAGAAGATGTCCTGGTGGAAAACTGCCGCATCTGGGAGTGCTGGGATGCCGGACTCACCAATCAGTCGAATAAAGAGAACATACTTCAGAAGAACATCACATGGCGAGGCAATGAAGTCTGGAACTGCGAGTATTCATTTGAATATTGGCAGCAGGGAGATGGTTCCCGTACTGAGAACATAGTCTTTGAAAACAATGTCTGCCGTGATGCCGGCAAGGGCTGGGGGCACCATCAGCGCTGGAACCCCAATGCAGCCCATCTCATGCTTTATGACACTACAGCAGAGACAGACGGTTTCATCATCCGTGGCAACAGGTTCGAGCACACGGAGAACTGTTGCATCCGTCTTTTCAATGCCTGGTACCGTGGCATCACGATGGAGGACAACGTCTGGATCATTCCTCGTAATCAACTGATCCGCTATCATGGCCGGCCGACATCCGGACTGATCAACAAATACCCAGACCACCTGGACTTCATTCACCGTGACGATGTCCGGGAGATCGAAGACCAGGTGGTCGAAAAGCCGTTGGTGCTGGGCCATGGCCGGCGTGCCGTCCGGAAGATGGCTAAGCGCTTTGGTTTCAGATAAGTCCGTTATTTGATGCTGTTGTACTGCTCGTCGGACACGGGCTCAAGCCACTCGTTGGAAGAACCTTCCTTCACGTCCTTGTGAAGCGCCAGGTGCTGCATCCAGCTGTTTGCAGCGGCTCCGTGCCAGTGCTTGACACCCTCAGGAATCTCGATTATCGTTCCCGGTGTGAGAGGAACAGCCGGCTTGCCCCACTCCTGGTACCAGCCGCGTCCGGACACACAGATAAGCACCTGGATGGCTCCATGGTGAATATGCCAGTTGTTGCGGCATCCAGGCTCGAAGGTCACATTGGCATAGCCGCCAGGCAGCGGGTTCAGGTAACTCTGCCCTGTGAAATACTGTGCATAGGCATCGTTTGGCTGCCCCTTAGGCCACATAGCTCCACCCACGGGATTGAACATAGTAACCTTGCGTCCGCCCAGTTTGTACTTTTCGCGAAGGGCGGCAGCCTCCTGCATCATCGGAGAGGAGTGATAGCGATTCAGGGCTTCCTGGTCGGCCCACTCGTCAATCAGAAGGAGACCCTCAGGATCATCGGCCGGGAAAAAATAGTCGTAGCGTATGCAGCCTTCAACGGCACGGATGCGGGCTGCGATGCCGCTCTCTTCCATCTCTTTGACATAAGCACGGGCTCCACCATTTTCGCCGGAATAGCGGATGTTGATGGTGAGTTGGGCATTACAAGGTATTGCCATGATGATTGATGTTATGATAATGATTAATTTACGTGATAACATATCTCTAGATTTTTAGATTACAAAGATCGGTAATTTTTCTTATGCTGGTGTTACCAGTTTGACAGTTTTATCAAACACTTTTACGGGTATTGCCGTTCTTTTTTGTAAATTAGCATCTAATGGGAAACTATTCTCCAGTCGTCCGGAATTGGGAAGGTATGCTCAAACTCATCAAGGAGTACAAGCTGATCCCTTTCTTTGCCAATCCTATTCCGGGGTACAGCGTCGAAGAACACACACCTGCGGACCTTTGGTTCACGGAAGAGAACCTCGGTCCCTGGGACTGGAAGATTGATTGCGTCCAGAGCGGGGACGTTGCCTACGGGAAATTCCTCCTTGGTGGCAAGTCTGCCTTCGCTACGGTTGACGTTTACCGGGAAATCCTCAATTGGAGGCGTTCCCTCTCGAAATACCAGCCAAATGCCGCTCAACTGAAGGTCCTTGAATATATGCATGAGCAAGGAAGCATCTCCGTTGCGGAGGTGCGGAAGCTTATGAATATGAAGAAGTCGGCCGCCGATGCTATGATGTCTAAACTCCAGTTGAGCACGCATGTCATAATCGGCGACATATCAAGGGTTTTCCGTGGGCCGGAGCTCAAATACAGCGGCTGGCAGAGGTGCAGTTTCTGCTCTCCCGAGGCATTGTTCGAAGAGTTGGATTTCCCATTCCCGGGATATACCCCCAGGACTCTCAAATCTTCGCTGACGCCAGGGGAGTCTCTTGAATTCCTTAAAGAAATAATCCGGAACGTCTGTGGTGACGTCCCGGACAAGATTCTCATGAGGATGCTTGGCTGATCCTCTTATTCGTAGTAGTAGCCGTAGCCGGCCTTGGTGTGAATATGTTCGGCCATGGTGCCGAGCTTTGCGCGGATATGTCGGATGTTGACGTCCACGACGCGCTCGCCGACTACCACGTCCTTCGGCCAGACAAGCTCGAGAAGTTCGCTGCGGGAGAAGACCCTGCCGGGATTGGAGGTGAACAGACTCAGGAGTTCGAATTCAGTACGTGTCAGGTCAAGTGGAACTCCGTCGATCATTGCAGTTTTCTGGACAACGTCAATCTGGATCGATCCGGTCTCAGGAGCGTTGTCACGCTTGCCAAGCTTTGCCTCCACAACATTCATCACATAGTCTCCGCACTTCTCGCATTCGCGAACCAGGTCGATGAAGACCGTGCCGACAGCAAAGCTGTAGACACCTTCGTCCACATCTTCCGTGTTCCTGGCCCTGAGGGTGTTGCGGAGTGAGTCGATGCTGTTCTCGCAATCCTGCGAGGCTTCATATTCAGCAGTTCCTTTAAGGACGCCTTCCATGTTCAGCATGGCCTCATCGAGAAGGGCGAACATGTCGGCGATGCCCTTTTCCTGGTCGGGGGTGAAGTCCACTTTCTGGCTGCGCTTACGCTCCATGGTGCGGGAGAGATTGAAGAGGCTGTCTCCGATGCTCTCGAGTTCGCTTACCTCGCGGAGCAGGCTACGGACCTTGCGTTTGGTGTCATCACTCAAATGGGCGTTGCCCACCTGGGCAAGGTAGCCTCCGATCTCGCTTTCAAGCCGGTCGCTCATTTCTTCCATCTCCTTGATGCGGAGGACCTTCTTCTCGAAGGCATCTGCATCCGCTATACCGTAGAGTTCACGCACCTCGGTGAACATCCCGCGCATCCTCTCAGCGAAGAGCTCAGTCTCTTTCTGGGCCTGGAAGACGGCGATTTCAGGGGTCTTCATGATGCCGCTCTGGATGTACTTGAGCTTGAAGCCTTCGTCGCTTGCTTTCTGAGGTATCAGCTTGCTGACCAGCTTCTCTATTTGAGGAATAAACCCGATGAGGATTAGAGTGTTGGTCACGTTGAACATTGTGTGGAACGTAGCCAGTACGAAGGAGAGACGGGCAGGGCTTTGTGAAGCAGCATGCGGGTCTACGTCGACCAGATGGCAGGCTGCGTTGACGAATGGATAGAAGATGGTAAGCACCCAGAGCACGCCGAACACGTTGAACACCAGGTGGGCGAGGGCGGCCCTGCGGGCCTGGGTGTTCGCGGAAAGGGCAGCGATGTTGGCCGTGACGGTTGTACCGATGTTCTCTCCCATGACAAGCGCAATACCCTGATAGATTGTGAGTACGCCACTGGTGCAGAGCACCATGGTAATTGCCATCAGTGCTGCTGAAGACTGGGCGATGCATGTGAGCAGTCCACCGATGAGGATGAACAGAAGGATGGTCCAGTAGCTGCCGGAATCGAATGAGGCGAAGAAGTTCACGACACCTTCATTGTGCGCAAGATCCATCTCATGTCCTGTCGCATTGAGTGTTCCGAGGGCGAAGAACATGAACGAGAGACCGAAGAGGAAATCGCCCAGGTACCTGCGCTTGCGCATCTGGATAAGGACGACGGCAATCAGGAAAACCGGCCAGACCAGATTCGTTATGTTGAATGAAAAACCGGCTGACATGATCCAGGCCGACAGGGTGGTACCGATGTTCGCACCCATAATCACTGAAATGGCCTGGGCGAGTGTCAGCAAGGCTGCATTCACGAAGGAAACCGTCATAACGGTGGTAGCCGCCGAAGACTGGACCGCGACACACACGAGCATACCGGTCAAGACACCGGTAAAGCGGTTGGTCGTCATGGCGCCGAGAATATGGCGAAGGCCGGGGCCCGCCATCTTCTGCAGGGCCTCACTCATCACCTTCATGCCATACATGAGAAGGGCGATGCAGCCAAGGAGTTTCAAAACAGTTAGAATCATGTTGCAAATTTACTGTCTCGGCGGCATCTGTGCAACTCAATCGGACGACTTTAACAAGATTTTAACGTCATTTCGTAAGGAAATCCGTCGGTGTCATGCCAGTGACTTTCTTGAACATGCGGCTGAAGTGATGGGGATATTCAAACCCGAGGAGGTCTGCCACTTCTCCAACGTTCAACCCTTTCATAAGGAAACTCTTGGCCTCGTCGATTACGAAGCTGTGAATATATCCAATGGCAGTTCCTCCAGTCGCCTTATGGATCATGTCGCCGAAATATCGGGCTGAATAGGCCAGCTCGGAGGCACAATACGAGACTGTGGGGAGCCCTTTCTCATGCTGCAGGCCTTTGGTGAAATAGTCCTCCAGAAGATGGTGGAAACGCTTGAGGATGTCGCTTTCTCCATTTTCCTTCTTCGACAGCTGCCTGAAATAGATTCTCTGACAGTATTCCAGGATAAGTTGAAGGTAGCCTACAATGACCTTGCGCAGGGAGGGTGAATCTTCATTCTCCCGTAGTTCCTTCCTCATTGAGGCAAGGAGCAAGGAGATCCTCTCCCATTCGGATCTGTTCATACGGAGCCAATCCAACGAGAAATAGGAGAAAAATTGGTATTCATTAATCCTGCCCTCCAGGGAGGATCCTTTAAGAAGCTCCGGTGACCATAGCAAAGCCCAGCCGTTGATGTACAGAGGAGTTCCGTTGTCTTCGGTTCCGCCGATCTGCCCTGGGGCAACAGCAATGATCGAACTGTCTCCGACCACGACGGATTTGGTACCATAAGACAGATACTTAGGGAATTGCTGTTGAATGAACAAACCGTAGACTCCGTAGTTGTTCAAGCTCCCGTGGAAAGGGGAGACTTCATCATAGCTGATGAGTGCGATCAGCGGATGGAGCAGGGGAGCACCGACGTACTCGGCGTACACGTTGGGATTGTCGACTTTCAGAATATTCTTCATACCGACACAAATATACTAAAATCTGCGATATTGGTACATAATCAGCGAATATTTGAACATCTTTTTCGTGCATTCACCGTACCTTTGTTCCATGAAGAAAACATTATTATTGGCCATAGCAGCATTTACGTTGCTTGGCTGCAAACTGAACGATAACATGAGCACTTTGAATCTAACACATGAGTGGGACAAGACGTTCCCGAAGTCTGAACTCGTCGATCACAGCAAGGTTACTTTCAACAATCTGTTTGGTATCACCCTCGCAGCTGATCTCTACGTCCCGAAAAAGGCTGAAGGTAAACTGCCAGCCATCGCTGTCTGCGGACCTTTCGGAGCAGTCAAGGAGCAGAGCAGCGGCCTCTATGCCCAGCATATGGCAGAACGCGGCTTCGTAGCTCTCGCATTCGATCCTTCATTTACCGGAGAATCTGGAGGTGAACCTAGGAGGATGGCTTCGCCTGATATCAACACTGAAGATTTTTCAGCTGCCGTAGATTATCTTTCCAATTGTGACTTGGTGGATCCTGAGCGGATAGGTATCATCGGGATATGCGGATGGGGTGGTATTGCCCTCAATGTCGCGGCAGTCGATCCCCGTATCAAGGCCACAGTCGCTTCAACGATGTACGAACTTACACGTGTTAACGAGAAAGGTTATTTTGACCAGAATGACAATGAAGATGCCCGCTATGCTATGCGTCAGATGGTTGCTAAGCAGCGCACTGAGGACTTCCGTACTGGAGAGCATCCGAGGGCCGGAGGTGTAGTCGATCCTCTACCGGACGATGCGCCATGGTTTGTAAAAGAATATCATGCTTACTACAAGTGCCCTCGTGGCTATCATCCTCGCAGCGGCAATTCGACGGATGGTTGGGCAATCGATGGGATGATGCCCATGATGAACACAAGGCTCTTGCGTTATGCAGGCGAAATACGGAATGCTGTCCTGATTGTCCATGGAGAGAAGGCTCATAGCCGCTATATGGGAGAAGACGCGTTCAAATTGCTCAAGGGTGACAACAAGGAACTCATGATCATCCCCGGCGCTACCCATGTGGACCTTTATGATGACGTTGCCGGAGTGATTCCCTACGACAAGATGGAGTCCTTTTTCAATGAATATCTGAAATGAGACACTTGTTCGCCATTTTGGCTGCGTTCCTGCTCGTCCTTCCCACTGCTGCGTCATGCGATGGGAAGGAGGAGCCGTTAGCCCCGGTACGCGAGGAGGAAGCTTCAAGCCAGACCAATGAAGAAGATCACGGAAAACAATCTTACGACACCATGATGGTTAAGATCACTGCAGGCGGAAAGACCTTCACTGCCAGCATAGAGAACTCAGAGACAGGCAAAGCCTTCATGAACCTGCTGCCGCTCACCCTTGAAATGTCTGAACTGAACGGCAATGAAAAGTACTGCTACGGTCATTCACTTCCGCACAAGGACACGAGATTCAATTCCTTGGTAGCTGGGGACCTGATGCTCTATTCAGGGAACTGCATCGTCTTGTTCTATGGCCCTGCCGGTGGTTACAGCTACACCCGGATCGGTAAGGTCCAGGACGTAACCGGTCTGGCCGCAGCTCTTGGCAGCGGTAGCGTGGCTGTGAAATTCGAAAAACAGTAGGGATCCTACTTGCCAGCTCCGAAAAGCCTTCCTGCATTTTTCGAGAAGACGTCCTGGGGGTCAAGCCCATGGGTGGTCAGACGCGCTTCCAGGGACTTCTTTGCGCCGATGAGAGCATGAGCTGCTACATAGGGGTAGTCTGAACCATAGAGGATGTGAGAGGGCTCCGTGATGGTGAGAAGTGTTTCTATGACATCATCGGTGGCGGCTCCGGCAAGATCGAAGTAGAGGCGTGACAGGTTTGCATCAACGTCAACGGGCCTCATATATCCCTGGGCGATCATTACAGGCAGCAGGCCTTTGAAGCGGGGAAGTGCATTCGGCAGGAAAGAACCGCAGTGGGGCACGACTACCTTAAGGTCCGGATAACGGACAAGCACATCGTGGGCTACCATATTGAGGATCGCACGTGTGGTCTCGGCAAGATATTCATAAGAAGCGAGCGGGACGGATGCGATGAGCTTGTCATTTGCGGCTGACGGCTTGTGAGGATGGGTGATGATGACGGCCTTCTTTTCGTTCAGGTAAGCCATCAGGGGTTCGAGTTCTTCATCTCCTAGGTACTGGCCATAGCAGTTGGAGGCTAGTTTAACGCCGTCTGCTCCAAGTACTTCCAATGCATATTCCGCCTCTTCGATAGCTTTTCCAACATCCGGAAGCGGCAGGGCGGCGCAGAAAAGGAAGCGACCTGGATGGAGGGCCTTCAAGGCTGCGGCCTCTTCATTGAACTTCCGGCAGACGGCTGCGGATTCGGAGCCGTCACCGAAGTACGGTTGTGGTGCCGGCATGGTAAGTACGGAAGTCCGGATTCCGGCCTCGTCCATGAATTTGAGATGTGCTTCTGCGCTCCAAGAGGGAATAGGGAAGCCTTCGTCCATCTCCATTCCATGTGCCTTGACAGCCTCAAGGTAAGAGGCTGGAATCATGTGGCTGTGCAGATCGATCTGCCCAGCTGCGAACTGTGCCGAAAGTGCCATGCTTAGCAATCCAAATAGTATTCTTTTCACGATAATACTCTTCTTCCGTTACTTTGTTGAGATGTAGTAGTTGCTGTTTTCGCTTCCGTAGGGAGATTCAGGTTCAATGGAAAACATTGTCCCGTCGGAAAGTTTGGCAAGCGATGTAGCAATAGATTTGTGCTTTCCGGACACCGGTTCTTTTTCGCAGCCTGCAAGGACGGAAACGGCCGCCAGGATAGCTATAAGAATATGCTTGTGCTGTTTCATGATCATTGTTACAATCTGGATTCATGCAAAGATAATTATAGAGAATCCATAATGCTTCACCTGATTTCTGATAATTCTACCACTTTAACGGATTGTGGATGTTTTTTTGTAAATTGCAGTTGCTAAGGCCATGGACAAGATACTCAAAGTACACACTGTCGGTGATTATGAGCGCTATATCGGCGCTCCGGAGCTGCATCCGCTCGTCTCAGTCATACACTACGACGAGCTGGAGCATTGCCGTCACAGCCTTAACAATTACGATGTCTACGCTCTTTTCCTTGCAGATGTACTTCTTGAGGATCTGGTCTATGGAGTGGTTACCTATGACCTCAATGCCCAGGCCCTTATGTGCGTGGCTCCGGGGCAGATCGGGGGCAAGGTGGACACCGGGGAAGAGATCCAGACACGAGGCTGGGCTCTTCTGTTTTCACCGGACATACTGTCAGGGACTGACCTTGGAAGAAAGATATCCCGCTACAGCTTCTTCTCCTACAACACTTCCGAGGCCCTGCTGATGACTCCGCAGCAGAGGGAGACCATAGTTTCGCTGTTTGAAAGCCTACGGGCAGAACTCGCCAACGGTCAGAAGGATGAGTACCAGCAGTCGGTCATAGTCTCCTGGCTGAGCCTCATCCTCGACAATGTAGGCAGGTTCTATCAGACCCAGCTCTCTACTCCGTCCAAGAGGACATCGGACATCCTTCATCGCTTCGAAGACCTTTTGATCCGGTATTATTCAGAGGACAAGCAATTGGAATATGGAATACCCACCGTGTCCTGGTGTGCCAGTGAGCTTTTCCTATCTGCCGGGTATTTCAGCGACCTGGTCAGGACGCTGACCGGCGAAGGTCCGCAGCGACATATCCGGCGTTTCCTGATGGAAAAGGCCAGGACTCTACTTGCTGATGGACGCAGCGTGTCTGAAACCGCAGATGCATTAGGCTTCGATTACCCCCAGCACTTCACCAGGGTCTTCAAGAACCATTTCGGAGTCGTTCCTAGTAAGTACCAGAAACAATAGACATTATATTCTCGAAAGAGGTCCTGCTGTCTTCGAGCATGTTCCTGGATCCGAACTGTTCGACGGTGAACCATCCCTGGTAGCCGGACGAGGAAAGCTCTGTGATGATCTCTCTGATGGGGATGCAGCCTGTGCCTATGGGCACGCAGGTCATGTCGTCAATGGCTTTCCTGTCTTTGAGGTGGACATGTCGGATCCTGCCCTGCGAAAGTGAAATTGCCGGAGTCGAACACCAGGCCGAGGTCTTCAGCTACGTTGAAGAGTGTGTCAAGTCTTTCTGAGTTCAAGGTTTTTAACTCTGGTTGCAAATGCGGCTATCCTCTCCCTGGCTTCTTCGATCTGTGCTTTGGAAAACCCTTCGGCAGGAAGCAGGCCGGTGACAAGCAGGAGCCTGTCGTAACCATGTTCCTTCATGAAAGCAACGGTCCTGTCTTCCAGCTCCTTCTGGTCTCCTTTGGAATAATCGATGTCGGTTATGGCGCAGGCATGCTCGAAACCGAGGCTGTCGAGGGCCCTTATCTCTTCCGCTTTCTGGAAGACCCTGACATCGGCTCCTGTGAAACCGATCTCTTTAATCTGGAGGGCTGCTTCTGCGAAAGAGATCCCACCCAGTCTGGCCACGGATTCGATGTGGTCGCAGAATATAGACACCTTCGGGGCGCTTGGTTTGGTGTTGGATCCGCATGATGCAGCTACAAGGCTTAGGCAGGCGAGTGCTGCAATGATAATGTCTTATTCATGGTTTCTTATGACTTAATGCAAAACTATGCAAAAAAACCGTGAAATGTATAAAAACAGTTTGCCCCGGATGTTATAAATTTGCATTGATGAAAAGAATAATGATTATTGTTGCTGCCGTCGTGGTGTTTGCCCTGTCAGGCTGCAAAGAAAAAGACACTAAGATGAAAGAGATTATCCCTGATTTGAAGACTACCGATCCTGAGTTTGTTGAACTGTTTGACAGGTTTGCCTTTGGTGATGTGGTTCAGATAACCAGTGACAAGCTTGATGACCACACCCGTTATGTCTGCTACATAGCTACCTTGCTTGGCTGTCAGGGCATTGACGAGTTCCGCGAGATTCTTCCCGCCGCCCTTGACAAGAGCGTCGCTCCAGTCGAAGTGAAGGAAATCGTCTATCAGGCCGTAGCTTATCTCGGGATAGGCAGGGTACGTCCTTTCCTTGACGCCACCAATGAGATTCTGGCGTCTCGCGGAATAAAGCTTCCTCTTGAACCTCAGGGACAGACAACGCCTGAGACTCGACGTGAGGCAGGAAACCAGGTTCAGGTGGATTGCTTCGGGGAAGGAATGAGGGAATTCTGGAATTCCGCTCCTGAGGAAAGACGTCAGATCAATAAGTGGCTGGCGGAGAATTGCTTCGGCGATTATTACACACGCACCGGACTGGATTTGAAGACACGCGAGCTGATCACTTTCTGTTTCCTGGCTGCCCAGGGTGGTTGTGAACCTCAGTTGAAAGGTCATATTGCAGGCAATCTAAACGTCGGCAACGACAAGGATTTCCTCCTCGCAGTCATCTCTTCGAATATCCCGTTCATCGGCTATCCCAGGACCCTGAACGCGCTTAGCTGCCTTATGGAAGTGGCCCAGTAAACAAAAACCTCCCCAGGAGGGGAGGAAGCTGAAGCAGCCGGCACGCGGTAGTAAGATGTACGCCGAAATTGTGCGCCTGTACGTGGTGCTGAGCCATACGGTACTGTTTGGGAGCGGCTCCGTTTCCCGAATACCTGATCGGATTGGACGTTTTTACCTCCCGTCCGGAGGTGTGCCCGCCCTGCCTCTGCTTTTTAGATAAGTTCTGTCATCCAGTTTGCCTGCTGGAGTTTGGAATCCAGTTCCCTTAGGTCGCGGGAAAGGTCGTCGACCTTTTTCTGGAGTTCATTGACGTCCACGGTACGGATGAACTTGATCTCATTGCGAGAGTAGCGGTCGCTTCGGACATTTGCGGCATCCAAAGCTGAGCGCAGTACTGATATTTTCAAGGCAAGAGTGTCCTTGCCGGCAATCATCTCTGTCAGAGTCCTGCCTTCCCAGACCGTTTCCTGATTGGTGCGGTTGATCCTGACAATCATATTCTCCAAGTCCTTGAGGGAATTGTCGAGTTCGGCCAGAAGATCCTCCGGCTTTTCCGCCGGCTGGTCTCCTTCCTGGACTTTGACGTTGTTGGAGATCCTTTCTCTCAACTGGGCGATCCTTTTCTGAAGGTCAGCCCTCTGGTTCAATGCTTCTGCTAGTTTCATGACAATGTCGTCTAGTACTTTTTGAAATCGTATTTCTCCCTGAGCCCGGCCTTGGTTTTATCATCCTGGTGGGTAAAGTATGCCTTGAAGCCTGGGCAGAAGTTGATGTGCCATAAACAATATTAATTTGGTTTTCCCGCAAATATATGAAAATCTGGACTTATGTAATCCCTTATTCCTCCCACGCCGGGATCCTCACTGCTGGCCAGCCGTAGTCCTTGTAGTACTTGACAGGCAGTTTGTTCGCGTGGACATATTCGGAGACAGCCTTCTTCCTGACTTCCTCACGTCCCTTGTCGTCAGAATATGCTTTCTGGAATTCTTCGAACTTGTCGCCGAAGATCACCTTGGCCGTTGGAAGATAATTACTTCCGTCGCTGACGGCATCGAAGCCTTGCACTGCGAAATGACCTTCCGGATCCTTCTTAACATGCATCTTTCCACAGTGGTTGCCGCCAGAAACGAACATCAGGGTGTCACCAACGACATTGTAATTCTCCACCCAGAAATCTCCCCAGACCTGGATGTCTTCCGGGTTACTTTCATCCACGTCGATATAGTCTTGGTACGCGATGCAGATCTCTCCGGAAGCGTATTCCTTGCCGATGGTTTCTGTGAGATAATTTTGAGCTGCCGTGAGATGGGTCTCTACGACCGGTTCAGTCACTTCAGGAGCCTCTGGAGAGTCAGTAGCCTTATTCCGGTTGCCGCATGACGGCACCAAAAACAATATGGCCATAGCGGCAGCCAATCCGGTGGTTATTCTGTTGTTTTTGAGTTGATAACTTGACATTTGCTTATTGACAATTCTGTGGAATTACATTTTACAAATATAACGATTTGCATGCGAATTGTGAGAATTACGACGTCGCGCGTTCAAAATTTTTTTCTAATTTTACGCGTTAAGAAACTATGTAGAAATGGATCGCAGGCTATTTTTGAAGAATGCAGCGACGGCCGCCATCGCCGGAGCAACTATGTCTTTGTCTTCTTGCACCGAGTCAGTGAATGACGAATTCTTTCCTCCTGTCCCTGGAAGAAACAAGAGGCCGGGGCCGAAGGATTCTTATAAACGGAGCACATCATTATTCACTGCCAGTGACCGACATGAGATGGGGGAGGGAAATAATCTTCCCTCGATTCTGAAGGCTGCTGTGTCCCAGTCAGGAATATGCCCTGGAGTCGTCCTCCTTGGCGGTGATTATGTCGGAGGGGGCAAGGTAATGACACCGGAGTTCCCGATCAGCGATCTTTACTCAGAAGTATATTCAGTGCTGGATGCGCCGACCTGCGACGCCCTTTTTACTTACGGCTCCCACGATGCCTGCTGTACTGACGGATATTCTGCTTTTTTCAGCGGTCCGCGCAGGTGCGACGGTTACTATGTTTACGGCATCACCTATGTCCAGGTCGCTTGCGCTACCGATGAGGATGCTTCAGCCGCCGTATCTCTTCACAACTCGCTGCTCAGAAGTGGGGAGGACTTCAGTGATTTCGATGATGACGACATCCTGCTTGAAAAATCCGGCTACGGAGGAATAGACATCGTCGACCGTTTTGGAAAGTCGGCGGAGAGTGCTTCCGCAAGCTTCCTCAAGTGGGTTGAGTCCCTCGATGACAACGCACCCATCGTCGTCATGTCCCACATGCCACTTCATTATAACAGGGGAGACAACTACGGAGGACAGATCTGGTACGAGGCCTTGAGCAAGGCCGCTCTTTCGCACGACATACTGTTCCTTTGGGGGCATAACCATACTATCGAGGAAAAAGCTGCTGATTATTCCGACAAGGATGATGTGAAGCTCGCCGACAGGTTCAAGTATCTCCTCACACCTTCGGATTTCCTGACTCCGGGCGATACCATGGAGATCCAGGGCGCCTCCAAGGAAGAGACCATCTCTGCCCGCCTCAATTTCTCCTATGCCAATGCAGGATACATCAAGCTGGGTTACGGAACGATGATAACTTTCAGCGGAGATTCTTCCTCATACAGTGCCATGACACTCCATAGATATGCTGCTGACACTGTTGAAAAAGAAACCGAGATAGGCTTCACAGGGAAGCCCAATCCCTACACCGTACGTCTCACAAAGGGAGCTTAATCAGCTGACCGCGCTTTCATCATTTCACAGGATAGCGGATGACGGTCTTGAGTTTCTCTTTAGCGGTCCTTCTGGGATCTGATAGGTAAATCTCGTGGTGCATCCTCTTGTCGTCGATGGCGATTGAAAGGCCTTCCTGGGCAACCAGCGCCTTCATCCTGCCGATGGTCACTGGCTCCATGTCGTAGGATCCTATGTGCATGCACTGCACGCATTTACCTTCCTCATAGTGGAAGAACTCCGCCTTTGAGAAGTCCTTCTTCTTTTTCTTGGCAGCGGTCTCCACGGCCCATTCGAAATCCTCTTTGGTTACAAAATCCGGGAGGCGAAGCATCGAGATGAAATGGAAGTCCTCCTTATGGGCATAATCCACTTCGCCGGTCTCAGACCACCAGAGGCCCTCCAGCGGCGGAACGACAAAGTCGAAGTAACCGTCGATCCGGTGATCGCCCATCTTGCTCATCTTGATAGTGAAGGCTATGCCGTAAAGCAGTTCGATGGAGGCCTTGTATTCACTGTCCTCGTCGTTGGGATTCCCCTTGCCGCGTACAGCAACATAGTTCGCGGGTGGTACTTCCACGATCGAAGGGGTGGCAGGGGGAAGATAGTACTCCCTGTACTCTTTCTTGAAATCAAATGCCATGTCGCAAATCTATGGAATAAAAAATTCGAGCTATTTCGTCGCGTCCTCGAGTTTCTTCATCATCGAGAACATGAATATGGCTGAGATGACGCACACACCAAGGAACACTGCCCAGACTACCCACAGAGGCAGGCCGCCCCAAAGGTGACCGCCAACCTGCACCAGGAAGTTGCCCAGGGCGGTGGCAACGAACCACATTCCCATCATCATTCCCTTGTACTTGGGCGGAGCGACCTTGGACACGAAGGAGATGCCCATCGGACTCAGGAGAAGTTCACCGAAGGTAAGAATGAGATAGACGCTGATGAGCCAGTAAGGGGAAACGAGGGTCTCGGCTTCCGTTCCTCTGACCGATGCCTGGAGATTCGGGGTATTCAGCCCGATGGAGGCAAAGGCCATTAGGGCGAAGGCGATCGCTGCGACCAGCATTCCGTAAGCGATCTTACGAGGAGCGGAAGGCTCCTTTCCTTTCTTGGCGAGGGCACCGAATATGGCAATGGAGACCGGAGTCAGTGCCACCACGTAGAACGGATTGAAATGCTGGAAGATAGGGGCAATGATCTCGATCGCACCTGAGATG
>JAFUFS010000023.1 GCA_017469745.1 Bacteroidales bacterium | reverse complement strand
GACAAGACCCTTCAGTCCCTGGAATCCCGCTTCCGCAAGTATGACCTGGTCATCTGTGATGAGATGGGCTATGTCAGCTTCGACAAGGAAGGCGCTGAACTGCTGTTCAATATGATATCGACAAGGACCGGAGACAAGGCCACAATCATCACCACCAACCTGCCGTTCACGCGCTGGGAGGAAATCATCAAGGACAAAGTCCTCTGTTCCGCCCTGGTTGACCGACTCTGCCACAAGGCCTTCATGGTCAACATGACCGGCCCCTCATATCGAGTGAAAGAAACACAAAATATCTTCAAAAAACTTTGAAAATAATCGAGACTTACTTACCTTTGAAACGGCCTTCTGCTGGCCCCTTTTTCAAATCCACTTTGGTGGAAATCCACTTTACTATCTACACAACAATATCACTGTACTGTTGTTTCCAATTTTACTGCACCATTGTTTCCGATTTTACTGTATCCTTGTTTCCTTTCTTCCTGCATCCCTCCTTTCCTTTTTCACTGCAAAGGTCCTTTCCGATTACAGAAGGCGGGGGTAACGTGAAAGGCGCGAGATTGTAGGGCCGTTGACCGGTGGAAGAGATTTAGCGTTTTTCGCAACATTTTGATTTAGAGCTTTATACAGAAAACGCATAGACAATTAGTCTATGCGTTTTCCATAACTAGCTGATATTCAAGCGTTTTTGTAAAACGGGCGTCGCCTGCTATCTGCGTTACTTTCTCCTCCGGCCGGCACTTACTTGGTGTAAGTACCCATGAACAGGATTGCTCCGGATGTGGTCTCCCTGATCATGAACATGAAGGGATGGTCGCAGGTGAAGTCGATTACTGATTCGGGTCCTGGAGAAGTAGTTCCCTTTATCACATGAGCTGTAACTGCTGCAGCCTTGCTGCCGTCCTCATTCACCTCGATCACCGACTTTTGGATAGTCCTGTCAACCCAGAGCTGCCAGTCGTTGTTTGAACACATTTTCTTGAGTTCGGCCTTTTTCGAGTCATAGGCCAGTTCCATCCCCATCGCCGACAATGCCTCCTTCAGATTATATTCAGCCTCCATCTTGAACTTAGGAAGGGCCAGTTCGATTTTGTGGGACCCACGATAGGTGAACATGTTCTTCCATCCCTCGCCGGTCAACTTGCCAATGAAGCTCTTGAAGTCCAGATCCTGATCAGGGAGGATGATGTCCATCACAAAAGCACCGTTCCCGTAGGGCAGTTCACACATCCTGATCTTCTCGTCTTCTGTCTCCGAATAGATGAATCTCTTTGAAATCCGCATGAATTCCTTTTTTACCTGCTTAGAGTCCAGAGTTGTGAAAGTGTCCTCGACAGTTTGGGATTTCTCGAATTTCTCCTTCCATTTGCCGTCGAAGTAGAGGGCGTTCATAAGGAGCATCACATCGTCCGACTCCAGTTCCTTAAGGAAATCCGGAATCATCTTCCCGGTTTTGTCGGAGCACCACTTGTTGATGGTCTTGACGGCGTCCCGTGATCCGAAATCAAGATTCTTCACATAGGCATCGTAGTTCTTTGCCATTCCGTCTGCAAACGTCTTACTGACAGGGAAAATATCGTTGACCCATAATGCGTTGGCGATCTCCAGCTTTGTGGAAGTGTCGACCTTCCTCAATCCCGTGACAAGGGTGTTGTAGGCAGAATTGACGTCGTTTATGTTGAAGCCTTCATAGCCCAGAGTCTTTACTATCTGGGAATATGTCTCTCCTTCGGCGCCGTTGGCCAGCATGCAAGTGGCGATGTGGGCGCTGAGAGGTGAAATGAATATGTTGTTGTAGTCGTTCCTGGAGGCCACTTCCCGGAACAGGTCGAACGAGAAGTCCGTCCCGGCCTCCAGCACTTCGGCCTCAGCCTTTGTCAGCACTATGTCAACCCTCTCGGGGATTACGACCTCAGGGTCTTCCTTACTGCAGGAAACGAAGGCTGTTGCAATCATGCATGCCAGAATCAAAGTCTTTTTCATAATGTTCAAATTTATAAATTAATCCTTAAGCCTGTAGCCAATGAAAACATGAAGGGGTTCTCGCTTCGGTAAGTTTCAAGTACACGTCTCTCGGACAGTGCATCCCAGCTGACCTCTGGTTCGAGATAGATGCTTATTCTTTCCGTGAGATTTACCTGTCCTCCTGCGGCCCCTAAAACGGAGAGCCCAAATCCGTCACTTCTGATCTTTCTCCCTGCGAAGGTGGCTCCCAGGCAGTAATCTCCGGCAAGGCCGCCGCCGAGGTAGACATCAAACCACCGGCGTGAGACCAGGGTCCAGTCGAGCCGCACCGGGATTCCGAGATAGTGGGCGGATTGCTTTTTCTCTCCCGATAAAGAATAAGTAAAAGAAGAACGATAAAGGCTGTACTCCAGACCAGTCGTTATGCCCAGCCTTTCTGAAACAGGCATCCGGACGGACAGGCCTGTTTTGATAGGGGAATGATGCTTGACAGGTCCGGTGAGATAATCTTTAGGTGCAGCGATATCCTTAGGATCGGCGGAAGTAGCATTGTCATAAGGTTTCCTAACCTTGTTGATGTCAGTATCTGTACTTAGATCAGTGTTACCTAAGGCAGATGATAAGACAGCTGCAAGAAGGCCGCCTCCGGCGATGGCACCGCCTGCAGGTGAAATCCTGATTTTAGGCCGCTCAGCCGCATGTTCAGATTGTTCCACCATCGGTCCCGCCGGTCGTTCTGCCGGTTGTTCCGGTCCAGACGGTTGTTCTTCCGGTTCTGCTGTTTGTTCTGCTGGTTCTGAGGGTTGCGCGACAGGTTCTTTTGAGGGTTCAGCATTATTAACGACTGCTTTCGGGGCAGCAGACGGAGAGACAACTGCCTTTTCGGGAACGGTCATGGGCGGTTCAACAGGAATATCTACCTGTGCCAGAGGAGCTGAAGGCTGCCGGACAATCCGGATTCCCTCATCAGGCGCGGATGGCTGACGGAGCAGAAGGACCGCGGCCAGTCCGGCTGCGACTGCAGGTACAATCGTCCAGATCACAGGAAAACGCTTCGCGACATGAACAGTGCCGTCCCTGCGGGCGCGGAACTCGGCAAAGACATCCTCCGGCAGAGTACCATCGGACTCTTCCATCTTGTCTTTGATTATTTCTTCCCACTGTTTCATCTCTCTTGTCCTTTCAGATATTCATTTATCATTCCTTTCAGTTGCTTCCTTGCCTTTGCCAACACGCTGCTGGATCCGGTCTCGCTGATTCCGAGCATCTCTCCGATCTCCCGATGGGAGTACCCGTCTAGGCAGTACAGGTTGAAAACGGTCCTTCTCAGATCCGGCAGCTCTGCAATCCAGTCACGTATCTTCTCCTTCGGTATGGCCACCATCTCTTCTTCGGTAGGTTCCGGGATATTGTCGTTCGCCCATAAGTCCATGCGAACCACCTTCCACCGCCGTCGTTTTATCTGGTTGATTGCTTTGTTGATGGCGATCCGGCTGATCCAAGCGTACAAAGAGCCCTTCCCTGAATATTTATAAGTTTCTATCTTGTCGAGTGCCTGGATAAGAGTTTCCAGCATCAGATCCTTGGCCTCTTCTTCATCTGAAACGTAGCGTCTGCAGAGTAAGTTCACCTTAACTGCATATCTCCTATACAGTTCATCCTCCGCCATTCTGTCTCTCTGTGAACAGTACCTGGCAAGTGACTGCTCATCCAACTCTTTATACATTCAAGTCTTTTTGTGGACTTGTAAAGATACACAGATCTACGATTCTACAGTATAAACACACATTTTCCTGAAATGCGTCTCGAAGAATAATGACAGGGCGAGGCCGACTCCGTTGTTGCCGGCTTTGGCACCTTCTTCTGCGCCTTGCTGAGCACTATCCTTCCTGCCGAACTCTATCGAGAGGGTATCTCAGAGTACCGTAGAGAAGGCCTGGTTGAATGAATTGTTCTCGTTCAGGAGTTCGATGAACTTCTGGGCTGCCATTTTGTGGTAGGTGCCTTTCAAGTAGTGATAGCAGCCGTCCATACGCCCTTCCGGATGGGCAATCGGGACAGCCTCAAAACCCTGCACCTGCTGGATGGATTCCTCTGAGAGGATGGTCACCAGAGGAGTATTCGCCACCAGGTCCAGCAGCGTTCGTACACTGTTGATTTCCAGGCGTATGTCCAGGTTGACATTCTGGGCGAAAAGGACGTCCTCGAGGGTGTCCCGCGCCTGAAGTCCCCTGGAGGGCAATGCCAATGGGAACCTTGCAAGATCCCTGACGGACACCTCCTTGCCCACCCCCTTCAATTCGTCGATGCGACCGATCAGGCAGAGACGGCTCTGGAAGAGCAGGTGGGACTCGATGCGGTCGTCCCCGAGCGGCGACTTGTAGGTGAGCAGCAGGTCCAGCTCCCGGTCGAGCAGTTTTTGCCGCAGTTCCTCTTTGGAAGTGATGACCAGGTTGAGCCGGATGTGGGGGAACTGCTTGTAAAAGTCCTGAACAGTCCGTTTGAGCAGCGGGCCGAATGAATATGTCGCTCCGATGCTGAGAGTGCCGATTTTCAATGCATTGACATCCCAAATCCGTTCGACACCGGCCCTGGCCTCTTCCAGGACCTGGACGGCGCATGGATAGAACTGTTCCCCATGGTCGCTCAGGACCACGTGGCGGGTGTCGCGCGAAAGAAGTTCCACTCCCAGTTCCTCCTCCAGTTTCTGAATCTGCTGGGAGATGGTACTTTGGGTGATAAAAAGCGCTTTGGAAGCCATGGAGAAACTCCCCAGACGTGCTACTTCCACGAAATATTTCAGCTGCCTTAATTCCATGACCGGATCTCTTCGTCTGCAAAGATAGTTATATTAATCGTTTCTGTCGATAAATAATATAGAAATAAACCTTATTCATCAATAACTTTAATACGTTATTGCAGTTATATTTGCACACTTTTGATCAAACCGTTAATCATGAAGAATATCACAGTTGCAATGTTGCTCTTCGCGCTGCTCGCTGTTTCCTGCTCGCAGAACCGTGCAGACGTCGGCAGGCTCGTGGAGAATTATGCCCAGGTGACCATTCCCGCCCCTGACCTTACGGGCATCACCGACAATGGGAAAGAAGTCCTGAGACTGTACCGTATGGCTGCAGACGAGGTGGACAAGATCTACTGGCAGCAGTATTTCGGTGACGGGGAAGCCTTCCTCGGCTCTCTTTCGGATCCTTCCGAAAAGCTTTACGCCGGAATCAACTACGGCCCATGGGACCGCATCGACGGCAAGCCTTTCCTTCCCGGCTTTGGCAGCAAACCCGACGGAGCATGTTTCTATCCCGCTGACATGACTCCTGCGGAATTCCTCACTTGGAACAATCCGGAGAAGAACAATCCTTATACGATCGTACGCCGTGCTGCTGACGGTAGCCTCGAGACCATCTGGTACCACGACGCTTTTGCTGAATATATCAGCAAGATTGAGGGATACCTTCAGAGGGCTGCCGATGTCACGATCAAGGAGAGCGTAAGGCACTATCTCCTTGAATTGATCGAAGGCCTCAAAACGGATGACTACTACAACAGCTACAAGGCATGGCTTGAGATGAACGACAGCAAGATGGATCTTGTCCTCGGCCCCATTGAGGCTGTGGATGATGCCCTCCATGGAACCAAGGCATCCTACGGAGCCTATGTACTTCTGAAGAATCTCCAGCGCACCGAGGAACTGAGCGCCCTGTCGTCCAGGATGCCTGAACTTCAGAACATGCTGCCCGGCGATCCGGCGAACCACAACTTCGTTCCCGGAGCCGAGTCAGATATCTTCTCATGCAACGTACTTTACTGCAGCGGTTACACCAATGCAGGCTTCAAGGTCATCGGTATCAACTTCCCCTACGATACCAAGGTACAGGAAGAATTGGGCACCAGGACCATCATCTTCGACAACATCATCCGTGAGAAGTTCAACCGCACGGTCCATCCCGTCGGCAACGCACTTCTCGAGGAAGTTCATCAGCCCCATGTGGATGCCAGCGCATTCTACTGGATCATCGTATTCCGCGAAATTGCAAAGGGACTGGGCGTAAAAGAGACTGTGAACGGAAAGGGAACCGTAGCAGAGGCCCTTGGCAGCGAAGCCCTTGTCTTGGAAAAGGCGAAATCCAATGTGCTTGGCACATGGCTCTGCGCCAAGGAAGCCGAGGATTATCAGATCTCTGCCCTCTTCCAGAAGGAAGACGTACTCACGACTTTTGTCACCAACACGATCCGTTCCACCCGTTTCGGTACAGCCGATCCTACGGGCATCGCCAACATCATAGTCTACAACTACCTGCTTGAAAGCAAGTCCATCACCTGGAATGCTTCAGGACGCTACAGCATCGACTACGACAAGACCTGGAAGGCACTGGAGACCCTTGGGTCCGAGATCCTCCGCATCCAGGCCCAAGGTGACGTGGAATCCGCCCATGCATGGATCTCCAAGTACGGTATTTTCGGCCCTGAAAGCCTCTCTGACAAGAGGGTCCTTGAGAATGCCGGAATTCCCGTGGACATCCGCTTCTCATATGAATAATCTGTAAACGCAATTGTAAAGATACGATACCATGTTCAAGAATTTCACTGGTTTCAACCTGGTTGAGCAGATGCACAAGTTGCGTCAGAACAACAGATTCGACATCTCGATATTAAAGAAGAAAAGCATAGGTCTCATCTTTGTCGCCGCCATCGTCCTCGTGCTCTGGTTCCTTCCTACGGAATCTTTCGGAATCGACGGCCTCACTCAGGTGCAGCAAAGGATCATAGCAATATTCGTTTACGCCACCCTGATGTGGGTGTTCGAATTGGTCCCCGCCTGGGCGACCTCGGTGTCCATCATGGTCTTCCTACTGCTGTGTACCTCCGATTCAGGCATCAAGTGGATCTGCAATCCTGACTCGGCCGGACAGCTCCTTAGCTATAAGCAGGTTATGGCCAGTTTCGCAGACCCTGTGGTCATGCTCTTCATCGGAGGATTCGTACTCGCCATTGCTACCACGAAGACCGGCCTGGACGTCCACCTTGCACGCGTGCTGCTCACTCCTTTCGGAAAAAAGAGTGAGAACATCCTTCTGGGCTTCATGCTTGTGACCGCCCTGTTCTCCATGTTCATCAGCAACACTGCCACTACGGCAATGATGCTCACCTTCCTCACTCCTGTGTTCAAACAGCTTCCCGAGGCGGGAAAGGGAAGGACAGCCATGGCCCTCAGCATCCCCATCGCTGCCAACCTCGGCGGTATGGGAACTCCCATCGGTACTCCGCCGAACACTATTGCCCTGAAGTACCTTAATGATCCCGAAGGCCTGAACTTGGGAATCGGATTCGGCCAGTGGATGCTGTTCATGGTTCCTCTGGTGATAATCATGATCATTATTGCCTGGATGCTCCTCAAGAAAATATTCCCCTTCACCCAGAAGACCATCGAGCTTAAGATCGACGGTGAGATGAAGAAGGGTAAGGAAACCACATTGGTCATCATCACTATGGTTGTCACCATCCTCCTTTGGATGATGGACACCTTCACCGGCATCAACACTTACACTGTCGCTCTCATTCCTTTTGCGGTGTTTGCAATGGCCGGAATCATCTCCAAGTACGACCTTGAGGAGATCAACTGGTCCGTCATCTGGATGGTCGCCGGTGGTTTTGCCATGGGTTATGCCATGAACGGTTCCGGACTCGCCGCCCTTGTGGTCCGCGCCATTCCTTTCGGCAACTTCTCTCCGCTCCTGATCGTCATCCTCTCCGGATTGCTGTGCTACGGTCTTTCCAACTTGATTTCCCATTCCGCCACGGCTGCTCTGTTGATGCCTATCCTCGTGGTGGTCTGTACGGCTATGGGTGACAAGCTTGCTGCTGTCGGCGGCACCTCCACGGTCCTGATCGGAGTCGCAATCGCCTCGAGCAGCGCCATGATCCTGCCCATCTCCACCCCTCCGAATGCCCTTGCTTATGCCACCAACCTCATCCAGCAGAAGGACATGGCTAGGATGGGTCTCCTCATCGGCCTCATCAGTGTCGTCCTTGGCTATCTGGTGCTTTTCGCAGCAGGATCGTTACACATCGTCTAACTATTCAAGCAGAATTCATTATGAATAAGAAACTGATTCTGGTCATTCCGGCATTGATAGCGATGGTTTCCTGCAAGGAAACAAAGTCTCCGTTTGACCGCGATGTGGCGAACTATGCCGTCGTGGACATCGAGGCACCCGACCTCAGTGGAATCACAGACAATGGCAAGGAAGTGCTGAACCTCTACCGTTTCGCCGCTGACGAAGTGGATGCAATCTACTGGGAACAGTACTTCGGCGACAAGCAGTCCCTTCTTGGCGGCCTGACTGATCCCTCCCAGAAGACTTTTGCGGAGATCAACTACGGCCCCTGGGACCGTACCAACGGGAAATCCTTCGTGGAAGGATATTCCGACCGTCTTCCCGGAGCAGGTTTCTACCCGGCGGACATGACGAAGGAGGAGTTTGAAGCCTGGGACAACCCTGACAAGAACAGCCCTTACACCCTTATCCGCCGTGCAGCTGACGGTTCCTTGGAGACTGTTTGGTACCACGATGCCTACAAGGATCACATCGACAAGATCGGTAACTACCTGAAAGCCGCCGCCGACATCACGATCAAACCCAGCGTGGCTGCGTACCTGCTGAGCAAGGCGGAAGCCCTTAGGACGGACAGGTACTATGAGAGCTCCCTGGCCTGGTTGGACATGGAAGACAGCAAGATGGATCTTGTCATCGGCCCCAACGAGGTTACTGACGACCAGCTGATGGGCATCAAGCGCTCCTATGAGGCATTTGTCCTGCTGAAGAAAGAACAACACACGAATGAACTGATGCAGTATGTTTCACGAATAGGGGAGTTCCAGGAGGACCTTCCCGGAGATGCTGCCTACAAGACATTCCAGCCCGGAGCCGGCTCAAACATATTCTCATGCGACGCCCTCTACTATGCCGGTAAGGCCAATGCCGGAGTGAAGGTCATCGCTCTCAACCTGCCTTTCGACAGCGACGTCCAGCGTGACCGCGGCACACGCACCATCCTTCTGGAGAACATTATCCATGTAAAGTACAACCACATCGTCGGCCCCAGCGGCCGTATCCTGCTCAAGCCCGATTGCGCCGAACATCTCTCCTCTGATGCCTTCTACTGGAATATAGTTTTCCGCGAGGTGGCTCATGGCTTGGGAGTAAAGGAAACCGTCAACGGAAAGGGCAGCGTGGAGGAAGCTCTCGGAAGCGCAGCTCTTACCATGGAGGAAGTCAAGGCCAATGTGGCCGGTGTCCTGATGGTCTGCAACCTTCAGAAGCACTTCGACATACATCATCTCTTCACAAAGGAAGATGCCCTGGCAACTTTCTTCGCATCACTGCTTCGTTCGGAACGCTTCGGCGAAGGTACAGCACTGGGACGTGCCAACATAATTATCTACAATTATCTGGCAGAGGCCGGTGCCTTCCTGCGCAATGCTTCCGGACAGTATGCATTGGATTTCAATAAGATGGAGTCGGCGCTTTCAGGCCTTACTGCCTTGGTCCTCAAGACTCAGGCAACCGGCGACAGGAACTTTGCAGAACAGTTCGAAGCCAATTATTCGAAGCTCAATGCCAACTTTGACGCAGACCGCCTGAACCTTGGTCTGGAGAATATCCCCGCCGACATAAGGTTCAACTTCAAATAGCAGTCATCCGGTTTTACAGGGGGCTGACCAAAAAGATTCTTCGGCAGGTTTTTCCTGCCTCAGAATGACACACAACTGTCATTCTGAACGAAGTGAAGAATCTTTTTGGTCAGCCTCTTGATTGCTTTATGCCGAATTGTCTTGCAGCTTCTCAAAAAAGTCGTAACTTTAAACGAATATGAGAATCAGATCATTAATAGGAATCCTGGTGGTGACGGTCATGGTGTTGCCACTTGTTCACGGCTGTTCAGGAGGCCGGAGCGAAGATGACGGCATCGTCCTCGAAACCGAGACATTCAAGCTGACCTTAGGTAAAGATGCAGTGGCTCGATCCCTCGTCGTAAAGGGCACCAACGAGGAGATGCTCATCAAAGGGGCAAACGTGCCTTTGTTCTCATCCACCCAGGACAGGCCGTTCAACAACGAGACGAAACTCCAGCATCCGAACACAAGGACTACCTATAAGGCCGATTCGCTTTCCTGGGATGGTGAGAGGCTGACCGTCGGTTTCGAGACGGCCCCTTACAAGGCCGTGGTGAAGGTTGAAGAAGGGACAAGCTATCTGCGTTTCATCCTTGAAGATTTCATCTGTGATCCTGAAGACTACGGCTATCAGGCCATGGACATCCCTCCGGTGGCTGAATTCCGGATCCTTCAGCTGCCTGTCAAGGAGCGCGAACATTATGGGGAATGGCTGAACTGTATGTGGGATGATGCCTCTGCTGTCTGTGTGGCTGCATGCGACCCATGGTCCCTGATCTGGCATGAAGACCGTGATGGAGGCAAGGTCCTCACCGCAGATTTGTATTCTGGCAAGAAGCTTCGCGGAGGATCTGCCGCCATAGTAGTGGCTGACGGCAAGGAGCCGTTTCTTGACGCGATGGACAGGTTCGAGGCCGACCTGGACCTGCCCAGAGGTGTACAGAGCCGTCGTTCGCCGATGCTCAACCGCTCAATCTACTGGACATCCGACGCCAATCCTTCAAACATAGACCGGCACATCGCCATAGCCCGAAAGGCCGGTCTCAAGATGATGCTCTTCTATTACCCCTGCTTCGTAAAGTCCCGGGGCTACAGGTACATGGGAGACTATGACCTGAATGATAACTATCCCGGCGGCTATGATGACCTCAGGAATATGATTGAAAAGGTCAAGGCGGCAGGGATCACTCCCGGATTCCACACCCTCCAGACCCACATCGGCGTTGAGAGCCGTTACGTCAGGCCCTCCATCGATGCCCGTCTCAACCGCAAGAGGTTGTTCACCCTCAAGGAACCGATCCCTTCCACAGGTGATGTGAAGGAAATCTTCGTGGAAGAGAATCCCGTGGATTCGCCTCTTCACGACTACACCAGAGTCCTTGCTTTCGGCGGAGAAGGCTTTGAATATGAGGGGTACACCACGGAAGCTCCCTATAAGTTCACAGGCGTCAAGCGCAGGGCATTCGGCACAGATGCCGTAGCCCATCGCAAGGGTGAGGTAGGTGGAGTCCTGGATCTCAGTGAGTTCGGCAATGGGACCTCGATCTACATCAACCAGGACAACGACCTCCAGGATGAAATCGCCGAAAAGATCGCCTGGATCTATGACTGTGGTTTTGAGTTCCTCTACCTTGACGGATCGGAAGGTGTGCATCCACCGACAGGAATAAATGTTTCCCTTGCTCAATACAGGGTGGCCTCCAAACTTGGAAAGATGCCTCTCTTCATGGAAGGTGCTGCCAAATCTCATTTCGGCTGGCATCTTCAAGCCGGTGCCAACGCATTCGACGTTTTCCCTCCTGAGATATTCAAGGAGAAGATCCTTGAATTCCCCTACGCCGAAGCTCCCAAGATGGCCGATAACATGACCCGGGTTGATTTCGGTTGGTGGAACATACGGCCGGAGACAACTCCGGATATGTGGAACTTCGCTGACAGCCTGGCGGCTGAATGGCACTGTCCCGTCACAATACAGTTTTCGTTCAGCTCCCTTGAATCAAACCCCCATGCAGATGAACTGCTCGCGGTCCTGAAGAAGTGGGAGGAATACAGAGAGAATGAGAATTAAATAATAAACAGAAATGAAAAAGCTTATCAGACTGATCCTTGCCGTCGTGTTCATCCTCCTGTTAGTGAGACTTTGCTCCGGCAACTTAGGAAGCGTAATCAACCTTCCAGGCGGACTTGGAGGGGACAAGACAGAAGACACAGGAGGAGGCTGGTTCGGCCCCAAGGAAAAGACAGAGCAGAAATCCAGTGAAAATGTCCCGGAAGACATCCGTGACCTCGAAAGGCAGCTTGGCATAGGGAATGACGACGCGCCTTCGACGACTACGACCGTTCCTTCGGTGCCTTCCACGACAACATCGTCATCGTCGCCTCTGACCTTCATGGGGATTCCGATCGCGGGCTCCCTTTCGGCATTTGGATCAGAACTGGTCAAGGCCGGTTTCAAGAAATCCCTGGACGGCAGTTATTCCGGAGATTTCGCAGGATACACAGGATGCAAGATCACACCTGTCGGCGGCGATACCGTTCAGGAGGTCAGGGTGGATTTCCCTGTCATTTCCGATTGGGACACCCTTGAAAAGGCCTACGATTCGCTCCAGGCTTCGCTTACCCAGAAATATGGGATTGAGCCGAAGACGTCGTCTGGCAGCAACCAGGCTGTCTATACCCTTCCAAACGGTAAGATCACACTCGATGCCGATGTGAAGGACCGTTCTACCTGGCATGTGATCCTGAGATATGCCAATTCCGCTGCCGTTGCTGCGTCAAGCACCATCGGCAGGAATCCTATCGACGACCTTTAGCAGGCCCTCTTTAGACTTCGATAGCGGTTTTGAACTGGGAGAGGAAACGGAGGTCGTTCTCGAAATAGTGGCGGAGGTCGTTGACCTGCCACTTCAGCATGGCGATACGCTCCAGACCCATTCCGAAGGCGAAGCCGCTGTATTTCTTACTGTCTATTCCAGATGCCTCAAGGACGTTGGGATCGACCATTCCGCAGCCCATGATCTCGAGCCAGCCGGTTCCCTTGCAGATGTTGCAACCCTTGCCGTGGCAGATGTTGCAGCTGACATCAACTTCGCTTGAAGGCTCGGTGAACGGGAAGTAGGACGGCCTCATGCG
Source organism: Bacteroidales bacterium (assembly GCA_017469745.1). Lineage (GTDB taxonomy): Bacteria > Bacteroidota > Bacteroidia > Bacteroidales > UBA932 > Cryptobacteroides. The sequence goes on along the minus strand of JAFUFS010000023.1, from coordinate 12,589 downwards.
GATGGCAGTGTCCGGACCGAACATCTCGCGGGCGAAGAGCAGGATGGCCTGCTTGAGGTCAGCGAAGGTGACGTTCTCGTCGATGTACAGGCCTTCTACCTGATGGAATATGCAATGGGCACGGGCGGAGATCGCCTCGTTGCGGAACACCCTTCCGGGGCATATGACCCTGATGGGGAGCTTCATGGTCTCCATGGCACGGACCTGTACGGAAGAGGTGTGGGTCCTGAGGAGAAGCGGGTTGAGGTGACCTGCCGACACAAAGAATGTATCCTGCATGTCCCTGGCCGGATGGTTCGGAGGGAAGTTGAGGGCCTCGAAGACATGGTAGTCGTCCTCGATCTCGGGACCTTCCGCAACATCGTAACCGAACTTGCGGAAGATGTCCACGATCTGCTGGCGGACGATCGACACAGGATGCCTTGATCCGAGCGGAACGGGAGCTCCCGGCATCGAAAGGTCTTCCTTAGGGCCGTCGGCAGCTGCTGAAGATGCTGTCTGCTCCTTCAGGGCCTCGATCTTGGCGGTGGCAGCCTGCTTGAGTTCGTTGATCTTCTTTCCGAATTCTCTCTTGAGGTCGGGACTGAAACTCCTGAACTCGTCGAAAAGCTTTGTAATCTCACCTTTCTTGCCAAGGAGACGTACCCTGGCGTCTTCCACTTCCTTTGCATTGGCGCAAGCGAGCTCGCGCACCTGCTCCATCAGCTTCTCTATTTCTTCCTTCATGGTCTGTTAATTGTGTTTTGCTTTCCTTTTGTCTCTGGCCTTTTTGGCACGTCCGGCCTCTCCTTTGATGTACTTGGTCCACTGATCTTCATTGAGGACTTTGTGCATCGAGTTGTAGATCTGTTCAGCCCATTTGTCGCTGGCCTGCGTGTAAAGGTCTGAGCTGGACACCTTTGATTCCTGAAGTTCTTCCAGTTCCTTCTGCATGGCGCGGTAGTCATGGTTGAGGATGGAATCGGCGTAGAAGATCTGCCAGTCCTCCAGCTTGAGGTTGTTTTCGAGTTTCTCGATCTCCTTCTGGATGAACTCGTCCATCTTCTTTTCCTTCTCTTCAGGACTCATCTGCTGTTGCTGGGCAAAGGATGCTCCCATCGAAAAGAGCATCGCCAGCACTGCAAACAATATTTTTTTCATATCTTTACAATTCATAAGATTAGCAGACAAAATTAATCATTATTAAAATAATCACAAAATGACCGGAAGATCAATCATCGGAGCAGTGTTGGCAGCCGCCCTCCTGCTTTCCGGAGGAAGCAAAAGCAAAGCTTGTACCAACATCATAGTCACAAGGGGTGCAAGCGCCGACAATTCGAACATAATCTCCTATGCGGCAGACTCCCATGTGCTTTATGGGGAGTTGTATTTCCATCCCGCAGCCATCTGGAAGCCCGGTACCATGCTGGAAGTCATAGACTGGGATTCCTACAGGCCGCTCGGCAGCATCCCCCAGGTCGAGAGGACCTACAAGACCGTCGGCAACATGAACGAGTACCAGCTCATCATCGGCGAGACCACCTGGGGAGGCCGCAGGGAACTTCGCGACCCCAAGGGCATAATGGACTACGGTTCCTTGATCTACATCACCCTGCAGAGGGCCAAGACCGCCCGCGAGGCCATCCAGATCATCGTCGACCTCGCCAATGAATATGGTTACGCTTCTTCAGGCGAGACCTTCTCTATCGCCGACAAGGACGAGGCCTGGGTCATGGACCTGGTCGGAAAGGGACCGGATGAGAAGGGAATCAACTACGTGGCTATCAGGATCCCTGACGGTTACATCTGCTCGCACGCCAACCAGGCACGCATCCAGACTTTCCCCCTGAACGATCCCGAGAACTGCGTCTATGCTCCCGGAATGATCGATTTCGCAAGGAAGCACGGCTGGTTCAGCGGCAAGGATGAGGACTTCGATTACAGCGCAGCCTTCGGTCCGGTCGATTTCGGCGGTGCAAGGGCCTGCGACGCAAGGGCATGGAGCGCCTTCAACATCCTGACCGGCGGTGAGTTCACCTACGAGAAGGACGGAAAGATGGTCACCGAGCCCGCTTCCGCTTACTACGACTACATCACCGGAAAGGATCTTTCCCGCAGGATGCCCCTCTTCGTGAAGCCTTCCAAGAAGATCACGGTCAAGAACGTGGCCGATGCCATGAGGGATCATTTCGAGGGAACTCCCCTGGACATGACCACCGACATCGGAGCCGGCGGCAACGCCCTTCCTTACAGGTGGAGGCCGATGAACTTCTCCAAGGACGGCTGGAGCTATGTCAACGAAAGGGCCATCGCTACCCAGCAGACCGGCTTCTGGTTCGTCGCCCAGTCCAGGCATGACCTTCCCGACGTGGTCGGAGGAATCATCTGGTTCGGCACCGACGATGCTGCGACTTCCTATCTCACCCCCATCTATTCCAACACCAACGAGGTTCCTGAGTGCTTCAAGGAAGGCAACGGCAACATGCTGGAATATTCAAAGACCGCATCCTTCTGGATCAACAACCGTGTCGCTAACGATTGCTACAAGGCCTACAACATGATGGCTCCCACTGTCCGTGAGGCCATCGACAAATTCGAAAACGATCAGATGTTCACCAAGGTGGCCGAGATGGACGCCAAAGCGCTTGCTGCCTACAACTCGATCCTTGCCAAGGCCGAGAAGAAGGGACTGGACAGCAAGGACTGGTTCGCCCCCGTGAAGAAACTCCTGACCGACTATTCAGTCAGCACTGCACAGAAGCAGTTCTGGGCCTGGGTCGACCTTGAGGAGATGATCACCGTCAAATTCATCGACGGCAATGTCAAGGCTCAGGATGAGGACGGCAATTTCAAGCATTCACAGTTCAACAAGGGTACCCCCGCCGGAATCACAAATCCCGGTTACACTGAGAAATGGAAGGAAGCCGTGATCAAGGATCATGGCGATGTGCTCCGCACGAGATAATGATGAAGATTCTAAAAAGCTTACTATCCGCGGCAGTTCTCCTCGTGTCGGTGTCATTGTACGCCGATGAAGGCATGTGGCTGATCCAGGACATCAACTCTGCCTTGGAAAAGAACATGAAGGCCCGCGGCCTCAGACTGTCCGCAAAGGAGATCTACAATGCCGACGCCCCCGGTTCCGCTGTTTCGGATGCAGTGGTCTCGATCGGATTCTACTGCACAGGCAGCCTTATCTCGGACAACGGACTCCTCATCACCAATCACCATTGCGCCTATTCCAACATAGCCGCGCTCAGCACTCCCGAACATGATTATCTCGAGGAGGGCTACTGGGCTATGACTTCGGAACAGGAGATCCCGGTGGAAGGCGAGTCTGTCTATTTCCTGAAGAGGGTTTTCGACGTCACTGAAGAGGTTGCTGCACTGAAGAAACAAGTCGGGGAAGACGGGAAGCCGCTTTCGGTGAGGAAGATAGCCTCCTCTCTCGAGAAAAGATATTCCGAGAGTACCGGACTGAGGTGCATCCTGAGCGAGATGTGGGCGGGAGAAAAGGCCTACATCAGCGCCTACAAGGTCTACACCGACATCCGTCTGGTGGCCGCCCCTCCGGTGTGCATAGGCTATTTCGGCGGTGAGTCGGACAATTTCACCTGGCCCAGGCACAACTGCGATTTTGCGATCTACAGGATCTATGACAACGGAGTCCCGCTTCAGGGAGAAAAGAGCCTGAAGGTGTCACTCAAGGGCTATTCCCCAGGCTCCTTCGCCATGGTCATCGGTTACCCTGGCAGGACTGACAGGTACGCTTCTTCTTCCGAGATAGACTACCAGGAGAAGGTCGTGCTCCCTGTTTCCAACGAGATCAGGGGCAATCAGCTGAAGATCATGGCCCGAAGGATGGATGCCGACCCCGTCGTAAGGCTGAAGTACTCCGACCGCTATTTCAGCATCAGCAACTCTCAGGTCAACAACGTGGGCATGGCCCAGTGCTACAAGCGTTTCCGTGTCAAGGACGAGAAAATCGCCCAGGAGAGGCAACTCAGGACCTGGATCGGTGGCGGAAGCACCCGCACCGACCGCTGGGGCAGCCTGCTGGAGGATCTCGAGGGAGCATATTCAAAGACTGCAGCCATCGAAAAGGACAAGGCCATCTTCCGTGAAACCATGCTCCGTGGCACCGTCATCGGGACCTATCTGCTCCGCGCCGGGAACTCCAAGGACGTGAAGCGGGCGAAGGAGGTCCTCCTTACCGGCCTTGCCGAGACCGATCCGGCCGTCGAGAAGGATTTGCTTGAATATTCCCTCAAAGAGTATTTCACCAACCTCGACAATTACTACTACGGACCTTACCAAAGGTGGATCCAGGACCGCTTCGGCTATGATTTTTCCGCCATGGCCGACTATCTCTGGGATAACAGCCTGGTGTCGTCCAAGACGAAGATTGAAGGACTTGAGTCCCTGGAAGATCTGGAGAAGGATCCTCTGAGGAAGTTCATCTCGGATTCTCCCATCTCAGTCTTCAATGAGAGGAACGCCCACCAGGAAGACTGGGCGAAGGCCGGAGAATTGGAAACCGAGTACAAGAGGGCCCTTTACTGGATGAGGCTCCAGAAGGGAGAACTCCAGTATCCCGATGCCAATTCAACCATGAGGATCAGCTACGGCCGGGTCGGTGGCTTCAGCCCGAACGACGGAGTCTGGCACGACTGGTACTCCACTCCTGCCGGCATTCTCCAGAAATACGATCCCGCCAATCATGACTACAACCTCAACGCCAGGCAGAAATTCCTGCTTGAAAAGGACAACTGGGGCCGCTGGGGCTTCAGGGTCGGCAAGAGGAGGCACGGAATGATCGTCGACTTCATGACGGACAACGACATCGCCGGCGGCAATTCCGGCAGCCCTGTCCTCAATGCTGACGGAGACTTGATCGGTCTGGCCTTCGACGGGAACCTGGAATCCCTGGCAAGCGACACTTCCTACACGGAAGGCTACAACAAGTGCATCAACACCGACATCCGTTTCGTGATGTGGGTGCTTGAGAAATATGCGGGCATGAAACGGATAATCAAGGAGATAGAATTCTCCTGATGAATATTTTTTAGCAATGAGAAAAGTTATTGGAATAGGGGAGACCGTCCTCGACATCGTGTTCCGGAACAATCAGCCCCAGGCAGCAGTGCCCGGAGGCTCCACATTCAATTCCATGATATCCCTCGGGAGATGCGGCATCCCTGCCGACTTCCTCTCCGAGTTCGGCGACGACAGGGTCGGGATCATGATCAAGGATTTCATGAAGGAGAACGGAGTGGTCTCCGACCATGTCAACCTCCTCAAGTCCAAGACTCCGCTGTCCCTAGCCTTCCTTGACGAAAAGAATGACGCCCAGTACATCTTCTATCGCGACGCAACTGAAGAGCGTCCGGACTTCGTCTATCCCGAGATAGAGGAGGACGACATAGTCCTGTTCGGCTCCTTCTATGCTCTCAATCCTGCCTGCCGCCCCCTTGTCAGGCGGTTCCTGGAGCACGCCAAGGAAAGGGGAGCGATCCTTTACTATGATGTCAATTTCCGTCCTTCGCATGTAAAGGACCTGGGCCATATCGGCAATGCCCTGTGGGAGAATATCGAACTGGCTGATGTCGTGAGGGGTAGCAATGAAGACTTCATCACCTTGTTCGGAATCGGAGATGCCCGCGAGGTGTTCGACAGAAAGATTTCTTCCCTTTGCAGCAATTTCATCTGCACCTACGGTTCAGCTCCGCTCAAGATCTTCGATCGCGGCGGCTTCGTCGGAGACTATCCGGTCGCGCCCATCGAGACGGTGAGCACCATCGGTGCCGGGGACAATTTCAACGCCGGTTTCCTCTACGGCCTTGTCAAGGACGGGATAACCGGAGAGATGCTCCGCAACGGTCTTTCAAAGGAAAAATGGGATGACCTTGTCGCCTGCGCCCAGAGTTTCTCAGCTTCCTGCTGCCAGTCAGCCTTCAATTACGTAACTCCTGAATTCGCCGCTTCCCACAAACTGTAGATCCTTCCCTCGATGAGCAAGAGAATTCTCCTTCCGTTGCTGCTTCTCCTGCCCTGCATCCTTTCTCCGGTCTGCTATGGTCAGAAGGCCACCCATGTCGTGACCGGCAAGGTGGTCGATGATTCCGATGGAGCACCCATCCCAGCGGCCGATGTCCTTGTCACCGACCTTAAGGACAACATCCTTTCTTTCGGGGCCACGGATTCCCTCGGCCGGTTTACTGTAGACAGGATCCCGTCTTCGGAAGTGATCCTCGTTGTCAGGACCATGGGCTATGATTCTTTCATAGGAGAAAAGCTGATTCTTTCCGCGAATTCCCCTGAGAGGATCGATGCCGGTGTGATCCGCCTTTCCCGGTCGGCTGAAGGGCTCCGGGAAGTGACCGTTACGGGAGAGAAGAACCGGATCGTCTACAAGCTTGACCGTCAGCAGATAAGTGCTTCTTCATCTGTTACGGCTTCGGGTGGGACCGCGGTGGACATCCTCTCAGGTCTGCCTTCTGTACTGGTGGACAGTGACGGCAACCTGAGTTTCCGTGGAAGCACCCGCTTCCTTGTGTACGTCGACGGAAAGCCGAGTCCTCTCGAAGGAACGTCTGCCCTCCAGCAGATACCTGCTGCCTCGGTTGAAGACATCGAGATCCTTACAACTCCTTCAGCCCGTTACAGGACGGACGGAGACGCGGGAATAATCAACATCACGACAAAGAAATCCTCCTCCGACCAGTGGAGCGGACTCTTCACTACGACAGGGAGCACGCTCGGAACCTGGGGCTTCGACGGGACGCTGAATTACCGGAAAGGCAGGAACAACTGGTACGCCGGAGGAACCCTGCAGCAGCTTAAAGGCCGCAGTGATTTCACCCAGGAGAAGATGACTGACGTTATGGGCGTCAAGACGACTTCCATTTCCGACGGTGAAAGATGGAGCCGTAACGGTACCTATGTAGGCCGCGCCGGCTGGCAGTACTCCGACGGCCGGAAGCATAATCTTTCGCTCGACCTTCAGGCCGGTCGTACAGACTTCTGGAGGGGAGGAGACATGCAGTACACGGCCAACGGAGCCCTCTTTGATTCCCATGACCGCTACAACCTCATGAAGGACCTCTTCCAGGCATCCCTGGACTACGTCTGGCGGCCTGACGACAAGAACGAGATCGCCATCCAGAACCGCTTCAGGTACGACAGCTACAGCATCGAGTACACCGAGAGCAACATGTTCGATCCTGACGGCAACCGTTATGAGGGTACACGCGGCTACGAAGAAGAACACCACTGGGACTGCGACGGTTCCCTGACTTGGAAACTGCGTTACCGTGAAGACGGCTCCTTGGAGGCGGGCTATCAGTACACTACCTACAGCGAGCATGGTGGTTACAGGATTAAGTATTGGGACCGGGAGGCAGCCCAGTTCGACTGGCAGGAGGATCTGGCGACTCCTTTCTACTATCGCCGCCAGGTCCATTCCCTCTATGCGATGATCAGGGAGCATTTCGGGAAGTTCTCTTTCGATGCCGGTCTTCGCGGCGACAGGGTAATCGACCTCATGGACATCGAGATCGCCGATGCCTCGAGGGACATCAAGCGGTTCGACCTCTTTCCTTCGGCCCATCTGCAGTACGATGCCGGCAAAGCCGGAACGCTTAGGGCGGGATATTCCTATCGTACCAACCGTCCGGGAATATGGCAGCTCGAGCCGTACATCACCTATGAGGACTACTACACCAAGAAAATCGGCAATCCGGACATCCTTCCTGAATATTCCCACAGCGGCGAACTCGGGTGGAACAAGTCTTTCGGCAAGGGCAACAGCCTCTCTGCAACGGCATATTACCGTCATCGCAGGGACATAACCGACTGGATCCGTACTGCCTACGAGCCGGGAGTGACCCTCGACCAGATCGTCAACGCCGGCAACCAGGATGAGACGGGATTCGAGGTCGCGGGAGTCTGGCATCCCGCATCCTGGTGGACCAGTTCAGCGGCAGGAAGCGCCTTTGACTACCGTTTTTCCAGCCGTAACGAGGCCTGTACCGATGCCAGGGGATTCTATTACCAGGCCAACTGGATCAATTCTTTCCAGGCCTCCAAGACCACCAGGATCCAGTTCGATGCCTATGCTGTCGGTCCGAAGATCCTGACTCAGGGACGTGAGAAGGCCTATGCTTATTTCAGTCTTGGCCTGAGGCAACAGATGTTCAAGGACCGTCTTACCCTTTCTGCAGTTGCTCATGACGTGTTCCACACTGCAAGGTACCTCAACACCCGCACGGCTCCCGGACTGGTCTCCAGGACGTTGGTGAGGCCTAAGTATCCCAATGTGGTGATCTCCCTGACCTACAATTTCAACTCCTCGAGCCACAAGGCATCTTCAGCCGTCAGTTCCAACCTGTTCGAAGGAAAGGACTTCTAACCCCGGCAATTTCTATTGCGCTAAACTTGATTTGATGAATCCATAATAAAAGAGGGTGGCTCGAAAGAACCACCCTCCTTATTTGGAATATGTCTACGAGATTACTTCTTGAAGTACTCTGCGAACTCGACATCCTTCTCAGCCCTTGCGGCGAGATCCTTGTTGGCCTTTCCAACCTCCTCGAGGAGGGTCTTGACCTGATCCATCTTGCCCTGGCGGGCAGCGATGATGGCCCTGAGGTAGGTAACCTTCGGGTCACCGCAGTGAGCAGCCTTCTTGGCGTTGTCAAGCTGGTTGGTGAGGATGTAAGCAAGAACAAGGTTGTGGCAGCATCCGGGAGCATCCTTAAGATCCTCGACGGCCTTCTCGTAATTGCCGGAGCAGATGTCGATGACACCCTGGTTGGCCTTTGCAGCGTCGGTTCCGGCCTTCTTGAAGTAGCTGGATGCAGTTGCGAGGTCACCCTTGCGGAGAGCGACGACACCGAGAGCGTTGTTCAGGTCTCCGTCCTTGGTCTCGACATTGGCAAATGCCTTGGAGGCATTGTTCAGGTCGCCGGCGTTGAGGTAAGCAACACCGAGGTTGAACCTTGCCTTGTCGCTGTCGTACTTGCTGATGGCCTTGTTGTAGAGCTTGACCTTCTTGTCAAGATCCTTTACGAGGGTAGCAGCGTGGAGGAGAGCGGGCTCGTCAAGCACATCGCTGTCGTTGTCAACCATCTTGACGAGTTCGTCGGCGGTGTAGTTCTTGAACTCGACGTTGGCGATGAACCTTGCGCGACGGAGTTCAGGAAGGACGTCGTTCTTGAGCTCGGTGTAGATGGAGGACATGTTCTTGATCTCGCTTTCACGGACAGCAGGATCGCTGTACATGGAGAGAACGCGGAGGATGAGATCCTTGTCGCGGATGCTGGAGTTCTGGACAAGCTCCTGGAAGCCTTCCCAGTCCTCACCGATGCTCCTGACCTCAGGATCGGTAACTTCCTTACCCTTGACGATCTTGGTCCATGCCTTGTCAGCAGTCTTGGAACGGTTGTCAGAGAGCTTCTGGTTGAGCTTCTCTCCACCATCCGGAGATGCATAGGCAACGACCTCTGTTCCGACGAGGGTCTTCCTCTCGTTGTTCTTGATCTCGTCGAGAGCGTTCTGGAAGTTCTTGATGGACTCACCCTTGAGCTGCTTGTTCTGGACGTCGGCGGAGTTGATCCTATAGAGGATCTGGCCCTCTGCGGTCTGCTTGAGGATAGCCTCGTAGCCGTCAGCCTTCATGGGGACAATACCTGCACCCTTGACAAGCATGTAGGTGGTGTTGACACCGTCAGCAACCTTCTTGGTAGGGAGCTTGATGCTCTTTCCCTTATACTTGGCTACACCGCGGAGCTCGAGGTGGCTCTGCTCCATTCCTTCGGCGTAGTTGAAGTGAAGTTTCTCGGTGACAGTGCTACCAGCCTTGGGGACTACCTTGTAGTTGTCCTTGACCTTCTCACCCTGGTACATGAGGGGGCTCATCTTGGCCTCGCCTCCGTCATAGACGATAACGGGAGTGACCTCGAGGATAGCCTTCGGGTGGAAATAGTTGGCAGGATAGCTGACGGAAACGGTAGGATCGATGTTTCCGGCAACACACTCAAGGACAGCGGGATCGCAATTGACAATCACGTTGTCAGCAAGTTCAGCCATCTTCTTGGCTGAGGAGCAAGCGACTGCGCTCAGGACGAGGGCCGCTGCTGCAAGAATTCTAACTGCTTTCTTCATGTTGTTTTGGAATATTATTTGTTTTGTTAAAACGTAAGCTTTTTGGGATAAGCCCATAATCAAGGCAAATATAACTATAATTTTCGTAACTTTGCCACACTAGACGCAACAAATATAACATGGATTCACAAGAACTCCAGAGGCTGAAAAACAAATACGACATCATAGGAAACGATGCCGCTCTCAATCGTGCATTGGAGACAGCGGTGGCTGTAGCCCCCACTGATCTCACTGTGCTGATCACCGGAGAAAGCGGCGTCGGAAAGGAAAACATTCCCAAGATAATCCACCAGAACAGCCTTCGCCGCAACGGTAAGTATTTCGCCGTCAACTGCGGAGCCATTCCGGAAGGTACTATCGATTCGGAACTCTTCGGACATGAGAAGGGCTCCTTCACAGGAGCGATCGAGACCCGCCGCGGCTATTTCCAGGAGGCCGACGGAGGTACCCTCTTCCTGGACGAGATAGGGGAGCTTCCGCTCTCTTCCCAGGCCAAACTCCTGAGGGTGCTCCAGAGCGGTGAATTCATCAAGGTAGGTTCCTCAAAGGTCGAGAAGACCAATGTCAGGGTCATCGCAGCAACGAATGTCAACCTGCTCTATTCAGTGAGCAAGGGGAAATTCCGTGAGGACCTCTACTACAGGCTCAATGCCATCCAGATCCAGATGCCTCCGCTTCGCGAGCGTAAAGAGGACATCTATCTCTTCTTCAGGAAGTTCACCTCGGATTTCTCAGAGAAATTCGGGATGGGGAAGGTGAGCCTTACCAACGATGCCATCGACCTTATGATTAACTACCGCTGGCCCGGCAACATCCGTCAGCTCAAGAACCTGGCAGAGACAGTGACAGCCCTGGAGTCTGAAAAGCTCACCCCCACTTCCACAAAGTGTGTGGTTGATGCCGCTACCCTTTCCAGGTACATGCCCAGGGAGGAATTGAACCTGCTTCCCGTCGCGGCAAAGGAGGAAAGGAGCGAATCTATGCCTGATTCCGACAGGCAGATGATAATCAAGGCCATCCTGGACCTTAAGCAGGAAGTGGACGACCTCAAGGCGAAGATAGGCTCCGGTTCTGTCCCGACACCTGCCCTGAGTCCTGCTCCCGAGCGTGATGAAGAGCCTGAATGGCAGGGACAGGGTGCTCCCGTCTCCAGCGGCACCATCGGAAAGGTGGTTGACATCAAGGCCGAAGAGCAGCCTTCCCAGGACCTGTCGCTGAACCGCTCCAAGGTGGACATCATCGTCAAGGCCCTTGAGAAGCATCATGGCAACCGCAAGCTTGCAGCCGAAGAGGTGGGAATCTCCGAAAGGACCCTCTACCGTTGGATTGAGAAATACCATCTGGATTGAACATGAGAAGCAGAAGAATATTCATAGTCCTGGCCATCGTGGCATCCTTCCTTCTTGGAGGATGCTCCATCGTCCATTATTCCTTCTCCGGCACTTCCATCCAGCCGGACGTGAAGACCGTGACGATCAATTATTTTGAATATAAGGCCTTGAAGGTCAATCCGTCCCTCAGTAATGACCTGACCGAGGCCATGAAGGAGAAATTCCGCAAGCTGACGAAACTCGAGCAGGTGGAGAGTGACGGCGACCTGGAGCTCACCGGGGCCGTGACCGGTTACGAAGTGAGGGCTTCTGCCGTGACTGCTGACGAGGTGGCAGCGCAGAACCGCCTCACCGTCACGGTAAGCTTGAAATTCACCAACAGGAAGTATCCTGAGGAGGATTTCGAGCAGAATTTCTCCGCTTATGCGGACTACGATTCGACCAATTCCCTCGATGCAGTAGAGGCTTCCCTCTGTGAGGAAATCGTTGAAAAACTGATCGAAGACATGTTCAACGCCAGTGTGGCGCAGTGGTAGAAATGGAGACAAACATTACGAAACTTGAGTCCTTGACCATGGACCAGCTGACCGGGGTTATCACCACTTATCCCTGGTTCGGCGCTGCAAGGCGCGAGCTCTGCGAACGGATGTCCAAGGTCGGAGGAAGCGAATGGGGCAAGGCGGAGTACGCCGATGCTGCGATGTACATCGCTTCCAGGACCATAGTTTCCGACATCGTCCGTTCCACCCGCCAGGAAGACTATTCCGACAAGGATGTCCAGACCCTGCTTCACTCTTTCATCTTGAGCGAAGCGAAAGATCTGTCCGAACCTTCCGTAACTCAAACCTACCGCCGGACGGTCAAGGTCGTCGGAGGAGACTTCTTCTCTTCCGACCAGTATGACAGCGTGATGCGGGAAGAAGACAACTATTTCTCACGCTTCAAGGTGGGTCGTTCCGACGAAAAGGAGGAGAGGAACTGGGAGGATCCCGAACTCGGTTTCTGCACTGAAACCCTGGCCTGGATCTACGCCGAGCAAGGCTATTTTACTGAAGCAAAGAAGATTTATTCCCGACTAATCTTGCGATATCCGGAAAAAAGTGCTTACTTTGCAT
>JAFUFS010000022.1 GCA_017469745.1 Bacteroidales bacterium | reverse complement strand
TAGCGTTCATCCTGAGCCAGGATCAAACTCTTCTTTGTATATACACTATTATTACTCTAAGTCCAATCCCGACAGGTTTCTTAAGAAATCAACGCTCTCGAATTCTCGTTACAATTTCTCGGTACTTGCTTGTACTAATCTTTCAGTATTGTCAATGAACTGCGCTTCACTTCGAAGCGGGCTGCAAAGGTAACAACTTTTTCTTTCTCCACAAATTTTTTGTGGATTTTTTCAATAATTTTTCTCAATACCAAGCCACAGGGTCTGATCCCATCCTGAAGACAAGCTCCCCTCCTGCCATGATTTCAGAGTAATCGATGTAGCCTCTGTCAAGGCTCTCCCCGTTCAAGGTAACATCCTGGATGTACTTATTGGCGGCACTGAGGCCTTCAGCCTTTATCTTCAGGACTCCTCCAGGCAGCTTGACATCAGCCTCCGGGAACACCGGAGCACCGAACCAGAACCTTGTAGACGCCGGTTCAACCTCATAGAAGCCAAGGGCTGAAAGCACGTACCATGCGCTCATCTGTCCCGCATCCTCATTGCCGGCAAGCCCTTCAGTATTGTTCTGGTAGAATTCCGAATAGACCCGGCGCACAAGGTCAGCGGCCTTCCAAGGCTCCCCTGCCATCGTGTAGAAATAAATAATATGGTGACTGGGCTCGTTGCCGTGGACGTACTGCCCGATCAAGCCGGTGATGTCGCTGGAGACGTTCTCACCTTCGAGTTTGGAGTCCGCCAGGAAGAGGGAGTCAAGCCTCTCGATGAACTTCTCTTTGGATCCGTAGAATTCCACCAGCCCATCGTAGTCGTGTGGAGCCAGCCAGGTGTACTGCCAGGCATTTCCTTCACAATAGTCATTGACGGTGTGGTCAGCCTGGAAAGGATTGAAAGGAGTCCTCCAGCTTCCGTCGGAAAGCCTTCCACGGGCGAAGAGGGTCTCCTTGTCCATGTAGTTCCGGTACGAAAGGCTGCGCTGGCGGTAGAATCCGGCCTCCTCCTTCTTGCCGAGGAAGTCGGCCGCAGCGGCCACTGCCGCATCTGCGATAGCATATTCCATGTCGGAAGCCACCGACTGGTTGTAAAGGTCGGAAGGGATGAAGCCATATTCCTTCCTGAGCGCCAGGCCACGGTCGTCGCACATTGCGGTTGTGCTGAGTGCCTCCCAAGCGAGTGCCTTGTCGAAGCCGTCGAAGCCCTTCACGAGGGCATCCGCGACGGCGATCATTCCTGGATTGCCGACCATGCAGTCGGTCTCGTTGGCCATGAGGTGCCAGACCGGCAGGCGGCCCTGCTCCTTGTAGATGTGGAGCATGGTGTTGACCATGTCATCCTCCCTGTCCGGATGGAGGATGGTCATAAGGGGCATCTGGGCGCGGTAGGTATCCCAGAGAGAGAAGGTCGTGTAGTTGACGAAGCCGCCGTCCAGATGGACCTCTCCGTCGGACCCGCGGTACTCTCCGTTCACATCGCAGAAGGTCGAAGGAACTATCATTGTGTGGTAGAGCGCCGAATAGAAGATGGTCTTCGACTCGGGATCGGGACCGTTTACCTTCACTCTCGAGAGTTCATCGTTCCATGCTGCCGCAGCATCCTTAGCAGTCGCCTCGAAATCCCAGTCCGGAGCCTCGGTTTCAAGATTGAGTCTTGCATTCTCCTCGCTGACCGGTGAGATCGCCACCTTAACCATGATCTGCTCACCCTCGGTGGTCGCGAAGCCTGCCCGACCGTAGGTGACAGGATAATTCTGTCCTTCGATTTCCCTTTCCCTTACGGTCGTCAGGGCGAAGGACGTAAACGGCTTGCTGAAAGTCGCATAGAAGAATATCTTCTGGTTCCTGGCCCATCCGGAAGAGAAGCGGAAACCCTTGAGGGTGCAGCTGTCGACCACTTCCATGGCGGTGTTGTAGGCTGAATCCCAGCAACCGCCGTTCTCCAGGTCGAAAATGACGGCAGCATTGTCTGATGCCGGGAAGGTGTAGCGGCTGAAACCTACACGGTTGGTCGCAGTCATCTCGGCAAGGATCCCGTAGCGCTCAAGAGGGACGCTGTAGAAGCCGGGACGGGCTACTTCCCTGGTCCTGTCGGCATAGGACCACAGTCCTGAAGCAAGATCGTCTTCTTTTCCACGGGCATATTTGACTGTGCCTGTCACAGGCATAAGGGTGATGTCGAACAGGTCCCCGATCCCGGTTCCGCTCAAGTGGGTGTGGGAGAAGCCTATGACAGTTGAATCGCTGTCATGATAGCCTGAACACCAATCCCATGACTGAGGAATACTGGTAGGACCGAGCTGTACGGCTCCGAAGGGAACGCTCGCGCCCACGAACACGTGCCCGTGACCGCCGGATCCTATCTTGACGTTGACGTAGCTTGAAAAGTCCTCAACGGTGCCGGCGGAGGAACATCCACCTGCAATGATTGCCGCTGCCGCAAAGGCGGCCAGAAGTCCGTAATGCTTCATCTTGATGCTGATTCTTGGTTGAGCCACTAATTTAACAATTTTTATTTATATTTGTATTTCACGTAAACAGGACTCGCCATGGGCTTTTTCACATTTCCAGGCCAGCAGGAACACAGGAAGTTCAACTACAGGCCGATTTACTACGACAAGGACGAAGAAGAGCGCCGTCAGGTGTTCGGAAAGGTCGACGGCAGGCTCGATGCCGAGAAAGAAAAGGAGAAGGAATCCGGTGACTACAAGGCCGGTTCCTACATCC
Organism: Bacteroidales bacterium; assembly: GCA_017469745.1. Taxonomy (GTDB): domain Bacteria; phylum Bacteroidota; class Bacteroidia; order Bacteroidales; family UBA932; genus Cryptobacteroides. Next base: position 19,445 of record JAFUFS010000022.1, on the reverse strand, counting down.
GCGGTGCCTGGCGTGACGGTAATTACGCTCAAAGGGACAGCGGTGCGACCGCAGCCCAGAAGATCATCGGCATAGTGGGACTTATCCTTCTGGCCGTGGTCATGATCTACCTCTGCAAATTCTATCTGTTGCTGTAGGATGGTTCTGAGGATACTGCCAGGCAACATAGCCAACATGATAGCCGCCGGAGAGGTCGTAGGAAGGCCTGCTTCGGTGGTTAAGGAACTTGTGGAAAACTCAGTGGATGCAGGTGCGACGGAAGTTTCGGTCGTGATAGGCGACTCCGGAAGGACACTCATCCAGGTGATCGACAACGGCTGCGGAATGACTCCGGACGATGCCGTGCTCTGTTTCGAAAGGCATGCAACATCTAAGATAGCCACAGCTGAGGACCTTCAGGACATCCAGACTTTCGGTTTCCGCGGAGAAGCCCTGGCATCGATTGCAGCAGTGGCCGAGGTTACACTGAGGACGAGGACCGAGGACGGCGAAACCGGCTGCCAGGTCGAGTTCGCGGCCTCCAAGCATCTCTCAACGACGGAAGTATCTGCCCCGAAGGGAACCAACATTTCCGTCAGGAACCTTTTCTACAACATCCCCGCAAGGAGGAAGTTCCTCAAGTCCGACAACGTAGAGTTCAGGCACATCGTGGAAGAGTTCTGTAGGGTCGCGCTGACAAGGCCCGAGATCGGCTTCACCCTCATCCACAACGGGAAGGAAATCTATGTCCTAAAACCGGCCAAATCCCTGAAGTACAGGATAATGGACCTTATGGGCCCTTCAGTGGCAGGCGACCTGGTCGACGTCACGGCAGACACTTCGGTGATCTCGGTACGAGGCTTCGCCGGCCGTCCCGACACGGCCAGGAAGACCCTTGGCAACCAATACTTCTTCGTCAACGGACGCTATTTCCGCAGTCCCTACCTACACAAGGCGGTGATGAAGGCCTACGAGGGCCTGATCCCGGACGGAGTCACCCCGGCTTATTTCATCTACCTCGAGACCGACCCGGGGTCAGTGGACGTCAACATCAGCCCGACCAAGTCGGAAGTGAAATTCGAGGACGAAAGCTTCGTCTTCCAGGTAATCTACGCCGCGGTCAAGGAGACCCTCGGGAAGAATTCCTTCGCCGGCGCAATCGATTTTTCAAATCCGGAAGCCAACGACATGCCTGTCCTCGGGAGCCATTTCTCTGAATATAAGCCCGAGACCGCCCCTTCTGTGCCTATCGATCCGGACTACAATCCTTTTGAACCTCTTTTCGAAGAAGGAAATGCAAAGGGACCGTCCGGCTGGGAAACAAACAGGTACGTCGAGAGGCACGAGGACTACGGCAAACTCTTCGAGGACAGGACGGTGCCTGTGAGCCAGACCATCATCCTGGACGGCCGCTTCATAGTGGCCCCTGTCAAGGAAGGCCTGATGGTGGTGAATGTCAGAAGGGCCAGGGAAAGGATCCTCTACGACCGTGCCCTTGCGGCCCTCAACAAGAACGGCCATGTCACCCAGGCCAACATGTTCCCCGTAAAGGTCCAGGTCGGAGTCAATGAAAGGATGCTGCTCGAAGAAAAGGCCGGGCTCCTTTCTTCGCTGGGATTCGACATCTCCTCCCTAGGCAACGACACTGTGGTGGTCAACGGAGTCCCGGAAGGCTTCTCAGGTGAGGCCGGCAAGGTGCAGACGATGGTCCAGAACCTTATCCTGATCCTTTCCGACGACAGCGCTTCCCTTCCCGGTGTCATGGAATCCGCCATGGCTGAGAAGATCGCCCTGCTGGGAGCATCTTCTTCCAATCCGATGTCATCCCCGGCGGAAGCCAGGCTCCTTCTGGACACCCTCTTGTCGGGCGGCAATCCCGAGCTTACCAGCAACGGAAAAAGAATAATGGCAATAATGAACCTCTCCCAGGTGGAGAAACTGTTTTGACGATACTTTTATGGCGCAATACTACGGCTACGACAACAATTCAGGCGGCATGATGGGCCGGATCCTGGGCAACATCCCGGAGGCGACAAGGAACATATTCCTGGTCAATGTCCTGATGTTCATCGCCACCCTCATCAACAAGAACTTCATGATAGAGACCTTCGCGGTCTTCTATCCAAAATCCCCGTTCTTCCATTGGTGGCAGCCTGTGACCTACATGTTCATGCACGGCAATTTCATGCACATATTCGTGAACATGTGGTGCCTCCTGATGTTCGGATCAGCCCTTGAAAGGACCATCGGGTCGAAGAAATTCGTGCTCTTCTACTTCGTGACCGGCCTCGGCGCCCTCCTGGTCCACTTCCTCGTGCAGGGGATCCAGGCTCAGTCGGTCCTCACCGAAGGAGCCCAGTTCACCCAGGCCTACATCGACATCCTCAGGACTCCGACCCTCGGAGCCTCGGGTGCCATCTATGGCATCCAGATCGGCTACGCCATGCTCTACCCCAACGACCTCTGGACACTGGTCTTCCCTCCGGTGACCCTCAAGGCCAAATGGTTCGTCTTGATCTTCATGGGGATCGAACTTTTCACCGGCATCACCGGAACGATGGACGGCGTCGCCCATTTCGCCCACCTCGGCGGAGCCCTGTTCGGCTTCCTGCTGATCTTCTGGTGGAAGAAATCCGGGAAACTCTGGAAAAGATAGGGGCCTGTGACCATGGGCAGGAAAAGACATGACAGGACCGTAGGCATCACTGTAAGGACTCTGATGCTGCTGGCGGCATTCCTGCTGTTCCTGACCTATTCCTCCATGGTGGTCAATCCGGCGAAAGCCTGGTACATGACCATCCTGGGACTCTTGTTCATCCCTGTCGTCCTGCTCAACGTCCTCTTCCTCTTCTGGGCCCTCAAGCGGAAATCCAGGTCGTTCCTGATCCCTCTCCTAGCCCTCCTGCCCGCAACCATATTCATAGGAAGGTACTTCCAATTCTCTTCCGGGGCTGATGAAAAGACAGATGAGACCGCAGTCAAGATGGTTTCCTACAACGTCGGACACTTCATGCTAGGGAGCAAAGCCTCCTTAAAGGGGGAGAACGGCCGGAAGGCCTGCATGGATTCGGTTGTAAGGTTCATCAGGGAGACCGACGCCGACATCGTCTGCCTCCAGGAAGTCGACCTTGACGGGGAATATAACGTCGGCAAGTTCATCAAGGACCACTTCCCTGACTACCAGTCAGGTTACTTCATGTTCATCAACAAGGAAGGAGCCTACGGCAACGTCACCCTGAGCCGCTACCCTATCACCGGCAAGGGCAGGCTCCAGTTCGAAAAAAGCTCCAACCTGGCCATCTACACCGACCTCAAGATCGGCGACAAGGCCCTGAGGGTCTACAACTGCCATTTCGAAAGCTACAACATCTCCCTGGCCAACCTTGTGAAATCTTGGAACCGGGACAGCACCCTCGTGCGTGACACTGAGGAAAAGATGAAACGCTCCATCACCAGGAGGCCCGTGCAGGTCGACCAGGTGATGTCGGACATCGAAGAATGCCCTGTGGAGGCTATCGTGGCAGGAGACTTCAACGACAACCCGATCTCCTACACCTACTTCAGGCTCATGAAGGGCAGGAAGGACACCTTCGTAGAAGCAGGGAAAGGATTCGGGGCCACATATTCAGCCCTGTGGCCATTCATCAGGATAGACTACATCCTCTACCCCAGCCACTTCAAGGCTGCTTCAAACCGGATTCCCCGGTTGAAGTACTCTGACCATTATCCCGTGGTAGCAGAGATCCTGCTATAGGGAATTCATGTCGATAAGATTGTTCAGGAGAGCATAGACCGTCAGGCCGGCCACGGTCTTGATGCCAGTCTTGCGGGTTATGTTCTTACGATGGGTGATGACCGTGTAGATCGAAAGGTTGAGCTTGTCGGCGATCTCCTTGTTGAGCATTCCCTTGGCCACGCAGACCAGGATCTCCTTTTCCCTTGCGGAGAGTTCACCACCGTCAGAGACGGCCTCAGGCTGCTTCGTGTCCAGGGCCCCGTGGAGTTTGCGGACGAGATCCGCCTGGCGGTCGTAGAGCGAGACGGAACCATCGTAGAGTTTCAGGACATCTTCAGTCACTCCCGGGCCGTCCAGGGCTATGACTATCGAATCACAGATGTCCAGGAGCATGTTCCTGCCTTCACGGCGGCTCTTGAAGTCAAGGACGACCGGGTCGATGACCACCACATCCGGATCAAGCCCCCTGAGTCTGGATTCGGCCGCCTTGGAGAAATCATGGAAGACCTCCTCGACATGGAATTCACCTGATTCTTCCAGGATGCTTCCAAGCCCCCTGGCGACAATGTCGGAGGGTACTATCAAGGCTACTGACTTCCTATTCTCCATCGTTCTCAAGGTTTCGTACGGCCGGCACAAGGATGTTGTCTTCCACGTAGGTGTGACGCCTGAGATCGTCCCTCAGACCGTAGACAGACACCAGCACCCACATCCTCATCTGGGAATCACACTCGGAAGGTAGGTACTTCATCACGATGTTCTTCATGTCTTCGAGCTTCTCGTCCACGCTTTCGTGGTGCTCCTCGAACTGGTCTATGGAATAACCTTCCGGCCTTCTTCCATTCTGCAGGGCTTCGATGTAGGGGAAGACCTCGTTCTCCTCGCGGGCGAAATGCTTCTCCAGCTCGGACTTGTAGTCCACGAAGAACTTCATGATGGCAGCCTTCCTGCCATCACCGCATGGTTCGAGAAGGCAGTTGAAAGAAGATTCCAGATTGCTAAGGGCACGGCCGGTATAATAGGCATGGGAACCGCGCAGGTACCTTACGATGTCGGAGATGTCCACAGCTGCTATGTCCTCCTGGGAGGGGACATATTCAGGGAAAGAGTAGACGTTGCAGACAAGCATAAAGGTGTGCGTGTCCAGGCCGCACTGGCGGCAGGCCTCCCCTGCAGACATGCCTGCAAGGCCCAGGCCCATCCCCATGCGTGAGATGACCTGCATCAGGCTGTAGTTCATGTCGATCATGTCCGACAATCGCATGTCAGGTGTGAAGATATCTTTCATGGGGGTAAAGATACTAAATTAAATCAGCAATGCCGTAATGTGGAAGCCGACATAGGCACAAAGCCATGCCACCACCATCGTGTAGGCGCAGATCGCGATCGCCCATCGCCACTTTCCTGTCTCGTTCTTGATGGCCACGAAGGTGGCTATGCAAGGGAAGTACAGAAGGATGAACAGCATGAACGCGACAGCCGCAGGAAGGCTCACGGACGAGGTAAGGGCAGACTGGAGCTGGGTGTTGTCCTCGTCGACCGTAGCGTCTGAGGCGTACATGACTCCGAGGGTGCTGACGACAAGTTCCTTGGCGACTACTCCGGAGAGGAGGCTGATGTCCATCTTCCAGTTGAATCCCAAAGGATCGAGGGCCGGAGCAACTGCCTTGCCGATCTGTCCGATGTAGGAATGTTCCTGCTGGTACTCGACCTCACGTCCTGAACGCGGGAAGTAACCCAGGCACCAGATGACGACGGATCCGATGAGGATCGTGGTTGCCATCTTCTCGAGGTACTGCTTGCCTTTCTCCCATGTGTGCCTCCAGAGCGCCTTCCCGGTAGGGACGCGGTAAGGAGGGAGCTCCATGACGAAAGGAAGATCGTCTTCCTTGACGAAACGGCTCAGGATCATTGCAGAAAAGATGGCGAGCAGGACGCCCAGGAAATATATTCCCAGAAGGGCGAGGGCGGAATGGCCAGGGAAGAAGGCACCTGCCAGGAGGACGAAAATCGGGAGCCGGCCGGCACACGACATGAAAGGAATTATGGCTATGGTGATAAGCCGGCTCTTACGACTTTCAATTGCCCTGGTTGCCATGATGGCCGGCACGTTGCATCCGAATCCCATGACCATGGGGATGAATGACTTGCCGTGCAGGCCTATCCTATGCATCAGCTTGTCCATGATGAAGGCGGCGCGGGCCATGTAGCCTGTGTCCTCCATGATGGACAGGAAGAAATAAAGAATCAATATGTTGGGCAGGAAGACCAGCACGCTGCCGACTCCTGCGATGACTCCGTCCACGAGGACGTCCTTCAGCCAGCCCTCCTTCATGAAGGCTGCCACGAAGTCCCCGAACTTGCCGACGAGCCAGTCGATCCAGTTCATCGGGTAGTCGCCGAGGGTGAAAGTAGCCTGGAAGATAAGGTAGAGGACGACAAGGAATATCGGGAATGCCGCCCATTTGTTGGTGACCACAGAGTCGATCCTCTCCGTCCATGACTTGTCCCCGACAGGTTCGATGTGGCGGACATAGGTCCTGGAGAGCACATCGTGGATGAACTGGTAGCGCCTCTCGATGTCCTCTGAATCCTCTCCGGAGGCTATTTTGTCGGCGGAGACCGGTTCTCCCGGACCTTCATTGTCGGCCACTTCCAGGACGGTGTCCAAAAGCTGGTCGACACCCTCCCCCGTCCTGCAGACGGTCGGGCAGACGGGCATACCCATCAGATGTCCGAGCCACTTGGTGTCGATCCGGTCTCCCCTCTTCTTGAGCTCGTCGTACATGTTCAAGGCCATCACGACCTTGAGGTTCATGTCCTTGACCTGGGTGGTGAGGTAGAGATTGCGCTCGAGGTTGGAAGCGTCTACTACATTGATCACCACGTCGGGAGTCTTCTCGACAAGGTTCTCTCGGACATAGCGCTCTTCAGGAGAGAAGGCGGACAGGGAATATGTTCCTGGAAGATCGACGAAGATAAGTTTGCGGCCCTTGTAGGTGAAATGCCCTTCCTTGGCATCCACGGTCACTCCGCTGTAGTTGCCTACATGCTCGTGGCTCCCGGAGGCCAGGTTGAAAAGGGATGTCTTGCCGCAGTTGGGATTGCCGACGAGCGCCACCCTGACGGTGCCGTTCTTTTCGGAATTGTAGTCTTCCTCTGAACAGATCTCGATGAGGGAAGCCTCGTCACGCCTCAACGACACCTTGTAACCCATGATTTCGTACTCGATAGGGTCCTTGAGGGGAGCATTGAGGATGGCGCTGACCTTTTTCCCGGGTATGAAGCCCATCTCGATGAGCCTCTTCCGGAAATTTCCGTGGCCGCCAACCTTGACAATGACGCCGGTTCCTCCTGTATTCAGGTCAGACAATTTCATCACGCAAAATTAGTTATTCTATCATTTCGAGCCAATCACTATTTATAGGTATTTTCAGAATAGCGGAATTTTGACGAACTTTGTATGATTTAACGTAAAGTCAATCCTGATGACAACTGACAAGTATCTCAAGATAATCACCACGAACAAACAAGGGAGCATCGAGTCCCGGTGCCTGGACATCCTGTCCAGATTGGGCAAGGATCACCTGATCCTCGGGATCATCTTTTTCTTCGAAGCAGGAGGAAAGGAGGGCTACCTTGAGGGAGAAGCAGCCATGGTCTCTTGCTGCAGGGAGTACTTCGGAAAACTGACTCCGATGGTCACCTGCGTTGCCCAGAAGCCTGTCGGCGCCACCCTGACGGCAGAAGTGCTCTACCTTCGGGGAGACGGGACCGTCGAGTTCAACGAGGATTATCTTGTCATCCGCGGCCAGGAAGGAGCCGAACTGATCACCAAAGGAATCCACTTCCCCTACGACGGCGACACGGCCGTCCAGGCAGGAAAGGTTTTCGGAAGACTGAGCGGAATCCTTGAAGGCGAAGGCTTCATCGTCACCGACATAGTCCGCCAGTGGAATTACATCCAGGACATCACTAAAACTAGTGACGGAGTCCAGAACTACCAGATGTTCAACGATGCGCGCTCATCCTTCTACTCCAGCGGCGACTGGAAGGGCGGCTACCCCGCGGCAACCGGCATCGGATGCTCCGAAGGAGGGGTTACGGTCTCGGTCTATGCCGTGAAAGGTTGCGCAGGAATAAGCAAACCCATCGACAATCCTATCCAGGTACCCGCACATAAGTATTCAAACAAAGTCCTCAGGGAAGGCAAGGAGACTGTCAGGACCACTCCTAAATTCGAAAGGGCCAGGCTTCTGGACAGCACGGTGCTGGTTTCGGGTACGGCGGCAATCAAGGGTGAAAACAGCGAAATCTCGACCGACGCCCGCCTCCAGAGCGAAGCGGCCATCGACGTGATGGAGCATCTCGTGGCTCCCGGAAACATATTCCCGGGATGTCCGCGCTTCCGCTTCGAAGCCATCAGGGTGTACATCAAGCATGAAGAAGATGTCGAAGCGATAGTGAGTACCCTCGGAGAGCATTGGGAGGGAGTCCCGATGCATTTCCTGATGGCGGACATCTGCCGTCCGGAGCTTCTGCTCGAACTCGAAGGCATCGGCACTACCGGAAGGTTCCTGGAATGCTGCTGCACCGACTGCGGAGAGGCTTTGGAAGCCCAGGCAGGAGGAGCCGGAAGGATCGAACTCTGCGAAGACCTGCCCTGCGGAGGAGTAACTCCAAGCAAGGACAACATAGCCAAAGTGCTATCTGAAGTGGCCATCCCCGTCAACGTTCTGATCCGCGCCCGCGGAGGAGATTTCGTCTATTCGGAAGAGGAAATCGAAGAGATGGCCGGATCGATCGGGATATGCAAGGACCTCGGAGTCAACGGAGTGGTGATCGGCGCCCTCAAGCCCGACGGATCCGTGGACATGGAAGCCATGAATAAGATGATGAAGGCCGCTGAAGGCCTGAGCGTCACCTTCCACCGCGCCTTCGACGAATGCAATGACCCTATGAAAGCCCTGGAAGACATCATTTCCCTCGGTTGCGACCGTCTTCTCACTGCCGGCCACGCCACAAATGTCAATGACGGAGAAGCGATGCTCAAGGAACTCGTGGACCGCGCTGACGGCAGGATCGTCATAATGGCCGGATCGGGTGTAAGGCCCGGGAATATCGGCAAGCTTGAGAGTTCTGCAGGCCTTGGCGAATTCCACTCTTCGTCCCACGGCGCTGACGGCAAGACCGGCAGCGAAACCGTCTCCGCCATGGTCAAAGGCTAGAGATGGTCTCCCTCTGGAACATATTCTGGGTGTTTGCAAAGATCGGATCCTTCACGATCGGAGGAGGCTATGCCATGATCCCCCTGATCAGGGAGGAACTGGTCAAGAGAGGCTGGCTCTCCGACGAGGAACTGCCCGACATCATCGCCCTGGCCCAGAGCGCTCCGGGCGTGCTGGCGGTCAACATGTCGATCTTCGCGGGCTACAAGATGCGCGGCTTCAAGGGAAGCCTGGCCGCCACCCTGGGCTCGGTGCTCCCCTCCTTCCTCATCATCCTTCTTATCGCAATGCTGTTCACCGGCTACCAGGACAACCCGGTGGTCGTCCGCATATTCAAAGGCATCCGCCCTGTGGTGGTCTCGCTGATCGCCGTGCCCATGATCAACATGGCGCGCAAGGGCAACAAGACCTGGTGGGCCTGGTGCATCAGTTTCCTGGTGCTGTTCCTGGTCGCCTTCATGAACTTCTCTCCGATCTACATCCTGCTGGTGCTGATCGTCCTGGCACTCTGCTTCACCCTCATAAAAGAAAGGAGGTCGCGCAATGGCTGATCCGGTCCTATTCCTCCAGCTCTTCTGGGTGTTCTTCATAATCGGCCTTTTCACTTTCGGAGGAGGTTACGCGATGCTTTCCCTCATCCAGACCCAGGTAGTGGTGAGCCATTCCTGGCTGACAGAGAGCGCTTTCACCGACATCGTAGCCATCTCCCAGATGACTCCAGGTCCCGTCGGCATCAACTGCGCCACCTACGTAGGCTACGAGGTCCTGCATCAGGCCGGAGCAAGCCACCTGGTAGGGATCCTGGGATCCCTGACTGCCACCTTTGCCGTGGTACTCCCCTCCTTCCTGATAGTCCTTACGATAGTCCGTTTCTACACGAAATTCAAGGGCAACCGGATTTTCGAAGGAGTGATGGGCTGGCTCAGGCCGGCCGTTGTCGGACTGATCGGAGCCGCAGCCCTCATCCTCATGTTCAAGGTGGACTGGTCGGCTTCAATGCCTGGGATCAATGTAGTCAAGGAGAATTTCTCCGACTGGATCAGCTGGGTGCTTTTCGCCGCTGCTGTGGTTGCCTCGTTTGTCTTCAAGGTAGGGCCCATCCCGATCATAATTGCAGGCGGACTGCTAGGTTTGCTCATCTACTAGGTTTTTTGTAAATTGCCTTGTCAATCATAGCACGAAACATCAGACAATAAATGAAAAAGTTCTTCAGAATCTTCGCCCTGGTGAGCCTCCTCATCCCGGCGGCCCTCTCGGCCAAGAAGACCGAGACTGCGATCAACGTCATCCCCTATCCCCAGAGCGTAGAGATCGGTTCCGGCACTTTCAAGGGTACGGGCGCGATCTTCAACTGTGACCTCGACATCGACTCCAAGAGCATGTCCCTGATCCGCGGACTCGCCGACAGGATCACCTTCGTGAGCGGCAGGACCAATTCCTTCGCGACCCCGGTCGGCCTCAAGAAGTCCCTAGACCTGGAAAAGGCCAAAGGTTTTTTCTTCCTCAAGGACTCCTCCATGGGAGATGAGGAATATTCCATCGACATCACCAAGAAGAACTGTGTAGTCAAGGCTTCCGCCTACAACGGCTTCCTCTACGCCATCCAGACCCTCAAGCAGCTCACTGATCCGGCAATATTCAGCGAGAAGATCGACCCTGCCCAGAAGTTCCTCTTCCCCTGCGTCTCGATCAAGGACAAGCCCAGGTTCGCCTACAGGGGCATGCACCTCGACTGCGCAAGGCATTTCTTCAGCGTCGAAGAGGTAAAGAAGTACCTCGACATAATGGCCGTCTACAAGCTCAACCGCTTCCACTGGCATCTCACCGAGGACCAGGGCTGGAGGATTGAGATAAAGAAATATCCCCGCCTCACCGAGGTCGGTGCATTCAGGAACGGCACCATGATCGGCAAGGACTTCAACTCCAACGACGGAGTCCGTTACGGCGGCTACTACACCCAGGAGCAGCTCAAGGAGGTCGTGGCCTATGCCGCTTCCCTCGGAATCACCGTCATCCCCGAAATCGACCTTCCCGGCCACATGCTCGGAGCCCTCGCGGCCTATCCTGAGCTTGGCTGCACCGGCGGTCCCTACGAGGTCTGGACCAAGTGGGGAATCTCCGACCAGGTGCTCTGCCCCGGCAAGGAGACCATGTTCACCTTCCTCGAGGACGTATTCACAGAGCTTCTTGAGATCTTCCCTTCCGAATATATTCACATCGGAGGAGACGAATGCCCCAAGACAGAGTGGGAGAAGTGCCCCGACTGCCAGGCCAGGATCAAGGCTCTCGGCATCAAGGCTGACGAAAAGCACACCGCAGAGCAGTACCTCCAGAGCTATGTCACCGCACGCGTCCAGAAGATGCTCAACGACAAGGGCCGCAAGATCATCGGCTGGGACGAGATCCTCGAAGGAGAGCTCGCTCCCGGAGCGACCGTCATGTCATGGAGAGGCGTCAAGGGCGGAGTTCAGGCCTCCGGCATGGGATTCGACGTCATCATGACCCCTAACACCTACTGCTACTTCGACTACTACCAGAGCGAGGACAAGGAGAAGGAACCCCTTGCCATCGGCGGCAACCTCCCTATCGAGAAGGTCTACGGCTACGAGCCTTTCGACGGCCTCGACGCCTCCCAGCAGAAGCACATCCTCGGAGTCCAGGCGAACCTCTGGACGGAGTACATCGCCACTCCCGAGTACCTTGAGTACATGCTCCTTCCCAGGATGGCCGCCCTCTCCGAGATCCAGTGGTGCAAGTCCACCGACAAGAACTTCGACAGGTTCTCCTCTTCCATGAGGGCCGAGTCCTTCAAGATCTACGACATCCTCGGCTACAACTATCGCAAATTCTAATTCAATGAATATGAAAAATCTAGTTTTCGGTATCACGCTGGCGGCAGCCGCCGTTCTGGCATTCGGCTGCGGCAACTCATCCAAGAAGGCTGAAGCCGCTGCACAGGCAGAACAGGCAAGGCTCGATTCGATAGCAGCCGCAGAGCAAGCCGCCAAAGAAAAGTCAGCAATGGAAAAAATGGCAAATCTTCCTGAAGAACCGGTGTTCGACATCGTGACCAACCTCGGCACGATCACTGTCAAACTCTACAGCAAGACTCCCAAGCACAGGGACAATTTCGAGAAACTCGCACTGACGGGCTACTACAACGGCCTCCTCTTCCACAGGGTCATCAACGGTTTCATGATCCAGGGCGGAGATCCCTACACTCGTGACACTTCAGCCGCAGCAGTCGCAAAATACGGCCAGGGCGGACCGGGCTACACCATTCCCGCTGAATTCATCCCTGAGTACAAACACAAGAAGGGAGCCCTCGCTGCAGCAAGACGCGGCGACGTAGCCAACCCGATGAAGGAATCCTCAGGATCGCAGTTCTACATCGTACAGGACGAGAAGGCCTGCGCCCAGCTCGACGGAGCCTACACCGTCTACGGCGAGACCATCAAGGGATTCGACATCATCGACAGGATCGCACAGGTTGCCACCGACAACAGGGACAAACCCGTCATGCCGGTTAAGATCATCAAAGTCAGCCTGAAAGAAGAATAGAATAATTCTAAAGAAACTATTCATGGCATTAATTTTGCATGAATAATTCATTGAATAGTTTTTTCATAGGTTAAGTTTTAGGTTAGAATTGAAACGCCGCTTGCAGGGATGTACGCGGCGTTTTTTATGGACTGTATTATAAAAGAGACTGACCAAAAAGATTCTCCACATCGTTCAGAATGACAGTTGAGTGTCAATGACAGTTGTGTGTCATTCTGAGGCAGGAAAAACCTGCCGAAGAATCTTTTTGGTCAGCCCCTTCTATAACGTAGGACGTTTCCTAGTCGTTACGGGAATAACGGCGGAAGCTCAGAACCTTGGCCTCGGGATCGACAGACTTGATGTAAGCAGCGACGGAGACCTTCTCGTCGGACTGGACGAAATCCTGGTTCTCAAGGGTGTTCTCCTTGAGGAACTTCTGGATACGGCCGTTGGCGATGTTCTGGATCATCTGCTCAGGAAGGTTTGCAGCCTTCTCAGCGCCGACCTTGGCGATGATCTCGCGGGCCTGTGCAGCCTGCTCGGGAGTAATCCAACCCTTGGCGGTGTTGGACTCAATGTGATCCTCGCTGTCAACGTGGGCAGGATTGATGCCGACCTTCTTAAGGGTAGCGTCAACAGCCTTCTGGACCTGCTCGTCCTTGGTCTTCTGGATGGCGACGGCACGCTCGTTTTCGATGACCTCCTTAGGGCAGTCATTCTCGGAAACGGAGACCGGGTTCATTGCAGTGACCTGCTGGGCAACGGCCCTGCCGAGATCCTCGGGAACGGGCTTGTTGAAAGCGACGATGGCGCCAAGCTTTCCATTGAAATGGATGTACTGGGCCACATAGGGAGCCTCAACTGCTGCATAGTAAGCAAGGACATGCTTCTCACCGGTCTTGCCGGTCTGGGCGGAAATCTCCTCCTCAACGGTGTGGCCGTTGGAGCACTTGCAAGCCTTGAGAGCCTCTGCGTCGGCCGGGAAAGCGGCGATGGCAGCGTCAGCGATCTCAGCAGCAAGAGCCTTGAAATCAGGAGTAGCGGAAACGAAGTCGGTCTCGCAACCAAGGCATACGATGATGGCCTTGTCACCATTGGTGCGTACGAGCACAGCTCCTTCGGAAGTCTCACGGTCAGCCCTCTTGGCGGCCACGAGCTTACCCTTCTCGCGGATGATCTTCACAGCCTCTTCGAAATTGCCGTTAGCCTCATTGAGGGCGTTCTTGCAATCCATCATGCCTGCGGATGTCATCTTGCGCAGTTTCATTACGTCTTGTGCAGTAATAGCCATAAGTCGTTCTGTTTAAAATTATTCAGCCTTGGGTTCTTCTGAGGCAGGTGCTTCGACGGGCTCAGCGGCCTCGGCAGCCTCAGCTACCTCGACGGGCTTTGCTCCCCTGCGGGCGCGAAGCTTCTTGCCAGTAGGATTTGCGAGGGCCTCGCCTTCAGCGGTCTCATCGGCAGCTTCCTTGTCCTTCTCGAGCTTCCTCTCGGAGAGACCTTCTTCGATGGCCTGGCAGAGGATGTTCATGACGAGCTCAATGGACTTGGTGGCGTCATCATTGGCCGGTATCACATAATCAATAGGGGTGGGATCGCAACAAGTGTCAACCATTGCGAATACCGGAATGTTAAGACGGTTGGCCTCCTTGACAGCGTTGGCTTCCTTCTGGATGTCGACGACGAAGAGGGCGGAGGGAAGACGGCTCATGTCCCTGATGGAACCGAGGTTCTTCTCGAGCTTCTCCCTCTGACGGTTGATCTGCAGACGCTCCCTCTTGGCGAGCTTCTCGAATGTTCCGTCTTCCTTCATCTTGTCGATGGTGTTCATCTTCTTGACAGCCTTGCGGATGGTCGGGAAGTTGGTAAGCATACCGCCGGCCCAGCGCTCGGTTATCGATGGCATGTTGACTGCCGTTGCCTTCTCAGCAACGATCTCCTTCGCCTGTTTCTTGGTGGCGACGAAGAGAATCTTGCGGCCTGAGCGCGCAAGCTCTTTCATTGCATCGGCAGCCTCGTCTATCTTGACGATGGTCTTGTGCAGGTCGATGATGTGGATCCCGTTCTTCTGGTCGAAGATGTAAGGTGCCATCTTGGGATTCCATTTCCTGGCCAGGTGGCCGAAATGTACGCCTGCATCAAGAAGTTCTTGGAAATTTGTGCGTGGCATTTTGTTTAACTTTTTTCTGTTTGATAACTCTTTACTTCAATCCCGGCAGTAATGGAGAAAAGCCAGTCTCCGGGATTTTCCGCAGTCTCGGCATCCTGCCAATAAAGGGCTGGATTGGTTGCACCGGACTGTGCAAAAACGTAAAAACAGCGTTCCGGCTGCAGCAAACTAACGCTTGCTGAACTGGAAGCGGGCACGTGCGCTCGGCTGACCGGGCTTCTTCCTTTCGACCTCGCGGGAATCGCGGGTGAGGAAACCTTCGGCCTTGAGAGCGGGACGGTAAGCCTCTCTGTCGAGATCGCTCAAGGCGCGGGAGATTCCGAGCCTGATAGCCTCGGCCTGGCCTTTGGTACCACCTCCGACGACATTCACCTTCACGTCAAACTGACCTTCAGTCTTGGTGACGGCGAAAGGCTGGTTCACGATGTACTGGAGAGATCCGCTCTTGAAGTAATCTTCGAGGGGACGGTCATTGATCGTGATGTTGCCAGCACCGGCCGAAAGGTAAACACGAGCGACGGCTGATTTACGTCTTCCAAGGGCGTTTTTCTGTTCCATTTGCTCTGTTAGATTTCGTTCAACTTAATTTCTCTGGGATTCTGCGCCTGATGAGGATGCTCGGGACCTGCATAGACATGCAGATTGCCGATGAGCTTGTCACCAAGACGGGTCTTGGGGAGCATTCCTTTGACGGACCTCCTCACGAGTTCAGCGGGTCTCTTTGCAAGGATTTCCTTAGGCGTAGTGAAGCGCTGGCCACCCGGGTAACCGGTGTAGCGAACGTACACGCGATTGTCCATCTTGTCGCCCTTGAGGGCCACCTTCTCAGCGTTGATGACGATGACGTTGTCACCGCAATCCACGTGGGGGGTGTATCCCGGCTTGGTCTTGCCACGGAGGACAAGAGCAACCCTGGAAGCAAGACGGCCAAGCGGAAGATCCGTGGCATCGATGACGACCCACTCTTTCTTTACAGTTGCCTTGTTCAGGGAGACTGTTTTGTAGCTAAGTGTGTCCACTGTCTTGATCTTTAATGGTTTAACATAAAATAATTGCGATCCCTACACATTATAGGGGTCGCAAAGGTAGCAAATATTTTTGATTTAATCAAACGAAATCTTCCTATATCGAAAGAACGGCCAGCACGTCAATCAGTTCCTTGTCGATCGGCTTGTTCTTTTTGACGGCCTGGTTGATCGGCACGTAGACTATCTTGTCGTTGGAGATTCCGACCATCACATTCCTCTGGCCTTCCAGAAGCGCCTGGATGGATGCATAGCCCAGGCGGCTGGCAAGGATCCTGTCATGGGCCGACGGGCTGCCTCCCCTCTGCAGGTGGCCGAGGATCGTCACCCTGACATCATATTCAGGGTACTCCTTCTTGACCCTTTCGGCATAGTGCATCGCACCACCGTCCTTCTTGCTCTCGGAGACTATGACGATGGAACTGTTCTTGCTCTTGCGGCAGCCGTGGGCGATGAACTGCTCCAGCTGGTCGATGTCCGTCTGGTCCTCAGGGATGATAGCGGCTTCAGCTCCGGCGGCGATGGCTGAATTCTGGGCGAGGAAACCGGCGTCGCGGCCCATTACCTCTATAAAGAATATACGGTCGTGCGAGTTGGCGGTGTCCCTGATCTTGTCCACGCACTCGACGATGGTGTTGAGCGCGGTGTCATAGCCGATGGTACTGTCGGTGCCGTAGAGATCGTTGTCGATGGTGCCTGGGAGACCGATGACGGGGATGTCATGTTCCTTTGCGAAATCCTGGGCTCCGGAAAGGGAACCGTTGCCGCCGATGACGATAAGGGCGTCCACTCCGAACTTCTGGAGGTTCTCGTAAGCCTTGGAACGGCCTTCCGGGGTCATGAATTCCTTGCTTCGGGCAGTCTTGAGGATGGTGCCGCCCTTCTGGATCGTGTTGCTGACGCTTTCGGTGGTGAGTTCCTTGAAATCGCCGCCGATAAGGCCTTCGTAGCCGCGGTAGATTCCGTAGACCTTCCAGCCGTTGAAGATTGCGGACCTCGTGATGGCCCTGATGGCTGCGTTCATTCCGGGGGCGTCTCCGCCTGAGGTGAGGATGCCTATTGTCTTGATCTCTCTCATCGTTTTCCTTATTTATCACACAAAAATAGTAATTTTGCAGGAGATTCTTCGGCACTTCGTGCCTCAGAATGACAAGTGTTGTCATTCTGAGCGAAGCGAAGAATCTGACAACCCTTGAATTGAATATGCGAATCGGCAACATAGATCTTGGTGAAAGGCCAGTGCTGCTGGCACCGATGGAGGACGTGACTGACGCATCCTTCAGGGGGATCTGTCGTGAACAGGGTGCCGACATGGTCTACACCGAGTTCATCCCGGCCGAAGGACTGATCCGCGATGCGAAAAAAGCCTACGCCAAGCTGAAGACTTCCGACGAGGAGGCCCCGATAGGCATCCAGATCTACGGAAGCGATCCCGACGCCATGGTCGAAGCTGCCAGGATGGCCGACCACGCTGAGGAGATCGTAGGTGGACACGGCTGTGACCTTATCGACATCAATTTCGGCTGTCCGGTCAGCAAGATCGCCGCCCGTGGGGCCGGCTCGGGGATGATGAAGGAGCCAGACAAGATGGTCATGATCACCAGGCGCATCGTCGAGGCCGTAGGGAAACCCGTCACCGTCAAGACCCGCCTGGGCTGGGACGACAAGAGCAAGATCATCGTGGAGCTTGCCGAGAGGCTTCAGGACTGCGGGATCCAGGCGCTCACCATCCACGGGCGCACCCGCTGCCAGATGTACAAGGGCGAGGCGGACTGGTCCCTCATCGGAGAGGTCAAGAACAATCCCAGGATGCATATTCCTATAATAGGTAACGGGGACATCAATTCCGCCGCCAAGGCGAAGGAGGCTTTCGATCGTTACGGAGTGGACGGGATCATGGTCGCCCGGGCGTCCTTCGGCCATCCGTGGATATTCAGAGAGATTAAGCACCTTCTGGAGACCGGCGAGGAACTTCCTCCTTTAGGAATAAAGGAACGTGTGGAGCTTGCGAAAAGGCATTTCCTCCTGTCAGTGGACCTGAAGGGCCTCCCCGTAGGCGTCTACGAGATGCGCCGCCACCTGAGCTGCTACTTCAAGGGCCTCCCCGACTTCAAGGAAACCCGCATGCGCCTCGTCACCGAGAACGACCCCGACGAAGTCCTCCGCCTCCTCGACCATATTGCCCAAAAATGGGGCGACACTCCCCTCGCCGAATCCTCGAACGTTTACGGCATCTGACCCTATCCTTCCCTTTATTTTACATTCCCCTACCTTACTTTACCTTACTTTACCTTACCTTACTTTACCTTACCCTACTTTACCTTATCTTACTTTACCTTACTTCCCCCCTTCACCCTTAACACTTTCCCTTTCCATTATTCTTCACGTTCCCTTTTCCTTTCCCTTTCCTTTTTCTTTCCCTTTCCCTTTTTCTCCCCCCCGACCCATTTGTTCTCGCAACACGAGGCCTAGGTGGTTAAAAGGTCAGGAAATCGGCCCTTTTCTCCCCTGATGGACACCACAGGTGGACATGAGGGAAGGATTATGACGATAATCTCGCCTAACAGCCACCAATCTGTTACCGGACGACAATCTTAGACAGGTAAGCAGTACATTATTTGTGATGTTTATTATAGGAGTAAATCAAACGAGACACCATTGAGGGCGACAAATTGAGCCGCGCGGCAATCTCCTCAGGCGCAAGGCCATATTTAGTTCCAAGGACCACCGCCAGGTCACATTTCTTCCCGGGATCAAGGTCACTTAATTTCTGTGCCCCATAATTGATATTCAAAACATTATCAATCAAAGAATCTACATCGCTTCCGGATGGAGACCAAGTTTCTCCCAGGTCGGAGGCGACTCTCCTGTAAGTTTCATAATCACGGAACAGGCGATAAGTATAGTCCTTTGAATCCTTGTAAAGGCTGCAGGCCTTCGTCATCGTTCCGTCATCAGCCTTTAACAGATAGCTCTCAGGAAGGACGAAGCCCAACTTGCAGACCTTGTAGGTTTCCGGAAGCTTTACTTTTGAACCAAGAAGCCGGATCATCCCGCAAGTTCCTACCTCGCCCACAGTTTTGTACTCTATGATTTCTTTTATATCGCTGAACATCAGGTAATTACTACTCCATAGATAACCTCCCGGCAAGATATCCCTACGCGCATCGTAAGAGTTCCTGGCAGAATAAGATACCGCGTTGACCAGCTCTGCCCTGGTCTCAAGAGGGCGCAGCATGAAAAACCAGTTATCGGGCAAGGGCGGAAATCCATCCTTTATCAAGCGGGCATTAAGACGGTAACGTTGATAATCGAAGAACCGGCAACAATCTTTACCTGTAGCGGCCACGATGAAGTGTCCGTGATTCCTCATCAGGTCGAACTGGATAACACCGACTTTGTGCAGGAACTGACCGATGGCCACCACATTCATCCCGTTGATGTATTCATCCCTGTCATTGAAAAGATTCCTCTCCCCGAGGCTGTCCAGAGCCAGATGATAATACCATTTCCCCCAAGATTGGTACTCTTTACGTTGTTTTTCAAGTTTAGTCATAGTTGCAGATTGATTACATTTATGCATTACGAACAGCCCCGAAGGGTCCGTGTACAAGTGCTACTATAATAACGTGAGTTCGACGAATTATAACCAGTTGATTTCCAATTGAATGACACCATTTTCATAGGGCGAGACGCGTTCTACGTCAATCATGGGCTTCTTCGGGAAGAAGGAGTAGGCCGCCAGGCCTGCCATCAAGTTAACC
>JAFUFS010000021.1 GCA_017469745.1 Bacteroidales bacterium | reverse complement strand
TCCGCCGACTGACTATCGACTATGAATTCCTGGCGGAGACAGCTGAAGCTATGGTACAGCTGGCCTGTGTCCAGATTATGCTTAACAAATTTTTTGTATGATTTCAAAACAGTTTCTTACTATCTTACCACCATGTTACTGTCATTTCTTACTTCCCTCCTGGCTGCAGCAGCAGTGGAAGTGTACAATCCAAGGATTCCCCTCATCTTAGACCGGGAGTACAATGTAGTCTCCGAGATCGTCATAACGCGTGAAGCTACCGGGCAGGTTTCAGGAGAGGTGGAGGTCTCCCTTGATGGAATTCCTCTCAAGGCTGTCAAGGACATCCGCCTTGTCTACATCGGGACCATCTCACCGATCGTCTCCAGGACAAAGTCCAACATAATCAAGGACCAGTTCGGAGCCTGGGGCGCCGGTCAGAACGCCTGGTACGGAAGCCGTTCAGTCATCGACGAATGCAAGCTGAGGCCGAAGTCCGGCAAGATAGTCCTTTCCTTCGACAGGCCGCTCGTAAAGGGTGACAACCATTTCTATGTCAGCCTGAACGTTTCCTCTTCCAAAGTCGGCCTCGCAGACACTTTCAGCTGCGGTGTCACCTCGGTCACCCTCGACGGGGCCGGGGCGGCGGTGAACCAGCACGGGCCATCTGCCGGCAGGCGTTACGCCCTGGCTCTTCGCAACCACGGAGATGACGGTTCCGACTCGTACCGCATCCCTGCCATTGCCAGGACCAAGTCCGGGGACCTCATCGCGGTCTACGACATCCGCTGGACTTCATCCTATGATCTCCAGTCCGACATCGACATAGGTTACCAGATCAGCCGCAACGGCGGAAAGACCTGGAGCAAGATGAAGGTCGCCATGGACATGGGCGAATACGGAGGCCTACCGAAGGACCAGAACGGCACCGGGGATCCCTGCGTACTGGTCGACGACGTGACCGGGGACATATTCATCTTCGCCATCTGGGCACACGGCCTGGAAGGCAGCTATTCGATCTTCAACTCGAAGTCAGGCCTCGACCCTATCGACGTGGCCCAGCTCGCGATGGTGAGGAGCTCGGACGGGGGGAAGACCTGGTCCGCCCCGATCAGCATCACGCCACAGGTGAAGGATCCGGCTTCTTCGACCATATTCCAGGGGCCTGGTTGCGGAATAACCATGCAGGACGGCACCCTCGTGGTTCCGATCCAGGTGTGGGACAAGGACAAGATTCCCTCCGCAGGCATAATGTACAGCAAGGACCATGGTTCCACCTGGACGGTTTCCGAGATGGCGATGGACCATGTCTGCGAAGACCAGGTGGTGGAAGTCCAACCCGGAGTCCTTATGCTCAACATGAGGAACCACTCCAGCAACGACCGCACGCGCAAGGTCTACACGACTTCCGACCTTGGCAGGACCTGGACTCCGCACGCTTCCAACGACGTGCTTCAGGAGCCCGTCTGCCAGGCCAGCATCCTGAAGGCCGGCAAGACCATTCTCTTCGCCAATCCCGATTCCAGGACTTCCAGGAATATGTTCACTGTCAAGGCCAGCGACGACCTCGGCGTCACCTGGAACCGATCCCTGCTCCTTGATGAGGAAGGGGGCTGGGGCTACTCATGCATGGCAATGATCGACGATCAGACCGTCGGCATCCTCTACGAAGGCAGCACTTCCCAGCTGGTCTTCCAGGCAGTCAGGCTGGACGACATCCGCTGACAAAACATTTCCTTATTAGGTTCAAGGGCTGACACAAAAGAGATTCTTCGGCAGGTCTTACCTGCCTCAGAATGACATTCATGTACCACGGACTACTGTCATTCTGAACGAAGTGAAGAATCTCCCGTGTCAGCCTCTTTATTGTGCTGTGGAAAAATCTGTGGAAAAATTTGGAAAGCAGTGGAAGAAAGTGGAAAAATATTCCTATCTTTGTAACCAAGCGTGAAAGGCGAAAAGATTATGATCACATTCATCGGCGAATACACTTCGAAGATTGACGACAAAGGGAGGATTGTCTTCCCCGCGCCGTTCAAGTCTTTGATACCTGCCGAAGGTGACATGAGGTTTGTGGTGAAGAAGGACATCTTCACCTCTTGCCTCGAGATGTACACCTTCGAGGAGTGGGAACGCCAGAGTGAGGAGGTCAAAAAGAAACTCAACATCTTTAATCGTGCTCACGCCGCTTTCTGGAGAGAGTACATGCGTGGCCGCGCCGTCGTCGAACCGGACGCCAAGCTCGGCCGCATCTCGATCCCCAAGAAGCTTCTGGAGTCAATTGGTGTAACGAAAGAGGTAGTCTTCTCGGGCAACGATTACAAGATAGAGATCTGGGCCAAGGAAAGGTACGAGGCCAGCGGGATCTCGAACGAAGAATTCTTGAACATTGCCGGCCAGCTATCTCAGGAGAGATAGGAGGGTCAGCAGGATGTCAGAATACCATACTCCGGTACTTTTGAACGAGAGCGTCTCGGCTCTGGTTCTCAACCCATCAGGAATCTACGCAGATGTCACATTCGGAGGCGGTGGTCACACCGCCGGAATCCTTTCACGCTTAAATGAAGACGGTCACGTCATCGCCTTCGATCGTGACATTGATGCCCTCGGAAACAGGATCGACGACCCGCGACTGACGCTGGTCAGGGCCGATTTCCGTTTCATGCACAACTTTGTCCTGGCCACTGCTCACGACAACGAATCCCTCAGGGACAAGCTTCAGGACGGTCTGGACGGGATCCTCGCTGACCTTGGAGTCTCCTCCCACCAGTTCGACACTGCGGAAAGAGGTTTCTCCTTCAGGTACGACGCCCCCCTTGACATGAGGATGAACCGCGAAGGCGGGATCACGGCAGAGGACGTGGTGAATGAATATTCCCAGGAAGACCTGGAAAGGATATTCAAGTTCTACGGTGAAGTGGAGAATGCTAGGAAGATAGCGTCCCTGGTGGCAACCGCCAGGTCCAAGGGAAGGATTGCGACCACCGCCGAACTTGACAAGGCCATCGAAAGCGCCCTGCCGAAGTTCGCGGAACACAAGTTCCTGGCAAAGGTCTACCAGGCCTTGAGGATCGAGGTCAACCATGAGATGCGTTCCCTCGAGAAGTTCCTCGAAGGAGCGGCAGCCTCCCTCAAGGAAGGAGGTATCCTCGCTGTCATCACCTACCACTCCCTCGAGGACAGGATGGTGAAGAACTTCATCAAGACCGGCAATGCCGAAGGCAAGGAGGAGAAGGACATGTTCGGAGTGGTGCGCACTCCCTTCGAGGCGGTGAACCGCAAGCCTGTCCTTCCGGAAGAAAACGAAATAGCAAACAACACGAGGGCGAGGAGCGCAAAGCTTCGCATCGCCCGCAGGAAAGCGAACTGAGATGCTCGGAGAGAAGGAACATAGGAAATGGAAGCTGTCCGACGTGGGACAGTGGCTGAGGAATGCCTTCCTTGCTACGATCAAGGGAGAGTTCCTCCTCAGGCTCCATGTCAGCAAGTACTTCATCCACATCCTCTACACTTTCTTCCTGTTCTGGGTCAGCATCTGGCTGAGCCTCAAGATCGAAAAGACGCTGACCAGGGTCGAGGACAACCGCAAGGCCCTGCAGGACATGGAAATCTATCATGCCCAGAAGACCGTTGAGCTGGTCAGTCTCGGGCGCATGAGCAAGGTTGAGCAGATGCTCCAGGAAAAAGGATCCACGCTGGCGATGCCCACAAAACCGGCCGACAGGATAAAATAATTGAACAGGAATATGGCGACACAGAGTCAGAATTCGACAAAGAAGGAAAGGGACAGGATCGGAATGATCCTGTACTACCTCTATGCCGCCTTCCTCATCCTCTCGGTGGTGATGGTCGGCAGGATCGCCTGGATCCAGTGGGGCTGGAAGCCGGGCAGGGAGATCGTCAAATACTTCAGGCCGGTCAGCGAGAAGAGCGTCATCTACCCCGAACGAGGCGCCATTATCGGCAACGACGGTAAGCTTCTCGCCATCTCCACCCCTATGTACGAGCTGTTCATGGACTGCACCGTAAGGAAGGACTACTTCGAGAGCAAGGGAAAGGACGGCAAGAAGATGGAGTCCGAGTGGCAAGCCAAGGCCAAGGAATTCGCCAAGGGGCTTGCAGCAGAGATGGGTTCCGACGGAGAGAACTACTGGAAATTGATCGAGAAGGGACGTAAGGACGGCAACAAGTACCTCAGGCTAGGACGCCCGGTCGACCGCGAGACCCTTCTGAGGCTCCAGCAGCTTCCACTGATGAATGAAGGCCAGTACCGCAGCGGAGTCATAGTCAGGAAGAAAGACACCAGGCAGTACCCCTACGGCACACTTGCAAGGCGTACCATCGGCTACGTAAAGGACAACAGCAACTCCAACGGCAACAACCATATCGGTCTCGAGGGCAAATACGACTACGTCCTGCACGGCAAGGAGGGTGAGATCTGGCTCAAGCCTACCGACAACAGGGAAAGGATACAGAACTACGACAGCCTCTACGTCAAGCCGGAAGACGGTCTCGACGTAAGGACCACCATAGACATCACGATGCAGGACATCGTGGACAAGGCCCTGAGACGCCAGATCGAGGACAACAAGTCCATCGAGATGGGCTGCGCGATCATAATGGACGTTAAGACAGGAGCCATCCGCTCCATGGTCAACCTCATGAGGGATTCCACCGACTGGAGCCTTAGCGAGACCTACAACATGGCTATCGGCCTCAACTCCGAGCCTGGCTCTGTCTTCAAGGCCACAACCCTCATGACCGCCCTCGAGGACGGCTACATCAAGTCCCTCGACGACAGGATCCCCACCAACAACGGCATACTCCCCGGTTATCCGCCGGATGACCACGTACGCGGAATGAAGGACATCTCCATCCTCCACGGCTTTGAGATCTCTTCCAACTACGTGTTCCGCTACCTGGCGGTCAAGAACTACGGAGACAATCCCAAGAAGTTCCTCGACAAGCTCTACATGTACAAGCTGGGACAGGCCTTCGACTTCGACCTGGACGGCCTCAGGGAGCCGGAACTTCCCAATCCAGAGTCCCCTCGCTGGAGCGCCACTGACCTCGGTTCGGTGGGCATGGGCTACGCCATCAAGGAGACTCCCCTGCACATCCTCACCTTCTACAATGCAGTCGCCAACAAGGGAAAGATGATGAAGCCCTACCTGGTGGAGAGCATCGAGAAGAACGGAGTCGTGAAGACCAAGAAGGGACCGGCAGTCCTCAACGCCTCGATCTGCTCGAAGGCCACGGCAGACACCCTCCTGAGGGCAATGAAGGCCGTTACCTCGGAAGGAACGGCGACAAGGCTGAAGGGCGCAAAGATGCAAGTCGCAGGAAAGACCGGAACCTCCAGGCAGGTCCTTTCCGGTGAGGAGATCAAGAAATACGGAATGAGTTCTCCCTACGTCACCAGGGACGGAAGCTACCACAACCTAGCAACCTTCGTGGGCTTCTTCCCTGCCGACGAACCGAAATACAGCGCTATCATCTGCCTCAAGTCCTACCTGATCAGGGGCAGTGTCTACGGAGGAGTCCTCCCGGCCGCTGCGATGAGGGAGATCGTAGACGCCCTCTACGCACTTGACCATTCCTGGGGAGAGGAGCTCGAGACTAAGGTATCCATCCCCCAGATGGCCCTGGACAGGGAGATCCCTCCGCAGTCCGATCCGAAGAATCCGGTCGTGCCTGATGTCAAGGGGCTCGGGCTCAAGGATGCAATGTACATGATAGAGAACAGCGGGCTCAAGGTAGTCTACTCAGGCACAGGACACGTGGCCTCGCAGATCCCCCAGGCCGGTCAGAAGGCTGCCAAGGGAACAACGGTAACAATCAGTTTGAAATGAGACTTGAAAACATCATAAAGGACAGTGGAGTGACCGAGGTCCTGGGCGATCCCGGGATCGAGATCCGCAACATCTGCAACGACTCCAGGAAAGTCGGCCCGGGAGACCTCTTCGTAGCGGTCAGGGGACACGACACCGACGGCCACGCCTTCATCGGCAAGGCAATCGAGGCCGGAGCCGCAGCTATCGTCTGCGAAGAAGATTCTTCAGTCGCTTCACTCCTTCAGAATGACAGCCGCGTGCTCCTTCAGAATGACAACTGTCATCCTGAGCGGTGTCCTGAGCCTGTCGAAGGACAAAGCGAAGGATCTGTCACCTTCATAAAGGTCGCCTCTTCCCGCCACGCAGTGGCTATCATGGCAGCCAACTTCTATGACAATCCCTCCCGCAAGCTGAACCTCGTAGGAATCACGGGCACCAACGGGAAGACCACCACCGTCACCCTCCTTTATGAACTGTTCATGGCACAGGGCTACAACTGCGGCCTGCTCTCCACGATTGCAAACTATGTAGGCACCCGCGGCAGCGAGGCCGTCAACACAACATCCGATCCGATCACCATCAACTCCCTCCTGAACGAAATGGTGGACGAAGGCTGTGAATATTGTTTCATGGAAGTCAGTTCGATCGGAGTCGAGCAGGAAAGGATAGCCGGGCTGGACTTCAAGGTCGCAATCTTCTCCAACCTCACCCATGACCACCTGGACTACCACGGAACCTTTGCCGAGTACCTGAGATGCAAGAAACTCTTCTTCGACAACCTGGGTCCCGGAGCCATCGCGGTCATCAACATCGATGACAAGCATGGAGACGTCATGGTACAGAACACCAGGGCAAAGGTCCAGACATATTCATGCAAGGGAATGGCGGACCACACCTGCAGGATCATCGAAGAGAGCTTCGAAGGCATGCTCCTCAGGATCGACGGCCGCGAGGCCTGGACCAGGCTCATCGGAAGGCACAACGCCTACAACATCCTGGCAATCTACAGCGCAGCAATGGCTCTGGGAGCTGATCCGGAAGAGACCCTGGTCGCAGTCAGCAAGCTCGAGCCCGCAAAAGGCCGCCTGGAAGTGATGCGCGGCCCCAAGGGACTCTCGGTCGTGATCGACTATGCACACACCCCCGACGCCATGGACAACGTCCTCAGGACCCTGAGGGAGATTGACCGCGGAAGGGAGCTGATCTGCGTGTTCGGCTGCGGCGGTGACCGCGACCGCACGAAGCGCCCCGAGATGGCCAAGGTGGCTGAGGAATATTCAGACAGGATCTTCGTCACTTCGGACAATTCCCGCACCGAAAGGACCGAGGACATCATGGATGAGATAAAGGCGGGATTCAGCCCGAAAGGGCTGGCAAAGACCATAAGCATCGCCGATCGCAAGGAAGCAATACGCACCGCCATCATGCTCGCCCCGGAAGGAGCGGTCATCCTGCTGGCAGGAAAGGGACACGAGACCTATCAGATCCTGGGGAAGGAAAAACACCATTTCGACGAAAGGGAGATAGTGTCTGAAGTGTTCGGATCGATAAACAACAATTGAAAACGCAAGAAAGATGATATACCACCTGTTCCAATACCTCGACAAGTTCGACATCCCCGGACAGCATCTGTTCGGTTACCTGTCGTTCAGGGCGATGCTGACCAGCGTCACCGCCATGCTCATCTCCTTCTTCATCGGAAGGAAGATAATCGCCTGGCTTCAGCGTAAGCAGATTGGAGAGACGATACGCGACCTGGGACTGGAAGGCCAGATGCAGAAGAAAGGGACCCCGACCATGGGCGGAGTGATCATCATCATCTCCATAGTCATTCCCGTCCTGCTGTTCTGCGACCTTACCAATGTCTACGCCCAGCTCCTGCTCTTCACTACCCTCTGGTGCGGAGCCCTTGGATTCGCTGACGACTACATCAAGGTCTTCAAGCACAACAAGGAAGGCCTCCATCCGAAGGCTAAGCTTGCAGCCCAGATGATTCTCGGACTGGTAATCGGGATGACAGTCTGGCTCAGCAACGACATAGTGGTAAGGGAGAAAGTCCCGGTGAGGGCAGGAGTTGCCAACGTAGTGGAAAGAGGCAACACCAGGTCGCTGAACGTCGACTCCGAGACCCTGGTGGCCGAAGATGCAGGATGGAAGATGGAGAACGTCGTGAAGAGCACAACGACCACCATCCCCTTCGTCAAGAACCACGAGTTCGACTACAAGTGGCTCTCTCCTTTCAAGGGCAAGTGGGGCTGGTACTGCAAATGGGGGATATATGTCCTGATGATCGTCCTGGTCATCACGGCCTGCTCCAACGGGACCAACCTTACGGATGGAATGGACGGACTGGCCGCGGGCACGAGTGCTATAGTCGGAGTCGTGCTTGGTATCCTGGCCTGGCTGGGCGGCAACCTGGTCAACTCGGACTACCTCAACATAATGTACATCCCGGGCAGCGGAGAGATCGCAGTCTTCATGTCCGCCTTCGTGGGTGCATTGATGGGATTCCTGTGGTACAATTCCTACCCCGCCCAGGTGTTCATGGGTGACACCGGAAGCCTCACGATCGGAGGAATCATCGGAGTCGGAGCAGTTCTGATGAGGAAGGAACTCCTCCTCCCCGTACTCTGCGGAATCTTCTTCGTGGAGTCCCTGTCCGTGATCATGCAGAGGTACTATTTCAAGTACACAAAGAAGAAATACGGTGAAGGACGCAGGATTTTCAAGATGAGTCCCCTTCACCATCACTACCAGAAGGAAGGCATTCCGGCCCTCATCCAGAAGCCGGTGCACGCGATTCCCGAAGCCAAAATTGTCGCAAGGTTCTGGCTGATCGGAATCATCCTCGCGGTAGCGACCCTGGCACTGCTGAAGATCAGATAAAAAGAAGAAAGAAAAAAGAAGCAAAAAAGATATGAGCAAGATTGTAGTTTTGGGAGGCGGAGAAAGCGGCGTCGGAGCTGCCGTACTCGCAAAGGTAAAGGGATTTGACGTGTTCCTTTCGGACAGCGGAGAGATCGCCGGGCATTTCGCTGACGACCTCCGCAAGTGGGACATCCCTTTCGAGCAGGGAGGACACACCGAGGAACTGATCCTCGGTGCTGACGAAGTGATAAAGAGCCCAGGCATCCCCGGCAACGTACCGATGGTGCGCAAGCTCGAAGCCCAGGGCACTCCGATAGTGTCCGAAATAGAATTCGCTGGACGTTACGACAACGCCAAGAAGATCTGCATAACCGGGAGCAACGGAAAGACCACGACCACTTCGCTGATCTACTATCTCCTTAAGAACGCAGGACTCAACGTAGGCCTCGGAGGCAACATCGGAAAGAGCTACGCCTATCAGGTGGCTACCGAGCACTATGACTATTACGTCCTGGAAATAAGCAGTTTCCAGCTGGACAACTGTTACGAGTTCCATCCGGACATAGCGATCATCACCAACATCACTCCGGACCATCTGGACCGTTACGACTACCAGCTTGAGAACTACGTCAGGTCCAAGTTCCGCATCACCAGGAACCTTCGTCCGGAAGACTGCTTCATCTTCGACTCCGACGACGAGATCACCATCGACCACCTCAACAAGATAATACTCAGCGCAAAGAGGCTTCCTTTTACACAGAAGGGAGAGGTGGAACAGGGCGCCTACCTCAAGGACGACAAGATCATCGTGAAGTACGAAGAGGAAGAATGCGACATCTACCTCAAGGAACTTGCCCTCGGAGGAAAGCACAACATCTACAACTCGATGGCGGCCGCTATCGCAGCCAAGGCCTCGGGAATAGACAACAAGGTGATCAGGGAATCCCTCGCCACCTTCCAGCCCATCGAACACAGGCTGGAGCCAGTCCTGAGCATCAGGGACGTCCTGTACATCAACGATTCGAAGGCAACCAACGTCGACGCGGCCTGGTACGCCCTTGAATGCCAGAACCGTCCCGTGGTCTGGATAGTCGGAGGCAAGGACAAGGGCAACGACTACGAAGTCCTGAAGCCCCTCGTGAAAGACAAGGTCAAGGCGATAGTCTGCCTCGGAGTGGACAACTCCAAGATCCGTGAGGCCTTTGAAGGAATAGTCGGAAGCGACCGTCTGGTGGAGACCCGTTCCGCCGAAGACGCAGTCAAGGAATCAAGCAAGTTCGCAGAGCCGGGAGACGTGGTGCTCCTGAGCCCTTGCTGCGCAAGTTTCGACCTCTTCCACAACATGGAAGAGAGAGGTGAAAGATTCAAGGAAGCCGTCAGAAGGCTGTAGAACTGAAAGACAATGGCTGAAGAGAAAAAGGACAAGAGCAACCTGTGGAACTTCCTCGACAACCTCGAGGGAGACAAGGTAGTGTGGATGATCGTGCTTCTGCTGATGCTGATCTCCATTGTAGCCATTTTCTCTTCAACCTCCCAGCTTGCCCTCTCCCAGAACACTTCCAGGATGGCGATCGTGGGAGAGCAGATGATCATAACCCTGCTGGGCTTCGGAGTCATCATAGCCTGCTACAGCATCCGGAGCATCGGAGTCTTCAGGGTACTGTCCCAGCTGGGGTACCTGCTCTCGATGTTCCTCCTGCTGATCCTTGCCACGCATAAGACCGTCGGGCCCTTCAAGCCGCTGATGATCAACAGCGCATGGCGAATCGTGAGCATAGGCGGTTTCCAGGTCCATGTCTTCGAGGTCGTGAAGATCGCAATGGTCATGTACCTCGCCTGGGCGGTCAACGCCTACCGCAACGACAAGTTCATGATAGCCAACCTCCTGGCAAAGAAGCATCCCTTCTGGGCGAAGCCGATGGTGAAGAAGGTCGTCTACATCTACATTCCCATCTTCACGGTGTGCCTTGGAATAATGGTAGGAAGCTTGTCCAGTACGATATTCATAGGAGGGATAATG
This sequence comes from Bacteroidales bacterium, assembly GCA_017469745.1. Classification (GTDB taxonomy): domain Bacteria; phylum Bacteroidota; class Bacteroidia; order Bacteroidales; family UBA932; genus Cryptobacteroides. The sequence goes on along the minus strand of JAFUFS010000021.1, from coordinate 11,554 downwards.
TTCATCACGATCCTCATCGGAGGCATCAGCATCAAGGAGCTTATCCTCCCCGGAGTGATCGCGGTCGGTCTCCTGCTCGGCTGCATCGGCATCAACACTGTCTGCATCAAGAAGGACATCAAGACCCCCTTCCCGCATCTGGCGTCCGCAATGGCCAGGCTCTCCTCGGACAGCACCGAGAAAAGGCTTGAGACTATACGCACCGCTCCGCAGAACAGCGCAGAATTCCAGGATGCCCTGGACAAACTCAAGCAGCCTGTGAGCGCGAAGATCGCCATACACGAGGGAGGACTGATCGGTAAGGGACCGGGAAGGAGCACCCAGAGGTACGTCGTCCCCATCATGTTCGAAGACTACATGTTCAGCTTCATAGTGGAGGAATATGGACTGCTCGGCGGACTGCTGGTGATCATCCTGTACATAAGCCTCCTCGCAAGGGGCTCGATAATAGTGCGAAACTGCGACAACCACTTTGCCAAGACAGCGGTGGCCGGACTCGTGATCCTTATCACCGGCCAGGCCATGATGCACATAATGATCAACTGCGACATGGGGCCCTTGACAGGACAGACCCTGCCGCTGATCAGCCACGGCAACTCATCCTACCTGATGTTCAGCCTGGCATTCGGCATCATCCTGTCGATCAGCAAGATGGCCCGCAGGAAGATAGCGAGGGAAGCAGCCCAGGCACCCCCTCTCGTGGAGCATGAGGAGAAAGACGAGGTGGAAAGCACACTCGGAGACCTGGAGATAATGGAGTCCTCGCTCCCTGTACATGAAAATGACATCCCTGACTACGGGATCGACGACCATAACAATGAATAGACCCATGGAATACAAGGCATTGAGGGTAATAATAAGCGGCGGAGGCACGGGAGGACACATCTTCCCGGCAGTCTCGATCGCCAACAAGCTGAAGGAACTGAATCCCCAGACCGAGATACTCTTCGTTGGCGCGGAGGGAAAGATGGAGATGGAAAAGGTCCCTGCGGCAGGCTACAAGATAATCGGACTCCCGATCACGGGCCTGCAACGCCAGTTGAATCTAAGGAACATCCTCAATGACCTGAGCGTCCCTTTCAGGGTGCTGTCCAGCATCCGGAAGGCCAGGAAGATCATCAAGGAATTCAAGCCGCAGGTGGCCATCGGAGTAGGCGGCTACGCCAGCGCTCCCCTGCTTATGGCAGCCACCAGGATGGGGGTCCCCTCCTTGATCCAGGAGCAGAACGGCTTCGCCGGACTCACGAACAAGAAACTCGGAGACAAAGTCCAGTGCATCTGCGTTGCCTACGAGGGCATGGAGAGATTCTTCCCTGCCGACAAGATCGTGATGACCGGAAACCCTATCAGAAGCGTCTTCGTCCCTTGCAATCCCGAGATGAAGGAAGCCGGAGTGAAGGAATATGGTCTCGACCCCGCTAAGAAACACATCTTCATAGTTGGCGGAAGCCTCGGCAGTTCGAAGTTCAACCAGAGCATGAGGAAGTGGATCAGCGATGGTTGCCCCGGCTCCGAAGGAGTGGATGTGCTCTGGCAGTGCGGGAAATACTACAAGGCAGGTATCGACCAGTTCATGAAGGAAGAGACCGAAAAGAATCCGGGACTGAAGGAGACGGTAAAATATTCAGACTTCATCGGCAGGATGGAACTGGCCTACGCCGCCGCAGACGTGGTGATCTCGCGTTCGGGGGCAAGCAGCGTTTCAGAGCTCAGTGCCGCCCACAAGGCGGTCGTGTTCATTCCTTCACCCAACGTGGCAGAGGACCATCAGACGCATAACGCCATGGCACTCGTAAGGAAGGACGCAGCGATGATAGTCAAGGATGCCGATGCGATGGAGAAGATGATGCCCACCGCTCTCGAGCTCCTCAAGGACCCTGGAAAAATAGCTTCCCTGGAGGAAAACGCCGGAAGGATGGCCCTTCCCGACGCTGCCCAGAAGATAGCGGACGAAGTGTACAAACTTGTTTGAACCGGAAGAGGATGGCAAAGTATTCAAAAGTTTATTTCATTGGTATCGGCGGCATCGGCATGAGCGCCATCGCCAGGTACTACAAGTTCAAGGGCTATCCGGTGGCGGGCTACGACAGGACGCCTTCCGACCTCACCCGAGCCCTTGAAAGCGAAGGAATATTCGTCCATTACAACGACGACCCCGACCTAATCCCCAAGGATGTGGCCTCGACTCTCGTAGTCTACACCCCTGCCGTCCCGGATGACCTGAAAGAACTGGTCTACGTCCGTGAGCATGGCTACACCGTCATAAAGAGGTCCAGGATGCTGGGAGAACTGGCTGTCGGGCAGAAATGCCTGGCGGTAGCCGGCACCCACGGCAAGACCACGACCAGCACCATGATCGCCCACATCCTCACCGAAAGCGGCTCAGGATGCTCCGCCTTCCTCGGAGGCATCTCCAAGAACTACGACACCAATCTCATGATGAGCCAGACCCCTGTCATCGTAGCCGAGGCTGACGAATATGACCGCTCCTTCCTGCAGCTCCGTCCTGCCATGGCAGTAATCACTGCCATGGACGCCGACCACCTCGACATCTACGGCACGCATGAAGAGTACTGCAAAGCATTCAAGACCTTCGCATCCCAGGTCACCAGGGCGCTCGTTATCAAGAAAGGACTCGACATAACTCCTGAAGACACGGGCGCGAAGATATTCACTTACAGCTACGATGATCCTTCGGCCGATTACCATGCGGTCGTCCCTCATCCGGACGAACTCGGCCACTACGTGTTCGACCTCGCCTATCCCGGCGGAGTCATCGAAGGCGTCCGCTGCGGTGTCCCCGGATGGGTCAATGTCGAGAACAGCGTGGCCGCTGCAGCGATCTGCCTCCGCCATGGAGTGAGTCCGGAAGCCGTAAAGGAAACGATCGGAACATTCGAAGGAGTGAAGAGAAGACTGGACGTACATGTAGGCACCCCCGGGCTGACCTACATCGATGACTACGCCCACCACCCCAGGGAGCTATCCAGCGCGATCTCTTCGATAAGGAACATGTATCCGGGGCGCAAGCTCACCGGGATCTTCCAGCCACACCTTTACACCCGCACACGTGACTTCGCGGCGGAATTCGCCGAAGCCTTGAGCGCAGTGGACAAGCTCATCCTGCTGGACATCTATCCGGCCAGGGAGGAACCCATCCCCGGAGTCACTTCCCAGATCATATTCGACAAAGTAACCACCCCCGAAAAGGTCCTCCTCCGCAAAGAAGAACTGATGGACTACCTTTCCAAGGAGAAAGTCGACGTGCTGGCCACCTTCGGGGCAGGCAACATTGACAGGTTCATCGAACCTATAACCAGGATGCTCGAAGAGAGAGTAAAGAAATGAAAAAAGGACTCAGGATAGCCATAATCGCAGCCGCCTGCTGCCTGCTTGCCGCCGCCGTCATCATGATTGTGAGGATGAGCGGGGAAAAACGGCGTCAGCTCACCTGCGGAGGTGTCAGGGTCGAGTTCGCGGAAGACTACAACTTCGTGACCCAGGAGGACATCGAGCGCTACCTGAAGGACGAATACGGTGCCTACATCGGCCAGAGGCTTGACAGCGTTGACCTTGCAAAGGTCGAAAGCATCCTGGAGAAGAAGAGTGCCATCCTGAGGACGGAAGCCTACACTACCCCGGACGGTCTACTGAACGTGAAGGTGTTCCAAAGGGAGCCTTCGGTCAGGTTCCAGAAAGGCTCCGCCGGCTTCTACGCCGACTCACAAGGCTTCCTCTTCCCGCTTCAGGACAATTACACCTCCAGGGTGCCGATCATCGACGGTGACGTCCCGATCGCCTTTGAGAGCGGCTACAAGGGAGAACCGAAGACAGACGCAGAGAAGGACTGGCTCGCGAAAGTAACAAAGTTGGTCAGCTACATCCAGGCCTCGAAGACCTGGTCCTCCAACATAAGCCAGATCTCCGTCAGACCCAATGGCGACCTGGTGCTGGTCCCCAGGCAGGGAAAGGAACTCTTCATCTTCGGCCAGCCGGTCGACATCGAAAAGAAGTTCGAGAAGATAGGAAAATACTACACGGCAATAGTTCCCGAGAAGGGCGAAGGCTTCTACTCGACGGTGAACGTGAAGTTCGACGGTCAGATAGTCTGCAGAAAATAAGATACAACGATATATGGAAGAAAGGTACATAGCATCAGTCGACCTGGGCACATCGAAGATGGCGGTCTGCGTGGCCAGGATCCAGGATCAGGATGTCCAGGTTATCTACTACAGGGAGACTCCCTCCCAGGGCATCCGCAACAGCTACGTCAACAATCCTGGCAAGGTGGAGGACGTGCTGAGAAAAGCCATCAGCCAGGCCCAGCAGGAGCTCAAGATCAAGATCCAGCAGGTGATAGTGGGACTCCCCCGCTACTACGTCCGCCAGGAGACGGCCTCCGCAAGCATGGTTAGGACCGACCCCGACTCGCAGATCAGCGAAGGTGAGGTCAAGACCCTGAAGTCCATGGCTCTCGAGGAATATCCCCTCGGCGACAGCAAGAACGAGGTCATCTACGGGGCGGTAGCCCAGTCATTCTCCACAGAGGACAGCCTCAACGAACTCGAGAATGACATCGTGGGAATGACAGCTGAAAGGCTCGAAGGCAATTTCAAGGTCTTCATCGGAAGAAGGAGGCATTCTTCCAACATCGACACCGTGTTCAACAGCATGGGAATTGCAATCGCCAAGAAGTACTTCACCCCAGGCATCACCGCCAGGGCCGTCCTGAAGGAAGAACAGCTCGAGAACGGTGTCGCCCTCATGGACATCGGAGCCGGAGTCAGTTCAGTGACGATCTTCAAAGGGAAGATCATGAGGTACTATGCCGCTATACCTTTCGGCGGCAACACGATCACCGGCGACATCAAGACCGAGTGCAACTTCTCCTCGGTCCTCGCTGAGAATGTCAAGAAGGCGTACGGCGCCTGCATGCCCAACAAACTGTCGGCCCTGGGCGAGAAGTCCATCCAGATAGTGGACGAGAACGACATACCCACAGCCCAGGTGACGGTCAAATACATTTCCGAGATCATCTCCGCCAGGATGAAGGAAATAATCGAGGCCCTGCTCTACCACATCCAGGAAAGCGGCTACGCGACGGAGGACATCCTCCGCGCTGGAGTCGTAGTGACCGGAGGCGGAGCTGAGCTGGTCAACTGCGCCAACTACATCAAGGAGCTGTCAGGCTATTCAGTGAAGATAGGCTATCCCAGAAAATTCTTCTCCTTCGAAGGCTGTCCCGAGGCCGCTGAGGCGTCGGCTGCCACCTCGATGGGAATGATCCTTGCGGCGAAGGGAGACAAGACCCTCAACTGCATCAAGGAGGCCCCTGCACGCCGCTTCTGGACCGCCCCGAAGCCCGCCGAAGTCTCCTCCCCCAGTGCCCCTGCTTCCTCTGTCATCCTGAGCGAAGCGAAGGATCTCGAAGCGAAGGATCTCGAAGCGAAGGATCCGGATCCTTCGGTCACTACAGATCCTTCGGTCACTGCGTTCCCTCAGGATGACAGGAACGCCAATGTCATCCTGAGCGAAGCGAAGGATCTGGAAGCGAAGGGCGCAGCGAAGGGACTCGAAGAGACTCCGATCGAGCTCGAGGAAGCTCCGATCGAGCCCAGCGTCATTGCAGCACAGGAAGAGGAAGGCCCCAGCGTCTTCGACGAGTACACCAAGGAAGAAATTGCAGAAGCAAAGGAGAGGAAGAAGGATCGCAAGCCCAGGACAAGGCCTAAATTCACTTGGTTCAAGCACATCCAGAGCAGCATAAGCAAGGGTATGGGCGAGATATTCGACAACATGGAAAACGAAGAAGTTTAAAAAGAGCAGTCATGGGAGAAATTGATAAATTCGACATCGTCGCAAGCGACTGGACCCCTATTCAGTCAATGATCAAGGTCATCGGAGTCGGTGGCGGAGGCTGCAACGCGGTCAATTACATGTTCCGCGAGAATGTAGAGGGATGCAGCTTCATAGTCTGCAACACTGACAGGCAGGCTCTCGAGGAAAGCCCGGTCCCTGTCAAGATACACATAGGGCGTAACGCCCTCGGTGCCGGAACCGATCCCACCAAGGGCCGCAATGCAGCCCTTGAAGCCCAGGACCAGATCGAAAAGGTAGTGCTGGGAGAAGGTACACAGATGCTCTTCATCACGGCTGGAATGGGAGGAGGTACCGGAACCGGCGCAGCTCCCCAGATCGCCAAGATGGCAAAGGACAAGGGCATCCTCACCGTGGCTGTGGTCACCATACCTTTCGAGAATGAAGGTGACATGGCTCTCTCCAGGGCCATAGACGGCATCCACGAGCTTGTGAAGAATGTGGACAGCCTGCTGATCATCAACAACGAGAAGCTCTATGACTTCTTCGGCGGCCACCTCATCCAGGATGCCTTCCCGAAGGCGGACGAGGTACTGGCAACTGCAGTCAGGGGCATCACCGAGATCATCTCCAAGCCCGGCTACATCAACGTCGACTTCGAGGACATAAAGACCATGATGCGGAACAGCGGAATGGCCTTGATGGGCATCGGAACAGGCTCCGGTGAAAACAGGATCGAGGATGCAGTGCTCGGAGCCCTTCGCTCGCCGCTGCTCAACGACTTCGACCTCACGACAGCCAAGAACCTGCTTATCAACATCACCTGCGGCAAGAACGACAAGGGACTCACCATGGATGAGCTCAAGGAGATCAACGCCAGGATAGCCGACTACACAGGCAATGTCAACAAGTTCAAGACCGGACTCGTCTGGGAGACCGATCCGGAGATCGGCGACCAGGTGAAGATCACCGCCATCGCCACAGGATTCAAGGTCAACGACCTGTCTAAGATCACCAAGACCGATCTCGGCAACCTAATAGTTATCGGCAAGGATTTCAAGTTCGAGAAGAGGAACATGGTCGGAGCCGAGGAAGTGTCGCTGCCTGACCTTCCGGTCGGGATGAACATGATCGGCTACAATGCTGCCGACAATGTCAAGAGGTTCCACTTCGACCCTGATCACAAACCGGTGCTGGTGGTCGACTTCGGTCAGAGCATAGGAGAACTGGAGAGCGTGCCTGCGATAAAGAGGGTGGTACGCCAGGAAAAGGAAAACAATTAACTGAAAGGAATAGAAGAGAATGGAAAGAAGAACGAGAGTAAGGTTTGCGCCGAGTCCGACAGGACCGCTCCACATGGGCGGTGTGCGCACGGCACTTTATAACTACCTGTATGCAAAGCAGAAAGGAGGAGACTTCATCATCAGGATCGAGGACACCGACTCGCACAGGTTCGTGCCCGGGGCCGAGGAATATATCATCGAGGCCCTGAACTGGTGCGGAATCATCCCGGACGAAGGAGTGGATGCCAACGGAAAGGTGGTCGAAGAGGCCAGCCCCAGGCACCCCCACGCCCCGTACCGCCAGAGCCAGCGCAAGCCTATCTACCGGAAATACGCAGAGCAGCTCATAGCCAACGGCTACGCTTACTACGCTTTTGACACTGCCGACGAACTGGCCAATGCCCGTACCGAAGCAGAGGCCGCGAAGGAAACCTTCATCTACAACCAGACCACCAGGGAAAAGATGCGCAACTCCCTGACACTTCCTGAAGATGAAGTCAAGAGACTGCTCGAGGAGACCACGGACTGGACGATCCGTTTCAAGATGCCGGTAGACACCGTCGTGAAGATGGACGACTTGATCCGCGGCCACATAGAGGTCAACACCTCCACCCTGGACGACAAGGTGCTCTGGAAAAGGGCCGATGAACTCCCCACTTATCACCTTGCCAACATAGTCGACGACCATCTTATGGAGATCTCCGAGGTCATCCGCGGCGAGGAATGGCTTCCTTCCCTTCCCCTTCACTACATGCTCTACAAGGCATTCGGATGGGAGGACACCATGCCCCGTTTCGCCCATCTCTCACTCCTCCTCAAGCCGGTCGGCAACGGAAAGCTCAGCAAGAGGGACGGAGACAAGATGGGCTTCCCCGTGTTCCCTCTCAGGTGGACCAATCCTGAGGGAGAAACCTCCAGAGGCTATCGCGAAGACGGTTATTTCCCCGAGGCCTTCGTCAACATGCTCGCAATGCTGGGATGGAATCCCGGAGACGACAGGGAGATGTTCTCGATGGAAGAGCTCATTGCTGCCTTCTCACTTGACAAGGTGCAGAAAGCCGGAGCCAAGTTCAATCCCGAGAAGGCACACTGGTACAACAGGGAGTATCTCAGGCTAAAGACCGACGAGGAACTCACAGATCTTCTTGTTCCCATCCTCGAAGAGCATGGGATGAACGTTGTGGAGTGCCCCAAGTGTGCTCTCACCGCAGGAGCTGACTTCAACGTGGCCGGAGCCGACATGCAGAAGCACATATTCACCAAGGAATATGTAAGCGGCGTCATCGGCTTCACCAAGGAAAGGGCGACCTTCGTAAAGGATTTCTGGGACATCGCCCACTACCTTTTCGTGGCACCGGAAGAGTTCATCCAGAAAGACGTCGACAAATTCTGGAAACCTGAGATCGCTGAGAAGATCGGCTCCCTCGCTTCCTTCATCAAGGAATATGACGGGACATGGTCCGTCGAGGCACTAGAGGCAGCCCTGGAGGAATTTATAAAGGGCAACGAATGGCCCATGGGCAAGGTTATGAACGCCCTGCGCCTGACCCTCGCCGGAAGTGCAAGCGGGCTGGGAATAGCCGACATCGTCGCAAGGATCGGCAAGGCCGAGACCCTGAGACGCATCGCTTTCGCAGAAGAAAAACTTAACTGATTACTCAGGAATCCCAATCACGACAGGGACGGTGATCCAGTCTGTCTGGATCGTCCCGAAGCCGTACTTGACCAGGGCTTTGATGTAGATATTGAAGCCCTGGGTCAGTTCGACTGTGCAGAACCTGCACATCAGTAAACCGTGCCGATTGGCAGGAAGCTTCACCTCACCACCTGAAGAAGGATCCTTGACGCTCGTAGCCCCTGCTTCGGTCTGAATGAGGGTTATGCTTTCAGGAAGGGCTTGACGCGTCCCGTTAAGGTCACATTCGGCATTCTCGATGTCCACAGTGAACTCGAAGGGACCGTAATAGCCCCAGTAACTTGGATATTCATTGAAATTCCTGCCCCGCCAGTCGGTCACGACTATAAGGCTGTCAATGTCAATGTAGGAGCCCTTCTCGCCGAAGTCAACTTGATAGATGAAACTCTCTGCTGCTACCGTTGCCGTTTCCTTCACCTCTTCAGTGACTTCCGGAGCTTCTGCCACAACCTCAGGAACTTCAGCGACTTCCTCAGGATCTTCGGTCGCTTCCACTGTCCCGGGAGTTTCTTCAACGGCTTCGCTGGTGACGTCAGCCGCAATCTCCGGGATCTCTTCCGGGCCTACGGTCACCGTGCAGACGTTACTGAAGACGCCTCCGGCCGATGCCTGGATGACTGCCGTACCGACCTTATGGACCTGGATCACTCCATTCTCCACAGTTGCAACCGTAGGATCGCTGCTTGACCAGACTATTCCTTCATAATCAGCAACAGACGGCTCCACGATGGCCACAAGAGTGGCCGATTCCCCTATCAACAATGACATCGAATCTGAATTAAGTCGTACTGAAAGGACTTCTACCTCTTTGGTACAAGAGATTGAGATAAACAATAATGAAATGACAGCCCCAAACAGGGTAACTCGTATGTGTCTCATGAAACCACTGAATATACTTGACAAAGATAGTATTTTCAAGCAAGATTGTAAACACCCCTACAGACCGACTCTAATCCCCGCACCTACAGTGAACATCAAAGGATTCTCGGTACGGTAAGTCTGCAATACCGGGTTTTCTGGTTTAAAATAATATGAAACCTCTGGAGCAAGAAATATTCCGATATTATTGGACAGGTTGTATTGAACACCGAACTCGCCTACAATAGACCAGTTTAAAGTGTTGTCTTTAATCCGTTCCGGGCCAAGTTTCCCATACACCAAACGGTCCACTTTCCCACCGCCTCCAATCCAAGTTGAGAATGAACTATTCTGCCAAACAGTCCAATCAAGACGGAGAGGAATTCCAAGATAGCAGGCTGACTGACTTACAGACTCTTGGTTATTTGTGTATCGGGAATGGTATAAAGACATATCAATCCCTGATGTAACAGTAAGACCCGAAGTCAATACTCTGTTTATTTCTATTCCTATCGAAATAGGAATATTATGAGAAACAGTCTTTGAAAGTGCTGTCGAGGTCCCGATGCTTGGCCTTGAATTGCCTTGTTCAGAACCACGAGACGCGCTAAAACCTTTAACGAGCGGAGTGAGACTCAAATGCTGTTTATTATCGGTTTTCTTATATTCTTCGTCTATGAAAACGTCTGCTGGAGAACTCTTCTCCTCTTTAGCAATCTTGGCTGTAGATGGTAAAACGGATTTCCGCCAAAGAGGATTTGAAAAAGGGGCCAGCGGGAGGGCGGTATTCAAAGATAAGCAAGTCTAGTTTTCATTCCAAGTTTTTCAGCATTTTTTGTGTTTCCCTTACGCGATAAGACTGTCCAGTCATATTGACCATAAAAGCCTTGTGACAGAGTCTGTCGACCAGTGCAGAGCATAGTACCTTGTCCTTAATGATCTCCTCCCACCTTGTGAACGGGAGGTTTGTTGTTATTATGGTAGCGCGTGTCCCCGTCCGTGTAGAGATCATGTTGAAGAGGAGCTCCGCTCCTTCCTTGTCGAAGCCGACATATCCCATCTCGTCACAGACGACCAGGTCATATTTGCGGAAGCGCCCCTCAAGCAGTTGCAACGTCTTATCGGTCTTTGCCTCACGTATCTGCGTAAGCAAATGGGGGACGGTGGTGAAGTAGACGGAGAAACCCTCCATACAAGCTTTGATCCCCAGTCCGATGGCTATATGTGTCTTTCCCGTGCCGGGATTGCCGTACATGACGATATTCCGCCCCTCACGGATAAAGTTGAGCGTTTCAAACTCAGGGAGAAGATTCCGGCCGTCGGCCGGAAGATCTTCTCTGACAAGTTCCTGAAGATATTTCATCTGCGGGAAAGAGGCTTTTCGTATCCGCATGTATTTACGGTTCTCGTAGCGCTGCTCAACTTCTTTGCGGAGGAGTTCGGCCAGGAACTGACAGTGGTCCCACCCATGCGTGCGCGCTTCCGATATTATGTCTTCCAGGCAGTCCTTGACGGCCGGGAGTTTGAGCTCCTTTGTGTATTTTGCAATGAGCTCGCTTTCAGGTGTATAGTGGTCCATGGCGCGTCTCATTCGGACAATTTGGCCCCATTTTCCATTACATTTTCGAGTTGGGTGAGGATGTCTTCAGACCCCGTCTCGATCTCAATGAACTCATCGTTCATCTGGTCTTCCCTGAAGGGCTCATCCTTCGCCAGCATTGCCTGCAAGGCAACTTTGAAATGGTCCGCTGTGAAAGTTTTCACACCGTTCCAACGTATCAAACAATGCTTTAGATGGTTGTTTGCCAGGTCGTTGCTACCCATAGAAAAAAGTTAGAGGTTACAATTAGGAAACATATCTAATCATTTTATACCCAATGTGTTAAACGTTTATTCCGAC
>JAFUFS010000033.1 GCA_017469745.1 Bacteroidales bacterium | reverse complement strand
TTATAAAGGGGGTTATGGTTTGTTTTCGAATCTCCTATGCTCCACAAAAAGAGTAGCATCGTTAGGTGCTACTCTTTTTTCTTTGGGTGTTGCCGGTTTTCTTCAGGTACTGCTGGCGTTCGGGTTCAGGGAACTTCTCTATGGCGTAGCGGAGCATTGTGCGGGGCATGGAGGCATAGCGTGGGGAGAGGTAGCCCCTGAGGGCTTTCGGATCCTTCTTGCCGGCTTCACGGAGAAGCCATCCGGTCGCCTTGTGGATCAGGTCATGTGGATGATGGAGCAGGATGTCGGCGATTGCGAAGGTGTCGTCCAGCTGCCCCTGCCTGATGAAGGCCATCGTACTGACGATCCCTATCCTTTGCTCCCAGATGTTCTTCCCGTCCATTGCCAGATCGTACAGGAGGCTCCTGTCTTTGTCCAGTAGCCAGGTACCAAGCAACTGGTAGCAGGAGAGATCCACAAGATCCCAGTTGTTGATGCTGTTAGTGTGAGAGAGGTAAAACTCTATGCAGCGCTCCTGTGCTGAAGGATCCTCCCTTGAATGTGAGAAGATCTCGACGAGGGCTAGCAGCCCGGCCAGCCTGACTTCATGATATTCATTGCCCAGGCATTCTTCCAGGTCTTCGAATGAGGTCCTTTCCCAGCATTCTTTCACCACCGCCCTGGTGACAGGGACCTTTATTCCCAGGAAGCGGTCGCCTTCACCATATTCACCGGGACCGGTCTTGAAGAAACGGGAAAGCCCCTCCACTTGGGAGGGGTCTTCATGCTTAAGCATTTCATTCAGAAGCGCATTCATTACCTAGAAGTTGAGGGCGAGTCCGATGCCGTGGCGGGTCGGGCCGGCCGAGATTGTAGATGAATATGGCCTCGGGGCATAGCGGCGGGCATAGTCGTCAAGCATCCGGTCGAGTTCGCGCCGGCCTTTACGCCAGAGCGGGATTCCGGCTCCGAGACTGCCGGCCAGGCCGGCTACGCCGACGATGGTTGCACCCGGGGTGTCATTTTCCATCCCTCCCAGAGCGACCAGTGCGCTGATCGGAGCGACTACTTCGCAGAAGAAGACTCCCCAGTTCCTGCTGGCCTTGGCCTTGCGGTAACGGCTGCCGTAGATGGAATAACCGACCATGTCGTCGAAAGGCTGCCAGTAGGCCATTTCTATCCCGGGACCGACCTGGCCTTCGGGTTCGAACAGCGGGCGGTTCCAGTCATCTTGGTCTCTTCTGTAGATGTTTTGGGCAAATAAGCTTCCTGAGATTGCCAGGAGAACTGTTAAGACAAGTATCTTTTTCATAGCGAAAACTCTTTTGACTCTTCTGGTATCAAGATATGTGCCACGCTCTGTTCTAGAAGACCATGTTCCAGGCGGCGCTCTGTGCCCTCTGGCTGTGTCCTGCGTTCATTTTTCCGAAATTCCACTTGACTCCGAAGAGGATGTAGCGGCCCATCACCAAGCGGTAGGTGTCTTCCTCGTAGTTGGCTGTCACAGTGTGGGTCAGGTTGCGTGTCTGGTCCAGGATGTCATGTAGTTTGACGCTTAGTGTAAATGCCCCGATGCTCTTGGAGATCTCAGCGTTCCACTGCCATTCAGGGGCGCCGTATCCGGCTGAATATCCTTTGTACCAGGCATAGGCAAGATCGGTGTCGAACTCGAATTCGTGCTTGGTGCGGTAGTTGGCTCCGAATCCGAAACTGCAATCAAGTGTGTTCAGGTCCGCCTTGTTGTCAAGGGAATAACGTGCGATGCGACCGGATACATCTGTGGTTACCCTGCCGGTGAAACTCCCTGCAGAATACTTGAGGGCTAGATTAGCAGAAGGGGTGTAGACCTTGGTGTTGCTCTCAGCGAAACCGCTTTTCCCGCTGTAGAACAGGTCGCCCTCGGCATTGCCCCAGAATGAATCCATGAATGCGGTGTAGTCGAAAGAATCCTTGTCAAGGCCGGGCAACGTTCCTTTGGCTTGGTAACTTATCGATTGTGTGGCACTGGCGTATCCTCCAAGAGTCAGGAACCATTTCTTCTTGGAGTCCATGGGAGTGGTGTAATTGAAGCCTCCGACGATGTTGAAGGAGTTCTTGCGCGAATTGACTGGGATGGAGTAGAAGATTCCATCAGAGTCAAACCAGCTTGCGTTGGAAATCGGCCTTGAGTTTAAAGTGCCGTAGACGTATGCCATCAGCGTCGAGAATTTCTCACGGTTGTTCCGATTGAGGCTAAGGTTGAGGTAGGAAGTACCGTATGGCGTTAGGTAGATGTTGCCGAGAGTAGGACGTGATGGATTCGTGATGTCCATGGTAGCGAGCATCCTGGTGTTGGACGGCCTCGTGTTGCTGCCGAATGCATTGATGTAGAGGCGGTTGCTGCCAAAGCTATGCTGGAATCTCACATCCGGGCTGATCATCCAGTTCCACTCTCCCTGGCCGGTGGTCTGGGCGATGTTGAAACTCTTTGAATAGGTTTCGTTGAGCATGCCGTTTGCCGAGGCTCCAAGTCTAAGCCATGTGCCTTCCTTGAATTTGTACTGGGCTGTCATCCCGTAGGTCTGCCTGGCATTGGTGTTCTTTGACTCAGACGAATAGAATTCATTCCTGCCGGCGGCATCGAAAGCGTCCCTGTTAGATTCTCTCTTTCCGTAATTCCAGCTTGCCCTTGTAGAGAGTGTCCATTTTTCTCCGATGGGTTCGCCGTAGGTCAGGGATCCTCCGGTGCTGTAGGACTGGCCGTCGGAGATGTACTTCAGGACCCTTGCCTCTTCTCCTGAAATCATATTCATGAAGCTGTTCTCCAGCCTTTCTCCGTCTGAATTGGAGAGCGATGCATTGAAGGATGCTGTCAGAAGCCTGTTCTTCTTGCCTCCCAGATCGCGGAACGTGACGTCTCCGTAGCCGCTGGCGGAGCGGCTGGTCGAAAGGGAAGAGTTCTCGCTTTCTGATTTGTTGACGGAAACCCCTCCCCTTGAAGTCTCCGAGGAAGCCTGATTGTGAGAGTTGTCCTTTGAATAGTTGAACTGAGGCCTGAAATGGAACCTTGTCTTGCCGCTTTCCTTCTGGAATTCCATGTTTGCGGAAAGTGAGTTGCTGAACTTCCTGCTTGAATTGTCTGTTACGGAAAAGAGGTCACCGTCATCCTGGAAGGTTGTCCTAGCAGAAGATGAACCGTTCATTGTGTCACCATACTTGTAGTTGGCCCCTATCGTTGTCTCCACTCCCTTGATCCTGGAAGAGTTGATGTTTGCACCGATCTGAGCAGCCGATGCGAGGCCACCTCCTTCGTAAACGATGTCTTCATCACCGTCCGAACGTATCATCACGACCACGCCGTTGTTGTCGTCATTGATGTTCATTCCGTTGCCGATCAAGGTGAGCTGGTCTTTCTCTGAATATGCCGACACCAGCACGTTGCCGCTGTACAGCAGGCCGCGGTTGTCGCGAAGGGGATCATCATCACCGCCCGCAAGAGTAGTTCCTCCCTTTATGCCAGCATTCCCGAACCAGCCTTTCTCATATTCCTTCTTAAGCCCCACGTCCAGCACCTTCTCGCGGCTGCCGTCTTCGAGGCCCGTGGCCCTGGTGGATTCGGATTCCCTGTCTATGACCCTTACCTTGTCCACTATGGAAGCCGGAAGGTTGTTGAGGGCCGTACTCTGGTCGTTGAAGAAGAAGGTCTTTCCTCCGACCGTCAGCTTGTCGATCTCTTCTCCGTTGAACTTGACTTTCCCGTCCTCTGTGACTTCCATTCCTGGCATCCTCTTCAGCAGGTCCTTGAGCATTGCGTTGGTGCCGACCTGGAAGGAGGAGGCATTGAATTCCACCGTGTCCTTCTTTACAACTACAGGGTTCCCGACGTCAGTCACGACGGCCGCTTTCAGGTACTTGTCGTCAATCTGGAGCTTTATGGTTCCCATCTCCACGACCCTGTCGCGGAAGTACTGTTCCTTTACAAAAGGCTTGTAGCCAAGCATTTCCACATGGAAAGCGTAATTGCCGTAGGGAACTTCTTCCAGCTTCACCTTGCCCTCTGCGTCGGAGAGGGTGAAGTTGCTGATGGCTGTGTCCTTCGCCGGGATGACGTAAGCTGAGGCGAATGCAATTGGCTCTCCGCTTAAAGAATCAACCACCATTGCCCTGATTTCCGTAAGCCTGCCTGCGGTCATGTTGTCATTGATTATGAAGACCTGGGCACGGGAGGACAGTCCGGCCAGGAGGCAGATTATGGTGCAGAGGACGACTTTCTTCATTGTTCGGTTGTATGTTATCTGTAGTATAGATGCTAAAAGCCTGGTAAAGTTACAAAAAATATGCTACAACTATAAAAAATAGTTGGAAAATTGAATTATATTTGCGAAAATCACTTTGTAGGTTATGTATAGACAAAAGGCTAATCCCCTCTATCTCTTTTCGATAGTCCTGGTGGCAGTCATCGGCGGGCTGCTTTTCGGTTACGATACAGCAGTCATTTCCGGTGCTGAAAAAGGACTTCAGGCTTTCTTCAAGGGGGCTTCTGATTTCAATTATACGGACGGCCTCCATGGCTTCACAAGTTCCAGCGCCTTGATAGGCTGTATCATCGGAGCTTTCATCTCGGGAGTACTGGCATCCTCCCTGGGCCGTAAGAAGACTTTGTTTGTAGCCGGAATCCTCTTCCTCCTGTCTGCACTGGGATCATATTTCCCTGAATTCATATTCTTCCAGAAAGGAGTTCCCACCAAGGGACTGCTCATAGCTTTCAACTGCTACCGTGTCCTTGGAGGAATAGGTGTGGGTCTCGCTTCCGCGCTTTGTCCGATGTACATAGCCGAGGTCGCTCCTGCATCCAAGAGGGGCAAGCTCGTGTCTTGGAACCAGTTCGCCATCATATTCGGCCAGCTGGTGGTGTATTTCGTGAATTACCTGATCATCCGCTCCCATGCCTCCGATCCCGCTGTCGTGGAGTGGACCAATTCCATTGGCTGGAGGGTGATGTTCCTGTCCGAGGCCGTGCCTGCAGGACTATTCGACTTGCTGATCCTCTTTGTTCCCGAGACTCCTAGGTTCCTTGCACTGAATGGACGTGACGAAGAGGCCATGACCGTGCTCTCCAACATCAACGGAGAGGACAAGGCCCGTGAGATCCTTTCTGAGATCAAGGAAACCGCCGTGGAGAAGAAGGAGAAGCTCATGGCCTACGGCTTCATGGTGGTCTTCATCGGCTGCATGCTGAGCGTGTTCCAGCAGATCATAGGTATCAACGCCGTGCTTTATTTCGCTCCCAGGATCTTCGAGTCCATGGGCGTCTCGAACAACATGCTGTTCACCGTCATAATGGGAGTGATCAACATCAGTTTCACCCTGGTCGCTGTCTTCACTGTGGAGAAACTCGGCAGGAAGCCTCTGCTCATCAGCGGCTCCCTGGGAATGGCCCTGGGTGCTCTGGGCGTGGCCCTGAGCAACGTGATCAGCCTTCCCGCCCTGGTTCCTGTGATAAGCATCATGCTTTACAGCGCCTGCTTCATGTTCAGCTGGGGCCCGATCTGCTGGGTCTACATCGCCGAACTTTTCCCCAATACTATCCGTTCCGAGGCGACCGCAATCGCCGTGGCTTTCCAGTGGATATTCAATTTCCTTGTGTCCAGCACCTTCGTGCCGATGTACAACTGGAGCCATTTCTTCGCCTACGCACTCTACGGAGTGATCTGTCTCATTGCAGCCCTGTTTGTCTGGAAACTTGTCCCTGAGACCAAGGGCAAGACCCTGGAGGACATGACGGCACTTTGGAGGAATAGGTAAGGTGCCAGGGAAAGACATCATATTCAAGGCTTTGGAGAGCTTCCCGAAGCTGGAGCTCGAGGACATCCGCCACTATTTCGGGGCGGAACTGCCTTCGCGTGTCCGGAAGAGCGAGCTCGTCGAAAGGCTGGGCGCCTACATAGTAGAGAGGCCTGATGCCTGGCTCGGCAAGATGCTCGAGCGCGACCTGAGACTCCTCAAGAAGCTTGTCGAAGCCGGCCCCGAGGTCCCGGTGTATCTTGAATATCCTGACTTCCCTTCGGTCCTGGAGACCGTCAAGCTGCTCGGTTCGGACACATCCGACGAGAACTTCAGGTGCGTCTGGATCCCGAAAGAGATGTATGACATTGTGGCTGGGCATATTGATGAGGCCCTTCATGCAGGGGAGGAGGACGGAACCTTCGAGATGGAAAGGGCCGCTCTCGGCTATCTTAATCTCTATGGGGTGATGACCATCGACGAGTTCTATGATAAGATGGTGGACTATTGCGAATGGTCGGGTCGCTGGAGCGTGGAGGATTTCGCCATGAAACTGTCCGGAAGTCCTGTCATGAAGCTCTGCCGTCTGGACATCGGGGGAGAGCCGTATGTGTGCGCACCGAACATATTCGAGCCGGAGGAAATAGTGACCGGAAGGAAGGAATATCCCGGAGTGGAGGAATTCAAGCCCTTTACCCCGGAAGATGCCATCAAGGCCGGTGCAGGTTCCCCGTACTTCGTCTTCGGGCTCGACACTCCTGAAGGATTGCGCCTGGTGGAGATGCTGGACAACCTTGGCTACAGCGGGGAAGACCTTGTACATGAGGAACATGACATCTGGATGAACGCCCAGATGGTCGGTGGTGACGATTCCACCGAGGCAATCTTTTCATCCGTGTCCAGGATGCAGGACAAGATCGATTCGTTCGAGGATTACAATGCCTGCATGGAAGTGGTGTCGGCCTACGCCAACTCCTTGCCGAAATGGCTACTCCGCGGCCATTCGGCCGATGAGGTGAACTGCCTTAAGGTCATTCTCCAGTCGGAGGAGGATCCGGTGACCGCCATGATCCGCAGGAATCCTCTGCTCGGGCTTTACGTCCGACCTGTTCCGGCAGATGATCCCTGCCCGTGTGGCAGCGGACTGTCGTACCGCTTCTGCCACGGACGCCGGCTCAGCTGATCTCTTAATTGTTGCCTTCCAGAAGTTTTGGCCTGAGTGCCTTGGTCCTTTCCAGAGCCTGCTCGTCCTGCCAGGCCCTGATAAGTTTCGGATTCCCGCTCAGGAGGACGTCCGGAACCTTCCAGCCCTTGTACTCTGCCGGCCTGGTGTAGACGGGAGGGGAGAGGAGACCGTCCTGGAAACTATCGCTGAGGGCTGAAGTCTCGTCAGTCAGCGCTCCCGGAATGAGCCTTACGATCGAATCTGCAAGCAGGGCGGCAGGGATCTCTCCGCCGCTGACCACATAGTCACCGACTGAGATCTCCCTTGTGATGAGGTGCTCCCTGATGCGGTGGTCGATCCCCTTGTAGTGTCCGCAGAGGATGATTAGATTCTCCTTGAGGGACAGCTCGTTGGATATTCCTTGATCCAGAAGCTCCCCGTCGGGGGACATGTAGATGACCTCGTCGTAGTCGCGCTCGGACTTGAGTTCGGCTATCATCCTGTCCACCGGCTCGACCATCATGACCATGCCGGCGTCTCCGCCGTAGGAGTAGTCGTCGACGTTGGCCCGGGGACCGAGACCATATTTCCGAAGATTGTGGACGTGAATTTCTACTATGCCTTTTTTTATCGCCCTGCCCACTATGGAATGGCTCAGAGGGCTCTCCAGAAGCTCCGGGACGACGGTGAGGATGTCGATGCGCATTGTCAGAAAATTAGCTTTTGCAAAAATAACTTTTTTAATTGTTTTTTTTAGGTATATTTGTAAAATGCAAATTAGGTTTGCATTATGTGAAACCCTCAAAAGGATTTATTATGAGCGAAGAGAATGTACCTGAGGTCAATGTTACCCCAGATGTAGAGGAAACTCCGAAGATTGAGACTCCTATCGTTGCCGAAGAAACTGTTGAACCCGTCGTCGACCTTGGCAGCCTGTCGCTGGCCGAGCTCTCCGACATGTTCGACCGGCTCTCCCAGGATGAAAACAGGATGAAGAGGTATAAGGAAGCCGAAGCCATCAAGTCGGCTTTCTACAAGCGGCTTTCCAAGGAGAAGGCCGAGGCCGGACTCGGTACCAAGGTGGACGAGCCGTCATCCAGGGAGGATGTGATCGAGGAAGTCGCCCAGGTGCAGCCAGCCGAAGTCAAGGACAATCCTTTCGAGGCTATGGAGACGGCTTTCAAGGGTGTCTACGCCAATTACAAGAGGGAGCGTGCTGAATATAACAAGCAGCAGGATGCGCAGAGGGAGGACAACTTCGTCAAGAAGCAGGCTGTCATCGAAGATCTCAAGACCCTTGTCGAGAAGCAGGAGGACATCAGTTCCACTTTCCCTGCTTTCCGTGAGCTCCAGAACCGCTGGAGGGAGATCGGACCTGTTCCTGCCACGAAGTTCCGCGACCTTAACGACACCTACCAGTTCTATGTCGAGAAGTTCTACGACATGGTCAAGATCAACCGTGATCTCCGCGACCTGGACTTCAAGAAGAACCTTGAAGCAAAGGAGGAGTTCTGCCAGGCTGCCGAAAGACTCGCCGAGAACGAGAATGTAGTCGAGGCTTTCCGTGAGCTCCAGAAGCTCCACGAGCAGTGGAAGGAGTTCGGCCCCGTGGCCAAGGAATTCCGTGATTCCATCTGGGATCGCTTCAAGGCCGCTACAGCTGTGATCAACAAGAAGTACCAGGCTTATTTCGAGGGCCAGAAGGAGAAGCAGCAGGAGAACCTCGAAGAAAAGGCCAAGCTCTGCGAGCAGGTTGAGGCCATCGCTGAGAAGGAGGTCAAGTCATCCAACGAGTGGAACCAGCTCTCCAGCGAGATCGAGGAGATCCAGAAGAAGTGGAGGACCATCGGCTTCGCCACCAAGAAGGAGAACCAGAAGATCTACGACCGCTTCCGTGCTGCATGCGACAAGTTCTTTGCCCGCAAGAGGGAATACTATTCCCAGTTCAAGGACTCCATGAACGAGAACATGGACAAGAAGATGGCCCTCATCGAGAAGGCCGAGGCCCTCAAGGACAGCAAGGAGTGGAAGAAGACGACCGAGGCCCTGATAGAGCTCCAGAAGCAGTGGAAGGAGATTGGTGCCGTGCCTCGCAAGAAGTCCGAGCAGCTCTGGAAGAGGTTCCGTGCCGCCTGCGACGCTTTCTTCACCGAGCGCGACAAGAACTCCAAGCCTGAAAACGACTACTACGGCAACCTCAAGGCCAAGAGGGCTCTGATCGATGAGATCAATGCCTATGAGTCCAAGGGTGCTGAGGCCGACCAGGAGGCTGCAAGGGAGTTCGCCGAGAAATGGCGTGCCATCGGCTTCGTGCCTTACAAGGAGAAGGAGAACGTCCAGAAGGCCTATTCCGAGGCCTTCCAGGCCAAGTTCCCCGATTTCTCAACCAGGAGGCCTAGGACTGAAGGCAGGGGAGCAGGTGCTTCCAGGAAGCCGCTCAGCGAGAAGGACCGCCTTGTACAGGAATACAACAAGCTCCAGCAGGACATCGTCACTTATGAAAACAATATAGGATTCTTCTCCGCATCCAAGAATTCCGAACCGCTCATCAAGCAGATGCAGGAGCGCATCGAGGCGGCAAAGGTGGAACTCAAGGAACTCGAGGCCAAGATTCTGAAGGCCCAGGAAAGCGAAGAAGAAAAGTAAGGAATGGATAAGAATACACTTATAGGTATTGTCCTGATGGGATTGCTCCTGTTTGGCTTTACCTTCTATCAGAACAAGCAATATCAGAAACAGGCTGCCTACCAGGCACAATTGGACTCTATAGCTGCAGTCGAGAAGTTCAGGGCGGACTCGATTGCTGCAGTTGAGGCTGCTGCCCTTCAGCAGGCTCAGGAACTGAACGGGACTGTCGCTGAACTATCTGAATCCCAGTCGGTTTACAAGGATTCCCTTCTGGAGGCTGCACATAATGCAGAGGCACAGGTCATAACTCTCTCGAACGACAAGTTCGAGGTGGCTTTCACGACCAAGGGCGCCCAGCCTTATTCAGCAAGGCTGAAGGACTACAAGACATATTCCGGAGAAGATCTCTACCTTTTCAAGCCTGAAAACAGCCAGCTGGCGGTGCAGGTCTACGCTGGGGAGATGGTCAACACTTCGGAATTCAACTTCAGCGTAGCCGAGAAGACCGACACCTCAGTCGTGATGCGTCTCCCGTTCGCGGGCGGCGGTTACATCGAGCAGAGGTACTCGATCCATGAAGGCGAGTACATGGTCGACAATGCCCTTTCTTTTGTCGGCATGGAGAATGTCATTCCCAAGAATGTTTTCTCGCTCGACATCGACTATTCGATGACCATCCCGAGGATGGAGAAGGGCTACAAGAACGAGAGCCAGTACTCCAAGCTCAACTATTATTTCTCCGGTGAGAAAAAGCCTTCCGATCTGGGCCGCTCCCGCAGCTCCAGCAAGAGGGTGGACAACAAGATCGCTTGGTTCGCTTTCCAGCAGCAGTTCTTCTCCGCAATCTTCAGGGCGCCCAAGGAATATGCTTCCGCGGACTTCGACATCAAGTTCTTCCCTGAGGATGACGAGTCGCACAACCTCATGACCTGTCAGGCCAAGGTGAGGACCGATTTCCAGCCGGGCCAGCATGAGACCGTGGTTCCCTTCCAGTTCTATTTCGGACCGAACCACTACAAGACCCTGAAGTCTTACGACCAGAAGTTCGAGAGGATGATCCCTCTTGGAGGTAATGTCGTCGGAATATTCACGAAGTACGTCATCATCCCGACCTTCGACTTCCTTAGGAAGTTCATCTCCAACTTCGGAATCATCATCCTGATCATGACGATCCTGATCAAGCTGGTCGTCCTGCCTTTCGCCTACAAGTCCTATTCTTCGTCGGCGAAGATGCAGGCCATCAAGCCTGAAATCGACAAGCTGAATGCGAAGTATCCCAAGCAGGAGGATGCGATGAAGAAGCAGCAGGCTCAGATGGACCTCTACAAGAGGGCCGGAATCAGCCCCATGGGCGGCTGTCTGCCGATGCTTCTCCAGTTCCCGATCCTGTGGGCAATGTTCCGCTTCTTCCCTGCGTCCATCGAGCTGAGGCAGCAGCCTTTCCTCTGGGCGGAGGACTTGAGCGCCTATGATTCGATCATCAATTTCGGTACGAGGATTCCTTTGCTTGGCGATCACATCTCTCTGTTCGCCCTGCTTATGGCTGTCTCCATGTTCTTCTATTCGAAGCTCACGACAGCCTC
The DNA here is from genome assembly GCA_017469745.1 of Bacteroidales bacterium. GTDB lineage: Bacteria > Bacteroidota > Bacteroidia > Bacteroidales > UBA932 > Cryptobacteroides. Next base: position 2,297 of record JAFUFS010000033.1, on the reverse strand, counting down.
CCAGCCCGGCAGCGATGATCCCCAGATGGCTTCGATGCGTTTCATGAGCGTCTGGATGATGCCTATCATGATGTACTTCATCTGTAACAGCCTGTCTTCAGGTCTTAGCTACTACTACTTGCTTTCCAACCTCATCACGATGCTTGAGACTTGGATCATCAAGAAGTGGTTCGTCCATCCGGAAGAGATCCAGGCTAGGCTGAAGGCCACCGAGGGCAAGAAAGCTCCGAAGAGCAAGTGGCAGCAGCGTCTGGAAGAGGCGCAGAAGATGCAGGCGCAGATGCAGAAGGAACAGGCCAAGAAGAATGGTAAGAGATAATCTCATAAAGGTCTACGAGGAACTGCCGCCAGAAGTAAAACTGGTGGCAGTTTCCAAATTCCATCCATGCGAGGAGATCATGGAGGCGTACGGTGCGGGGCAGCGCAGGTTCGGGGAGAACCGCCCGCAGGAATTCGCTTCCAAGGTTCCTCAGCTGCCTTCCGACATAGAGTGGCATTTCATCGGTCATCTTCAGACCAACAAGCTCAAGATGGTCCTGCCTTACGCTTCGATAGTTGAGTCAATCGATTCAAGGCGTCTTCTGGATGCGGTTCAGAAGTGGGGGAGTGACAACGGCAAAGTCATAGATGTACTTCTGGAACTCCATCTCGGTGCTGAGGAGACCAAAGGGGGCTTTTCGGAGCAGGAGATCGAGGAAATCATTGCCAATGAATATTCCCACGTCCGTTTCCGCGGACTGATGGGCATGGCAACCAACACTGATGACATGGCTGTCGTGGAGGCTGATTTCGAGCGTATTGAGGCTTTCAAAAAGCACCTGGACGCCAAGTTCTCCTTGCCGGACTTCACTGAACTATCCATCGGCATGTCCCACGACTGGCCGCTCGCAGTCCGTCACGGAGCCACCATCGTCCGCATCGGCACCGCCATCTTCGGCCCCCGCGAGTATTGATCAGTAAGGTATTGAAACTAAAAAAGGCTGACTGTCTGGCAGTCAGCCTTTAGCCGTTTTATTTGGGTGAAGATTATTCGAGGGTACCGTTCTCGGCGGCTTCGATCATCTTCTGGTTGGCAGTGATGTAGATCTCGACACGGCGGTTCTGTGCACGGCCTTCCTTGGTGGCGTTGTCAGCAACAGGCATTGAAGAAGACTTGCCCTCGACTGTCATGCGGGAAGAGGCGATGCCACTGTTCTTGAGATACTCTGCAACACTCTGGGCCCTCTTCTCGGAAAGCGGCTGGTTGATGGAGTCGTTTCCTGAGCTGTCGGTGTGGCCGTAGATGGTGATGTCAGTGTCCTGAAGGTCGGACATCTTGGCTGCGAACTGTGAAAGTTCGTTCTTGGAAGCCTGCTTGAGGTCAGCCTTGTTGGTGTCGAAAAGGATTCCGCTGTTGAATGTGACCTTGATGGCCTCGAGTCCGTTGGCGTCCTCGACAGTCTCGATCTGTGCATTCTCCAGGGCTTTGAGTTCCTCAGCCTTTTTGTCCATCTTCTTGCCGATGACGGCACCTGCGCCGGCTCCGACTGCAGTTCCGATGGCGGCACCGATGGCGGCACCCTTGCCGTCATGACCGATGATGGCGCCGAGTCCGGCACCGATGGCTGCTCCGGCTCCTGAACCAATGAGGGTTCCCTTGCCTGTCTGGGACATGTTGCTGCAACCTGAGAAAACGATGGCTGCGCACATGAAGCTCAAAATAACTTTTTTCATAATGATGCGATTAATAGTTGTTTACAGTCGCTTTTTCAAAAAAAGGCCAAGCCCGAAGGCTTGGCCTCGCAATCACAAATATAAAAATTATTTTGTAATAACGCGCGCCATTTCAAGCACTTTGTTGGAATAACCCCACTCGTTGTCGTACCAAGCGCAGACCTTGACGAAGGTAGGATCGAGCTGGATACCAGCCTTGACGTCGAAGATGGAGGTGCGGGCGTCGTTGCGGAAGTCGGTGGAGACAACAGCCTCATCGGTGTAACCGAGGATGCCCTTGAGCTCGCCTTCGGAAGCAGCCTTCATTGCAGCGCAGATCTCGTCGTAGGTGGCGGGAGTGTTGAGCTCGACGGTGAGGTCGACGAAGGAAACGTCAGAAGTGGGAACGCGGAGGGACCTGCCGGTGAGCTTGCCGTTGAGTTCAGGGAGAACCTTACCGACAGCCTTTGCTGCTCCGGTGGATGAAGGGATGATGTTCTCGAGGATACCGCGGCCGCCTCTCCAGTCCTTCTTGGAAGGACCGTCAACGGTCTTCTGGGTAGCTGTAGCAGCGTGGACGGTGGTCATGAGGCCGCGCTTTACAC
>JAFUFS010000020.1 GCA_017469745.1 Bacteroidales bacterium | reverse complement strand
TAGCATGAAACTACGAATAGTATTACTTATTCTGATCACAGGCTTATTGTTTATTTCCTGTAATAAAGAAGACTCCTTCTATTTTGAAGGAGACTGGGAAGTGGAGAATCCTTATATCGAGATTGTATATAAATCGAAAAAGCCTGATGACGCATATATCTATAGAATCCCTGGCCAAATTACAATCAAGGATGGAGGCGTACATTACTATTATGTATATACTCCTTTGCACATGAAAGAGTCATTATCCCCATACTCATCCCGATATGAAGCAGAGAGTCTTATTTATGATGAGGCATGGGTCTATAAGTTTAGATTCGAAGATCCACATATTTATTTCTCAGATTTCAACTGGTACGATCTAGTCTCCTATTCAAAAGATCGAATGGTCTGGCGCGAACTTGAGACCGGGAAAGATTTCATCTTGAATAGGAAGAAACTATAAAACAAAAGACACCTGCAATTAAGCAAGTGTCTTTTTCGGAGTGAGGACTGGCAGATTTGAACTGCCGACCTCTTGCCTGTCAAGCAAGCGCTCTAAACCAACTGAGCTAAGCCCTCGTTTGGGATTGCAAAGATAGCGATCTTTTTCGATAAAACAAGGTTTCCTGCCTAAAAAATCACTAATCTATCTTTTCCCCTTGAAGAAATCCACCATCAGACCTGCACATTCCTCCGCCAGAACTCCTGCATGGACCTCTGTCTTTGGGTGTAGCAGGGAAGGGGTGAACATCGAATAGCCCCTCCTTGGATCCAGGGCCCCGTATACTATCCGTCCGACCTGGGCCCAGTTAAGGCCTCCGGCGCACATAGGGCAAGGTTCCACGGTCACGTACAGGGTGCAGTCACTGAGGTATTTCCCTCCAAGCGCTTCTGTTGCCGCGGTGATGGCAATCATCTCCGCATGGGCGGTGGGATCATGCAGCCTTTCAGTCATGTTGTGTCCCTTGCCGATGATCCTGCCCTTGCAGGTGACCACAGCCCCGATAGGGATCTCTCCCTCGTCGAGTGCTGCGTAGGCCTCCTTCAAGGCCTCTGCCATGTATTTCTCGTCAATGTCCATGGTGCGGATAAATACAAAAAAAGCAGGCCTTGCGTGGACCTGCCGAAAGAGTCATGCGACTTCTACCACCTGTCCTCAGATGATACGGTCAGCTTCTTGCGGCCATGACGGCGGCGGGAAGCGAGAACGCGACGACCGTTGGCAGTCGACATCCTCTCGCGGAATCCATGCTTGTTCACGCGCTTGCGTCTTGAAGGTTGGAAAGTTCTTTTCATATCTCTTGTTTTTTATATTTTCCAAAAATGGAGTGCAAATTTAAGCCTTTTGCTGAAAATTACAAAATATTTATTACGAATTTCCCTTCGAAATAACTGTCGGTCAGCCACGAATCCACGGGCCAGGTGCTGATGGTACCTTTTTTCATCCTGTTGCGTTCCATCAGGGAGGAGATCTCCTCATTGATGTCCCCGCCTTTGAGATAGAGGATTCCCTTTGAATATTTCCCTTTCACCCAGGGATAGAAGTCCGTCAGGGAAGCTACAGCCCTTGACACAACGTAGTCAAACTTGACAGGGAGCGATTCCGCGCGAGCGTTGATAACTTCTATGTTGTTGAGCTCCAAGGTCTTGGCAACGTCCTCTGCCACGATGGTTTTCTTGCGGATGGAGTCGCACAGGGTGAACCTGACTCCGGGGAACATGATTGCGAGAGGGATCCCCGGGAATCCGCCGCCTGTGCCCAGGTCGAGGACCGTAATTCCGGACTCGGGGAGGAGGAACCTGTCATATTCATCGGGCATCATGACCTTGAGGTAGCGGGCGATTGCCAGCGAGTGCAGGACATGGTGGTCGTAGAGACCGCCGATGTCCTTGCGGGAGATAACGTTTATCTTGGAGTTCCAGTCCAGGTAGAGTGCCTCCATCTTGCGGAATCTCTCCATCGCATCCACTCCAACCTCCGGGAAAGACACTCTTACGAAGCTTTCGAACTGATTGAAATCCATCATATTCCTTCCTCTCCTTCGTCCGCCCTCATGGCGTCTATGATCTGTTTCGCCCTGCGGATCCTGGTTTTTACAGTGTTCAGTTCAAGGTCCATGTATTCGGCGATCTCGTCGTATTTCATCCCGTCGATCAGCCTCTTCCTGGCGACCGTCCTGTAGAGTTCCGGCAGGCGCTCGATGTACTTCACCCTCTCTTCTTCGGACTCTGTCCTTATCAGGGTGTTCAGGGCATCGTCATTCTGGTCCGGAATGCCCTCGTAGCCGGAGGCCTGGGCATCGTCGTCAAGGTAGACTATCTGGTTCTTCGGATGGACCCTCTGCTCCTTTTCAAGGGAGTCCAGCGCGGTGTTGCGCGCTATAGTACACAGCCATGTGAGGAACTGGCTGCGAGTCTCGTCGTAGTTGTGGATCTGGCGGAATGCCTTCTCAAAACTGCGCGAGCAGATGTCGTCGACGTCGTAGTCGTCGATGTTCTTAAAGCGGTTCTTTATGTAGGAGCGAAGCTGGTCTATGTGCCTGTCCCAAAGGGCGGTGAAGGCAAGACCATTGCCGCTCTTAGCCAGCACGATCAATTCATCAATGGGCCTCAAGCCAGTTCTTGCCATAATTGCATTCTACTGTGAGCGGAACGCTCAGTTTCACAACATTTTCCATCTTGTCGACCACCAGGGCCTTGAGTTCCTCAATCTCTTCGGGGAGAGCGTCGAACACAAGTTCGTCGTGGATCTGGAGTACCATCCTGGACTTCATCTTCCTTTCGCGGAGTTCCTCGTCGACTGCTATCATTGCCAGCTTGATTATGTCGGCGGAAGTGCCCTGGATTGGGGCGTTCACTGCATTCCTTTCTGCCAGCGCGCGGATCGTCCCGTTCTTGGAGTTGATTTCAGGAATATATCTCCTTCTACCGAAGATGGTTTCGACGTAGCCGGTCTCCCTGGCCGCAGCCTTGGTGTCTTCGATGAAGGAAAGGATGGACGGGAATCCGGCGAAATAGTCTTCGATGACCTTCTGGGCCTCCTTGCGGCCTATCCTGAGCCGTTGTGCCAGGCCAAAGGAGGAGATTCCGTACATGATTCCGAAATTGGCCGTCTTGGCGATCCTTCTCTGGTCGGCGGTCACTTCCTCATGAGGGATTCCGAATATCTTTGCTGCAGTCGCGGCATGGACGTCCACGCCCTCCTTGAAGGCGTGAATCAGGTGCTGGTCGCAGCTCAGATGGGCCATGATCCGGAGCTCAATCTGTGAATAGTCTGCCGAGAGTATGAGTCCGTCCGGGGTGCCGGGCACGAAGGCCTTGCGGATCTCCCTTCCGCGGTCAGTCCTGATGGGAATATTCTGCAGGTTCGGGTTGGAAGAACTAAGCCTTCCCGTGGCGGTCAGTGCCTGGTTGAAGGTGGTGTGGACCTTGCCGTCGGAAGGGTCAATGTAGCCAGGGAATGGCTCGATGTAGGTTGATAGTAGCTTCTTGACTGCCCTGAACTCAAGGATCTCGTCCACTATCGGATGCCTGTCTGCGATGTCCAGGAGGGTGGTCTCATCGGTAGAATAAGTCCCGTTGGCGTTTTTCTTGGGCTTAGCTGAAAGTTTCAGCTTTTCGAACAGGATTTCACCGATCTGCTTCGGGGAGGAGACATTCAAGGCAGGTTCCTCGGCGAGTTCCCTGACCTTGGCCTCGCGTTCGACCATTTCCGAACGGAGCTGCTCGGTGAAGTCCCGCAGCGATCCGAGGTCTACCCGGACTCCGTTACGCTCCATCCTGGACAGGACTTTGAGCAAGGGCTCTTCCATCGTGGAGTAAAGATCCAAGGCGTTTTTCTCCTTGAGTTCTTCTTCCATCCTGTCTTTCAGAAGAATAAGGATGGCAGCTTCACGGCTTCGGTCAGAAAGGCCTTCGTCAGAAGGAATGTCATCGAACAGCGATCCAGTGGAGATTTCCTTCTCCGCTTCGAGAGATTCTATTGACATCCCAAGGAAACCCTGGGCAAGGACTTCTATCTTGTGACTCTTCTCAGGGTCAACGAGGTAGTGCATCAGGCCGATGTCGAAGAGCTGGCCTTCAAGGCTGGTCCCTTCCGCGGCAAGGATGTTCATCTGGCGTTTCAGGTCGTCTCCGCATTTGGTGACGGAGGGGTCTTCGAGGATGGGTTTGAAGTCCTTGGTGCTGCCTTCGGAGAACATGAATGAGAGATCCTTCGCTTCGCTCAGGATGACAGGGGTGGCGACGATTATCCTTCTGATTTTGGAGAAGATGCCGTCTCCGGCTCCTTCGACGATTACAGAGCAAATACCTGCCTTCCGGGCGGACTTGCATGCTTCAGCAGGGGAGACCTTGTTGATCTCGAGGTTTTTCTCTTCCTTGGCAGGAGCCTGGGCTATGTGGCCGATGAACCTTTGCAGCGAGTTGAACTCGTATTTCTCGAAAAGATCTGCCAGTTCCCGTCCGTAGGCCTTGTCCACCTTCATCTGTTCCGTGGCCACGTCCACCTCGATGTCGGTCTTTATGGTCACCAGCTCACGGCTCAGTGCAATGTGATCCTCAGCTTCCTCGAACATGGCCTTCTGCCTGGGTGAGAGCTCGGACAGGTGGTCATATATTCCTTGAACCGAACCGTATTTGGCAACGAGCTTTCCGGCTCCGACTTCGCCGACGCCCTTTACTCCAGGCACGTTGTCGGCAGTGTCGCCGCAGATCGTCAGCATGTCGATGACCTGGGCGGGGGACTGGATGCCGTATTTGCCGCAGATTTCCTTGACTCCGACAATCTCGTTCTCTCCGCCACCCTTGCCGGGCTTGTACTGCCAGATGTGGTCCTCGATGAGCTGGCCGTAATCCTTGTCAGGAGTGACCATGTAGACGTCGAGCCCCTCGCGTGCGCAGCGCTTGGCCATCGAACCGATCACGTCGTCCGCCTCGAATCCCATCATCATGAGGGTGGGAATATTCATGGCCTTGCAGAGCTCCTGGAGCGGTTCCAGGGCGTCGATCACAAGCTGCGGGGTTTCGGTGCGGTTGGCTTTGTACTCGGAGTACATCTGGTTCCGGAAGGTGCCTCCCGGGGGATCGAAGGCGACGGCAAGATAGTCGGGCCCCTCGCGCTCGATTAGTTCCAGGACGTACTTCGTGAACCCGTAGAGGATCGACATGTCAGCACCCTTGGAGTTGATCATGGGCCTCCGGAGGAAGGCGTAGTACATCTTGAACACGAGGGCGTGTCCGTCGATGAAGAATATTTTCTGCGGCATTGTTTACTCTAAGCTTCTATTCCTCAGGCATGAACATGGGATCCCAGGCGGGAAGCAGGATAGGCTTCTGGGAGAGCTGTGCCTTAAGAGACTCGGGGACGTACTTCTTCTCGACCACGAGGCGGAACATGTATTCGTTGAACCACTCGTCGGTCATGATGAGGTTGCCCTTGTAGCCGCTTGCGGCGCCCCAGCTGTTCTCGACCATCCACTTGACGGGCTTGCCGTCCTTGAGGTCGACAGCGATGAGGGTCATAGCGTGGGATGATCCGCTGGCGTGGGTCATGATCCTCTGCTTCTTGTCCATCGGGAAGGAGGTCCCGAAGAGGGAACCGTAGTCGAAATTGTTGAGGTCGAGGGTACCTTTCTGCCTGTCGCTGAACTTGCCTACGTCGCAGGAGAAGTACATCGCGGTGTTGTCCTTGATGGAGGCAATGGCGATCTGCTTGATGGTCTCGATCGGGACGTTGAGGTAGACCCAGTTCTGTCCGTCGTAGACGTGGCGGTCGTAGGCGATCTCATAGACCTTTCCATATTCCCTGGAAGGATCGTTCATGAGCATGATGTAGCCGTTGTTCAGGTCAGTTCCGATGTACTCCTGATAGAAGGACTTGGGAGTGTAGGTCTTGGTGCTGATGACCTCGTCCTTGGAGTTGCGCATGGTGTACTCGAACTCCACAGGCGGTTCGCCGAGGCAGATGACGAGCATGCGGTAGATCTCCTTGAGCATCTCGGTCTTCATGGCCTGGCAGTCCTTTGCCTTGGCGTCACGCAGCTTGAGGCCGTCCTCGCGGAGCTTGGTTGCGATCTGGGTGCGCATCTGGCCTGTGCTGTTGGCGCAGAGAGTCTCAGGCATTACATCTGAAGGGACGACACCGTACTTCATGATAAGGTTGGCGACTCCGGTGAACTGTCCGCCGTCACCGATGGGGTTGTTGAACAGCCAGTCGACCTCGCGGTCGTCGAAGCCCTTGTCCTTTGTGTCGATCACTCCCTGGAGGAAGAGATTGGCTTTCTCGAGCTGGTCATAGAAGAAGACGTAGTTCTGCGAGAAGGTGAAAGCGCCCAGGTCATATTTGTCGATCATCTTGGCTCTCAAGACATTGAGGCCGGAGAAAAGCCAGCAGCGGCCGGATGATTTCTGGTCGGTGATACCCTTGGTCTTGACCCTGTCGGAGAAGTGGGTGTCGATCATGGCTATGTTCTCGGAATTGGCAGCGAGGACATTGATGCCGGTGGTGTTGAGGGCATTCTTGATGGCCTTGTCAGAAGCAGTGCCCTGGTAGCCGGTACGGATCTCCTTGAGCATGTCAGCGGAGATGCCGCCCTTCGGATCTGCCTTCTGCTGTGCTGAAGCGGTGCCGCCGAGGATGAGTGCCAGCGCTGCCGCCATGATGATGGTTCTTCTTTGCATATTGATGTGTTTTTACGGTTTTTCCTATTCCGTAAAAATAATCAGAAAATGCCGGATAAGCAAGAATATGCAAATCTTAGAGCTGCTTTTTGTAGTACGGCCTCAGGGGATCGTCGACGGTGACGCTGGCGGAGACGATGGGGCAGAGGGCGAAGTAACCGACGGCATCGCCGTCACCGCCGCGGATGTTGGTCGGGCAGTTGGCAGGCTGGGGCGAGAACAGGGGAATCGCAGCCATCGCCCCGTTGAGGGTGACGGCCATAAGGTAGTCGAAGAAATCCTTGCTCAGGGTCATCGCCTCGAGGGTGATCACGTCGCCGGTCTCAAGGTACTTGCAGCAGTCGCCGTAGAGTTTCTGCATCTGTGAATATTGCATCAGAGTGGCGATGGGGAAGCCTTTGACCTCGTTGCCGTTGAAATAGATGTCGTCGGTGACCTCGGCCATCTCGTAGGGGTAGAAATTGCCGTTCACTCCGGCCGTGATGTAGTAATAGTCGGTATGTTCCATGTCCTGACCCCAGATGGCCAGGGTCCAGAGGCTGTCCAGTCCCATGGTCTTGTTGCCGGCAAAGGCATAGTCCAGTTCGTCGAGACGGAATCCGTTCTCCGGCATCGAAGCGTCTGCTTCGTACACCTCTCCTTCCGAAAGCTCGATCCTTAGGTGGTAGCTCCCACCTTGCTCTGCATGGTAGCCTTCCGGGGCCTCGTAGACGCCATGTTCAGACTGTTTTTCCTCGAACCTTACTTCCGAATCACCGTCAGAGACTGTGACCAATGCTCCACGGACGGGAAGCGAACCGCTCTCGGTTGCGTTTTCGAAATATGGTACTGTCCTCGACAGGATCACCTTCTGAGGACGGTCGGCCCGGTCGGTTATTACTGCCTCCACGGCAAGGCGCTCGAAGTGCTCTCCCTTTGAGCGGAGGTCGGTCTCCTCGGAGCAGGCGGCTGCCGCCAGGGCGGCACAGATGAATATTAATAGACCAAAACGCTTCATTTCTAGAATTTTATGTTGTAGGAGACCGAAGGAATGGCGGTGAAGAGGTAGACCTTGAAGGCCTTCGTGCGGTTCTCTTCTCTGTCGTAATTGAAGGCTATGCTCCAGGCATTGTGCCGGGAGTAAGCATTGTAGACTGAAAGGTTCCATTCGCCGCTCCATCTCTTGCCGGATGCGCGGCCCCGGGTCCTGTAAGTGAGGGAAAGATCCATCCTGTGATAGTCCGGGAGCCTGTCTGAGTTCCTCTCGGAGTACACCGGAACCCAGGTCCCCATGAAGGAATATCTTCCCACGGGGTAGGTCGTCGGTGAGCCGCTGTAGAAAACCCATTCACCGGAAGCTGACAGCCGTTTCGAGAAGTCATAGCTCAGCACGAAATTGACGGCGTGCTCATGGTTGAGAGGAGAGCGGTAGGGCTTGCCTCCGTTGAGTTCAGGAATATCGTACATCGCCCTCGACCAGGTGTAGGAGATCCATCCGTTCAGTTTGTCGAACTCGTACTTGAGCATCGTTTCAACCCCGTAAGATGTTGAACTTCCGCTCCTCAAGAGTCCTTCCCGGTCCACGTTGTCGATCACTATACCGGGGTTCTCAACGAAATCGATCACGTTCTTTCCCTTCTTGTAGAAACCCTCCACTGATGCTTCCAGGGCCTGGTCGGTGAAAAGGGCGTTGACTCCGAGGGAGACCTGGTCCGACATCTGGGGCTTCGTGTTGGGAGAAGCCGTGAACCATGTGTCTACAGGACTGCCGGTTATGCTTATCCTGGCCTGCTGGAGGTACTGGAACGAGCGTGAGTATGATCCTTTGACCGACAGGTCGTTGCCAAGAGGAAGGGAGGCGGAGAATCTGGGCTCCAGACCGTTGTAGGTCTTGATCCTTTCGCCCTTCGGGATATCCGTGACCCTCAGGAGTTCGTGGGTCACGGGGTCGAAATACCGCTGTGATGTCCCTCCGAGCGTGCTGAAAGAAGAGAACCTCAGCCCGTAGCGAAGGGTCAGGGGCCCCAGTTTCTGCTCGTTCTGAAGGTAGGCCGACGGCTGGAGGGCATAGCTGGCGGGCATCACTACATGGTTGACTACGGTGCTTCCACCGACGGGATTGCATTCTCCCGGAGCGATGTCGAACCATGCCAGCCCGAAACCGGCCTGGAGAGTGTTCTTCGGGTTCAGGTACCATGTCCATCCGGCCCTGGCCCCGGTCTCCCTTATGCCTTGGACATAATCGAACCTGGCTTCGCTCATGTCTCCGACGAGGGTATTCCTGTAGATTGAATTGTAGATCGTTACATCGGAGGTTAGGGCGTGACCATAGACATGGTTCCACCGAAGGGACTGGGTGTGGTTGGCGAAGCCGAAATCCATCTTTCCGAGATCGAATTCGTCCATGCTTAGCCCGAAGACATCCTTCCCGTCGAAGGCGCTCAAGTAGAGCCTGTCCTTCTTGCCGGCAATCCAGGTTAGCTTGGCGTTGAGGTCGTAGAAATACATCTTCGTGTGTTCGGGGAGATTGTCTCCCAGAAGCGGGAAGAACAAGTCGAGATAAGTCCTTCTGCCTGATACCATGAATGAGAGTTTTTCCGGGACTATCGGCCCTTCGAGGAAAACCTTCGAAGTGATAAGACCTATGGAGGCGTTGCCTCCGAACTCCCTGTTGTTGCCGTCCTTTCCGCTTATGTCCAGGATCGACGACAGCCTGCCTCCGTACGATGCTGGGAAGTCTCCCTTATAGAGTTCTGCGCTCCTGATGGCGTCGCTGTTGAACATAGAGAGGAAGCCGAGGAAATGGCCGCAGTTGTAGACCGGGGCCCCGTCCATCAGGATAAGGTTCTGGTCCACGCCGCCTCCGCGTACGCTGAAACCAGTCGCACCCTCGCTCGGTGTCTGGACTCCTGGCATCATCTGGATTACCCTTATTATGTCGCTTTCTCCCATAAGGGCGGGAAGTCTCTTGACCAGGACGGCGTCCACCCTCTGGCGTCCCATTTGGGGGAGTTTAAGTTCATCCCGCTTTGTCTTTGAAAAGACTTTCGCAGCTTCCAGTACTTCGTTATCGGTCTCGAGTTCGAAATCAACTACCTTTGACTCGTTCAGGCTGACGGTTTTTTCAACCGTGCGGTAACCTGTGAAAGAGCAGAGAATAGTGATGCTTCCTTTGTCCACAGCCAATGAGTAGTAGCCGGCATTGTCCGCGGAGACTCCGTTTTTCCGGTCTTCCGTGAACACTACCGCTCCTGTGAGGGGTTCTCCGCTGGAGGCGTCCCTGACGTGGCCTGAAAGGACGACTTTCCGTCCCTGCGCCCAGAGGGGGACGGCTGCAAGGAGGGCGGATGCCAGGACAATCATTAATATGCAGTTTCGTTTCATGCGTATTGTTTTCACTGCAAAGATACGACGCCGGTTTTGCAATCAGGTTGCATTTTTTTAACTTTACATGATTTCGATGTCACAGGAGATGAAGTCATCCCGCCAAACAGCTTTCATGATCATTGCCGTGCTGCTGCTCATGGCTGCCGACCTTTGTGCCGGCGGTGCCGGTTTGGGACTGCCTGACAAGGTAATATTCATGAAACTGAGGCTTCCGAGGATGCTTACGGCAGTCCTGGCAGGGGCGTCGTTGGCCTTGGCGGGTCTTCAGATGCAGACCATATTCAGGAATCCTCTGGCCGACCCTCACATCATGGGTGTCAGCGCCGGAGCCGGGACCGGGGCCGCCATAGCTACTTTGATCGTGGGAACGGCTCTTCCTGCCGCCCTTTCAGGCCTGACCATTGTCTCGGCGGCCTTCATCGGGGCCCTGCTCAGTTCGCTCCTTGTAATGATGGTCTCCTCCAGGATGCACAGCGCCACCACTCTGCTGATCTTCGGCGTTATGCAGGGCTTCGTCTTCAGCGCCGTCACTTCGATCCTTGAATATTCAGCCAACGCCGAGAGCCTTAAAGTCTTCTACAGCTGGTCCGCGGGTAGTTTCATAGGGAACGGTACGCCGGGGATAATCATCATTTCAGTTGCTCTCCTGGCAGGTCTTGTGTTTGCTTTTTTGAATAACCGCGGCCTGGACCTCCTCCTTTTCGGCGAGGAATATGCTGCCATGGCCGGAGCCAGTCCTTCCCGCATCAGGAATATCTCCATGGTAGGAAGCTGCTTGATGGCCGGGGCTGTCACTGCATTCTGCGGTCCGCTGGGTTTCGTCGGAATCGTGGCCCCGCACATCGCAAGGGCCTTGTCAAAGTCTTCGGTTCATGTCAGGATTATTCCAGTTACTCTTCTTATCGGGGCAGGCCTCTCGCTTGTAGCAGACATCCTCTCGCAGGTCTTCCCGGTTCCTATACCCGTCGGCAGCACCATGGCTGTCATCGGTATTCCGATCATAATCTACATAATGTTCGCAAGATGATCAAGGCCGTTGACATAGCAGTCGGTTACAATTCCCGGGTGGCCGGACCGCTTTCCTTCAGTTATTCCGACGGAGAGTGCGTCATGCTGAGAGGCCGGAACGGAAGCGGAAAGACTACCCTCATGAAGACCATAGCCGGCCTGCTGAAGCCTCTGTCTGGAACTATTGAGAGCGGGGGAGAGGCAGTCCTCGTGCCGACCAGGATTCCCAAGGTCAAAGGCTTCACCGTCGAGGAATTCGTCCGTACCGGGATGCTGGCTACTGCCGGTTCTTTCAGGAAACTGGACCCGGAATCGGAAAAAACTATCCGTGAAGCCATCAGTATGATGGAACTGGAGGGTCTGGCATCCAAGGATCTCAGCCGGATCAGCGACGGAGAGTTCCAGAAGGCCTGCATAGCCGCGGCCCTTACCCGCAAAGCCAATGTCCTGATGCTCGATGAGCCGACGGCTTTCCTTGACGTGGAGAACCGTGTCATGGTTCTGAAGACTCTCCAGCGCCTCGCCCATGAGACCGGCACCACCGTCATCTTCTCAACCCACGATGTCCACGACGGTGCCCTCTTTTCCGACTCGGTATTGGCCTTGTAGGATGGCTGTTATGTAAGTCTTTGAATAGTAGTCTTTAATACAATCGAGGGGTGCTGAAAACAGTACCCCTCGATTCGTCTATCGATTGATAGTTAACCAGTTCCGTAACAGGAGTCTAGTAGCTCTGGGCGATGGCGATGAAGTCGTCTGCCTTGAGGGCGGCGCCACCGATGAGGCCACCGTCGATGTCCTTCTGTGCGAAGAGTTCCTTGGCATTTGAAGGCTTGCAGCTTCCACCGTAAAGGATGGTGGTGTCCTCAGCCACGGTCTCACCGAACTTGCCGGCCAGGACCTTGCGGATGCAAGCGTGGATCTCTTCAGCCTGCTCGGCGGTAGCGGTCTTTCCGGTACCGATGGCCCAGACGGGCTCGTAAGCGACGACGATCTTTGCCATTTCCTCAGCGGTGAAGTTGAACAGGACGTTCTCGATCTGGCTGGTAACGACCTCGAAATGCTTTCCTGCCTCCCTCTCGTCCAGGTTCTCACCTACGCAAAGGATGACGCCAAGACCGCCTGCGAGGGCGAGCTTCACCTTCTCAACGAGTTTCTGGTCTGTCTCGCCATAGTACTGCCTCCTCTCGGAGTGACCGAGGATGGTCCACTGGCAACCTACGGAAGTAAGCATGCCCACGGAGACTTCTCCGGTGTAGGCGCCCTTCTCATGGTCGGCGCAGTTCTGTGCGGAAACCTCCACCTTGGAACCCTTTACAGCCTCGGCGACAGCGCATAGGTGGGTAAAAGGAGCGGCTACGATAAGGCCGACGTTCTCGGGAGTTTCAACTGATTTGGCGGCAACTGCCTTGGCGAGTTCAATGCCTTCCTGGAGATTGGTGTTCATCTTCCAGTTTCCGGCGACGATTTTCTTTCTCATGTCTTGTATGCTTAAAATTGTTAATTTCGTCTTAACCCACAAATTTACCTATTTTTTGCCTAAATTTGCACGATTTACGTGAACAAAAAGAAAAGAGACACATAAGATGAAGAATTTTGTCAAGGAACTCGAGTGGAGAGGCATGATCCAGGACATCATGCCCGGAACTGAAGAAAAACTCATGGAAGGACCTCAGGCAGCCTACGTCGGAATCGACCCGACAGCAGACTCCCTGCACATCGGCCACCTTGTCAGCATAATGATCCTCAAGCACTTCCAGCAGTGCGGCCACAAGCCCATAGCCCTGATCGGCGGTGCTACCGGCATGATCGGAGACCCTTCGATGAAGTCCCAGGAGCGCAAGCTTCTCGATGAGGAAACCCTCCAGCACAACATAGAGGGCATCCGCGCCCAGCTTTCCAAGATCCTGGATTTCGAATCCGACGCCCCCAACAAGGCAGAGCTCGTCAACAATTACGAGTGGATGAAGGGATATTCATTCCTCAACTTTATCCGCGACATCGGCAAGCATATAACCGTCAACTACATGATGGCTAAGGATTCAGTGAAGAAGCGTCTTTCCGACGAGTCCCGCGAGGGCATGTCCTTCACCGAATTCAGCTACCAGCTCCTCCAGGGCTACGACTACCTCTGGCTCTACGAGAACAAGGGTTGCCGCCTCCAGCTTGGCGGCAGCGACCAGTGGGGTAACATCACCACCGGCACCGAGCTCATCCGCAGGATCCTCGGCAAGACCGACGCTTTCGCCCTCACCTGCCCTCTCGTGAAGAAGGCTGACGGCACCAAGTTCGGAAAGACCGAGAAGGGTAACATCTGGCTCGATCCTGAGAAGACCTCCCCTTACGAGTTCTACCAGTTCTGGCTTAACGTCAGCGACGAGGACGCCGAAAGGTACATCAAGATATTCACTATGCTGGACAAGGAAACCATCGATGCTGCAATCGCCGAGCACCGCGCCGATCCCGGCCGCAGGACTCTCCAGCAGCTCCTTGCAAAGGAGATCACCACCACTATCCATGGTGCCGATGAATATGAGAACGCAGTCTCCGCTTCCAAGATGCTCTTCGGCAACTCCACTTCCGACGAGCTCCGCAAGCTGGACGAGAAGACCTTCCTCGCAGTGTTCAGCGGTGTCCCTACCTTCGACGTTCCCAAGGCTGAGCTTCCCTGCAACATCCTCGACTTCCTCGCTGTGAAGACCCAGGTTTTCCCCTCGAAGGGCGAGGCCAGGAAGATGACTGTCGGCAACGGCGTGTCCATCAACAAGGACAAGGTCACTGATGTCGAGTACCAGATCTCCGAAAAGGACATCGTGGATGGGAAGTACATCCTTGCCCAGAAAGGTAAGAAGAACTACTTCATAATCAACGTTATCTAATCATGGAAAAGCAGGCCACGACAAGACAGCTCAAGGTAGCGCGCGAGATCCAGAAAGACCTCGCCGAGATCATCCGCGGCAAGGGTATGGCCTTCTTCGGAGGCGCCATGGTCACCGTCAGCGAGGTCAGGGTAAGCCCGGATCTCTCGATAGCTAAGACCTACGTGAGCATTTTCCCTTCCTCAAAGCAGGAAGAAGTGATGAAGATCCTCAACGACAACATGCGGGAGCTCCGCGGTGCCCTCGGCCGCCAGGTCGGCAGGCAACTGCGGATAGTCCCCGAGATTGTCTTCTATCTCGACACCACCCTCGACTACGCAGAGCACATCGAGGAACTGCTGAAGAAATAGGATCCAGAGTAAGCTGGTAATTACCTCAGAACGCAGACGGTGACACCCGCCTGCGTTTTTTTGTCGCCGCACCAGAGCCAGTAGATGTCCCGCTCGGCCTTGGCGACCTCGAACTTCCCCTTCAGGGACTGTGTACCGCTTCCTGACGACCAGGTGACCGTAGCCTCCAGTTTCTGCCCAACGGATGAAGGGACTGCTGAACATGTCACGAAGAACCAGTTTTTCATGGCATCGTCGGATGCCCTGAACTCCCGGGTGGTAGGATTGTAGCCAAGCTGCCAGGTGAGGGGATCGTAGGTGTAGATCACCCGCCCAGAGACCTTGAGCTGGATGTCCGAGCCTGCTACGAAGGTGCTGTCGGGCTCGAGAGTCCTGCTGCAGGAGTCCAGGAGCAGGATGGCTGCAAGCATGATGGCTGAGAGTATGGCTATTCTTTTCATTGGAACACGATCTCTTTACTCAAAATGTCCTTGGAACCGTCGGAATGGTAGACGGTGGCTTTCAGGGTGCCGGATTTTGAAGGATGGAAGTAACCGCTGGCGTCAGTCTGGACGGGAGTTCCGTCGAAGGTCCAGCCTACCTTCTCTCCTATTGCGTTGTAGACACGGAGGGGCAGGCCGGTCCCCGGAAGGAACTTGCCCGCGTTCCTGCTCGCGGAAAGATATTCAAGATAGATGAAAGGCTTCCTGCCGTCCTGGTTGGCCTTGGTGAGGAAGTCCAGGACCGTCGTCTCTCCGGTGACTCCGTTCCTCTTGAAAGACACGTTCACTGAATATGCCTTTGTGGGGGAGAGTCCCTCCAGGGTGAGTGAATATTTTCCCGCTTCATAGGGAGTGACCGTCAGGGATTTACTGCTCCCCGAAGTCTCTCCCCAGCTGACTGTGGCTTCCCCGTCGAAACCTTCGATGTCCGACTGCCAGGTTATGATCGCAGCGTCCTGGTAGATCTCGCCCGTCAGGTTCGTCACGTTGGGCACTACATCGGAACTGTTGTAGACGGTGAAGGTTACGCTCTCGCCGCTTCTGGTTATCCCTGCCAGGGCGAAGGGTGCAGGAGTGCCGTCGTTGAAGGTGAATGATGGAGATGAATTGGCATTGAAGGAGTTGATGGTCCGGTACGGGAAAAAGGCCTGCCGTACGTCGATGGCTCCAGCCGAGGTTTCGATCATGTCGGCGCACTCGTAGGATGGATTGCAGTTGATCTCGTTGTTCTCCCACCTGTAGAGGGCGTTGACATTCCTGCCTGCGTCGTCGGACCATCCGGCGAAGTTGCGGCTCATGTCCACATGGTAGATAGCCAGGCCGTTGCCGCCGATGTAGGCGTCCCAACCTCTTTGCGCACGACACTCGAAAAGGAAGAATTCCGAAGGTTCGGAAGGATTCTCGAGTATAAGGTAACGTCCGTTCCAGTCGATGGGCTCAAGCGTGACAGTCCCAGCCGTCATCTTTTCAGGTTTCCCGATACCGAGCAGCTCGCGGTCAAGGGCATTGTAGTAGGGGGGCGTCCTTCCGTCGTTGTTGAAATTGCCCCCGTCCATGAGGGCGGTGGACACCCACATGGTGTTTGCCTGTCCTCCGCTTCCTTCTCCATCCGTGTCGTAATAGTCTTCCAGACCGAGGACGTGGCTGTACTCGTGGCAGAACGTGCCGATGGTGCAAAGCCCCCACACCAGCTGGCCAGAGCTGTTCTGGCCTTGAACAGTCAGCTCAGTGGAGAGGGCATAAGTCAGGATCCTGGTTCCGTCGAGAGTCAGGTTGGGAACGTACCATTGGTGGGGCCACATGCAGTCAGAATCAGCTCCCTCCGCCTCGCTCTTCCCGGCCACTATCACAAACACGTTGTCGACCACGCCGTCGCCGTCGTCATCATATTCAGAGAAATCCACGTAGGGGTCGGAGAGGATGCAGGCATCGCGTACGAGCTCCTGGGGGTTGATGTCCTGGCCGGCCTTGTCGTTGTCGTTCTTGCCGTAGTAGCTCATATCCTTCGGGAGGGTGACCACGGGCCCTATCGTGAAGGTGAATTCGTAGCTTCCCCTGAACTGGTCGTTGAAATAGTCCAGGACGCTCTTGGAATCCTTCTTGGTGATCAGGTCTATGAATTCCTGGCGCCTTGCTTCTCCGTTCAGGAAGGCCTTGTCCTGGAACTGAGCCAGGATGACTATGCAGTGCTTCTTTATCGGCTGGGAGGCTCTGGTGGGTATCCTCCGGCCGCGATCTCCCCAGCGTGTCTGTCTTGCCATCGACGACTTTTCCCTGAGAGCCTTCCATGGAATGAAACGACAGCCACCCAGAACCATGGACGGTACATTGTCACCTACCTTGTAGGCTGTGGCCTCCATGGTGCCGTCGGGATTGAAATAAGTGTAACGGTAGAACCCGTCTTCTCCCTTGGAGACTGCAAAACCGTCGGCAGTCAGGAGAACTTTCGAGAACTCATCTCCCTTCAGGGTGGCCAGGAATGACGAGCCGTCCGGCTGGTACATCAAGAAAGAACCTTTCCTGGGAGCCGAACCGCTTGCTGCCAGGGAGATAAGTATGAATAATATAATTAAAAACCTGCGCCTCATCAATGAAAAAGCGGCTGCCTTTGGGGTAGCCGCCTGTAAGGAAAAGTAAATCAATTACTTCTTAGCCTCAGCTACGGACACCTTCCTGAACTCCTTGAGATCTTTCATGAGTTCGAGGGCAGCCTTGCGGGCGCGGGCACCAGCAGCCTTGTTTCCCTTCTCAACCTGAGCATCTGCATTTACGACGAATGCATCAAGTTCTTCCTTGATCTGTGCAACAAGCTTTTTCATTTCTTTAATTATTAAGTGAATAGATAAACTAAATATTGTTTTAAAATTTATTCCAGTACCTCTGCAATTACCGCGCAATTTATGTAAAAAATTGGAATAATCAAATAATTAAGTCTAAAAAAAGCTTAATTTTCAATGCTTCAGAGAGGATTCTACTGCTTTGAAGGGCGGGTGTTGAGGAGGTTCATCGCCCTGTCCGGACCGATGGTCGAGTAGTTCTTGATTCCCTCGATGACCTTGTCACAGATCCGTGGCATCTCCTCCTTCTCTTCGGGAGAAAAGTTGCCGATCACGTAGTCGATCTGTCCGCCTTTGGAAAAATTGTTTCCGACTCCTATCCTGATCCTGGCCCAATTCGTGCTTTCAAGGCAGATCTCGATGTCCTTGAGGCCATTGTGACCACCGTCACTTCCGCTCTTGCGCATACGTACCGTGCCGAAGGGCAGGTTGATGTCGTCGCAGACCACCACAAGGTTCTCGAGGGGAAGCTTCAGCTTTCCCATCCAGTACCTGACGGCATTGCCACTGAGATTCATGTAAGTGGAAGGCTTGAGAAGGTAGAACTTCCTGCCCTTGAAAGAGACCTCAGCCATGTCGCCATAGCGCTCGGTCCTGAAACTGACATTGGATGCCTGTGCCCAGGCATCCAATACCATAAAACCCGAATTGTGTCTGGTTGAAGCGTACTCTGCGCCTATGTTTCCAAGTCCGGCGACAAGGTAGTTCATGCCAGGATTGTCTTCAGGTGTCCGATCGCTTTTAGGCCTCAGCAGAGCCTTCAGCGCCTTCAGCATTCTCATCGGCAGCCTGTGTCATGTTACGGGTGGCCTTGACAGTGCAGATGATGGTGTCCTTGGGGGAGACCACATTCACGTTGTCAACCTTGATGTCACCGGCGACGATCCTCTTCTCGATATCGAGGCTGGTCACGTCGACGTTGAGAGTGTCGGGAAGGTCCTTCATGAGGGCGCTGATGCGGATAGCCCTGGAGACAAGAACGAACTTACCTCCCTTCTGGACTCCCACAGGGTGGCCGCTGACCACGATGGGAACCTTGATGGCGATGGGCTTGTCCTCGGAGACTGCGAGGAAGTCGGCGTGGAGGCAGTTGTCCTTTACAGGATGGAACTGGAGCTCATGGACGACTGCCATGTAGGTCTGGCCGTTGTCAAGCTTGATGTCGATGATGTAAGATGCGGGGGTGTTGGTGATACCCTGGAGATCCCTGTCAGAAACTGTGAAGAGGACGTTCTCCATTCCCTGTCCGTAGAGGTTGCAAGGGACGAGACCCTGCCTGCGGATCGCTTTGATCACGGCCTTGTTTCCGACTTCGCGGATCTTGCCGTTAAGTTCAAAATGCTTCATTGTTTTAATTAAAAAATGTGTTACTCAACCCCGGTCGGGCCGGGGCCCCATTGCACCAAAAACGCCTGAGCGCTTTTAATTGGCTGGCAAAGATATGAATAAATAAATTAATTGACAAGACCGACGGCCTTGTTCCACTCTTCGTCCTTGTAGTAGGAGTCGAGGAGGGAGGTGCCGGCGCAGGGGAGGTAGATGCTGTAGCCTGAATAGGTGTTGATCTCGAAAACGTTCAGGAAAGAAGGCGTGGCATTCTTGTAGACGATCGTTCCGTCTATGGCGTTCCTGAGGGCTGCCATATCTTCGGAGGAAGCTCCGCATTTTGCAAAAGTGTCCTCCAGGTCGTAGAAATAATGCCTGTTCTGGCGGAAATAACCCTGGATCTGCGAAACCGGTGCGTGTGCGATTGCGCTTGAATACTTCGAGAACAGGTCATGGCAGACGGAAGCGAGCCTTTCCAGACCGTCGCTCCTGACAAGGGTAACAGTCGCAGAACGGTACTGGCCGCTCTGCTTGTTGTATTTTTCGAATGAATCCACGAACAGTCCCCTGAGGTCAGTCGTCGAGCCGTTGAAAAGGAAGCCAAGCAACTTGGTGTAGTCGTACATGCCGTCGGCAAGCACTTCGGCCGGGGAG
>JAFUFS010000019.1 GCA_017469745.1 Bacteroidales bacterium | reverse complement strand
GTCTATGACAAGGCCGTCGAGAATTTCAAGGAATGGCAGGCCAAGGGCTGGCTCAAGCGTGACGGCAAGGAATGCTATTACGTCTATGCCCAGACCATGGAGGGCCGCACCCAGTACGGCCTCGTGCTCTGCGCCCACACAGACGACTACGCCACCGGCAAGATCAAGAAGCACGAGCTCACCCGCAAGGACAAGGAGGACGACCGCATGGTCCATGTCCGCATCCAGAACGCCAACATCGAGCCTGTCTTCTTTGCCTACAAGGACAATGACATCCTGAACAAGATAGTCGCCCAGACCGTTACCCGTGAGCCCGAGTACGATTTCATCGACGAGAACGACTTCGGCCACAAGTTCTGGGTCATCGATGACGACAAGACCATCGACCAGATCACCCGTCTCTTCTGCGGTGACGTCGAGGCTTTCTATGTCGCTGACGGTCACCACCGTACGGCAGCAGCTGCCCGCGTCGGTGCAGAGAAGAGGGAGCAGAACCCGAACCACACAGGGGACGAGGAGTACAACTTCTTCATGGCAGTGTGCTTCCCTGAGAGCCAGCTCAAGATCCTGGACTACAACCGCGTGGTCAAGGACCTGAACGGCCTTTCGAAGGAGCAGTTCCTTGAGGCTCTTGCAAAGGATTTCACGGTCAAGGAGATGGGTGCTGAAATCTATCACCCGGACCACCTTCATAATTTCTCGATGTATCTTGACGGAATGTGGTACTCCCTCGAGGCTCTTCCCGGAAGGTATGACGACAAGGATCCTATCGGAGTTCTTGACGTGACCATCCTTTCGAACCTCGTCCTGGACGCCATCCTTGGCATCAAGGACCTCAGGACAGACAAGAGGATCGACTTCGTCGGAGGTATCCGCGGACTGGGCGAGCTTTCGCGCAGGGTCGATTCCGGTGAGATGAAGGTGGCCTTCGCCCTTTATCCGGTCTCGATGCAGCAGCTGATCGACATTGCCGACACAGGCAACATCATGCCGCCCAAGACCACTTGGTTCGAGCCTAAGCTCCGTTCCGGACTCTTTATCCATTCGCTGGACTAATATACTCTATTGGCAGGTGCGCCATGCGGTCTCTTTCCTGACTGTGTGGCGCATTTGTTTTTATATTGGAAGTCCGATGAAAGTTTACTAATTTTGGATGTGCTTAATAAAGTCCTATCCAGAAGAATAGCTTTTTCCTTGTTCACAGCCGTGGCGGTCCTGTTGCTTACCTCATCTGACAAGCAGCGGAGCCTCCCCGGACGGGGCTATCCTATTTCCCCTGTGGATTTTACCTCAGTAAAGGTCACCGATGCCTTCTGGGGCCAGCGTCTAAAAGCCTCCCGGGAAGTGACCATTCCCCTGGCTTTCAGCAAGTGCGAGGAGACTGGCCGTTACGATAATTTCGTCAAGGCGGCTCATCCTAGTCCTGACTACAAAGTCGGAGGCTATTCCTTTGACGACACGGATGTCTACAAGACCATTGAAGGGGCCAGCTATGTCCTTCAGACCTATCCTGACAAAAAGCTGGAAGCCTACATCGACAGCGTCTTGACGATTGTCGCTTCGGCCCAGGAGGCCGACGGTTATCTTTACACTGCCAGGACCATGAATCCTGCCCATCCCCATGAATGGGCGGGTGAGCATCGTTGGGAAAAGGTTGAGGAGCTGAGCCATGAATTCTACAATCTCGGCCACATGGTGGAAGGAGCCGTGGCTCATTACCGTGCCACAGGCAAACGTAATTTCCTCGACATAGCCATCCGGTATGCCGACTGCGTGTGCAGGGAGATAGGTGAAGGCGAGGGACAGGTGGTCAGGGTCCCGGGACATCAGATCGCCGAGATGGCATTGTGCAAGCTGTATCTCGTGACAGGCGAAAGGAAGTATCTTGACCAGGCAAAGTTTTTCCTCGACCATAGGGGAAAGACGGAGAACAGGGATGCTTATAACCAGACTCATCTGCCTGTGCTTGAGCAGGATGAAGCCGTCGGCCATGCAGTTAGGGCCGCTTACATGTATTCAGGTATGGCTGATGTAGCTGCTCTGACCGGTGACAAGGATTACATCGACGCCATCGACAGGATCTGGGAGAATATCGTGGGGAAGAAACTCTACATCACCGGCGGCATCGGGGCCACCAACATGGGTGAAGCCTTCGGCGCTGATTATGAGCTTCCCAACATGTCGGCATATTGCGAGACCTGTGCTGCGATAGGGAATGTCTATGTCAATCACAGGATGTTCCTCCTTCATGGGGATTCAAAGTATTACGACGTGCTTGAGCGCACGCTCTACAACGGTCTGCTTTCCGGGGTATCCCTCCAGGGGGATGCATTCTTCTATCCCAATCCACTTGAATCTGCCGGCCAGCATGACAGGAAGCCTTGGTTCGGCTGCGCCTGCTGCCCTTCGAACATCTGCCGCTTCATCCCTTCCGTGCCTGGATATGTCTACGCCCTGAAGGACAATGATTTATATGTCAATCTCTACATGTCCAACACTATGACTCAGAAGATCGGAGGGAAGGATGTGGTTCTGAGGCAGGAAACTTCCTATCCTTGGAATGGAGATGTAGAAATATTCATTGACCGTACTGCAGCTAAGGAGTTTTCGATGAAGCTTAGAATTCCTGGATGGGTGCGGGGAGAGGTGGTTCATGGCGACCTCTATTCCTATGCCGACGGAAAGACTCTCGGTTACAAGGTCATGGTCAACGGTGAAGAGGTCAAGGCAAACCTTGATAAGGGTTATTTCACCATATCCCGCAAATGGAAAAAGGGTGACAAGGTTTCCCTTCACCTGGACATGGAACCAAGGATCGTTGTCGCCAATGAAAAGGTTGAGGCTGACCGTGGCAGGGTGGCGGTAGAACGCGGACCTCTGGTCTATTGTGCCGAATGGCCGGACAACAGTTTCCCTGTGAGAAGTGTCCTTGTAGGACCTGATCCCGGGATGGTCGCTGTCCCGGGTGATGTAATGGGCTACCCGGTCCGGAAGATAGCCACGATCGCCCAGTCCGTTTCTTATGACCGTACAGGAAGGCTTGCCGTGAAAGACGTCAAACTGACGCTTATTCCTTACTATGCCTGGTGCCACAGAGGCTCAGGTGAGATGGCGGTCTGGCTTCCCAGGACCGTTCAGGCGACCAGACCTGAGACCTTTAATGAGAAATAGTTGTTTTTTTAATTATTATACAATGACAAAGAAACTGATTGCTATCTGTGCAGCCGCTGCCATGATAATGGGATGCGGCCAGAAGAACACCGTGACTCTCACGAAGTCCGGTCTGAATCCGGAGGATTTCAATGCTGAAAGGGACGGCCTGAAAACCGCTCTCTCCCCCCTCACCAACAAGGCCGGGATGGAGGTCTGCATCACCAATTTCGGAGGACGTATCGTCTCCGTCATGGTTCCTGACCGCAACGGTGAGTTCAAGGATGTCGTCCACGGTTTCAGCACCGTCCAGGACTATTTCCCTGAGAACCACAAGTCCGACTTCGGCGCTACTATCGGCCGTTACGCCAACCGTATCAACCAGGGCAGGATCACTGTCGACGGTGTGGAGTACCAGCTCCCCCAGAACAACTACGGCCACTGCCTCCACGGAGGTCCCAATGGCTGGCAGTACAAGGTCTTCGAGACCGTAGAGGCTGACGGCAGCCACGTGAAGCTCAAGATCGATTCTCCTGACGGCGAGGCCAACTTCCCCGGCCATGTGACCGCATTCGTGACCTTCACCCTCACCGAGGACAATGCCATTGACATCAACTACGAGGCCACCACAGACAAGACTACGGTCATCAACATGACCAACCATTCCTACTTCAACCTTTCCGGTGACGGCAACAACAGCATCGAGGGTAACGAGCTCTACATCAACGCTTCGAACTTCACCCCTGTCGACGACACCTTCATGACCACCGGCGAGATCGCTCCCGTCGAGGGAACTCCGATGGATTTCCGCACTGCGAAGAAGATCGGCCAGGACATCAATGCCGACTACGACCAGCTCCACAACGGCAAGGGTTACGATCACAACTGGGTTCTCGACACCAAGGGCGACCAGACTGCCCTTGCAGCCGAGCTCTACTGCCCCGAGAGCGGAATCGTGCTTAAGGAATATACCAACGAGCCTGGTGTCCAGGTCTACGTGGGCAACTTCCTCGATGGAGCCAACACCGGCAAGCGTGGCGTGACCTACAATTTCCGCACTGCTGTCTGCCTTGAGACCCAGCACTATCCTGACACGCCCAACAAGCCTGAGTGGCCTACCGCCCTTCTCAAGCCCGGCGAGACCTATCACAGCTTCTGCCGCTTCGCCTTCTCGACGAAGTAGCATATTACAAAAGAGGCTGACCAAAAAGATTCTTCGGCAGGTTTTACCTGCCTCAGAATGACACACAACTGTCATTGACACACAACTGTCATTCTGAACGAAGTGAAGAATCTTTTTGGTCAGCCTCTTTGTTATTGCCTTACTTGGCGAAGGCGTAGGAGAAGCCCTTGAGCTGGTTCCAGGCTCCGCGGGTGAAGTCGGGAACTTCTACGGGCATGTTGCCGTTCTCGATGGAGATCTTGCCAAGTTCTGCAAGGCAGCACCACTCGGCCATGTCGTAGACATCCATGTCGAGAGGCAGTCCGTTGTGCAGGCAGTAGACCAGACGGTAGTCCATTATGAAGTCCATTCCACCGTGTCCGCCGACTTCCTTTGCCAGGGCCTCGAGCTCAGGAGTCAGGATGGGGTTTCGGTATTTCTCCTGATATTCAGCGATTTCCTCCTTGGAAAGGTGCTTCTCTGTGTTGAAGTCCTCGATGCTGGGAGTCTCCTTGAACTGGTCACCGCGAAGGACTATCTGCTGGACAGGGTATTTTCCGGCATAGCCTTCGGTGCCGACGAGCTGGTACATCCTGCTGTAAGGCCTGGGAGTCATGACATCATGCTCGATGAGGATGGTCTTGCCGTTCTCGGTGCTGATCAGGGTGCTGGTCTCGTCTCCGTTCTGGAAGTTCTCGCTCTTCCTTCCGTGGCGTCTCTCGACATTGCGGGGACCGTTCACAGCCTTGGTCTCCATGGCCACGAGGGTCTTGAAGCGGTCACCCCTGTGGATGTTCAGGACCTGTGCAACAGGACCCAAGCCATGGGTGGGATAGACGTCTCCCTTGTGCTGCTCGTTGAAATCAAGCCTCCAGTTGTTCCAATATTCATCCCAGAAAGGATCGAGGTTGTGGCAGTAGGAACCCTCTGCGTGCAGGACCTCGCCGAAGACTCCGGCCTGCGCCATCGAGAGGCAGGACAGTTCGAAGAAGTCGTAGCAGCAGTTCTCGAGCATCATGCAATGCTTGCGGGTCCTTTCGGAGGTGTTGATGACGGCCCAGATGTCTTCGAGGGATGCGGCCATCGGTACTTCGCAGGCGACGTTCTTGCCATGTTCCATGGCATAGAGGGCCACGGGAACGTGGTGTACCCAGTCGGTGCAGATGTAGACGAGGTCGATGTCGTCCCTTTCGCAGAGCTGCTTGTAGGCCTCGGTGTCTCCTGAATATTCGGCCGCCCTCGGGAAGCCCCTGTCTTCCAGGGTCTTCTGCGCACTTTCAACGTTCTCGGGGAGGACGTCACAGAGGGCGACGATCTGGACTCCAGGGATGTAGGTAAAGCGCGGCACTGCGCCTGATCCCCTCATTCCCAATCCTACGAATCCGACCCTGACGGTCTCCATCGGAGGGACCGTCAGGCCGATTACATTCTCCTGTCCGGCGGGCCTTGCAGGAACGTTTACCTTGATGGGTCCGGCGGTCTTGTTGGACGAGCATGCTGCAGCCAGGATGGCCAGCGATGCTATGAGCAGATGCTTGATCTTCATGATTATGATTTGTGTTGGTTTGTCGTACTTTTCAAAATTAGTAAAATATCCCAATATTCGAAAATAGGTGAGCCGACAAAAAAGAGGGCCGGCCTGACGGCCAGCCCTCGGTAAGATGTTCATCGCGTGGATTACTTCCAGGCAGCGTTCTGCTCAAGGTTCGGGTTGAGAACGATGGCAGATGCGGGGATAGGGTGGAGGTACCTCTTCTCGGTGAAGTTACGGGCGAGGTTGTACATGAGCCTGCCGTGGTCACCGTTCTCGAGGGTCCATCCGCCGTTGGCGGTGCTGATCATGACCGGAGTACCGGCCCTGCCGCCGTTGCCGTCGGCCTGGTTGTAGACATTGATGTCCATGGTACCGTCACCATTGAGGTCATAGGACTGGTTGACTGCAGGGATGTACAGACCGTACCACTGCTTGTTGATCAGGTCAGCCCTTGCCCAACGCATGAGGTCGTTGACCCTGTGGCCTTCGAACACAAGTTCGATTGCACGCTCGCGGCGGATCTCAAGGAGAATGGGATCGCTGAGTTTGTAGTAGGCAGCGAGGGCGGGATCGGCAGTCGTCGGATAGGCGGTGTTGGTGATTCCACCATGGTTCTTCCTGAGGATTGCGATGGTGTTGTTCCAGTCTGCCTCGGTGAACTGTCCTAGTTCGGCCTTGGCCTCTGCATAGTTCAGTAGGACCTCACCGTAGCGGATGATCGGAACCGAGTTGTTGGAGATGGAAGCGTTGTCGTAGGTGTTGTCGTCGATGTTCCACTTGATAGGCTGGTAACCGGTGTAGGTGACAGCGAAATCAGGAGCGGTGGTAACCGATGAACCAGCGATCTTCTTGGTGTAGGTCGGAGGCATGAAGGTGGCGGCAAGACGCTTGTCCCTGTTCTGGAATTCCTGGGCCCACTCCTCTGTGGTGGTGTGGGGAGTTCCGTCGATGTTGAGGTAGGTCTGGATGAAGTCCTGGTCGCCGCTCCACTTGCTGCCCATGGAACCGGAGGTAAAGTACCAGGTCAGGTCATGGGTGTGGGCTGCAGCCGTGTTGTACTGGTGGAACCAAATTCCCTCGGTGTAGCTGGGAGCTTCCTTGGTGAAGATTCCGCGGTAGTCGGTGGCGATGCTGTAACGGCCGGTGGCCATCAGCTTCTGTGCTGCATCAGCTGCCTCGGTGAGGTACTTGTTGGCCTCGTTGGCTGCCCATGCGCTGCCAGTCTCAGGATTGGTTGTGTGGTACTTGCGGTAGGTACCCTCGAAGAGGCAGATCCTGGACTTGATAGCCAGGGCGATGTACCTGCTGATGTTGGCGTTGTTGACCCACTTTGAATCCGTAGAGAGATTCTCGCATGCGAAGTTGAGGTCGTCAAGGATGTATTGCATAGTAACCTCGCGGCTGTCACGGGGCTTGTAGAGCATCTCCTCGTCATCTGCGTCGATAGGAGCGAAATAGTAGGGAACGCCACCGAAGGTGCGTACCTTGTTCCAGTACTGGAGAGCCCTCCAGAACCTTCCGGTAGCCTCATAGTGATTGTAAGTGGCTTCGGAAAGGCCGGGAACATCCCTCAGATGTACCAGGAAGTAGTTGATGTTGTAGATGGCATTCCAGTCGCTTGAGCTCCATCCGGTCTGGACATTGGGATTCCAGTCGTCGATGTAGTAGGCAGTCCTCGTGACGGCGATGATGTCCGAACCATCCTCACGGGCAAGTGCGGAGGTAGGGGTGTAGCTGTTGATGAAGCCGTTGATGTAGGTCTGAAGCGAAGTCTCGTTGGCGAAATAGGTCTCCGAGTTGAGCTGTGCGTCAGGATCCCTCTGGAGGAAATCGTTGCAGGAAGCGAATAACAAGATTGCCGATGCGAGTAAAACTATCTTTTTCATAATCTTCATTCTTTAGAAAGTAATGTTCACACCGAAAGAATAGACCCTCATGACGGGATAACCGTCACCGTCACCGTAGTTGTCAGCTCCGGCGTTGTTGGTTGCCCAGTCGGCATCGCCAGGATAGATTCCTTCAGGGTCGAAGTTCTTGGCGTGCTTCTTAAGAGGAGTCAGGGTGAAGAGGTTGTCACCCGAGATGTAGAACTTGATGCTCTCGAAGTTGATTGCATCGACCCACTTCTTCGGAAGTGTGTAGTCCAGGGTGAGGTTCTTCAGACGGAGGAACCTTGCGTTCTGGAGGAAGTGGTCGTTGGGCTGGGAGTAAGGGTTGCTTGCTCCCTGTGCGGAGTAGCTGACCAGACGAGGCCAGTAAGCATCGTAGTTGGTGGAGAGAAGGTTGGTGGAAGTGTCGTCATAGATGGCGGCACGCTCGCTATGCCAAGGCATGGACATCGAATAAGGACGTCCGTACTGGCCCCAGAACCAACCGGATTCCTTTGCAGGATACCAGTCGCGTTTGCCTACACCCATCCACATCATGCTGAGGCCGATGCCGTTCCAGTTGACGTTCATGTTGAGGCTGTAGTTGTAGCGAGGGGTAGTGTTTCCTATCTTCACGAGGTCACCGTGGTTGTCGAGGGTGCGGTTGCCGTAGTCGACACGGCCGGAACCATCTTCGTCGATGAACTTGAGGTCACCCACGTTCTGCTTCCATGCGCTGTTGGTGTAGACCATAGGAACAATGTTTCCTGCAGCCTTGTCGGCCTCGGTGATGAAACCGTCAGTCCTGTGTCCCCAGATCTCACCGATGGTCATGCCCTCATAATAGTTGGTAGCATAGTTGGTGGGGAGGAGGTTGGTCTTGGAAGTGTACCTTGTGATCTTGCTCATTGCGTCATAGACCATTCCCTTGATCGAGTAGGAAAGGGTGTGCCCGCCAACTGAATGGGAGTTCCTCCAGCCGAGGCTGACTTCCCAACCGTTGGTCTCCATGTCGGCGTAGTTGCCCTTAGGAGCGCTGTTTCCGTAGACGGCAGGGAGCTCGTCACCGGAGACGTACATGTCAGTGGTAGCCTTGCGGTAGACGTCGGCAACGAAGTTGAGCCTTCCGTTGAGGGCTTCGAAGTCGAGACCGAGGTCATAGGTGGTGGCCTTTTCCCAGGTCAGTCCGTCAGGAATAGGAGAGGGAGCTGCTGTCCTGGAGAAGGTGTTGCCATTGCTCAAGACGGAGGACTTGGTCACGCTCATCGTGGACATGTAGGCGTAGGCGTTGGAGATCAGACCGTTTCCAGCAGTACCGGCGGAGAAGCGGAGCTTGAGGTTGTCAAGCCAGTCGGCATTCTTGAGGAAGCCTTCCTCGGAGATGCGCCATCCGAACGATGCTGAAGGGAAGAATCCCCAGCGTGAATTTGAAGGGAAACGGGAGTTACCGTCGTAACGGCCGCTGAACTCTGCGAGGTACTTGCCCTTGTAGCTGTAGCTGAGACGTCCGAAGAAACCGTTCAGAGCGGAATCCCATGAACCGCCGTCGGCCAGGGTCATGTCCTCACCGTTGAGGAGGGACCAGTTGGGGCGATCGTAAAGAAGGAGTTCGGTACGGGTGAAGTGGTTCCTCTTGTAGACCACGTCCTCGATGTTCCAACCACCCATGATTGTGAGGGCGTTGTTGGGGCCGAGGTTCGGGGTGAAGGTAAGGGTTGCATCAGCGGTCTGGCGCTGCCTGGTCCAAGGGAACTCGGAGTACCTGGAGTTGGAAGGACGGTAGCTCTCGGAGAGGTTGGGACCGTTCTTTGAATAATAAGGAACAACCACCTGGCTCCTGTTACCGTTCTCATAGTAGAATGCGTAGTTGGCGCGGGCCACGAGGACATCCTTGATGAGATCGATGGTTAGGGTGCTCAGGTTCTTGAGGTTGAACATGTTGTCCTTCCTCCAGGAATTGCCCTCGTTGAAACCGGCCCAGCCGATGTAGACGGCAGCCTCGGTCCAAGTTCCGTCAGGGTTCTTCTCGAGGGTCATCGGGTAGCCCTGGTGGTTGAGCATACGGAATATGTTCACAGGGGTCTCGCCATAACCTGTGTAGGCAAGGGGCTGGTGTGAATCACGCTTGGTGAAGTCGGTGTTGTTGTCGAGCCTGAGCCAGGGACGGATCTTGAGGGATCCCTTTGCACGGACGTTGTACTGGTTGTACTTCTCGTTTCCGGCATTGTAGATACCATCCTGGGTGAAGAACCTACCGGAAATGAAGTAGTTGGCCTTGTCGCTTCCGCCGGAGACGGTGAGGTTGTGAGTCTGACCGGAAGTGTAGTCCTTGAATATTATGTCGTACCAGTTGGTGTTGCCGTAGTAGCGCCACCTTCCGTTGGCAGCGTTGACATCATAACGATCGGAGTTGGGAGTGGTCTTGTCCTGATCCCACTGCTTGAGGTTCTCGTACCACTGGCGTGAGAATGCGAACACGTTGTTGATGTTTGCAGGGTCAGAAGCGGTACGTGCACGGTAACCCTCAAGGAATGTAGTTGTCCATTCCAGACCGTTGGTCACCATCTGGGGCTTCACTGTGCGGGTGTAGATGTTGAATGAGTTGCTGTAGGTAACCTTGGGCTGGCTGTTTCCTCCGCTCTTGGTGGTGAGGAGGATGACGCCGAAGGTACCGCGGGAACCGTAGACGGCTGCCGAGGAGGCGTCCTTCAGGACAGTCACGGACTCGATGTCGTCAGGGTTGACGCTGTTCATGTCGCCTTCGATACCATCGATGAGCACGAGGGCGGATCCGCCAGAACCGATGGAGTTGACGGTTCCACGGATCTGGACTGTAGCGTTACGGTTAGGCTTACCATCAGAAAAGCTCAGGTTCAATCCGGGGATGGTTCCCTGGAGAGCCCTGGAGATGTTCATAGTGTTGCCGGTACGGGATTCAATCTCCTTTGTAGAGAGATTCTCGACTGCACCGACGATGTCGCGTTTCTTCTGGATACCGTAAGCGACCACGACTGACTCGTCGAGGCTGGTGCGGTCCTGCACCAGGACGATGTTGGCAGCGCTGCCGGCAGGAACCTGCTGGGTGCGGAATCCGATGAAAGAGAACACGAGAGTGCTCCCGGCGGGAGCATCGATCTGATAACGTCCGTCGACGTCGGTGGAAGTACCACCGCTGACGCCCTGGACAGTTACGAACGCGCCGACAACAGGATTGCCCTCTTCATCGACCACGGTTCCCCGGATCGTGTTTCTCTGGGCAAATCCCGTGAAGGCCATTCCGAAAATCAGGAAAGCGGCGAGCAGATGCTTCATCCACGATCCGGCCTTTAAGGATTTTTGGTTCATAAGTGTAGATAAGTAAAAAATGGTTTGTAAAATTGGCTAAATCCGTTCTTTATGTTATTCTAGACACGAATATACATTGTTTTTTGGGATTATTGCACATCATGTCTCTAAAAAACGCAGAAATTCGTATATTGTAATTCTAAAAAAACGTTACTAACCATGAAGCGATTGTTTTTAATCTCTGTTTTTCTTCTGTTTTCCTTGTTAGGTGTTCAGGCTCAGGAAGGTCTGGTGAAAGTTCACGAGTCCTGCGGCCCTTACCTCCAGAACGTCACATCTACGAGTTTTACGGTCATCTGGACCACAGACATGGATGCTGTCTCCTGGGTGGAGATAGCACCAGACGACGGCACCAACTGGAACAACTGCGAAAGGAAGAGATTCTATGATGAGCGCGGCATGGGACGCCGTCCCATCACCAAGATCCACCAAGTCACGGTGGACGGTCTCCAGCCCGGCACGAAGTACCGTTACCGCATCATGATGGAAGGAGTGACAGCCCAGTACGACAGGGCAGGGGTAATCTTCACTCCCGGTTACGGTCTGGACGTTAAGAGCCATCCTACCTGGTGCAAGACCCTTTCGGCCGATTACGACAAGCTGCATTTCGCCACTGTGAATGACATGCACGAGAGCGACTCCCTGTTCAGGATGCTGATGAGCGATGCCCTGGAGCAGAAATATGACTTCGTGGTCTTCAACGGCGACATGACTTCGGCTATCGACCATGCGGAGGACATTCCCAAGCATTACATGGCTTCGGCTTCGGAGCTTTTCGGCTACTGCACCCCTATCATGATCACCCGCGGCAACCACGAGTTCCGTGGCAATGACGCCCTCAAGTGGCACGAATTCCACAGCAATCCAGGCGGCATGCCCTACTACACCCATAAGTACGGCAAGTTCTTCTTCATCTTCCTCGATTCAGGTGAGGACAAGTACGACGGGGACATCCGCAACCTGGGAGTGATCATGACCGACAGGTACACGGACAAGGAGGCTGAGTGGCTGAAAGGAGTCCTCGAAAGCAAGGACTTCAAGGAGTCGGAAGTAAGGATAGTGTTCTCGCACATCCAGCCGGATGCCAACAGCTGGTTCGGCAACAAGGTTGTGGCGGAGAAATTCGTTCCCATGCTCAACGAAGCTGGAATCGACCTCATGCTCTGCGGCCACATCCACCAGTACAAGTACTATGAACCCGGTACTACCAATGCAAAATTCCCGGTAGTCTGCAACAAGAACCGGGAATTGATGATCACTGATTTGGACAATTCGAAGATCAAACTGACCTTCTTCAACGAGAACCACGTGCTCCAGCGCAAGATGGAGTTCAAGGTCGGACAGTACAGGTAGTGTCCATGAACAGCCCGAATCCGTTGAGTACGGGCGGGGCATAGGCTTTTACGGTCACCCGGACTTTGTCCGTGGTGACCTTTTCAGTAAGGACGATTCTCTTGTAACCGATCGTGGTCTCTTCTGCGATCGTCTTCCAGCTATCGTCTTCCGTCATGGCTTCTACGGTGAAGGAGCTGACCCTCTGGCCGAGGGGAATATATTCCTGGAGCATGACCCTGTTGAAAGTCTTCTTCCCGTTGAGGTTGAAGGTAAGGGTGGCGTCGCAGACCCCGTCAGGTGCGGCCCAGAAGGCATCATAACCACCGTTCAGGATGTTCTGCGCCTTGTAGTTGCGGCCCCTTGATGAAGAGGCAGTTGCCTTTGCCCCTTCTGCCAGATCCTCTTTGAATATCCTGTCGAGGGCATCCTTGAATTCGAGGAGCCTTGCAGAGTCGGCGGGATGAATCCGGCCGGTGGTGTCCGGCGGGACGTTCAGCAGGAGAAGGGAATTGCGTCCGACGCTTGTGTAATAGATTCCAAGCAGTTTGTCAACGGATTTAACCTTGTCGTTCTCACTCTCTCTCCAGAACCATCCCGGCCTGATCGAGACATCGGTCTCGGCAGGAATCCATGAATGGCCGTGGACGTTGCCGCAGTTGAGGGTGTCGGTGGGAGGAGCGCCTGCCCCGGGGGTGAATCCTTCGATGTCGAGGAAACTCCAGTTTGTCCTTCCGGCGACTCCGCTCTCGTTTCCGACCCAGCGGCAGCCAGGACCTACATCGCTGAACATTATCGCGTCGGGGCTGTATTTCAGGACGGTCTGATGGAAGAGAGGCCAGTCGTAGACCTGCTTCTTGCCGTTAGGGCCTTCGCCGTTGGCTCCGTCGAACCATTGCTCGAAGACCTCGCCGTACCTTCCGTCGTGGACGCTCTCCAGGGTCTTGACATAGACATCGTTGTATTCCGGAGTCCCGTAGTGGGGATCATTCCTGTCCCAAGGGGAGACGTAGACGCCGAACTTGAGGCCTTCGCCCGCGCAGGCTTCAGATAGTTCCTTCAGGACATCGCCCTTGCCGTCTTTCCATGGGCTGGAAGCGACCGTGTGGGTGCTCATCGGATTGGGCCAGAGGCAGAAACCGTCATGGTGCTTGCCGGTGATGATTATCCCCTTGAAGCCCGCTGTCTTGGCGATCGAAGCCCACTGCCCGCAGTCCAGGTCGGTGGGATTGAAGATATCTTCAGCCTCGGTACCGAGTCCCCATTCCCTGCCGGTGAAGGTGTTGGGGCCGAAATGGGCGAACATGTTCATCTCCATCTTCTGCCATTCCACCTGCTGTGGAGAGGGGATTGCTCCATAAGGTTCCGGGGCGGGAGCGTTCTTGCATGCCGATGCAACTGCTGCCGCTGCAAGCGCGAGGATGATGGTTCTTGCGTTCATATATTCATGTAAACTTTATGCCTAAAGGAATATGAGTGAGGAGGTTGCTTCCGGGTTGAAGATATCCTCGGCCGCCTTGCGGAGCCTCTCCGGAGTGATAGCTTCGATGACTTCCCGGTTCTGGGCATCGGTTGAAACCGTTCCGAATGAAACCAGGCTCTTTCCCATCGAGAGGCATTGGGTCTCGCCGTTGTCGGAGCTGATGGCGAGCTGGCCGAGCAGCTGCTTCTTCGCTGCCTTGAGGGAAGTTTCGCTGAGCCGTTCGTCCTGCATCTTGCGGATGACCTTGTCCACTCCCTTCAGGCATTTTTCCAGGTTGCCCCTTTCGCAGCCGAGCGAGATGGCCATCACGCCGGTCTCGGAATACTGAGTGTACGAAGTCTCGGCACCATATACCCATCCGTTCCTCTCCCGGAGGAGGTCGTTGAGCCTTGAATTGGAGGCGGGACCGCCGATGATATTCCCAAGCAGTATGGCAGGGAATCTTTCTTCCTTGTCATAGAGGGAGGGGGCGAGACCTCCGATGACGGCATTGACCTCGTGATTCCTCTTTTCGACTGTACGGTGGAACGCTTCCGGCCTTCCGGTCTCCTGCAGAAGTCTTTCGGGCGAAACCTTCCAGGTGCCGTCAAAGACTTTTTCCGCAAGTTTCAGGATGCCCTGCTCCATCTTTTTCTCGTCTACGTCGGCAACCACGGCAAGAGCCATGTTGCCGGGAGTGAATCTTTCCTGTACGAACTGCCTCAGCTCCTTGCTTGTGATCTTTCTCACGCTGGCGGCAGTGCCCAGGATCGGTCTTCCAAGGGGGTGGCCTGCGAGCAGGGCCTCTTCGAACTTGTCGTAGACATCGTCTGCAGGAGAGTCCTTGTAGGAATTGATCTCGTCGATGACTACTCCTTTCTCTATCTCTATCTCTTCCTCAGGGAAGGTCGGGCAGGTCGCAAGTTCGAGGAGAAGAGATGCAGCCTTGCCAAGGTCCTCTTTCAGGACAGTGGCGTGAAGGACGATCTCCTCCTTGGTCGTGAAGGCGTTGAGGTCTCCTCCGAGACGGTCAAGGTAGCCGTTTATCACCCTGGAACTCTTGTGTTCGGTTCCCTTGAAGATGGAGTGTTCCGTAAAATGAGCGATCCCGCTGTGGAAGTTTCCTTCGTCGCGGGTTCCGCACTTGATGGTGAGCGAACAATAGCCGACGGCATTGCCGCTTCTCTTGACAGCGTATTGCAGTCCGCAGGCTGCCTTGCCGATTAGCATTATTTCCTTATCTGAGTTATGGCACGGAGGTCACCGGGAAGGAATCCGCTTCCGCTCCGGGCGGAGATCCGGTGTTTCTTGTACCAATAGAGTTTGTGATTGTCGGCACCGATGAGGAGCTTGTAGCAGACTGAACCGTTGACCGGTTCGCTGGGAGCAACGACGTAGCTTATGACGGCGTTGTATGTCCCTTCGGAAAACACCTTGTCGACATCGTCCTCATCGTCCTCGACGATTATGTCTTCGTCAAGGGAAGCGATCGTCTTCTCGTCCACCTGGGGGGCGAAGTCTTCCTTGCTGAAGTATATTCTCTTGATAGCCAGCTTCTTGGTGTCCTCGGCACCGAGGGCGGAATAGGCCTTGACCTCGGAACTTGTCAGATTCTGGGCATGGTCCTGGATTATGGTCAGGAAGGCTGGCAGGAGGGTGAATTCCCTTCCGGAAGGTTCGCTTGCGGCACGCAGGGGGAAGGTCACGACTTCCAGCATGTCGTTGATGGACTTTGAAGCTCCTTCACCACCTTTGACAAAGGTCAGGAGATCTATTCCAGGCTCTGATTCCTTCCTCTGCTGGCCCTTGACGGTAAGGAGGAAGTAGAACTTGTCGCTTGTCTTGATCTTGTCGAATTCCTCCATTGAGCAGAATTCGTAGGGAGACATCGTCCAGGAAGCCGCCACGCTTTCCTTGAGGGCTTCGTCCAGCATCTCGTCACCTGTCAGGACGATCTTCGTGGTCTTTGCTGTGATGTCCTTGAGTTTCTCCTTGCGGGTGTAGATCTGGGCCTGTCCGAACAGCCCTGCCGGGAACAGCATCCCGACAAGCAGGCAGATGATTATTGCGAGTTTACTTTTCATAGTGATGCTTTATTAAGTTGTTCCATATACTCCGCCCTTGCTTTTTCGACGGAGACAGACTTCTTGAGAACAAATCCCGAGCCAAGGTACTTGGTGCGTACATCTTCATCCGAAGCGAGGGCCTCCGGAGTGCCTTGCTGCAGGATGGTTCCTTCGTAGAGCAGGTAGGCCCTGTCCGTGATGGCGAGGGTCTCACCCACGTTGTGGTCAGTGATGATGACTCCGATGTCCTTGTACTTCAGCTTGGCAATGATGAACTGGATGTCCTCCACGGCGATAGGGTCGACTCCGGCGAAAGGTTCGTCCAGGAGGATGAACTTGGGATCGATAGCGAGGGCGCGGGCGATTTCGCAGCGGCGCCTTTCACCTCCGGAAAGCTGGATGCCGAGGCTCTTGCGGACCTTCGAAAGGTTGAATTCGTCGATGAGGCTCTCCAGGCGGTCCCTTCTTTCTTCCTTGGTCATGTCTGACATCTCCATGACTGACATGATGTTGTCTTCAACGGACATCTTGCGGAACACCGAAGCTTCCTGGGGGAGGTAGCCGATGCCCTTCTGCGCCCTCTTGTACATAGGGAGGTCGGTGATGTCCTCGTCGTCGAGGTACACCCTTCCGCCGTTGGGGACGATCTGGCCGGTGATCATGTAGAAACTGGTGGTCTTTCCGGCCCCGTTGGGGCCGAGGAATCCTACGATCTCTCCTTGGACGATCTCCATGGAAACACCTTTCACAACCGTCCTGATACCGTATTTCTTGACTAGGTTTTCGCAGCGAAGCTTCATCTTCCGTCTTCTGTTAATTCAATTCTACTTTGTCTCGAGTCCGAAGTCCTTGATAAGGTTCTGGATCTCACCGTTCTTGCCCATCAGGGCAGTTGCCTTTTCCTGGTCGGTGTAGGGCTGCCTCTCCTTTTCTTCCATGGGTATGACGCCCACTTCGAGGCGGATCCTCGAGGAACCGACTTTCTTCTGCAAATTCCCTTCCAGTGCGAGGAGCCTGTTTTCCTGGATCCATTTCTGCTGGGACAGGTTGCTGACCTTGAAGGTCAGGACCTTCATTCCTTCGGAAGTTTCTAACTCGACTTCAGCGTTCTTGAGGGTGTTTGCCAGTCTGGGGCTTGATGAATATTCCTCCGGCACGGTGGCCCAGGCCTGGAGGATGCTTTCGTCCTGAGGGAGTTCGTTGGAGACAGCGAGGACTTTCTGGGTTGTCTTTTTATTCTCTTCTTCTTCGAGGATTGCGTTCAGCGATAGGGCGGAGCCGCTCTTGGAAGGCTTGCGGCGTTCGCGGGGCTGTGCTGCACTCACGCTTTCCGGCGCACTTTCTACCTTCCGAGGGCTGTCGTTCTGAGCTGGTTGGCTGTCATTCTGAGCTGGTTGGCTGTCATTCTGAGCGGAGCGAAGAATCTCTTTCCGCCCACCCCCGTAATGCCCGACCTGCTCGGCCATCCCAGGGGCCTTTAGGAGGAAGCTCAGCTTCATGAGGGCGAATTCGATGTGGAGCCTGGGGTTGACTGCCTGCTTGTAGCCTGCCTCGCAGGCAGTGGTGATGCCGAGGGCATCGTACAGGAACTTAAGGGGGCAGCGCGAGGCCTGGTCGACATATCTCTTTTTGAGCGAGTCGGGAAGTTCGAGCAGGGAGTCGAGCCCACCGTTCTTGGTGACCATCAGGTCCCTGAAGTGGGAGCTGAGGGCAGCGCAGAAGTGCAGGGCATTGAAGCCCTTTGAAAGGACTTCGTCGAAGGTCAGCAGGGCCTTGCCGTAGTCCCCTGCAAGGAAATTTTCCACAAGGCCGAAAGAATAGTCATAATCCAGGACATTCAGGTTTCGGATCACGTCGGAGTATTTGACGTCCGTTCCGCAGAACGCCACAGTCTGGTCGAAGATCGTGAGGGCGTCGCGCATCGCTCCGTCGGCCTTCTGGGCTATCACGTGGAGGGATTCGTCGTCTATGGTGACGTTCTCCTTCTCGGTGATCATCCTGAGGTTCCTCACTATGTCCGGGATGGAAATCCTGTTGAAGTCGTATGTCTGGCAGCGGGAGAGGATGGTCGGAAGAATCTTGTGTTTCTCGGTGGTAGCGAGGATGAAGATGGCATGTGCCGGCGGTTCCTCAAGTGTCTTCAGGAAGGCGTTGAAAGCAGCCGTGGACAGCATGTGGACCTCGTCAATGATGTAGACGCTGTACTTTCCGACCTGAGGAGGGATCTGCACCTGGTCCATCAGGTTCTTGATGTCCTCCACACCGTTGTTGGAGGCCGCATCCAGTTCATGGATGCAGTAGGAGCGGCCTTCCTGGAAGGAGATGCAGGACTCGCATTCGCCGCAGGGCTCCATGTCCGCTGAAGGATGGGCGCAGTTGATGGCTTTCGCGAATATCCTTGCGGTCGTGGTCTTTCCAACTCCTCTGGGTCCGCAGAAGAGGTAGGCATGCGCGAGCTTTCCCCTGATGATGGAGTTCTTCAGGGTCTGGGCTATGTTGTCCTGTCCGATCAGAGTTTCAAACGAGTCCGGACGGTACTTTCTGGCTGATACTATATAGTCTGACATAACATACAAATATAGCATTATTTCGCTTCTTTTCAGCGCATCATCTTGCCGAAGAGGTAGTATTTCTGATCACCGAACCAGAGGATCCCCTTACCGTCGAAAAAGGTGTAGCTGGTGTAGAGCGAGTTTCCGGAATCCCGCGGGGAGAACAGACCTGCATCCTTGAACCAGACAGGTTGGTGGGCTCCGGGGACGAATTCTCCGCCCAACTTGTAGACGGGACCGCGGTTCTGGTAAGCGGTTAATCCGTTGAAGTCAAATGTGTTGTGGGTCATTAGGAAGTATTCTCCGCTCCTGGCTTCCGGACCGTTGCAGTCGTAGATCGGGCAGGGAGAGCATGGCTGCAGGATCGGTTCTCCGTCGTCTCTCATCCTCAGGATCTCGGGCCTGCTCCATGTCTTTCCGTTGTCGGTACTGACGGACCAGATGGGATGGCCGATGGTAGTGCGCATGACGGCGAAAAGCCTTCCGTCAGGGAGACCCACCAAACAGGCTTCCTCGACCTTCCGGCCGTCTCGTGGAGAATAGTCGTGGTCGTTAACGACCTGTGCGGCGTCGAAGGAATCCTCATCCGTGTTGAAAAACGAGATCTGGATGTCCTTTATCTGTGGATCGTCGTCGATGTTGTCATACTGCCAGAACTCCACCCTGCTTATGCCGTCCGTCCCGTAACGCGAACACCCTGCGATGTAGCGTCCATCTTCCCCGAGGCGCAGGGGCCTCTGCCACATGCACCATGTAGGAGGAATCGAGGGATCTTCGGGATCGGCCTTGAACCTGACGGGGAATGGCACTTGTTCCGGCTTGCTCCAAGTCTTTCCACCGTCATCTGAATACCTGCCGAACATGAGGCCGCTGAGATGTTTCTTTACCGTTGTCTCTTGGTTCCACAGGCAGTACAGCCTTCCGCTCCTGCTGATCATGGGCTGTTGCCATGCAGCTACCGGTTCGGGGGCCTCGATGGAAGGGGATCCGGCAACCATGACCGGATCTGTCCAGGTCTTTCCTCCGTCGGAGCTGCTGGCATGGACCACCTTTTCGTCGTCCGCAGCCTCGTGGGATCCTTGGGTCCAGAAAGCATGGAGCAAACCTCTCTTCTCATCCACGAGGACATGGAAATGATCGTTGAATGAGTCATGCCCACCACGCTGACTCTGGGGGATGTAGACCGTGTAGTCATGTGGGATGACATCGATGTTTGTCTCAGGGTAGAGGTAGTGCCAGTAGAAATGGCTGGGCCAGCGCTCCCTGAAACTGCCGGTGTCCAGGAAATGCTTTTTCAGAGCCATGGAGGCGTCCGCGTACCTGTGGCAGGATTCAGGGGATTTTGTGAATATGGTCCACTGGTTGTGATTGGCGGCATCCTGTCCGGGGAATCCTACCCAGATCACCGTGCCCTTTTCGGCAGGATAGTCCGGATTAAGGGTGAAGATAGTCGTGAGCGCGGTATTCTCGTTATTGACCGGAACTTCAGATAGCAATCCGGACAGGTCCCTTCGATGGAATTTCTTTACAGGTTTGCTGGAAAAGGGTGCATCGGAGAGGCTCAGGCTGTCCTTGAAGAAGAGGTCGCGGGCTTTTGCGAAGGCCTCTGCATTCCCCATGTCTGTCAAGGTCGCCGGGTTGGAATATGCCTTTGCGAAATTGAAGGCTCCGTCCCGTTGAGGATTGTACCATCGTTTCCTCATGGCCTTCCGCACCAGCCTCTTGCTGCCCATGAAGTTGGCTGTGTCCTTCAGGTTCGTCTCCTGGATGTTGAATCTTCCTGAGATGACCATGATTTCGTCGTCAGGCACCCTTTGGGCTACCCAGATACGCCCCTTGGCTATAGAGAGGACCCACCCTTCCTTCGAATCAGCTATCAGGTATGTCCTTCCGGACTCTGAAGATCCATGCCTGCTGACTTCCGATCCTATGATCCTGACTGCTTCCCTGGCACTTTTCGCATGCCTGAATGCCTTTGTCTGTGCCTTGTAGAGGGAAGTTCCTCCAGAATCCTTTTCCCGGGAAGGGCTTTTCTCGGAGACTATGCAGACTCCGTGTCCGTTGACGTAACTGTCGCCTATCCGGCCAGGGAATTCGAACCAGAGTCCGGCAAGTCCGTCTTTGGATCCGGGGACGTTGTAGATGTTGAGCATCTTGTCTCCGCGGATGTCCTCATTGTGTCCCAGATAGACATAGCCATCTGTCGTCGCCTTCGATCCGGCGATGATCCCGAAACTTAACAGTGTGACCAGAAACAAGTTGCTCATATCTCCAAAGATACTCACAAAAAAACGGGCGGACAAACATCCACCCGTCTTTTATGATTGGCCGTGTTTCTTAGACCCTCTGGCCGTAGCTGCGGTCTGAAGTGTTGACGGTGATCTTTTCGCCCTGGTTGATGAAGAGGGGAACCATCACCTTTGCACCGGTCTCCAGGGTGACCTCCTTGAGGGCGCTGGTGGAAGCGGTGTTACCCTTGACTGCGGGCTCTGCATAAGTGACTTCGAGGGTCACGTAGGTCGGAAGTTCGCAGGTGAGGCACTTCTCCTCAGGCTCGACTACGAACATCATCTCTACATGCTGTCCTTCCTTCATGAGGTCGGCGTTCTCGACCACGTCGTGGGGCAGGTGGATCTGCTCGAAGGTCTCCTCGTGCATGAAGTTGAATCCGTCCTCATCTGAATAGAGGAACTGATAGGGACGCCTCTCGACGGTGATGACGTCGATCTTCATGCCGGCGGTGAAAGTGTTCTCAAGGATCCTTCCGTTCTCAAGGTTGCGAAGCTTTGTCTTGACGAAAGCAGGGCCCTTGCCCGGTTTGACATGCTGGAAATAGACTACCTGGCAGGGTTTGCCGTTGTAGCTGATGAACAGTCCGTTCTTGAAATCTGCAGTTGTTGCCATATGCTAAATGAGTTAAAATTCTAATTGTCAATCATGCAAATTTAATTATTTGCGACTTTTCTTCCAAATAATGTTTAGTGCGGGGGGAGATTCTTCGCTTCGCTCAGAATGACAGGGAGGACACTTTGGAGGCGACCTGCTCAAGGAGCCAGCGGGGGGTCGATGTCGCCCCGCAGATGCCCACTCTGTCATCGGAGTGGATCCATGAAGGATCGATGTCGGAAGGGGAGGAGATGTGGTAGGTCCTTGGATTCTTGGATCGGCAGAGGTCGCAGAGTACTTTCCCGTTCGAACTGGATGCCCCCGACACGAACAGGATCACGTCGTGCGAAAGGGAGAATTCAGCCAGCTCGGCGTGTCGTGAGGCTACCTGCGAACAGATGGTCTGGTGGACCGCGAGACCGGCTTCTGCCCTCTCGGAGAGCACGTTGCAGATCTCTGAATATTCAGTCGGGCTCTTGGTGGTCTGGGAGAAGATCTCAAGCGGCCGGTCTGTCCGGATGGTACCATCGCCGAGTGCTTCCTGAAGCATCGACATATTCTCGATCACCACGGCATCGCCTCCTACCTGGCCCAGCAGTCCAAGCACTTCCGCATGACCAACTTTACCGAATATTATAATCTGCCCGGAAGCCCCTTCCGGTTTCATCCTTTGATAGGCTTCGCGGATGCTCTGCTGGAGGCGGAGGACGACTGGGCAGGTGCAGTCGATTACGTTGATGCCGGCCCGGCGGGCCAGTTCGTAAGTCTCCGGCGGCTCCCCGTGGGCGCGTATCAGGAGTGTCTCTTCGGCGGGTGAAGGGATATTCCCTATGTCATCATGGCCGATCGTGACAAGGCCTTTGGCTCCCAACCTCGACAGTTCGGCCTCGTTGTGGACTATAGCCCCGAGGGAATAGAGTTTCCTGCCCGGAGCTGAGTCCAGGAATTTCTCGGCCCGGCCGATAGCCCTGATGACCCCGCCGCAGAAGCCCGAATGCTTTTCTATCTCAACTGAAAGGGCCATTATTCGAGGATCCCGAACTTGCCCTGGCAGAGTCCCTGGAACCAGACCGTCTCCTCGTGGAGGGTCATGTCGGAATTGTCCATGACGTAGGCGTCTTCAGCGCGGGACAGGGGAGAGACCTCCCTGTGGGAGTCGATGTAGTCCCTCTCGAGAAGGTTCTTCATGACGTCTTCCAGCACCGGATCCTGTCCCTTGGCCTTCATCTCGTCGAAGCGCCTTTGGGCCCTTACCTCAGCGGAGGCAACCATGAATATCTTGATTTCAGCGTCGGGGAAGACTGTGGTTCCGATGTCCCTGCCGTCCATGATGACCCTCTTGCGGAGACCGAAGGCATGCAGCCTTTCGTCGACGAAATTCCTGACGAAAGGAATTGCCGAGACGGGGCTGACGTGGCTCGAGACCTCCAGGGTTCGGATCTCTTTTTCGACGCAGCGGTCCCCGATGAAGGTTCCCTCTGGCTTGAAATCCAGGGCCAGGGTAGGCAGGGCGGCCCTGAGGCCTTCTTCGTCGATCTTCCCTTCAGGGTCGATCAGTCCGTTCTCGAGGGCGTACAGGGTGACTCCACGGTAGAGAGCTCCCGAGTCGAGGTAGAGGAATGAATACTTTTCAGCGACAAGCTTTGCGAAGGTGCTCTTGCCGGTTGATGAGTAGCCGTCGACGGCTATGATGATGTCAGGTATGTTCATAAAGACAAAAATATCAAAATTCCGAGAAAAATGTCCGATATTTGCATAAAGATGCAACTGAAAAACAATCCGAAATGAAGATTCTCATAGTTGACGACGAAAGGGCCATCAGGAATTCCCTCAAGGAGATCCTTGGTGACGAAGGTTACGACGTGGATGTTGCCGAGGACGGGCCCTCCGCCCTCGCCAAGGTGGACAAGGAAAAGTTCGATGTGATTTTCTGCGACATCAAGATGCCCGGTATGGACGGAACCGAGGTCCTGGAGAAGATAGTTGCCGACGGAGTCGACTCCGCCGTTGTGATGATCTCCGGTCACGGGGACATCGAGACCGCTGT
The DNA here is from genome assembly GCA_017469745.1 of Bacteroidales bacterium. Taxonomy (GTDB): domain Bacteria; phylum Bacteroidota; class Bacteroidia; order Bacteroidales; family UBA932; genus Cryptobacteroides. Next base: position 16,382 of record JAFUFS010000019.1, on the reverse strand, counting down.
CGAATGTATCAAGAAGGGAGCCTTCGATTTCATCCAGAAGCCTTTGGATCTCAACAGGATCCTTATCACCATAAAGAACGCTACCGACAAGGTGAGCATCGTTAAGGAAAACCGCCAGCTCAAGAAGAAGGTCTACGGCCAGAAGATGATCGGCGAGTCCGAGCCCATGCAGCACATCCGCGACATGGTCTCGAAGGTGGCTCCGACCGACGCCAGGGTGCTCATCATCGGCCCCAACGGGTCCGGCAAGGAGCTCGTGGCCAGAAGCCTGTACGAGCAGAGCACCCGCAGCGGCATGCCTTACATCGAGGTCAACTGCGCCGCCATCCCTACGGAACTGATTGAAAGCGAGCTTTTCGGTCATGAGAAGGGATCGTTCACTTCGGCCATCAAACAGCACAAGGGTAAGTTCGAGCAGGCCGACGGAGGCACTCTTTTCCTCGATGAGATCGGAGACATGAGCCTTGCTGCACAGGCCAAGGTTCTGCGTGTGCTCCAGGAGAAGAAGCTCTCCAGGGTCGGAAGCGACAAGGACATAGTCGTGGACGTGAGAGTCGTGGCTGCCACGAACAAGGATCTTCGCAAGGAGATTGAAAAGGGCAATTTCAGGGAAGACCTCTATCACCGCCTTAGCGTGATCGTGATCAACGTTCCCTCGCTCGACGAGCGCAAGGATGACATTCCTCTCCTGGTGGACTATTTCATCAAGCAGGTCAGCACGGAGTCAGGCATGCCGGCAAAGGAATTCTCCCCGGAAGCCGTAAAACTTCTCCAGGAGAAGACATGGCCCGGAAACATCCGTGAGCTGAACAATGTGGTGGAACGCCTGATGATCCTGGGCGGGAACCCGGTCAGCGCTGAGGACGTAAAGCTCTACGTCACTCCGATTCAATAGCTTTCTTTACAGTCGTATCGACTCCTAGGTAGAGTTTGTAAAAGGCATCTTCCCCGAGCTTAGAGTAACGGCCTACAAGGGCGCGCAGCTGGGGGAGCAGATAGCTTTCTGTGTCTTTCCATTCCTGGTCCGAGCACTTGATCCCGTCGGTCGCGGAAGCATATTCACGGAACTTGGAGGGAATGTTCATCTTGTCAAGGAAGCGTTCGAGTTCGCCGAAGTCGCTGATTCCTGAAAGGGATTCCTTGTAACGGTCGAACATTGCCGAAGCGAATCTCATCTGCGTGGTCTTGCGGTTGCAGGCGATGAAGAAATTGCTGGCGCGGGTCGTGTCCAGGGGTACGAATATGTCCGGAATTATTCCGCCCCCGCCGTAGACCGTCCTGCCTCCGACGGTCTTGAAAACGGCGCTCGAATCCACCTTGATGCTGTCCGCATCGTACATCTCTCCACCGGAATAGCGCTTGTAGATGTCGTAGCGGTAGTCGTCTGAATATGGTTTCTGGATGCAGCGGCCGGAGGGAGTGTAGAACCTGGCCACGGTGAGCCTGACTCCGGAACCATCGTTGAAGTAGATGGGTTCCTGGACGAGACCCTTTCCGAAAGAGCGTCTTCCGATGATCCTTCCCCGGTCATTGTCCTGGATAGCTCCGGCGAAGATTTCGCTGGATGAAGCCGTAGACTCATTGATCAACACGTCCAGGGTGATGTCCCTCATGATGCCCCTGCCGTCGGCCTTGTAGTCTTCCTTCTTGCGGTGGAGTCCCTGCATGTAGACGATGTCGTCTCCTTTTTCCAGGAACATATTCCCGAGCAGGAGGGCCTGGTCGAAGTAGCCGCCGCTGTTGTCGCGTAGGTCGAAGATGAGTTTCTTCATCCCCTGGGCGAGGAGCTTCGTTGCGGCGAGGTTGACTTCCTGGTAGGTGGTCTTGGAGAACTTGGAGAGCTTGAGGTAGCCGGTGGTGTCGTCCACCATGAAGGCCGCGTCGACGCAATGTACCGGGACCTTCCCCCTGGTGATTTCGAAAGGAATCTTTTCCTTGCCCCTTCCGATGAGTATCTCGACCTTTGATCCGGCAGGACCCTTCATCCTGCGGACCATGCTGTCCTGGGGGAATTTCACGCCGGCGATGTCCTTGTCCCCGACCTTGAGGATGCGGTCGCCCTGAAGCAGGCCGGCCTTCTCGGAGGGCCCTCCGGGAATGACTTCCAGCACGATGGCCGTGTCGTTGGGGACGTTGAACTGGATGCCGATTCCGTCGAAATTACCGGCCAGGTCGGTCTCGGCAGCGTCAAGCTCCACGGGAGGCATGTAGACTGAATGAGGGTCCAGTTCGGCAAGGGCGGCGACGATGGCTGCATCGGTCACCTTCTTGTTGTCGACGGTGTCGACGTAATTCTTGTCGACCTGTTCCAGGATGAGGTTGAGCTTGCGCCATTCCCCGTACTGGGTCTTGTAGAAATTCTTTTTCTGCAGCCAGGTGTTGTAGGTGGCCACCGAAAGGGCACCCACTATTATGCCCAGGACTGCGATGAGTACAGGGAAATAACGCTTCATCCTAATCTATCTTTTCCACTTCTATTCCAGCCCTTCTGAGAAGGTCCACTCCATCAGTCAGACGGTACTCGTCCTTGTAGACAACCCTCTTGACGCCTGACTGGATGATCAGTTTGGAACACTCCAGGCAAGGGGATGCGGTCACGTAGAGAGTCGCTCCCTCGCTGCTGTTGCCGGATTTGGCGACCTTTGTTATCGCGTTGGCCTCTGCATGGAGGACGTAGGGCTTAGTCACCCCGTTCTCGTCCTCGCAGATGTTCTCGAAGCCTGAAGGAGTGCCGTTGTAGCCGTCGGAGATGATCATCTTGTCCTTGACGATCAGGGCACCGACCTGACGCCTCTTGCAGTACGAGTTCTTGGCCCAGATGCCGGCCATCTCGAGGTATCTTTCGTCGAACTTTTCCATTTCTAACCGTTTCTCTGGTAGAGGTATCTCTTGATTGAACGTTTCGGAGTCCTTTCGAAGTCCTCGGGCATGAACTCGATCTTGCGGATCTGGGCGTAGCCGGGGATCTCCTTGTTGATCTCGGGAAGGAGGGCCGTCAAGTTCTTCTCGAGGTCAGTGCGGCTGAGTCCGTCGAGTTCTGCCTGGTGGTAATCGGGATAGATGAGGGCAGTCAGGCCGCCGTTGTCTTCTATCACAAGTGAATCGACGACGTAGGTCACGGCATTGATCACGGTCTCAAGCTCCTCGGGATAGATGTTCTGGCCGTTGGGGCCGAGGATCATGCACTTGCTGCGGCCCCTGATGAAGAGGTAGCCATCCTTGTCGATGATGCCCATGTCACCAGTTCTCATCCAGCCGTCCTCGGTGAACAAGCTGGCCGTAGCCTCCTCGTTCTTGTAGTAGCCGAGAGCGGTGTTGGGACCCTTGCAGAGGATCTCGCCTTCGATGTGCTGGGGATCGTCGGAATCTATCTTGATCTGCATGTTGTAGGCAGCCTTTCCGCAGGAGTAGAGCTTCTTGTCGTTGAAGTGGTCGTAGGCGATGATCGGGGCGCACTCGGTCATTCCGTAACCTACCGTGTAAGGGAAGTCGATGTCCCAGAAGAACTTCTCGATCTCCTTGTTGAATGCAGCACCGCCCATGATGACTTCCACGAAGTTGCCTCCGAAGGCGTTGACAAGCTCAGTGCGGATCTTCTTGTGGACCATGTCGTTCAGGACTGGGATCTTGAGCATAGTCTTGATGCTGCCCTTCTCGATCATCTTCTGGATCTTGGACTTGTAGACCTTTTCGATGATCAGCGGCACTGCGATGATGATGTTCGGCTTGACTTCCTGGAGGGCCTGCATTATGATCTTGGGACTGGGCACCCTGGTGAGGAAGTGGACATGCATTCCGATGGTCCTCTCGAAGAGGAACTCGAACATCATTCCGTACATGTGGGCAGTCGGAAGCATCGAGACCACGTTGGACTTGTTGTTAAGCTCGGGAAGCACGTGCTTTGCGAACTGGATGTTGGAGCAAAGGGCCCTGTAGGGGATCATGACACCCTTGGAGAACCCTGAGGTTCCGGAGGTGTAGTTGATCATGGCCAGCTCGTTGGGGGAGTCCTTGTAGTAGCAGAGATCCTCCGGGAGGAAGGCGTTGGGGTGACGCTTCCCGAAATATTCATTCATGTGCTCGCGGGCCTCGACGATGCGTTCGTTCTTTGCGTAGAGGAGCTGGAAAGTGTTGATCCTCACGACAGCGTACACTCCCGGCATCTCGTCAGGGCTCAGGCCTTCCCAGATCACGTCGTCCACGAATAGGACCTTTGCCTCAGAATGGTTGACGAGGTAGTGGATGTTCCCGGGCTTGAACTCGTGCAGGATCGGCACGACCACGGCACCGTAGGTCATGGTCGCGAGGTAGCTCACGGCCCAGTTGACCTGGTTGCGGGCGCAGATGGCGACCTTGTCACCCTTGTGCAGGAAGCACTTCTCGAAAGCTATGTGAAGCTTCTCGATCCTCCTGGCCACATCCCTGTAGCACAGGCTCACTCCCTGATAGTTCGAGAGGGCCAGCCTGTCCCAGTTGTCCCTGAAGCTCTTCTCGATCATCTTATTGACCGATTGGAATTCGAATTCGCTCATTTTGTCATCGTTTTTCGTTGTCAAGCTTGAAAGTCCTGTCCTTTCCGTCATAGCATTTGGCGGACACGGATCCTTTCTCGTTGATTGTGATCCTGCTGTCAGGCCGGATCATCTTGTTTCCTTCCCCTTTCACCAGCGGTTCCCCGCCGTCGAAAGGATATACCATGGTCTGTTTTGAAGTCCTGACCACCCAGTATTTCCTGTTCTTTCCTTCCAGAAGCTCCGGCAGGCTCTTGATGGTCTCCTTGGCGGTGATCCCGTTCCATTCGGCAGGCTTTTTTCCGTGAAGGTCGTAGAGTCCTACCGTGTTGTCCTTGTGGAGAACCATGGCCGTGTAGTCCTTTGCTCCGGTGAAGTCATACACCATCGGTCCGACCGCAATTTTCTTGCCTAAGTCGATGGGGAAGCCACCCACGAAGCGGCCGAGCCTGTCGATAAGGTAGAGTTTGCTGTCAGCAGCGAAGAGGTACTGCAGCTTGCCGTTGTTGTAGAAATCCACCTCCTGGACATAGCCCAGGACCGGGAACTTGAACGGTATTCCCCAGACATCCTTTCCATTCTCGTCCTGCAGGCAGAGCGAGAGGTGGCTGTTCTGGTAGAAGGTGTTCTGCTTGCCAGTGGCGCTGTTGAGGACCTTGAAGGGTCCTGCGGGGACGACTATCGCCGTGTCCCTGTCGGTCGCCTGGACATCCGGAGCCTTGCTCTTGGTTATGTTGGTCCTGTCCAGGCTGAACTCCAGCCCCATCTTTTCTCCCTTCGACATCGCAGCGAGGGTCACGGGGACGAAGGTCACGCCTTTGATCACATTGCGGAAGCCTCCGGCCATCATAGGACTGAATGTAGCATCGATCAAGTTGGGATCCTCGCTCAGGGAGTGGTACATCCAGAATCCGCAGCCCTTCTGGGGGATCCTGCTGCCAAGTCCGTTGCCGGAAAGCCTCTCCTTGAGGGATTCTCCCATCAGTTTTGAATATTCCTCCACGCAGCCCTGCGATCCGATGACAAGCCATCCCTTGACGAGGGTGGCAGAAGATTCGTCTTCTCCTGTGAATATGTCACCGAACAAGGTCTTCAGGAAGCCGGCGTTGGAGCTGAAATCGACGACTTCGTCCATGTTCTGCTTGTTGCCTGGCTTGACGAACAGAAGTTGCCTGAGCTTGTCGCCGTAGTGGATGTCGGCAACTGCAACTTCCTTGATGTCAATTGATTTTGCCCAGTCTTCAGCGGATCGTCCAGTCTCTTTCTTCTGCTTTGAGAGGGTAGACTCGTATTTGTCCAGCCTTGTCTTGGCGTCCAGATAGTTCCGGTAGGCCTTGAGGTAGGCGGCTATGCTTCCGATCGGAAGGTCGATTATGAAATCAGTGTGGGCAGGAACGACATCGGCGACACCGACGGACGAAGTCCCTGCGTGACGGAGCACGTTCATGAAGTAGGCCGGATCGCTTCCGTAGAGCAGATCTCCGGTCATCGTGACTTCCGATGCGGAGTGCTTGGAGATGCTGAAGGCAGTCCATCCGGCGAGTTCCTTGAAGAAACTGCCTGTCTTGCGGTACTTCCTCGAGAAATAGGTCTCCAGGATGTTGTCGGTGTAGGAGTTGGATGCGAATAGGATGTCGCTTCCGGCAACCTTTGAAGAAATCTCTGCGAATCCGTTGGCCTCCAGTATGGAATGGCCTTCCGACATGTGCCTTATCGAGGAATTGATGATTGTCTCGGAAGAAGAGACAAGCAGCAGGCTGCCGCTTACCTTGGTGAAGAGACCGGCAGTGTCGGCTGCGGCCTTGAGGCGGTTGAAGTCGGTGGCCGTGGTGTCGGAGATTTCTCCGGGAGCCTTGACCACCAGCAGTGAAGGCATGTCCTTGCTGTAGTGGATCGAGACGATCGCGGGAGCCTTCCTGGTGCTTCCCAGGGACTCACCTGAGAGGAAGTCGAATTTGCCTGAAGTCAGTTCGCGGAACACAGCAACAGTGTCGCAGAGGTAGTCGACAGCCCTTCCGAAATCCTTCATGCAGAACACTATGGCAGCGTCGGAAGGGACGGCTTCGATCAGATCATGGTGCTCGACGATCTGTTCGATCTCAACCGCATGGGATTTCTTCCCCGTCCCTGAATAGAGGGACTTGACAGCCACTATTATTCCTCCCGTGAGGATGACGGCCAGTGCGATCAGCAGGTAGAGGGTCTTCTTTGTCATTGTGCGATGAACATGTAGACGATGTTCCCAAGCTGCCTGGCGGGGGCCGAAGTGGAAGCCGAGAACTTTGAAAGCCTGGCTGCCCTTATGGCGAAATCCCTGAGGCACTTGTCATTGGAAGATGCGTCTTCCTGAATCTTGGCCCCGATCACGTTCCCCGAAGGATCTACGGTGATGATCACCGTCACGTGACCGGCTCCCAGACATCTGTAGGCAGGAATGGAAAGCCTGCTTGCCTTCCTTCCTTCTAGTGCGTACGAGACCACCGAAGGACCGCTGTAGGTCTGTTTCTTCGGGTCTTCCTTCTTTGGCTGGACAGGCTTGCTGACGGCTACATATTCATCGTCAGGCTCGTCTGCCTTGAAGCCGTCCTTGAGCTCCTGGGCCAGTCTTTCGGCATCCTTGTAGAGCTGTTCGGCGTTGGTGTTGCGGTCGTCCTTCAAGGTGGAACTTCGGTCCACGGCTATGTTGCGGATCGGGACTCCTGCTGAAGCTGCAAGCAGCTGGTCGAGACGGTCGCTGACCTCTTCCTTGAAATTCTCTTCTGCCTTATGCTTCTCGACCTCTTCCTGCTTGGTGAAATCGAGTACGAAGGTGTTGTCACGCCTCAGCACAGCTCCGATCTGGCAGGCCAGGAGAATGATGATAATCACAAGATGGAATATCACCGTAATGTAAAGTCCTGCCCTGTCTTCGCTCTGCATGTGCTTTCACTTATTCGTTTCCGGCCTTCTTCTCCTGGATGGACTTTTCGACCGTGGCCGAGATCACGTCGACGGCGACCTTGTTGTGGCCTCCCTGGGGGATGATTATGTCAGCGTAGCGCTTGCTCGGCTCGATGAACTGGAGGTACATGGGCTTCACTGTCTTGGTGTACCTCTCGATCACGGTCTCGACGGTCTTGCCCCTTTCGAGGATGTCCCTCGCCATGACCCTCATCAGGCGGTCGTCATCATCTGCATCCACGAATATCTTTATGTCCATCTGGTCCCTGAGTTCCTTGCAGGTGAAGATGAGGATACCTTCGATGATGATAACGTCTGCCGGAGCCACGGTCACCGTCTCGGTCTTGGACCTTGAGCAGGTGATGTAGGAATAGACGGGCTGCTCGATGGTGTGGCCTGCCTTGAGCTCCGAGAGCTGCTGGCAGAGCAGTTTGAAGTCGATCGCATCAGGATGGTCGAAGTTGATCTGCTGCCTCTCTTCCATGGGAAGATGGCTGGAATCCTTGTAGTACGAATCCTGTGGGATGATCACGACCTTTTCCTTGAGCTTGCTCGTGATGGCATTCACGACAGTTGTCTTGCCTGAGCCGGAGCCTCCGGCTATTCCTATGACTAGCATATCTTTCGGTTTTTAGAATTCTGCATTCTTTGGAGTCCTGGGGAAGGGGATGACGTCACGGATGTTGGCCATGCCGGTGACGAAGAGGAGCAGCCTCTCGAATCCGAGTCCGAATCCGCTGTGAGGAACGGTTCCGAACCGGCGTGTGTCGATGTACCACTCGAGGTTCTTGCGGCTCATGCCCAGGTCGGTGATCCTCTTCTCGAGCTTCTCAAGGGAAGCCTCCCTTTCAGAACCGCCGATGATCTCTCCGATCTTCGGGAACAGGACGTCCATTCCCCTCACGGTCTCGCGTCCGGGGGCGCAGCCGTCGTTCTGCTTCATGTAGAAGGCCTTGATTGCCATCGGGAAGTCGGTGAGGATGACCGGCTTGCCGAAGTGCTTCTCAACCAGGTAGCGCTCGTGCTCGCTCTGGAAGTCGGTGCCCCAGCTAACGGGGAACTCGAACTGGACTCCGTTCCTGACGGCTTCTTCCAGGATCTCGACGGCTTCCGTGTAGGTCAACCTCTGGAATTCGATGCCAAGGACGCTGCGAAGCCTTTCGATCAGGCCCTCGTCGTACTTGTTGTTGAGGAACTGGAGGTCGTCCATGCAGTTGTCGAGGGCGTACTGTACAAGGTACTTCACGAACTCCTCGGCCAGGACCATGTTGTCGCCTATGTCGTAGAAGGCCATCTCAGGCTCGATCATCCAGAACTCGGCAAGGTGTCTGGGAGTGTTGGAGTTCTCAGCCCTGAAAGTAGGTCCGAAGGTGTAGATCTCTCCGACTGCCGTTGCTCCGAGCTCACCCTCGAGCTGTCCGCTCACGGTGAGGCTCGTCTTCTTGCCGAAGAAGTCCTTGCTGAAATCGACCTTTCCGTTGTCTTTCTTGGGTACGTTCTCGAGGTTCAGGGTGGTCACCTGGAACATGTCTCCGGCACCCTCTGCGTCTGATTCAGTGATAAGGGGAGTGTTCAGGTAGACGAAGCCTTTGTCGTTGAAGAACTTGTGGATGGCAAAGGCCATTGCGTGGCGGATCCTGAGCACAGCTCCGAAGGTATTTGTCCTGGGGCGCATGTGGGCGACAGTGCGGAGGTACTCCAGGGATGTATCCTTCTTCTGGAGGGGATATCTCATCGGATCGCATTCGCCGAGAACCTCGATTTCCTTAGCCTGGATCTCCACAGCCTGTCCGCTTCCGACGGATTCGACGAGCATTCCCTTTACTGCAAGGCTCGCACCCGTGGTGATCTTCGCCACGAGGGCTTCGTCGAAGGACGCCATGTCCACTACGATCTGTATGTTGTAGACAGTCGAGCCGTCGTTGAGTGCGACGAACTTGATCTGCTTGTTACCTCTTTTTGTCCTGACCCAACCCTTGGCCAGAACCTCCTGTCCGGGGGCTGACTTGAGCAGGTCTTTTACCTTAGTCCTAATCATTTCGCTCATTGTTGCCAATCATTTACATAATCATACAAAGTTACTATAAAAATCAGCCAAGACAAAGAGATTGACACACAAAAAAGGACACACTTTCGTGCGTCCTTTTTTCAGTCGTATGTCCTGACGGGCTACTGTCCGGCCTTGCGGGCGGCGTACATGATCTTAAGGGCGGAGCAGCGCCTGAGCTCCTGCTTCACGTCCGTAACGATACCCATCCTGACATCCTCGTCAGCTTTGATTGAAACCTGCATCAACTGTCTGTCGGCCTCGCTCATGGCGTCGCGCTCGGCGGCGATAAAGTCGCGGATGTCATTGGTTGTCTTGAAGGAGTCGTTGAGCTGGATCCTGGCCTCGGTACCGTACTGGCCCTGATACTGGGCGGTAGGGGAACCGATGTAGATGTAGGATGCCAAGTCTTTCCTTTCAAGTTTCGCAACCTCGGTAGCTTCAGGAAGATGTACCCTGACCTTCACTTCACTGGAACGCATCTGGGTGGTCACCATGAAGAAGAACAGGAACATGAACACGATGTCGGAGCTTGTCCCAAGCTCGGGCATGTCTTTCTTACCACTTCTTTTGAAAATAGGCATATTCTTATCCTCCTGAATTACTTTTTGGTTACGTCCTTAGGCTCAGCCTCAGAAATGTTCTGCGGACTGGCTTCCCTGGCGATCTTCTGCTGGTCTTCGGTAACGAAGTTGTACACCCTTCCGAAGTTCTGGCGGCAGTAGTCGTCGCGGATCTCGTTAATGGCTTTCACGAGTTCGTTCTGAACTGCGATGTAGGCCTTATAACTGGTTCCACGGTCATTCTGAAGTGAGATGACTCCCTTGGTAACCGGATAATCACCGAATCCTTCGATGTTCTTGATTTCCCTCTCGGGGAGGTTGGGATCATCGTTGGGGTTCGTCATGAATTCCTTGATCTTATCCTTGAGCTGGCTAACATCCATGAGCTGGTCACCTGCAAACAGCCTGTCGGAAGAGTTGATCTTCACGATGATGATATTGCGCCTGTTGACCTTCGTGTCCTCAGTCTTCTGGTTCTTATCAGGCATCTGGGGCAGACGGCGTACAAGACCCGACTGCTGGTCCATGGTAGAAACCATCAGGAAGTAGCACAACAGAAGGAAAGCGATGTCGGCTGTCGATTGGGTGTTCAGACCCGGAGTTTTTCTTTTAGCCATAGCCGAAATTTATTTTTTGGTGATAGCGCTTCTGATGACACCGAAGAGGATGGACAGGATAGCTGCTCCTCCGAGGATGTAGACCAGAATAAGCCAAGTGTCTGTAAGTTTGAGCAGGGCTGAGCTAGGCTGCTTGCTCACGCTGACTGCAGGTGAGCCGGGAGCCAGAGCGTAGGCTATACCTACCAGGACAGCGATGCCGACCAGGATGATCAGCGCCCTGATAAGGCTCTTGGGGTTGTTCTTAGCGGCCATGATGAGGGCGAGACCCAACAGGATAACTACCGCTGCGATGAGCAGGAAGTAGCTGTACCTGAGGAGCAGGTTCACCGGGCCTTCGTTCGATGCCTCACCCTTGGAGAGACACCAGACTCCCAGCACGATGCCTATGATTCCCAGCACCCAGCCGATTATCTTTGAAAACTTGTTCATTTCAACTGATTCTAAAGAGTGATTCTGACTAAACTATAATTATTTGGACTTCTTCTCGTACTTGGCAAGAGCGTCGACGAGGTTGATAGAAGCCTCCTCCATGTCGATCGAAAGAGCATCGATCCTGGAAAGGATATAGTTGTAGAACACCTGGAGAATCATAGCCACGATAAGACCACCGACGGTGGTGATAAGGGCGACCTTCATACCTCCAGCGACGATGTTCGGAGAGATGTCACCCGCAGCCTCGATAGCATCGAAGGCCTTGACCATACCGATAACCGTTCCCAAGAATCCGAGTGAAGGGGCCAGAGCGATGAACAGGGAGATCCAGGAAAGGTTGTTCTCCATGAGGCTCATCTGGACGCCACCGGCAGAAGCGATTCTCTTCTCGACCACGTCGAGGCCTTCGTCATAGTGAAGCAGACCATCGTAGAAGATGCTGGCGACGGGGCCCTTTGTGCTGCGGCAGAGATCCTTTGCCTTCTCGACACCACCTTCGGCGAGGGCTTCCTCGACCTTGGCGACGAGCTTCTTGGTGTTTGTCTTCGCGAGAGACAGGTAGAGGATCCTTTCAATTGCGAGAGCAAGACCGAGGACCAAGCAGAGGATGATTGCGGACATGAAGGCCGGACCTCCCTGGATGAAATAGGACTTGATCTGCTGGTGGAAAGGAACATCCTCGCCGGTACCTTTGAGGAGATCCTCAGCGGAGAGCTGCTGGGGAGCTGCCTGCTCAGTAGCAGGAGCTGCAGCGGCCTGGTCCTGTGCGGACGCGATGCTAGCAGAGAGGGTGAGAGCACCTGCTACTGCCAAGAACATGAAAAACTTTTTCATAACCGTTTTCGTGTGTTTTAATTAATAAAGTATTAAAAAGTTAATTTGTTCTGACTCAATGGGAGGGTCGGGAAACCCTCCAAAAAACCGTTGCAATTTACTAATTTATTTTCAAAAGGCAAGGGTTACTTTGAAATTTCTCCTTTAAGATCATCCCCGAGCATGCACTTGACCCATTCGTTGTCCTCGTTCTTGCCCATCAGGCAGAACAACTTTGCAAGTGCGCTTTCCGTGGTGATGTCTCTTCCGGAGACGACTCCGATCTTCTCCAGGGTCTTGCCGGTGGCGTACAGGTCCATGTTCACGGAACCGGAAAGGCACTGCGTGACGTTCATCAGGACCTTGCCCATTCCGGCAGCTTCCCTCACGATGTCAAGGAACCACTGGCTGGAAGGAGCGTTGCCCGAACCGTAGGTTTCCAGGATGACGGCCCTCGTGCCGTCGCCGCAGAGGAAGTACCTCATCACCTGGGGCGTGATTCCCGGGTGGACCTTCAGGATCGACACCCTTGTGTCCAGATTTGTCGAGATGCGCAGGGGAGCTGACCAGTCCTGAGGCTCGTGTATCGCCTTGCGGTTGTACTTGATGTTGATCCCGGCTTCCGCGAGCGGAGGGTAGTTGGGGGAGCGGAAGGCCCGGAACTCCTCTGAACTGACCTTGGTGCACCTGTTGCCCCGGAGGAGCTGGGAGTCGAAGAATATGCAGACTTCCGGCACCAGGGAATGGCCGTCCTTGTCTTTTGCGGCTGCAATCTCCACTGCCGAGATGAGGTTTTCCTTTCCGTCCGTCCTCGGCACTCCGATGGGGAGCTGGCTTCCGGTGAAGATCACCGGCTTGCTCAGGTTCTCCAGCATGAAGCTCAGGGCGGATGCTGAATATGCCATCGTGTCTGTACCATGAAGCACCACGAAGCCGTCGTAATCGTCGTAACGGTCCTTGATGAGGGTGGCCAGTGACTGCCATAACGAAGGCTCCACGTCGGAAGAATCGATCAGGGGATCGAAGGTGTAGGTGTCTATCCTGAGGGCATATTTCCCCAGTTCGGGGACCTCTTCAAGGATCTGGTCGAAGTCGAATGGCTTGAGGGTCTGGTCCTTGGGATCCTGTTTCATGCCGATGGTGCCACCGGTGTAGATCATCAGAATTGAGGAGCCTGTCATATTCCGAAAAGAATTTTAGCGTTGCGTGTGGTTGTTTCGGCGACCTCCTCGACGGAGACGCCCTTGAGTTCCGCCACCTTGGCGGCGATTATCGGGACGTAGGAACTCTCGTTCCTTTTGCCGCGGTAGGGAACCGGCGTCAGGTAGGGGGCGTCGGTCTCGAGGACTATCCTTTCAAGCGGAACCTTCCTTACTACGTCGGCCAGGGAGGCGTTCTTGAAGGTCACTACGCCTCCGACTCCGATGTACCAGTCGCCCAGTCTCTGGAGTTCGAGGAAACTCTCGTAGCTTCCGCTGTATGCGTGCATGTTGCCCCTGAGGCCACGGTGTTCCCGTACTACATCCAGGAAGTCTCCCATGGCATCCCTTAGATGGATGTTGACGGGGAGGTCCCTTTCCTTCGCGTAGTCGAACTGCCAGTGCAGGGCTTCTTTCTGCTCCTTCTCGAATTCGCGTCCCTCATGGTAGTCCAGCCCTATCTCTCCGATTGCCACGACCTGGCGTGAGGAATATTCAAGCATCCTGTCGATCTCCTGCCTCCAGCCGCCGTCCACGGAGCCGGGATAGAGGCCAAGCATCGGTCGCAGGACGTCCGGATGGCGGTCTGTCAGGGCGAACATGGCCTCCCTCTCCCGACTGTCCACGTCCGGCTGGAGCATCAGGCCCACGCCGGCCTCGAGGGCACGGGAGATGTAGGCATCCTCCTCTCCGGAAAATGCCTCGTCCGAAATGTGGCAATGGGTGTCGATGAAGAACATGTCTTCAAAGATACTCATTTTCCCGATTACTTGTCCAATCTGGGTGAACAATGTTGAAGCAGATCCACGGAGATGAATCCGTCGCACTCGAGGGTGGTTACGATACGGCTTACCTTGCTGTAGGACCAGCCCAGAGCGGCGCAGAGTTCGTCCACTGCAATTCCCCTGCGGCCCTTTATCTTCATCGCTGCCTTGAGCAGGTCCTCCCTTTCCTCATCCGGCATCTCTGAATATTGTTCAGTGACCGCGGCCCTGAAGTCTTCCTTCCTGCGGATCTGTGTGTCGCCGAGCCCGAGCCTTGAGACCAGGTCGGACAGGTCTCCGACGGGTGAAGCCAGGTTCTCTTTTATCAAGAGGTTGCAGCCTTGGGAAAGAGGATCGTCCACCCTGCCCGGAAGGGCGAAGACGTCCCTGTCGTAGGATCCTGCCAGCCTGGCCGTCATCATGCCTCCGCCCTTGATCTTGGACTCCACCAGGATGGTCGCCCTGCAGATCCCCGCAATGATCCTGTTCCTTCGAAGGAAATTGATCCTGACGGCCTCTGTCCCCGGAGGATAATCCGTGATCAGGGCGCAGCCTTCCGTCGAGGCTATCCTTTCTCCAAGCCTGCCGTTCCTGGGCGGGTAGATCATGTCGATCCCGGTAGCCATGACGGCAACTGTAGGAAGCCCGAAGTCGAGGGCTGCATTGTGTGCCGCCGAGTCTATTCCTATAGCCAGTCCGCTGACGATCAGCGCCTTGATCCGGGCCTTGGACATGGCTTCCACCATGAGGCGGCACCAGTCCCTTCCGTAATAGGACATGCTCCTGGTCCCGACGATGGCGATCTGCGGCCTTTGGTCGAAGACATATTCAGGAAGGGAAGTACCTTTGAAATAGAGTCCGAGGGGAGGATCCTCGCATTCGAGGAGCAAGGCCGGGTAACCAGGTTCCCCGAGACCGATGAACGAACATCCCTCGCCATGAAGCCTCTCGAGCTCCATGGCTGCAGATTCACAGGCGCTTACGGTGATGGCAGAAGCGTATTTTGTCCTCGAATATGCCCCGAGGGCGTCAGAAATTTCCTTGCCGGTTTGACGGAAGACTTCGGCCGCTCCGCCGAAGGCTTCCACCAGCATCCGTCCGATCTTCGGCTCGAACCCGAAGATCCGGTTGAGTGCGCACAGGCACACTCTCTCGTCGCTGAAGTTTTCCATAATTCATAAGAAGTTAGTTTAGATTGAAGTTTATATTACCAGCATCGCGTCGCCGTAGGGGCCGAAACGGTAGTCTCCGTCGAGCGCGACCTTGTAGGCATTCATTACATTGTCGAATCCTCCGAACGCGGCCACAGCCATGAGCATCGTGGATTCAGGAAGATGGAATCCGGATACGATCGCGTCAGGAACTGAAAACTCGTAGGGAGGGAAGATGAATTTGTTGGTCCATCCATCGTAGGGCTTGACCTCGTGGGTCGTGGTGACGTAGGTTTCCAGGCCGCGGACGACCGTAGTGCCGATGGCGACCACCTTGTGGCCGGAATTCTTGGCTTTGTTGATGATCTCGCAGGCTTCGGGCTGGATGATGATCCTCTCGGAATCCATCCTGTGCTTGGAAAGGTCTTCCACGTCGACCCTGCGGAACTGTCCGATACCCATGTGTACGGTGATGAAAGCCTTCTCTATGTCCTTGAGGATCATGCGGTTGAAGAGCTCGCGGCTGAAATGCGTGCCGGCTGCGGGCACTGCCACCGCTCCTTCGTTCTTGGCGAAGATCGTCTGGTAGTTCTCATTGTCCTCGGCAGTGACCTTGTTCTTTACCCACTTCGGAACGGGCAGTTCGCCGAGGCTGAACAGGGACTGCTTGAAGTCCTCGTAGGGACCGTCATAGAGGAAACGCAGGGTGCGTCCCCTGGAGGTGGTGTTGTCGATCACCTCGGCCACAAGGCTCTGGTCGTCACCGAAGTAGAGTTTGTTGCCTATCCTTATCTTCCTCGCGGGATCCACGATTACGTCCCAGAGATGCTGCTCGCGGTTGAGCTCCCTCAGGAGGAACACCATAATGTCGGCTCCGGTCTTTTCCTTCTTGCCGTAGAGCCTGGCGGGGAAGACCTTGGTGTCGTTGAACACGAAGGTGTCTCCCTTTTCGAAATAGTCTATGATGTCCTTGAACAACCTGTGCTCGATCTCGCCCGTGTCCTTATGGACAACCATGAGCTTGCATTCGTCGCGCCACCTTGTAGGCTCCTGAGCCACACGCTCCTTCGGGAGGAGGAATTGGAATTGAGAAAGTTTCATAAGATTTTTCCGATACTTTTAATATACGGCAATCTTCGGAAAAATGTTTCAGACCGCACGAAAGATCATCCCCTGGCTTCCCTGAAGACTTCCACGATGGATGGATAGGTGATCTTGAGGTAGGGGGAGAGGCCTGAGCGGGCGACCCATGCTGCCTTGGTGATGTCTTCCTCTCTCTGAGGAGTGAGGTCCACCGGGTCCATGTAGAGCATGTCGTACCACCAGGTGTGCTTGAGGTGCC
>JAFUFS010000032.1 GCA_017469745.1 Bacteroidales bacterium | reverse complement strand
GGATCTGCTGCCGGGAAACTGGTCACCGGTGACACGATAACACTCACCAGAATCCAACTCACACAAGAATACTACGACTGACATCTCACTGATGCCAGTCGTAATCTCACTTTGTCAATATGTACTTCTCCGGATGCTTACGTCGCGGCCTTTTTCTTTTTTTATTGAAATATACTATATTTGCAAAAGTAACATCAAAATGTGACTTTTGCTATGATAAAGCTCTACCATGGTTCAACTAAGATAGTTGATCACCCGGAATTTGGGATTGGTAATCCCAAGAATGACTACGGTCTTGGTTTTTATTGTACACAAGATCTGGAAATGGCAAAGGAATGGGCTTGCACTGATGACAGAAGTGGATTTGCGAACAGCTATCTGCTTGATGCCGGAGGACTGTCCACTCTTGACTTGAATGGAGAGGATTATCACATTCTGAATTGGCTTGCAGTCCTTCTGGATAATCGTGTCTTTGAACTGAATGGGGGCCTGCCTTTGGCGGCAAAGGAGTACGTCCTTGACAATTATCTTCCTGAGTATAACAACTATGACATTATCAAGGGCTATAGGGCAGATGATTCCTATTTTTCATTTTCAAGAGATTTCCTGAATGGCACCATTTCACTTGAACAGCTGGGTGTGGCGATGCGGCTCGGAAAGCTTGGAGAACAGGTTGTGCTGAAATCTCATGAAGCTTTTGAAGCGATTACCTTCGTCGATGCGGAGCGTGCTGAACGAGATCTGTACTACCCGAAAAGGATGTCAAGGGACAGGAAGGCAAGGGAAGAGTACAGGAAGCAAAAGGAAATCAATGAAGTTGCTACCGGGACTTATATAATAGACATTATCCGTCAGGGATGGAAGAATGACGATGCGCGCTTACGACAGGACATATCTTGAGGGAGTCATGAATTCGCTTGGCTCTATGCTTGACTATGCCGTCAACGGGTATGGCCAGGATCTTGAGTTGTTTTACCTGAGGTTTCTCTCCAGTCATGTCCCGGGAAGGATAGAGAACAGGAACCCTAGATATCTTGCGGGATTGTCCGGAATCGAATTGGCTTTACTTGTGGCCTATGACACCGGTCTTGACATTCCTGTCATGGACTACAAGATTGACAGGGGAAGTCCTGAATTCTGGACGGGCTTTTCGATAGCGTACATTCAGTGGTATTATAACTATAGTTTCGAGCTGATTGATTTGCGCTGGCTCCCGATCCGAGAATTGTTTCTTAGTTATCCAACCCTGCATGAGGCTGACCTTAGCAGGCTCGTTGATTTCTTTGAGCATAGGTTGGGCAGTTCCGATGTCCCTGGTTCTTATGTCAAGAAAGCCCGCAAGGCATCAGGAATAACACAACAAGACCTTTCGGAAATGACCGGCTGCAAACTTCGTACGATCCGTTCCTATGAGCAGGGCCAGGTGGACATCGGTAACGCTTCTGCTCGTGATGTGTTGAACATCAGTTCGGTGATCGGCTGTTCCCCGGACCGGATACTGACTTGTGGTAATTTGAAAACTTTGTAACTTATGAATAGATTTCTTTCACACTTATTGATCCTGGTATCGCTTCTTGTAGCCGGATGCGATCTGACCACGGAACCTGTGGACTATGTCAATCCTTATGCAGGGAATGTCAGTCACCTGCTGGTGCCGACCTTCCCGACGGTGCAGCTGCCCAATTCGATGCTGAGGGTCTATCCGGAGCGTTCTGACTACACTTCAGAGTATTTGAACGGCCTTCCGATCATCGTCACCAACCATCGTGAGCGCTCTGCCTTCAAGCTGTCCGTGACCACCGGCCAGCCGAAGGGCCCGGTGATGCCCGTCTCCTACGACAATGAGCATCTGACACCATATTCATTCGGCGTGACCCTCGATGATGGAGCCGTGACCGCCAAGTACGCTCTCTCGCACCAGAGTGCAATATATTCGCTTAAAGGCGACGGTCCTCTGAATATCATCCTGGCCAGCATGGACGGTTCGGTCTCATGGGACGGGAGTGCGGTCGAAGGCTGCCAGAGGGTCAAGGATGAAACGAAGGTCTATCTCCATCTGGAACCAGAAACAGTTCCCGCCAAGGTCGACACCGCAAGCAACGGCAGGCAGAGCTGGGTGATCCTCCGCTTCAATGTCCCTTCCGTCAGGCTTCGTTATGGAATATCTTTTATTGACACCGACCAGGCCGAAAAGAACCTTCGCCGTGAGATCGATGACTATGAAGTCGATGCCCTTGCCGCAGAAGGCCGCAGGATCTGGAACGAGACCCTCGGCCGGATTGCCGTGAAAGGCCCAGTGAACCGGAAAAGGGTGTTCTACACGTCATACTACCGCACTTTCGAGCGTCCGATCTGCATGAGCGAGGACGGCCGCTACTGGAGCGGATTCGACAATTCCGTCCATGAAGACGGAGGCGTTCCTTTCTACACTGATGACTGGATCTGGGATACCTACAGGGCGGCCCATCCACTGAGGACGCTCATGGACCAGCCATTGGAGGAGAACATCCTGGCATCCTTCCTCAGGATGGCTGACCAGATGGGCAACGGCTGGATGCCTACCTTCCCTGAAGTCAGCGGAGACTCAAGGAGGATGAACAGCAACCACGCTATTCCTTCATTTGCCGACGCCTTGGTCAAGGGACTGACTATTGACGTTCCTGCCGCCTATGAGGCGGGCCGCAGGGCTTTGGCTGAGAAGACTCTGGCTCCCTGGAGCGGCAAGCCCGCCGGCTGGCTGGATGATTTCTACTGGGAGAACGGCTATGTCCCCGCCCTGCGCGAGGGAGAAGCCGAGACCGATCCCAATGTCCATGGTTTCGAGAAGCGTCAGCCGGTTGCTGTTAGTCTCGGAACTGCCTACGATTGCTGGGCTCTTTCCAAACTGGCAGAGGCTGCAGGACAGAGCCGTGATGCTGCCTGGTTCCTCGAGCAGTCCGCCAATTACAAGAAACTGTTCAATCCCGAGACTCTTTTCTTCCACCCCCGCGACAAGGAAGGGAACTTCATCCCCGACCTCGACTACAATTTCCCCGGAGGAATGGGTGCCAGGGAATATTATGACGAAAACAACGCCTGGGTCTACCGGTGGGACGTACAGCATGACATCCCCGGGCTGATCGTCCTGATGGGAAGTCCTGAGCGTTTCAGCAAGGAACTCGACAGGATGTTCGCCACCCCTCTGGGCCGTAGCAAGTACTCTTTTTTTGCTAAACTACCTGATCACACCGGCAACGTGGGCCAGTTCTCGATGGCCAATGAGCCCTCGCTCCATGTCCCTTATCTCTACAACTATGCCGGAGCCCCCTGGAAGACTCAGAAGAGGGTGCGCCAGATGCTGGACACCTGGTTCAGGGACGACTTGATGGGTGTTCCAGGCGACGAGGACGGTGGAGGAATGACGTCCTTCGTGGTCTTCTCCTCCCTCGGCCTTTATCCTGTCACTCCAGGAGAGCCTCTCTACACGATCGGCAGCCCGGTCTTTGAAGAGGCTGAAATCAAGCTCTCGAACGGGAATATATTCAAGATAGTAGCTAAGAATGTGTCAGATGACTGCAAGTACATCCAGAGTGCCACTTTGAATGGTGCGACCCTCGAAGGCTCGTGGATCAGTCACGATGACATCATGGCCGGCGGTACCCTGGTTCTTGAGATGGAAAGTCTGCCGAATAAGGAATGGGGCGCAGTCTGCCCTTCTGACCGTGCTGAGTGGAATGCCGCTGGCTGGGAATGGAATGACATCGGAGACGGGGCTCAGACGGCCTACGCAAGCTTCCCCTTCCATGGCACTGCCCAGAGTGTCAGCATCGCTAGATACCCTGCTTCAAAGATGTCTACCTCCTTCGTGCATGCTCCCGGAGAACTGTCTTCTACAACCGACACGCTCGCCATGCGAGAAGGAGCGAGGATCGGGCTCAACGGAAGTTATTTCAACATGAGGCGACTCATCCCTCACACCTTCTTCTCCATAGGTGGGGAAGTGGTCGGCCAGACTCCTTCCACGGAGCTTCAGCGCTCCAACGGAGTCCTTGCCATAAAGGATGATTCCGGACATGAACTTGAGATATTCCCTTACGACAGCACCCTCACCGAGCATTACAGGCTTGACTACATCCAGTGTCTCGCCTCAGGTCCTATCCTGATGAAGGACGGCAAGGTGCCTGCCTTCCCTGACGCGTCTTTCTTCACGATGCGCCATCCAAGGACCTTCATGGGTTGGGATAAGGAAGGAATGGTCTATATGGCAGTCGTGGATGGCCGTTTCCCTGGCAATGCCGATGGGATGAGCATCCCGGAACTCGCCACTTTGTGCCGTCTCCTAGGCTTGAAGGACGCCATCAATCTCGATGGTGGAGGTTCCTCGACCCTCTGGACCGACAAGACCGGAATTATCAATTATCCCTACGACAACAAAAAGTTTGACCACGAAGGAGCCCGGGTAGTCCCCAACGCAGTTATCGTAAGGTAGACCTGTTATGTAAATGCTTGATACATTGTTGATTAATAAATCAGACGGTCTGGAAATCCGGACCGTCTGATTCGTTAAAGACTTGAGAATAAGGGTTTTGCGTAACAGGTGCTATTCAAGTGTCCATTCAGCTCCGTCCTTGGTGTCCTTGACAGTGATGCCAAGGGCTTTGAGATGGTCGCGGATGGCGTCGCTGAGGGCCCAGTCCTTTGCGGCCTTTGCCTTCGCCCTTTCTTCAAGGACCATGTCCATGAGTCCTGAGACCACTTCCTGGCTCTTTCCGCCTTCTCCTGCGGCCTCGTCCCTCAGTCCGAGGACACCGAACACGATGTCATTGAAGATCTGGGTAAGGGTTGCAAGGTCATTCTCAGTCAGCTTGACCGAACCTGCCTTGGCAGAATTGATGATCTTTACAGCCTCGAAGATGTGCGACAGGGCAACCGGTGTGTTGAGATCATCGCAGAGGGCATCATAGACGCCTTCGAAGATTGCCTTGATCTCAGCTGAATCAGCCGGGCAGGTGTCCGGGGCGATTGCGGAAGGGAGTTCGCCGTAGGGGAGATCCTTCGCTTCGCTCAGGATGACATTTCCATTATTCTTGAATGTGACACCTTTTGAGAGGGCGACCAGGTCCTTGTGGGCCTGAAGAACCCTCTTCAGAGCCTTCTCGGAAGCCTGGAGGGCCTCATTGCTGAAGTCCAGGGTCCCACGGTAATGTGCCTGCAGGATGAAGAAACGGACAGTCATCGGGGAATAGGCCTGATCGAGCTTCGGATGGTTTCCGGAGAACAGCTCGGGAAGGGTGATGAAGTTCCCGAGGGACTTGCCCATCTTCTGGCCGTTGATCGTGATCATGTTGTTGTGGACCCAATAGCGGACGCCGCGGGTTCCCCTCCATGCCACGTTCTGGGCGATCTCGCACTCATGGTGCGGGAACATCAGGTCCATTCCGCCTCCATGGATGTCGAATTCCTCACCGAGGTACTTCTCGCCCATGACTGAGCACTCCAGGTGCCAGCCGGGGAAGCCTTCGCTCCACGGGCTCGGCCAGTGCATGATGTGCTCAGGTTCGGCCTTCTTCCACAGGGCGAAATCATAGGGAGCCCTTTTGTCGCTCTGGCCGTCCAGGGAACGGGTGCCTTCCAGGGTGTCATCCAGGTTGCGGCCCGAGAGAACGCCGTAGTGATGCTTCTCGTTGTATTTCTGGACGTCAAAATAGACGGAACCGTTAGAGATGTAGGCGTACCCGGCCTCAAGGATCTTCTTGATGGTCTCGATCTGCTCGATTATATGGCCTGAAGCCCTGGGCTCGATGGAAGGAGGAGCCACATTCAGGAGCCTCATGGCCTCATGGTAGCGGAAAGTGTAGCTCTGGACAACCTCCATGGGCTCCAGCTGCTCCAAGCGGGCTTTCTTGCTGATCTTGTCTTCTCCTTCATCCGCGTCGTGCTCCAGGTGACCTACGTCAGTGATGTTACGGACGTAGCGGACCTTGTAGCCAAGGTGACGGAGGAGCTTGAACAGCACGTCGTACGTCACGCCAGGTCGGGCATGGCCCAGATGGGCGTCTCCGTACACCGTCGGACCGCAGACATACATTCCGACATGGCCTTCGTGGACCGGTCTGAAAAGTTCCTTGGTTTTTGAAAGGGTGTTTGTGAGATAAAGATTCCTCATCTTGATTTTCAGTTACTTATTCGGCTTCGGAAAAGTCCTCCTTCCCGACTCCGCAGAGAGGGCAGACCCAATCTGCAGGGAGGTCTTCGAAAGCTGTTCCAGGAGCTATTCCGTTGTCAGGATCTCCAACTGCGGGATCATATTCGTAACCGCAGACATCGCAAGTGTACTTTTTCATTGTCTTTTATTTTTTAAAGTAATTGACTGCATTTTCAAACAGCGGCTGCTCAAGGTCGGCCTCGATGTTCTTGAAGAGACCTTCCTCGTAGCGTTCGCTGTGACCCATCTTTCCGAGGATCTGCCCGTTCCTGCTGATTATTCCTTCGATGGCGTAGCAGGATCCGTTGGGGTTGTAGGGTGATTCCATTGTAGGCTCGTCCGTGATGGGGTCGACGTACTGGAAGGCCACCTGTCCGTTGGCGAACAGCTCCCTTGCCAGTTCCTCGCTCACGACAAACTTGCCCTCTCCATGACTCACGGGGATGGTGTACTCGTCACCTATCGACATGCCCTTCAGCCAAGGCGAATTGGTGGTGGAAACCCTCGTAGTGACCATCTGGGAGATGTGCCTGTTGATGTCGTTGCGGAACAGGGTCGGGGAGTCTTTGGTAACCTTTCCGAGCTCTCCGTAGGGGAGAAGGCCGGACTTGACCAGGGCCTGGAATCCGTTGCAGATTCCGAGGATCAGTCCGCCGCGGGCGATGAGACCTTCGATTGATGAGGCTATCTTGGCGTTGTTCAGCACGTTGGCAATGAACTTGCCGCTTCCGTCAGGTTCGTCTCCTGCGGAGAAACCTCCTGAAAGCATCAGGATCTGGCACTCATCGATATTCCTAGCCATCTCGTCGATCGACTCGAAGACATCCTTGTCAGTAAGGTTGCGGAAGACGCTTGTGCGTACTTCTGCTCCTGCTTTGCGGAAAGCCTTGGCGGAGTCGTAGTCGCAGTTGGTTCCGGGGAACACCGGGATGTAGGTGACTACCTTGTCGACTACCGGGCCCTTGTATTCCAGGTCTGCCTTCTTGGCCTTGAAAGGTTTGACGCCTTCCATTCCGCGAGGCAGGAGCCTCTTGTGGGCGGGCTCGCTGACTGCCGGATAGACCTTCTCGAAGAGCGAGCCGTTGAAGTCCATGAGCTCGAAAATCGAGATGGAAGTGCCGTTGACTCGGACGTTTCCATCTTCTCCGGATGTCACTGTACCGATCTCGACAGCATTGTCGAAGTCGACTTCTCCGTCGGTCTCGATCAGGATAGAACCGTAGGACAGGTTGAAGAGGTCTTCCTCGTCGAGGTTCACGTCGAATCCGAAGGCATTGCCGAAGCTCATCTTGCAAAGTGCTTCTGCCACTCCGCCGAATCCGACCGCCCATGCAGCCACGATGGTGCCGTCGGCAATCTTATCATGAATATTGTTCCAGTTCTTCTTGAGCTGCTCGACGTTCGGCATCCTGTTCTCCAGGGGGGGGTGCTTTACGAGATAGAGCCTGTCGCCTTCCCATTTGAATTCAGGGGAAATCACGTCTCCGACTTTCACCGGAGTGATTCCGAAAGCGATAAGTGTCGGAGGAACATGGATGGGGCCGTGCTCCGTCTCGAACGATCCGCTCATCGAATCCTTGCCTCCGATGGAAGGGAGCCCGAAGGCTTCCTGCATCTTGAGGGCACCGAGGAGGGCAGCTGCAGGCTTGCCCCAGGTGTGATGGTCGGATGTCATCCTTTCGAAATATTCCTGGCAGGAGAATCTCATCGTCCTCCAGTCTCCTCCGGCAGCGACGATCTTGCTGCAGGCTTCGATGAATGAATATGCTGCACCGTGGTAGGGGCTCCAGTCGCAGAGGTCGGGATTGAATCCGAAGGCCATCATGCTGGCTGTGGAAGTGAATCCGTCGACGGGGAGCTTCTGGACGGAGACCTGGGTCTCGGTGGTCTGGAGTTCGCCACCGAAAGGCATCAGGACGGTTGAACGGCCGATGGTCGAGTCGAACATCTCGATGAGGCCTTTCTGGCTCGTGACGTTGGGATCCTGGAGATTGGCGAACATCTTCTCCTTGAGGTTCTTGCCCGGGATGTCGCGGAAGAAGGGATCCGTGCCGTCGACCGCTCCTATGATTGCCTTTGAATAGTGCTTGGCACCGGCGCTGTCGATGAAGTCGCGCCTGAGGTCGACAACCAGTTTGCCTCCGTTGTACATCCTCATCCTCTCAGTGTCGGTCACGTCGGCCACATGGGTGACCTCGATGTTCTCCGAGTGGCAATAATCCTTGAACTTCTCCTCGTCCTTGGCCTCTATGACGACGGCCATCCTCTCTTGGGACTCGCTGATGGCGAGTTCGGTGGAATTCATGCCGCTGTACTTCACGGGCACCCTGTCGAGATATATGTCCAGTCCGGCGGTGAGCTCGCCGATCGCTACGCTCACTCCGCCGGCACCGAAGTCGTTGGACTTCTTGATGAGCGAAGTGACCTCCGGCCTGCGGAACAGCCTTTCGAGCTTCCTTTCCTCCGGCGGATTACCCTTCTGGACCTCGCTTCCGCAGGTCTCGAGGGATTCCTCGGTGTGCTCCTTGGAAGAACCTGTGGCACCACCGATGCCGTCGCGGCCGGTACGTCCGCCGAGCATCAGCACCACGTCACCGGGCGCCGGGCTCTCACGCCTTACGTTCTCAGCCTTGACCGCTCCGACGACCGCTCCGACCTCCATTCTCTTGGCGGTGTAGCCGTCATGGAAGATTTCCCTGACGTGGGTCGTCGCCAGACCGATCTGGTTGCCGTAGCTTGAATATCCTGCCGCAGCCTTGCGGGTGATGACCTTCTGGGGAAGTTTCCCGGGGATGGTCTCGGCGACCGGCTTGTAGATGTCGCCGGCTCCGGTCACGCGCATGGCCTGGTAGACGTAGGAACGTCCCGAAAGGGGATCCCTGATGGCTCCGCCGAGGCAGGTGGCTGCACCTCCGAAGGGTTCGATCTCGGTAGGGTGATTGTGTGTCTCGTTCTTGAACATCAACAACCAGCGTTCCGTCGTACCATCTACATCGACGTCAATGAATATGCTGCAGGCGTTGTTCTCCTCGCTGACCTCCATGTCGTCCAGCTTTCCGGCCTTGCGAAGATAGCGGGCTCCGATCGTGGCCATGTCCATAAGGTTCAGGCCCTTGCCCTCGCGGCCAAGTTCCTTGCGCATCTTCAGGTACAGGTTCATCGTGCCTTCGATGTCTTCCTTGATGAAGGACTCCTCGATCCGGATGTCTTCCAGCTCGGTCGTGAAGGTGGTGTGGCGGCAGTGGTCGCTCCAGTATGTGTCCAGGATACGGAGTTCGGTCTCGTTCGGGTCGCGGCCCTCCTCAGTGAAGTACTTGATAACTTCTGCGAGGTCGTCCTCGTTCATCGCAAGGCCCATCTTCTTGCAGTAGGCCTTGAGCTCCTCTCCCTTCATCAGGCGGAATCCCTCGAGGACAGGGACCGGAGTCACGGCTGCGTGCTCGGTGTCCGAGAGCTTGCTGAGATCCTTCTGGCGGGACTCCACCGGATTGATGACATAGTGCCGGATCTTTTCCAGGGTGACGTCGTCGGCATCTTCATCGACGATCAGGAGCTTGCTGCTCTTGATGTTGATTTCAGCCTTGGGATCGATCAGGTGGACGCAGTCGACTGCGGATGCTGCCCTCTGGTCGAACTGACCGGGAAGATATTCGACAGCGATGTACCTGTCCATCCCTTCCACATTGTCAGTAACCTCGTCGGTGACGATCTCGCCGAACACGCTGTAGCGGCTCTTCTCCAGGAGTTCAGGGGTGAAGCCGAACAGGTCGTACACGTTGAGGAGACGCAGGGTGCGAAGATTTAGCTGTAAATTTTCATTGAGTTCGGACCTCAGGCTCTCAGCCTCTACCTGGAATCCTGGTTTTTTCTCTACGAATATTCGGAAATTGCTCATTTCTGGCGTCCGGTTTAGAATTCAGGAACGTTGAACACCTGGGGAAGGACCATTGCATCCTCCTTGAATTCGGTGGCCATTGCTACTATCTTCATTCCGCTGAGGGAAGTCTCCTGTTTCAGGCCCATGCCTTTGTAGACCCAGACCTTGATCTGGGCCTTCATCCCCTGGGTCTCGTTCTCCATGGTGTACACTGTGCATTCCTTGTCGAGGAATTCCTCCTTGCCTACTTCCTGGATCTTGTACTTGCTGACCATGTCCTCGGTTAGGTCAAGGAAATTGGGCTGCTCGAGCGGAATCTCCTGGATCGACTTCAGGGCATAGTTGACGGACCAGACCTTGTTGCCTTTGGTGATCACGGCCGATTCGACTTCTCCCATGCCGGGCACATCCATCTTCGTCCTCTGGCATTCAAGGGCGCCGTAGTAGTCGATGAAGGTGGTGGATTCGACCTTCTGTCCCATGACGGAGGTGACGAACTTGGCGGTAGCGGACTTGAAGCCGTATCTCTTGACGGCTTCCTTGTCGCCGTCCTGGGCGCTCAGCCCAAGGGTGGCCAACAGCAGCAGGCTGGTGAACAGGAGTTTGGTTTTCATGATATCGTAAGTTTTGCCGGTTTATTTGCTTTCTGCTTCTTCAACTGCCTTGAAGTAACGGTAGGAATTGACCTTCAGTTCTCCGGCGGCGGGCTCGTCCAGGACGACGGTGCCGTTCTCGTGGAGCTGGAGGGCACTGAGAGTTACGTAGTGGCTGACAGGTCCTTCGATAGCCTGCGCCACCACACGGGCCTTCTTGCTTCCGAAAGCCAGGATGAGGACCTCGGCTGCGCTGCAGACCGTGGCGACTCCGACTGACATCGCCCTCTTGGGCACCTGGCTGGTGTCACCCCCGAAGAAACGGGAGTTCACTTCGATAGTGTCCTGGGTGAGGGTGACGACCCTGGTCCTGGAATTGATCGAAGAGAAGGGCTCGTTGAAGGCCAGATGACCGTCTTCTCCGACTCCGCCGAGGAAGAGGTCGATTCCGCCTGCGTCCAGGATTGCGAGTTCATATTCCTCACACTCCTTGTCGAGGTCGGGGGCGTTTCCGTTCAGGATGTGGATGTTTCCTGCGGGGATGTCTATTTTGTCGAAAAGATTCTTGTACATGAAGCTGTGGTAGCTCTCGGGATGCTTCTCCGGGATCCCGACATATTCATCCATGTTGAAGGTGATCACATTCTTGAATGACACCTCGCCGGCGGCGCACATCCTGGCAAGTTCCTCGTAGGTGTCCAGCGGAGTGGAACCGGTGGGAAGACCAAGCACGAAAGGATCGTCTGTTACTTCTGCCTTGGCCTTGATGGCGTTTGCGATGTGACGGGCTGCCCAGATGGAAGCCTCCTTCTTTGAATCTCTGATTATTACTTTCATTGCTATATGTTGTTTATTTCAGTCTCAAAAACACTTCAATTGCCTGGTACTCAGCCATTCCGAGATCGTTGTACAGCTTTGCTGTGTTCTGGGTGCGCTCTTCTGCCCTCTGCCAGAACTCCCTCGGGTCGTCGCCCGGGAAGGGGACTATGTCTTTCTGGGAAAGGTGGCGGAAGATGGCATGACGCTTCTCGATCAGCTCGTCAGGGCTGAGCGGGACGGCCATGTCGACCCTCCAGAGCTCCCATTCCATCCAAGCACCTCTGTAGAGCCAGATCGTGGTGTTGTCCAGCCATTCATTGCCTTCTTCCCTTAGCTGCTCGATGGCCTCGAGGGCTGCCTCGGTGCAGACCCTGTGCGTTCCGTGGGGGTCGGCAAGGTCTCCGGCCATGTAGATCTGGTCCGGCTTAAGCGCAAGGATAAGCTCCTTGATGATGTCAAGGTCCTTCTGGGTACGTGGAAGCTTGGTTACTCCACCGGACTCGTAGAAAGGAAGGTTGAGGAAATGGACGTTATGGTCGTCGTCAAGTCCGAAACTCCTGACTGCGCCGCGGGCTTCGCTGCGACGGATTGCGGCCTTGATGGCAAGCAGCTCCTTGGGCTCGGGCTCTCCGGGCTTCTTGGTCCCGATGATGTACTTGACCTCATCGAACCTGTCTTCGAAACCAAGCTGGCGGGCAGCATCCATGTGCTGGAGGACCACATCGTCGTGAACGGCGAGGTCTCCTGAAGTCTCGTAGGCCACATGGACGTCATGTCCCTGATGCACCAGACGGATGAGGGTGCCTCCCATCGAGATCACATCGTCGTCGGGATGCGGCGAAAAGACCAGCACCTTCTTCGGGAACGGTGTCGACTTGACAGGCCTTGTGGTGTCGTCGGCGTTGGGCTTGCCGCCCGGCCATCCGGTGATGGTGTGCTGGAATTCGTTGAATACGTCTATGTTGATCTTGTCGTAAGGGCCGAAGCGCTCGACAAGTTCTCCGAGGGAGTTCTCCAGATAATCCTGCTGGGTAAGCTTGAGAATAGGCTTGTGTACTTTTTCACAGAGCCACTCGACAGCCTTGCGGACCAGTTTGGGAGTCCATTTGCAAGGGCCTACGATCCAAGGGGCGACCTTCCTGGTGAGGGTGGAAGCAGACATCTCATCAGTGTAGAAGGAGATGTTGTCATGCTTCTGGAGGAAGGATGCGGGGCATGAAGGATCGATCTCATCCTCGACTATCTTCTTGACTATTCCTGCCTTGTCTTCACCCCAGGCCATCAGGATGATCCTTCTGGAACTCATGATGGTTCCGATGCCCATGGTTATGGCCGACTTCGGGGTCACGGAGATGTCGCCGTTGAAATTACGGGCCTGGATCTTCCTGGACTGGTAGGAGAGGGGAACGGCGCGTGTGCGGCTCTTCTCCGAAGTACCGGCGTCATTGAAACCTACCTGGCCGCCTTCACCGACTCCGATCACCAGCAGATCCAGTCCGCGAGCTATCTTCTCGAATTCGGCGCAGTAGTCTGAAAGGTCCTCCTGGGCGACTGTTCCGTCTGGGATGTGAATATTTTCGGGGCGGACGTCGACCAGGTCCAGGAACTCCTTGTGGAGCCTGTTGTTGCGGCTCTGGGCGGAATCCTTGCTGCAGGGATAATATTCATCGATGGAGAAGACCTCCACGTTGGAGAATGAGACGGCGCCTTCGCGGTACTTGGAAGCAAGCCATCTGTAGAGGGTCACAGGGGTGACTCCGGTAGTCAGTCCGAGTTTGAAGGGACGTGGCAGGGAGGCTTTCTCGTGGTCTGAGATAGCCTTGACTACGATTTCGCCAACGCGCTCGCTGCCCGTGGCGGCATCGTCAAAAATCTCGGTGGTGATCCTTTCGTGGGAGTGGAGAATGCCCTTGGGAAGGTTCTCTTCGATCAATCCACCGTCTTTCGGTAATGAAAAATGTTTCATCTTGAGCTTGATGTTTCGTTAAAAGTGAGATATTTCGTGGTCCGCATGCGGACGAAAGCTCCTGAAAGTGGATTACAGTTGGTTGTAGTCGATGGAGAAGGTGTCGCCGTGCTCCATGTCGCCG
The DNA here is from genome assembly GCA_017469745.1 of Bacteroidales bacterium. Taxonomy (GTDB): domain Bacteria; phylum Bacteroidota; class Bacteroidia; order Bacteroidales; family UBA932; genus Cryptobacteroides. The sequence goes on along the minus strand of JAFUFS010000032.1, from coordinate 11,614 downwards.
TAGGTCAGGCCCTTCTTCAGCCAATTGTAGCGCTGCTTTGCAGTACCGTGGGTGAAGGAGTCGGAGACTACGTAGCCCTGTGCCTTCTTCTGGAGATAGTCGTCTCCGATCTTTGAAGCGCAGTCGAGGGCCCTTTCAATGTCACCAGGCTCGATGGAACGGAACCTGGCGTTGTCGTTGTTTGCCCAGACGCCAGCATAGTAGTCGGCGAGGAGTTCGAGCCTGACGCTGTACTGGTTGGCAACGGTCTTGCTGGACCTCTGCATGATCTGGTGGGCCTTGTTCAGGGTGCCGAGAAGGTACTCGACATGATGGCCGATCTCATGGGCGATGACGTAGGCGTAGGCCAGGTCTCCGTCGGCTCCGATCTGCTCCCTCATGGTTGAGAGGAAGCTCAGGTCGAGGTACACGGTCTGGTCAGCCGAGCAGTAGAACGGTCCGACCTGGGAGTTGGCGGTTCCGCAACCGGAGCTCGTGACGCCGGTGTAGAGGACCATCTTCGGGGGCTGGTACTCGTAGCCGTACTTGGCGAAAATGGAAGTCCAGATGTCCTCGGTTCCTGCGAGGATCTTCTTGGAGAAGGAGGCAAGCTCCTGTTCCTCCTGGGAGAATGTCACCTCGGTGTTCTGGCCGGTTGTCTGGACAGAACCAGCCTGCTGGAGGACTGCAGTGGGGTCGCCACCAAGCAGCATAACTATCAATGCGATGATTAAAGCACCACCGCCAATGCCTCCGGCAATGGCTCCGCCGCTGACACCTCTGCGGTCTTCGACGTTCGTGCTTTCGCGTCTTCCTTCTAGTCTCATGTTATTGTGTTTTGATTGTCGTTGTCGTTTTATTGCCAATTATACAAAGATAAGTAGTTTTTTTGCAATTTCGTCGAAAATCAATACCTTTGTACCGCTCCAATTTGAATGCCCGAATGGCGGAATTGGTAGACGCGTTGGACTCAAAATCCAATGTCCTTTAAAGACGTGCCGGTTCGAGCCCGGCTTTGGGCACTGGCCCGGCCATTACGGCCGGGCCTTTATCGTACCCTGTTTTCGGCCGCATGATGCGGCCCGGACCCTTTTTCTGTGCCTTTGGTGCCCCAAAGGGAAGGAAAACGCTTGAATCATTCCTTTTTGCCCACCTCTGGTTGTCCAAAGGAAAGGAAAACGCCTTAATCCTTCTCTTTGGACCTCCTGGGATGCTTCTGGGCTGGAATAATCCCTAGAATGATAATCTTTGATTATATTTGTGAATATAAACCTCATATCATGAAATCAATAAGGAACCTGCTGATCATCTGTGCCGTGGCGGTCTTGGCCTTGTCCTGCGGGACGAAAACCAAGGATACACCCATCCGTTTCGCCAATTACAATATGAGGGAAATAATGGCCGTGGACACGGCAGACAGGGCGTTTTACAAACGCCTTCCGGTCATTGTCAAGAGGATTACGGATTACGACTTCGACATCATTGGGACACAGGAAGTCACTTACGAGATGAGATCCGCTTTGTTTGAGGTCTTTGGCAACACCTATAACATATTCGGATCCGGCAGGAAGAACTACGCCAACGGAGAGGGTACACCTATCATGTACAAGAGAGACAGGTTCGATCTTCTTGAGAGCGGAAACTTCTGGCTTTCAGAGACACCCGATGTTCCCGGCAGCGTGAGTTGGGACTGTTCCCAGGAGAGGCTGGCGACTTGGGGGAAGTTCCTGGACAAGAAAACAGGGAAGAAGTTTTTATATATCAACACCCATTTCGACCATCGAGGGCCGATATCACGCAAGAAGGCTGCTGAACTGCTCCTTGACAAGGCTAGCGAACTCGGAGCCGGACTCCCTGCATTCTTTTCTGGAGATTTCAACACCACCGTCTCATCAAATGAGATAGCCATCCTGTCCGACAACGATCTGGTGAAGGATAGCTATACTTCCAGCATCACGGAGCCTACGGGAAGGGTAGGTTCCTATTATGGATTTGACTTTGACAGGCCGGACGGTGACAGCAGGATCGACTATATATTCGTTCCGAAAAATGCCACGGTCCATTCTTACTCCTGCATAGATGACGACATCCGTTACAGGCAGTACTCCTCTGATCATTGCCCGCTGCTGGTAGTGGTCTCCCTGGAATAAAAGGGAAGATTGTAATTTGTGCCTGAAGCCGCTAGACCCTTAGATCTGGTCAGCGTTGTGGCGGAAGATGACTTCGAGACGGCCGTCCTTCCATTGTGAAGTGGACCAGTCGTAGTAGGAGGTCCTTGCATTGAAGAACACCATGTCATCGGCAAAGCGTATCGAAATGTCCTCCAGCATCCTGGCTCCTTCGCCTCCCCACATCTTGCTTTCTTTCCGGTAGAACAGGTGCAGTTCTCCGAAACGGTCCACCTTGTAGTGGAACTGGTAGTCATCCATGTCCACGCTGCAGGTTCCGGCCTCGGTCCTTCCGGATTCTGTCTCATATTCCCAGAGATGAGGGTAGGGAACGTAGAAATTGACCTGAGTCTCATTGTTGCCGTCGAAGGAATTAGGAGTAAGCACCTCGTTCTGTTCGAACACTATCTTCGGTTCCTCATTCTCAAAGGCGATCGTCTGGGTGCCCATCCAACCGTACAACTCCATCTGGGCCATCAGGTCTTTGCTGACGAAACCGCTGTTGGAAAGGTCGACCGGGGTGCTGAACCTTGCGGAGAGCATGGTGTAGGTCCCGGTGATCCGGTTGATTGTCTCCAATGATGATGCGGTCCACTCAAATTCCTGGGGTTCAATCTTTTCACAGCTGCAGAATCCAAGAATAAGGGCAGCCACCAAAATAAACTTTTTCATGTAGTCGGTTATTAAAGGGCTGCAAATATACGAAAAAACTAAATAAAAGCGCTGTTATGTAATATGCTGATAGCCAACTAATTAAGCCACCCAACGGTCCCTTTTTCAGGAGGGTCGGATGGCTTTATAATCTGATTGATAGTAACTTATGTACCAGCGCTACAAAACCGTACCAGCGCTACAAAACAGCGGGCAGCTTCTTCAGGCCTTTAAGCTCCTCGGGAGAGGCCGGGAAGATGCTGATTGCATAGCCGCCGCCGGGGGCTGCAGTGAGCTTGAGAGCGGTTTTTGCAGTCACAACACCCTTCCTGATCACGTAGGCGTGAGGATTGGTCTGGTAGTGGGCATCCTTGCTGTCAGCATAGACGGTGGCGATGTACTTCCTGTCAGGATCAAGGAAGTCCAGGGCTACTGTCGAGGTGTGGCCATGCTCGCTGGCGGTGCAGCCGATGAACCAGTTGTCAGTTCCCTTGGCCTTGCGGGCTGCTACGATGTAGCGGCCGGGCTCAGCCTCGAGGTAACGTGAATCGTCCCAGTCGACAGCTACGTCCTTGATGAACTGGAAGGCATCCATGTGCTTGAGGTAGTTGTCGATCTCGTCAGCAGCCATCTGGAGGGGGCTGTACATGGTCACGTAAAGGGCTAGCTGGCGGGCCAGGGTGGAGTTGACATGGTTGTTGTTCCGAGGATTGTTCTTGCTCATGTCCATCTCGAAGATTCCGGGAGTGTAATCCATAGGGCCACCCTGCAGGCGGGTGAACGGGAGGATGGTGGTGTGGAAAGGCTTGCTTCCATTAGTGGCCTCATATTCAGTGCCCCTGGCTGCCTCGTTGCCGATCATGTTCGGCCAGGTGCGGCAAAGTCCGGTGGGACGCACGGCCTCGTGGGCGTTCACCATGATGTGGTGCTTTGCAGCTTCCTTGATGCAGTAGAGATAGTGGTTGTTCATCCACTGGCCGTAGTGATATTCACCGCGCGGGATGATGTTGCCGACGTAACCGCTCTTGACGGAATTGTAGCCGTACTTGTTCATGAGGTCGTAGGCGGCCTCGAGGTGGCGCTCGTAGTTGCGGGTGGAGGCTGAGGTCTCATGGTGCATCATCAGCTGCACACCCTTCGAGTGGGCATATTCATTCAACCCTTCGAGGTCGAAGTCGGGGTAGGGGGTCTGGAAGTCGAAGACATAGTCCTTGGACTTGCCGAACCAGTCTTCCCAGCCGATGTTCCATCCTTCCACGAGGATCTGGTCGAAGCCGTGCTCGGCGGCGAAGTCGATGTAGCGGCGGACGTTCTCGTTGTTGGCTCCGTGGAGTCCGTGAGGTTTAGTTTTTGAATAGTCGAGGTTGTCAAGCTGGACCGAAGGCAGGTCGAAGGTGTAGGACCACTGGCTCCTGCCGTTGATCATCTCCCACCAGACGCCGACGTACTTTACGGGCTTGATCCAGGAGGTGTCCTCGATTTTGCAGGGTTCGTTGAGGTTGAGGATGAGGTTGGAAGCGAGGATGTCACGGGCATCGTCGCTGACCATGACCGTGCGCCAGGGGGTGACGCAGGGAGTCTGCATGTAGCCCTTGTTGCCCTGGGCGTCAGGAGTGAGCCAGGACTCGAAGACCATGTTCTTGTCGTCGAGGTTGAGGTGCATGCAGGAATAGTCGACGAGGGCTGCTTCGTGAATATTGATGTAGAGGCCTTCGGCGGTCTTCATCTGGAGGGAGGTCTGTACGCCTGTGTCCGAGAACGGGGTCTGTGAGGCGTTGGGAGAGATGGCTCCCTTCATGAGGCCGCGGATCTCGGAAAGCTTGGACTCGGTGTAGTCATATTCCTGGGTGTCATAGTCCCCGGGAATCCACCAGGCGGTGTGGTCGCCGGTCATCGCAAACTGGGTGTGCTCCTCCTTGATCACGAAGTAGGCAAGCCTCCTCTGGAGGGGGAACTCGTAGCGGAGTCCCATGCCTTCGTCATAGACCCTGAAGCGGAGGTTCATCTCACGGTTGGACTTGGTCTGTACCATCTTGACCAGAAGCTCGTTGTAGTGGTTGCGGATGTCGCGGGTCTCGCCCCAGACCGGCTGCCAGGTCTCGTCGAATGTGGATGTCTCGGAACCTGTGACCTCGAAGCCTTCCATGAGGTCGCCCTGCCTGGAGACTATCTCCAGTCCGAGGGTGCTGGGCTTGATGACTTCCAATCCCTTGTAGGTCAAGGAATATGTGGGGGTTCCCTTGCCGTTGATTTCAAACTTCAGGACCACGTTGCCGTCGGGGGATTTCTGTTCCAAGCCCATAGAATTCTCCGAGGACATCAAAGGGAGTGTCATAGCAAATGCTATTGCTGCAAATAAGATTCTCTTCATATAAATTGATTCTAGAAATATTATAAATCAAATGGTTTGCCGTCAGCAAAGACAAGGGGATCCTGAAGGGTGCTTGTGCTAATTTGTCATGTGATTTCTGCAAGATAATGATAATTTCCTTATATTTATAATTCAAATTCTCAAATATGTATAGGAAAGTATCCATTCTTCTGGCAGCGTTACTTACGCTTGCATCGTGTTCTTCCGAGAAAGACCCGGTGGTGAACTATAAGCTTTATCTCGACTGGCCAGAGCGCCAGCTCCCTGATTTTTCAAAGCTTGGTGAACCGGACATCACGGGAGTCAAGAACAATTTCGACCTCGTGGACATCGACGAGACCCTGAACCACTACGCGCTCCTGCTGGAGACCACCCTGAAAGTCAATAAGGAGGAGGAATACACGTTCAAGGTTTCGACTGACGACGGTTCCAAGTTCTACATCGACGGGGAACTCTTGTTCGACAACGACGGTGCCCATGGCCCGATAACCAAGACCGCCAGCAAGGTACTTTCCAAGGGGAAGCACGACCTGAGGCTTGAATATTTTGACTGCGACAAGGGACAGTCGATCAATTTCCTCTACATGACCCCTTCTTTCAGCTGGCGTGAGCTGAACGACCACCTGCTTGCCGACGAGGAACGTGCCACTGACAAGGCAGATTTCGTCATTCCGCAGATCGATGAAGCCTACTCCAGGTTCGCACAGTGGAAGGGTTCTGACGAAGTCCTTGTCTTCCCGATAGTTACCGATGTCCACACAGCCGGTCGCTTCACCTACAAGCACATAGGCCATGCCGTCACAGCCGCTGAAGCTTTCGGGGCCGATTTCATGGTCAATTTCGGAGACATAGGCCTCAATGCCTATCCTGCAACTGAGAATTCTGCTTATGCCAGGCAGATAGTTGACAACACCAGGGCACAGATGGACAAGTACGACGGCATCTGGCTCTACACTCCCGGCAACCATGACTGGGATGCCGGTGAAGGGAAGTACTTTACGGATGACGACCTGTCTGGTTTCTTCCAGAAGCCTTGGCAGGAAAGGGCAGGGGAGAACCTGCACCTGATCCCCGGCAAGACCTACGGCTGGTATGACGTGCCCGGCAAGGGCGTCAGGATCATATTCCTGAACAGCCAGGGCACCGGAACACAGAACGGTTCCTATTACATCTTCGATGATGAGCAGATGGAGTGGCTCCAGGGACTTCTCGACAGCACTCCCGCCGACCTTCCTGTGATGGTCCTGGCCCATTACATGCCCCATCCTCTCGGAAGGTGGACGAATTCGACTCCCACTGAGGAGACTCTGGCTAGCAACCAGCATGTGATGGACATCCTGTCTGCCTTCGCCAAGAAGGGCACCCTGATCGGAATGTTCACCGGCGATGCCCATGTCAACATGTACACCAGGGAGGAAGGAGTCAACTATTTCATCTCCCAGGGCTACGGCTGGGTGGTTCCTGACCTCATGCTGCCCGGCACGACCCACGCCTTCTTCGACTACCAGACCAACCTTTGCATCGACGTGATGGCGGTCAAACCCTCCAAGCGCGAGGTCCACACCTTCAGGATCGGAGCAGGCGGGAAGGACTTCGATTGTTCTTTCTCCTATTGATGTTTTTCAGTTTAGATCAAAAATCATTATTTTTGACAAAATTCGTTTGAAATGTACAGGAGAGTCCTTCTAAAACTGAGCGGTGAGATTCTTGGAGGTCCCGAAGGAAAGGGACTGGAGCCGGAGTATCTCAGGAAATACGCCAGGGAGATAGCCCAGGCCGCGAAAGCTGGCCTTCAGATCGGTATAGTCAACGGTGGCGGCAACATATTCAGGGGCCTGCAGGGCCTTGAAAAGGGGTTTGACCGCGTGGACGGGGACCGCATGGGCATGCTTGCGACTGTGATCAACTCTTTGGCCTTGAAGCAGTTCATCAAGGATGAAGGCGTCAATGCCGAGGTGTTCACCGCAGCTCCCATGGAGCCTTTTGCAAGGTACTACAACCGCGACAACGCGGTCAAGGTGCTCGAGGAAGGCGGAGTGGTCCTGATTGCCGGAGGTACCGGCAACCCCTTCTTTACCACTGACTCCGGAGCAGCCCTCAGGGCCTTGGAGATCAAGGCGGACGTGATGCTCAAGGGCACGAAAGTTGACGGCGTCTTCACCGCCGATCCCAAGAAGGATCCCACTGCCGTGAAATACGACGAGATCACCTTCGCCGAAGCGATGGCAAAGCAGCTCAGGGTGCTGGACATGACGGCCTACGCCCTCTGCAACGACGGCGACATGCCCATCATTGTCTTCGACATCGACGCCCCCGGAGCCCTGAAGAGGATTCTCGACGGCGAGAAGGTCGGCACGCTGGTGCACAAATGAAACAATAAAAACTACCAGGAATATGTTATCAGAAAAAGCTAAGGAAATCGTCAAGGGTGTCGAGTCCAAGATGGAAGACACCGTGGCATTTCTTGAGGAAGACCTCAAGACCTACAGGGTTGGCAAGGCCAATCCTTCCATCCTGAACAACGTGACCGTGAGCTACTACGGAACTGACACTCCGATCTCCCAGGTAGCTTCCGTCTCCGTCCCCGATGCCAGGACCATCACCATCCAGCCTTGGGAAAGGAACCTTATTCCTGCCATCGAGAAAGCTATCATGGCAGCCAACCTCGGTTTCACCCCCCAGAACAACGGTGAGATCATCCGCTGCCCCATCCCTCCGCTCACGGAGGAGAGGCGCAAGGACCTGATCAAGAAGGCCAAGGCTGCCGGCGAGAGCGCCAAGGTGGCTGTCCGCAACATCCGTCGTGAAGGTGTGGATGGTCTCAAGAAGGCCCAGAAGGCCGGGGAGTTCTCCGAGGACGTGCAGAAGGAAGGCGAGGACGAGGTCCAGAAGGTCACTGACGCCAAGGTCAAGGCCATCGATGTGCTCGTCTCCGCAAAGGAGAAGGAGATCCTTACCGTTTAGTTTTTTCGGACAGACCAGCGCTGCCCGGATTCCCCTTCAAGGGCAGCGCATCATTTGGAAAACGGACTTACAAATATGCCAAGAACAGCGATCCAAGGTTACCGTGGGTGCTTCCACGAGCAGGCGGCCAGGCTTTTCTACTCTGCCAGAGGTGAGGAGGTCTCCATCGTGGAGTGTCCCACCTTCGAGAACCTGTTCGTAGCCCTCTCGGGCGGGCGTGCCGATGCTGCCGTCATGGCTATCGAGAACACCATCTCCGGAGGATTGCTGCCAAACTTCGAGCTCCTGAGATCGAACCCGCATAAGATCAAGGGCGAGATCTACATCCCTATCCACCAGAACCTCATGGCCCTTCCCGGCCAGAGAATGGAAGACATAAGGGAGGTCAGGACGCATTACATGGCCATCAACCAGACGCGCCGCTTCTTCGAGAAGAATTGCCCCTGGATAAAGATGGTTGAGTCGGAGGACACGGCCAAGAGTGCGATAGACATCGCCTCCGCAGGCCTTAAAGGCGTAGGTGCCGTAGCATCGGAACTCGCTGCCGAGGAAAACGGGCTTGAGATCCTTGCTCGCGGGATTGAGACCTACAAGCAGAATTTTACGAGGTTCCTTGTTCTCGATGATTCGATAAGCATTCCAAGGAATGCTGTCAACAAGGCTTCGCTCTGTTTCACTCTCCCGCACAAGCCGGGCTCCCTTGCACAGGTGCTGACGGTACTTTCATTCTACGACATGAATCTCACGAGGATCCAGTCGTTGCCTATTCCGGGGAAGGAATGGCAGTATTTCTTCTATGCCGACATCAAGTTTTCGGGCTACAGCCGTTACCGGCAGGCCCTCAAGGCCGCCAGGCCCCTGATGGCGGATCTTATCATACTAGGTGAATATAGATCTTTCGTCGCTTTCGCTCCTCAAGATGACACCTGTCCTCAAGATGACACCTGTCATTCTGAACGAAGTGAAGAATCTGAAGAATCTAAAAACAGATAACAATGAAATTACAACCGGCTGAAAGGACAAAAGGTGTCCAGGAATATTATTTCTCACGCAAGCAGAAGGACCTCGATGCAGTTTCCGCTGACAGGGCTGCAAAAGGACTCGGTCCACTCATTAACCTTGGAATAGGAGCTCCTGACGGCATGCCTCCCCAGGCAGCTATCGACACCCTTAAGAAGGTGGCTCAGGCTCCTGATAGCCATAAATACCAGAACTACAAGGGCTTGCCTGTGCTCCGCCAGGCATTTGCGGACTGGTACACCCGTTATTACGGCGTGACCCTCAATCCCAACGGAGGCATCCAGCCTCTCGTCGGGTCCAAGGAAGGAATCCTCCTTATCAGCCTGGCTTATGTCAACCCGGGCGACGTGGTCCTTGTACCGGATCCCGGCTATCCTACTTATTCTTCCACTGTGAACCTTGTCGGAGGACAGGTACAGAAGTATGACCTTAAGGAGGAGAACGGATGGCTTCCCGATTTCGATCAGCTGGAGAAGATGGATCTCTCCAAGGCCAAGCTCATGTGGGTCAATTATCCCAACATGCCCACAGGTGCAAAGGCAACTCCTGAACTCTATCAGAAGCTGGTGGATTTCGCACGCAGGCATGACATCCTCCTGGTCAATGACAATCCCTATTCATTCATCCTGACTGACAAACCGATCTCAATCTTTTCGGCAGAAGGCGCATGGGAGTGCTGCCTTGAGCTCAATTCGCTCAGCAAGGCACACAACATGAGCGGCTGGAGGGTCGGAATGGTGGCCGGTGATCCTGAAATGGTGAATGAGATCCTGAAGGTCAAGAGCCAGATGGATTCCGGCATGTTCAAGGCTATGCAGATCGCTGCAGTTGAGGCACTTGCACAGGGACCGGAATGGTTCGAAGCGCTTAATGCCGAGTACAGGCGCCGCCGTGAGGCCGCCGGTCGCATCTTCGACGCCCTCGGAGTTAAGTACAATCCCGACTCCGCCGGCCTCTTCCTCTGGGGACGTATTCCTGGATCCTTCGTCGCTGACGCTCCTCAGGATGACAAAGCACAATGTCATCCTGAGCAACAGCGAAGGATCTCTCCCGGCGAGGTCCTTTCGGAGGAAATCCTCCATGCGACCGGCGTCTTCATCACCCCCGGCTTCGTCTTCGGAAAGAACGGCGAAAACTATGTCCGCATCTCCCTCTGCGCCCCCGTCCCGACCCTCGAAGACGGCCTCGCAAGGATCAAGGAATATCTCGCAAGATAAAACAGTCATAAATGGTAGTAGGAGTAATCGGACTTGGCCTCATCGGAGGCTCGATGGCAATTGACCTGAAGAGAAGGGGTTTTGCGGACAGGATTCTCGGAGTTGAGAATGAGCTTGTCAACGCTGAAGCCGCCCTCAGGATGGGGCTATGTGATGAGATCGTCCCCTTCGGCGACTGTGTCAGGAAGGCTGACATCGTCGTCATCGCCGTACCAGTCGGAACAGCCGTAAAGATGCTTCCAGAGGTCCTTGACATATTCAAGGAAGAAGGCATGGAGGACAAGATCGTCATCGACACCTGTTCGACCAAGAGCCAGATCGTCCGTTCGGTCCACTACCATCCCCTTCGCGGCCGTTTCGTGGCGACCCATCCCATGGCCGGTACTGAATATTCAGGCCCCTGGGCTGCGATGCCCAACCTATTCGACGGCCGGGCTTGCATCTTCGCCAATTCGGAGGAGAGTGATCCACAGGCAGTGAAGGTTGTGGAAGAACTGTACGATGTCCTGAACATGAGGCCCATCTACATGAATGCCGACAATCATGACGTCCACACAGCCTATGTCTCCCACATTTCACATGTGACATCCTTTGCCCTGGCCCTCACGGTCCTTGAAAAGGAACAGGACGAGAAGCATATCTTCGACCTGGCCTCGGGAGGTTTTTCTTCCACCGTCAGGCTTGCCAAGAGTTCGTCGGACATGTGGGTTCCCATCCTGACCCAGAACAGGGACAACGTTCTTAAAGTGATTGACACCTACCTTGACAAGATGAAAGACTTCAGGGAGGCGATAGCTTCCTATGACGGCAAGCGTATCGAGGAACTTATCCACGAGGCTAACCGTATTAAAAAGATACTCAGATAATTATGGACAGAACACTGGATACCGTCCCCGTGTCGGAATGGGGATTCTTCGACGAAAGCATACCTCCTATCGTCATCGCCGGACCTTGCAGCGCAGAGTCGGAACTTCAGGTTATGATGACCGCCAAAGGACTTCATGAATTCGGAATACATGTCTTCCGTGCAGGAATATGGAAACCCCGCACTCATCCGGGTTCCTTCGAAGGTGCCGGCGTACCCGGCCTCAAATGGCTCCAGAATGTCAAGAAGGAGTACGGAATGAAGGTCTGTACTGAAGTTGCCAATGAAAAACATGTCTACGAGTGCATGAAGTATGGAATAGACATGGTTTGGATCGGTGCGAGGACCACAGCCAATCCCTTCATGGTTCAGGAGATCG
>JAFUFS010000018.1 GCA_017469745.1 Bacteroidales bacterium | reverse complement strand
CATCTTTGCCGCCGCAAATAATTGGTAACTATAAAATAGACATGCAGCCGATACGACTTACACATAAATCCCTGCTCCCCGAACGCCCGTTCGGGAGAACGGATGCCTTGTATATCGGCCTCATGCGTTTATAGGTCGGCCTGGCTCCGTCTTCTCTGGCCTAAGGAGCCCTTCCCCATTTTCAAATAGCATAAGCGCATGTATGCGCACCATCTGTCCGCATAGCCGGACACAAAGCCGATATACCAATGAATACGTACCAGTCAAGGGCCAAGACTGCCCAGATAGTCTGCACAATAAGATCTCTTGTAACCGAACTGCAGTCCCGCGGTTTGGATTACTCGGCTATTGAAAACGGCATTCACAATTATCCCGCAAGTCGCAGATTGATTGTGGAAGGGCAGGGCTGCATATCCTTCCCCGACTACAAGGCAAAGGCATACCTCAATCCTGTTGAAAGGACTCTGTATTACCTGTTCCTGAACCACCCTGAAGGAATAAAGTCCGATGACCTGGTTGTTCACTGGAAAGAGCTTTGCCAGATATACTCCAGGGAATCGACGTTTGGTGATTCCGATTTCAGGGAAGACAAAATTGAGTCCCTCTGCGCAGAATCGAAGACGGTGTTTTACGCAACAGTCTCCCGGATAAAGAGGAAGTTCTGCGACGCCGTGGGCAACCTGAACGCAGAATCCTTCATCATCAAGAAAGAGAAGGGAGGAAGATATAAAGTTGAAAGTGTTAACGTTATAACTAAATGATATTATGGGAGTTGATATTGCATTCTACATTGAAGTCCGGAACCAGGAGAACTGGGTTCGGCTCCATTTCAAGCCGCCATTTGAGACGAAAGAGGATCTCAATCAATCATATTGGGACACCGACTGCTACTTCTGCCGGTATTATCACTTTTCCCATTTCATTGATGAGGCAGCAAGCCATATCAGGGGTGGCCCCAAGGAGCGAATCTGTAAGGAAATCGCTGAGCACCTGGAAGACGACGATTCATATGGGACGTTTATGTTTGATGACTTGGTTCAGTACTGTGATGAGCTTGACAAGAGATTGCTTGCCAGCCTCTCCAACGCGGGACTGTACCCGATGAAGCAGCAACTCGACAGAATTGAATCATATCTTAGGGCTCTGCAGCCGACAAATGAAAAGCAGGAAGAAAACCAAGAAGAAGAGATTGGCGATGAGCTATACTACTCGGCATCGGATATCTATGAGGAACACATCGAAGCATACTATTGCGTTCGTCGTCTTCGCGATATCGTCAGCGGTATTGTTGCTGCCTGCCATCCGTATATTTACGAATCAGATGTCAGGATATTTTACCTGATTTGCTAACGAGCAGTATTCCGCCAGAGTATCTATGGAAAACGTTACTCTGGCGGAGCATTGCCAATCAAAAGAATAGAAATGACAAGGAACATCAGCCTTTTCCAGAACAAGTTCCCGGGAGAGAACCTGTTCTTTACATCGGACACCCATTTCTTCCACGAAGGGATTATCCGGTTCTGCAACCGGCCCTTCGGGTCAGTCGAAGAGATGAATGAGACACTGATCCGCAACTGGAACGAAAAGGTTCCGGAGGATGGGACGGTCTTTCATCTGGGCGATTTCGCCTACGGAGGATGGCGGGAGTGGATGTCCGCTTATAACCGACTCAATGGGAAGATTTTCCTTATTCTTGGAAATCACGATATGAAGAATGCAAAGCAAGGCTTCATGGACAGGTTCGAGCACGTGTCCCAGCAGATGAGCATCAACGTCGACGGACAAAAGATCATTCTGAACCACAACCCTTTCCTCTGTTTCGGAGGGGCGTATGCTGATACCTGGCAACTATTTGGGCACGTCCATTCCGGGCCACTGAGTAAGACCGGCAAGGATATACCCCGTCTAAGCATGCTATTTCCCTCACAGTACGACGTGGGCGTAGACAACAACGGATTCAGGCCCGTTTCATTCAACGAAGTGAAGGTTATTATTCAAAAGCAACAAGGAATATGAAAAGAGAAATACCTGTATATCAATATCATGATGCCTGGCAAATCTTGGCCAGGAGCGATAGGGACAATGGCGTTGTTATAGATGCAGCAAGCGAAGAAATCATGCTGCGGATTGAAAACGAGATGAGCCGGCTCAAGGTGATGGGCGATGATGACAGCCGGTACTTCTGGATCTGGGCTCAAACGAACAACCGGGAACGGAAATGGCTAAGAGTAAGGACGGCCCACTATAAAGGCTTTCATTATCTAACCCTCGGTGACGGACGTTACGAGATGGCAGTTCTCCAGAATGCGGAGAGTGTCTATTGTAACAACAAGCAGTACCGCGAAGATCTGAAAGCGCCGCTATTGGCCCTTGAGAAACACGTGAAAGCCGTTGTGGACTGGATATGCGAAGATCCAGAGGAATACAACGCTTACGTGGAGAGGTATCTGCCTTATCATAAACGAAGCGGCGATATCCCGAGGAGAGTGCTATATAGCATTGATCCGGACTGGCACGACAGCAAGGATGACGAAAGGCTTATCAGAGGACTGGAGGCTGTCAAGGCATCAGAACCAAGTAAATATGACAAGATTACCCTTCGGGTATACATCTCTATTTGGTCTTCAGCCTTCCGCGTCATTGCCAGGATTAAGAGCGAAGGAAGTGATGATTGGTATGATAAGCAGAGACTGAATGATGCCAAGACCAAGACCGACATCGAACTCTTCAAGAGATACAACAGTAAAGGAAGGCAAATCGAGGGACTGGATTTGGATAGCGAAGACGGGTATAAGGAATGGTATGGCGAAAACAGCGCATATCACTGCATGGATGTGACGTATGCGAGAATCCATCTTGCCCCTTGGAGAAAGGAAGATTCCGAGCCTTACCGGTTCCATCTTTACTTCGGGGTCTATGGCTATTACGATGACGTTGCTGAAATCGCTATCGCCTTGCACGAACAGGGTATAACTCTTGTTGTCGACGAAATCGATTCCATCCTTAAGATCCTTCGGCAGGAAGACATGGTAGGATTCAGACCTTGGCCTGACAAATATATGGACCGAGATGGCGTTACCAGTCAGATGTGGCTCCCACACATTGGCGAAGTCTCTCGGGACGTCTACTGGAAGATCCTTAAGAATACCACGTGGCACAAACAAAAAAAGGCGTGGCCTAATGAGTAACAAGATGCGTACATTTAACTACACAGATGCAAAATGCATCGTTATTTGCGGGGACATCCACGGCGACTTCGAGGAGATGGTGTTCAAGCTGTGCGTTCAGTACGGAATGACGGACACGTTGCTCATCGTTGCCGGAGACTGCGGTTTTGGATTCGAGAAGCCCGGATACTATGAGCAGATCTTCTCTAAGGTCTCGCGTCGGCTGACCAAGGCTAATAATTGGATTGCGATGATTCGCGGCAACCACGATGACCCGACGTATTTCCAGGAGCAACGCATCAACCACGAACGCTTCCGTTGTGTCCCGGACTACAGCATCGTGACGGCTTGCGGTCATACGATCCTCTGCATTGGCGGAGCCATCAGCATTGACCGGACCTATCGCCTCGCTGCTGATTCACGGCCTCATTCCGCCCAGACAGCTTATTACTGGGCGGATGAGATGCCACGATTTGACGAGAAGGCTCTGGCAGAAATCAACGCTAAATACAAGATTGATACTGTCATCACCCATACAGCTCCATCCTTCTGTGAGTTGATTACGAAGGACGGGCTCATGGGCTGGGCCACGAGGGACGCCACCTTACTGGAAGATTGTGAGCGGGAGCGGGCAATTCTGGATCAGATCTTTGGGTCTTTGCTTGAGGCTGGACAGCCTATCACCCATTGGTATTACGGACACTTCCATCAAAGTTGGAGTGCCACCATCAACGGGATCCTTTTCTCCATGCTGGACATTATGGAGTTCAAGGAATTACGATAACCTTCCGGGCCAACGATTCCTGCATTAGAGAAACAATTTCGGCACAAATTTCGAGTTTGTGCCGATTTTGTTTCTCTTTCTAGCCCACTTGTGGGGTTTCTCGTTAAGTCTCTGTAAAAGAATTAAATAACGATAACGCTATCACGAATCCTAAGTTTTTCAACGAGAGGATATACACCTTTCCGCAGTGTTTCTACACCTCGTCAACATTTTGAGAATATTGCGAAAAATGCCGTTTTAGATTTTGAGGAAAGCATGGAGGCAGTAGTACAGACTTTACTAGAGAGAGGGGACGATAATCAATAGACTAGAAGATAAGTAGTTTGTGCTATTGCTTTTATTTGACAGATTTTTATTATATTCGCCCTTGAAAAATTATCAAAATTTCAAAGGTGTATGAACACGGAACATCCAAATATCACCTTAAGGAAGCGCATCGAGGCTTTACCTGAAGATAGTGTTCTATTCCGCTCAGACTTCCCTGAATACCATTCGGAATTCGTTGGGGAGACTTTAGCAGAATTAACACAAGAAGGACTCTTAGTAAAACTGGCACAAGGTATATATGCCAAACCAAGATGGAGTCGTTTTGGGGTGGTATTACCTTCTGTAGATAAAATTGTACAGGCAATTGCTGCGCGAGATAATGCAGAGGTCCTCCCCTCAGGTATGACAGCATTAAACGTACTTGGATTATCAACCCAGGTCCCGATGAAGTATTCATATTTGACAACAGGGAGCGAAAGAACGATTAAACTGAAGAATCAGGAAATAAGACTGAAACGAGGGGTTCCGAAAAACTTCTGCTACAAAACGAAACTCATCGCGCTTCTTGTCCAAGCACTTAAAGCATTAAAACAACAGAATGTCGGGCAAGAGGAAATACAAGTTATCCGAAGCCTCATCTCAAAAGAACCGGATAGAATCGCTTTGGCAAAAGACGTGGATATGATGCCAAATTGGATGAAGAGAATCGTTAAACCCATGTTATAAGTTTGAGAGATGGAAAAGTTATGGTTAAATAATGATTTGGTCGATCGTCTAGCTCAATTACAGAAAACAGCTAACGATCATCCTGGGATTCACTTGGTTGCTGTAGAGAAGGATTGGTGGGTGACTGTCGTATTGAAGGCTCTGTTTCAGACAAGCTGTCGAGAATCTCTAATCTTTAAAGGGGGTACTTCTCTTTCAAAAGGGTTTAATCTAATTGAACGCTTTTCCGAAGATGTCGATTTGGCTATTAACCACTCATTTTTCGGAATTGAAAAGACCAGTAAGAGTCAACGAGATATATTGCGCAAGATTGCCAGGAAGTACATTCATGAGACCGTTTCAACAGAACTAGATTCCCAATTGAAGAGTCTGGGAGTCTCTGGGTATCATATTGAAAACGTTACTCATGTTAAAGATAATAATAACGAATGGCGCCCTATTGACTCAGATAAAGATCCTACGGTTATCCTTCTTCACTACCCTTCCATCTTGGAGACCCCCATCAGTTATATTCCTCCGCGCGTTAAGATTGAAATCAGTTGCCTCTCAATGGACGAACCGACTGAGGATCGAGACATACACTCACTAATTGAAGAGTCCTTCCATGGAGAGGATTCTGGCGCCAATTGTTCGGTGAGAACCGTATTACCGACTCGCACTTTCTTGGAAAAGATATTCCTCCTTGCTGAAGAATTCCAAAAAGAAAACCCGAGAAGCGAGCGAATGTCTCGTCATTTGTACGACTTAGAAAAACTCATGGACACCCCATATGGGCACAACGCGTTAGCAGACCACGCGCTATATAATGCTATTGTGGAACACCGTAGAACATACTATGCACAGAAGCATATTAACTATGACCTTCTATCGCCATCATCCATCAGTTTTATAGTACCAGAAGAGTTATCCGAGGCATGGAGAGCCGATTATGCTAATTTGAGAGAATTCTTTATTTACGGTTCATCTCTGGAGTTTGATGACTTGATCCAAAGAATAAAAGAATTACATAATAGAGTACATAGTATTAGCAACATTGCACAATCTAATACCTCTAGGAACAATTAGCGAATTATTAGATTTGTATGAAAAAGAAAGAGAAGCAACTTGGGGTCATCATTATAGCGATAGTGGCTCTTCTTGTATTTCCAATCCTATTGAATTGGATATTACAGCAAAATGCGATTGTCCCTGTGGTTGGTGATGGAACAACATGGCTCGCTTTCTGGCCGGTTTATCTCAGCGCAGTTGCATCTTTTGGGATGATATATTTCACATATAAATCACTCCAACAAAATAAAAAACAGCTGGAGCAAATGAGAATCCAGCGAGAGGAAGAGGAAAGAGCACGTCTCGTTTTTAGTGTGATCGTGTACCAACAGGCGTTCATGCTTAAAATCAGCAATATAGGAAAGCGAAATGTCTACAACGCGGTCATCAACTTCAATGAGGATTTCTTAAATGAGTTAAAAGAAGAAAGATTCCGTGTTGCTTTTAGACAACTGTCTTCTCCTTTTTTTATTGAGGCAGGTATGAGCAGGCATTTGTTCCTGGGCTTTTGTGAAGAAGTCAATAAGACTTGGAAAGACAAGAATGTTATCATTAAGATGAAGGGACGTTACAATGATTCCTTTCCCATTGATGAGGAATTGGACATGAATTTCTTTATGGACAAGACATTTGTTTTAGTTCAGGGGGACCTTGAAACAACGATGTCTTATATAAAGAAAGGGCTTATCGTACAGAATAATTCATATATGCCAGTCCAAAAGAGCCTTGACCAAATTGCTAAGAGCCTCAATAAACTGGAATCTTCTTTCGAGGGGTTTTCTGGCTATCTCAAGAAAGTGACAGACCAATCCGAGGAAGCGGATGATTATTCCAAGGAGCCGATGTTTGAGAATAAGGAACAAACTCTTGAAGAGAAAGAAACAGTAACATCTGAGACCGAATAGACAATGTACATACAGCACCCAAGCCTTCCGCCGATAGACCCCTATCAGAAAATATGGCATTATTTCACTTTGCCAAAATTCTTAAGTCTTATTAGTAGCTCTTCCCTTTACTTGTGCCGCCAAGACAAATTCGATGATAGTTTTGAAGGCGCAATGACCAAGAAGGATATAGCTTTTTTTGAGAGTAAATCGGCTGGGATGACGAGTGGTATGACCGGAGACTCGTTGGGTTGTACATATTCGAACTGCTGGACAAAGGCTGATACTGATGAATATGTGTTATGGAACTCATATGCTTCCTTAAAAGATGGGGTCGCGGTTCAGTCAACTGTTTTAAGACTAATCTCTGCATTTGACCCGAATGATCCTAGGAATGTATATGTATCAAATGTTCAGTACATCGATTATGAGTCGGACTATTCGTTTCGATTGACAGGAGGCATCGCAAACATGATTGCCCCACATTTTTCAAAACGTCCCTATTTTAGTGCAGAGAAGGAGCTAAGAGCAATGTTCTGGGATACAGATGGCAGATTTAATAATACGCCGGAAGGTCTATTATTCAAGGTGGACTTGAATGAACTGATTGAGAGCATTTTTGTGGCTCCGTTTTCAAAACCCTGGTACAAGGATATCATACAAGAGTTGATTGGCAAATATGGCTTCGAGAAAGAGGTTCTCCATTCTGGCATATAGAATCATCGATTTTAACAGCAGGCAGCATCTTCGACCTCTCGGCTATAGCATGAGGTTTAAGAACTTAGATTAGCCCGTCAAACTTCGTCATCGAACTCGCCTTGATGGAATCCACGATGTCGATGTAGGGCTTCATGGCCTTGTAGTCGGAGTGGCCAGTCCACTTCATCACGATGTTCGGGGTAATGCCGAGGGACAGGGCGTTGACGATGAAGGTGCGGCGACCGGTATGGGTACCGACGAGTTCCCACTTGGGCTGGATCTTGTCGGTGCGGACGTTGCCCTTGTAGGTTGTGACGCGGATCTCTTCATTGATGCCGGCGAGCATGCACAGTTCCTTGATGTCGCTGTTCATCGCCTGGTTGGTATAGTTCGGCAGGGCCTTGTTATCCTTGAAAGGGGTGTCCTTGTATTTCTTCAGAATATCCCTGGTAACCTTGTTCAGTTCGATGGAGATGCTGTCCGCTGTCTTGACGGTCGTGACTTCGATGTGGTCACCCTTGATGTCGCTGCGGCGGAGATTGTTGACGTCGGAGTGCCGGAGGCCGGAGAAGCAGCAGAACAGGAAGATGTCCCGGATAGGATCCAGGTAGGCCGGGGATTCGGAGAGCTCCAGGTCGCGGACGCGGGCGATCTCCTCCTTGGTGAGATAGATGACCTTCCGCTGCGTCATCTTGAGTGTCGGGCGGAACTTCTTATATTATCTGTGAGCTCGAAAAGCAGCCAAAACGACGACTTTCTTTCTGTTTTGGCTGAATTATACAAACAAAGAATCCAGCGTAACTATATCATTGATATGGCTTCTATGCTTAGATTCAGTAACACCAAACGAAGTCACAAGAGCTACATAAGTGGAGTGACTGGGCTTGTGGATGTTGGAGTTCCTTAATGCAGCTATCTGATTAGTAATCTCAGTTGTGTCGTCATCTTTCAGGATGTATTTGCCTTCCGAAAACTTCATCTCGCAAATGTAATCTGAACGTTCTGCCGTTGCAGGAATGACGAGGTCAATCTGAGCGCCAACGCCATCCGGAGTCTCCCCTCTCCAACTGAAGGGGGTAGCATATTCTTTGATACGGAGCGCGTCTGCGAGTTGGGGCATATGTTCAATGATTAGAAGCTCGAAAGTGTTTCCCGCCCAAGTATAGAAGGGTTTGCTCCTTTGCACTGAACGCCAGGAAGTAAAGTCCGGGGTCTCGCAAAACCGCAAATAGAACAGAGTGAAAAAGTCCATAAGCTGGTAGATAGTCTGCTTCCTGGGTCCACCATATAGGTCGTAACTCCTAATGATTCCGGAATCTATTAGATTCTCTAGGACTTCCGAGAAAGTGCCGCCTCCCTTCTTGTCCACGGCATCGAGAAGATCTTTCCGCGACATCCCATAGAAGTTCTTACCAAGTTGTCGAATGACTTTGATATAAACATCGGATGTGGAATAAAGGCCAGCGTAAACGTCTTTGAACTCTTGACGAGCTTTGTCCTTGCTGAAATAAATGGTGTTGATGTTGTCGGCCATCGTGCGATCCGGCCGGAAACTATCCATATAGTACGGGACTCCGCCTATTACCATATAGGTGAGCGCAACTTCGTACCTGGAAAGATGAAAACCACGCTTCTCCCAGTAACGTTCGCATTCTGCAAGTGTGAATGGTTTGAGGGCGATGGTTTCGGTCGTTCTGCCATAAAGACCGCCGTATTCCCGAATCACATTATCTATCATCCAACTGGTTGCAGAACCGCAAACAATGAGGAAGATATCTTTGCGCTTACGAGCCCATTGGTTCCAGAAAAAACCAAGTTCGCTCACTAGTTCCGAGGACTGAGGACCGGCTAGCCAGGGCAATTCATCAATGAAAACCACCTTGCGACGAGAACGTTTGCTTAAGAGGAGTTTCTTGAGCAAGTTCATCGCATCCAGCCAATTGGTTGGTACAGAATTACCTTCTTCCGGCAGTCCATACTCCAAGAGGCTACTATAGAAATGTCGGAGTTGCTGCTGGCGGTAGGATTCCACCTTCTCAGTATCGTCTTTGTCTACCTTGATATACAAGCCAACAGTCATAAATGCAAACTTGTTCTCAAGGGCTTCTTCAATTAGGAAGGACTTACCCACGCGGCGTCTGCCGTAAAGGGCAAGAAACTCAGAACGGTCTGACGCATAGAGTCTTGAGATAGTGGCAAGTTCTTCTTCTCTGCCGATAACTGTGGATGAGCTCATCGTTATGCTAATTAGTTGAGACAAAGATAATAATAATCCTTTTATTGCCATAGAAAATCAGCCAAAATGAAGAAAAACCTCTGGTTTTGGCTGATTTTCTCCTATACTATATCAGCCCATCAAACTTCGCCATCGAGCTCGCCTTGATGGAATCCACGATATCGATGTAGGGCTTCATGGCCTTGTAGTCGGAGTGGCCGGTCCACTTCATCACGATGTTCGGGGTGATGCCGAGGGAGAGGGCATTGACGATGAAGGTGCGGCGGCCGGTGTGGGTGCCGACGAGTTCCCACTTGGGCTGGATCTTGTCCGTGCGGACGTTACCCTTGTAGGTGGTGACGCGGATCTCTTCATTGATACCGGCGAGTTTGCACAGCTCCTTGATGTCGCGGTTCATTGCCTGGTTGGTGTAGTTCGGCAGGGCCTTGTTGTCCTTGAAGGGGGTGTCCTTGTATTTCTCCAGAATATCCCTGGTAACCTTGTTCAGCTCGATGGAGATGCTGTCCGCTGTCTTGACGGTCGTGACCTCGATGTGGTCGCCCTTAATGTCGCTGCGACGAAGGTTGTTGACGTCGGAGTGACGGAGGCCGGAGAAGCAGCAGAACAGGAAGATGTCCCGGATAGGATCCAAGTAGGCCTGGGCCTCGGAGAGTTCCAGGTCGCGGACGCGGGCGATTTCCTCTTTAGTGAGGTAAATGACCTTCCGCTGCGTCATCTTCAGGGTCGGGTGGAATTTCTTATAGTCCAGGTTGGTGTTGTAGCCCCGGTCGGTCGCCCAGTTCAAAAACCAGCGGAGGTAGCCCAGCTTCTTCTCAATGGTGGAGTTCTTCAGGCCCACCAGGTCCTCCTGATCATAATCCTCTCTTTCTCCCTTCTTTTTCCGGGGAGTGCGAAGCTTCTTGCTGTCGCGCATATACGCGACGAACTCCGTCAAGGTAGCCTCCGTCAGATCGGAGAACTTGATATTCTTCTTGAAGGTGGTCAGGTCGACGCGTCGAAACCCCGCAGAAAGCAAGTCGAGAAAATCGAGACCGCCCTTCACAAGTTAGGCAGAGAATTAACCCAGGTCTGCTTCAGATGATACAAGAATAAGTTTAACAGGAGCTGTAATAGCGATCGCCATTATAGCTTGGGAGGAATATGTGGTTATCGCAATCAGAAGCGTAGCAAGGCACAATCCGGTGACGACCATATCGAGAAGCACAAGCAGGAAAGTGAAAATCGGCGTCACGATTCCCTCTACTGGCAGGAGTCAACCCGTGACTAGAATGATTGGCTAGGAAGTTGATTTCCAAAGGGTCTTAACGTTTATAATACGTACGAGTTGGCCTGTAGTTCCACCCACGGCTATTCAAGGATTATTATTTGTCTTTCTCTTTCAGGAATTCTATCAGTTCCTCAATTGTGGCTGCTTTGAAATCAGGTTTAAGCAGGAGGATCTTTTCAAGGCGTGATTGATCAAATCCACCCTCTCGTTTGTGGGGCATCCGTCAATGTGATAAGGATAAAGCTTCTGTCCACAATCCGGGCAGTTAGCGGAGAAGTAATCGCTGAATTCAATGTTATTTCTGACGTACGTGCCAAGAAACACAGGATCTGGAGCCATATAGATTCCACCTGGTGGATGGGCGTAAAGCAGACGCATTTTTAGTGGGATGAAGTAGAATCGCTCGTTATCCTTCCAATCATTGTAGCGAGCATAGATTTCATTCACATACGGAAACATAATACAGACTTTTTTTGATGTTGAACAATCCGCATCGCTTTGCCACCGTGGCTTCTGGCTGCTCGGTTGGCGCTCCTCATGGGAGACTCTTGATGCATGTGCAAAGATAATAAAAAGAGATGTCTATTAATACTAAAACAGCAAAACTACACACAGAGTTTACCGAACAGCCAAAACAACGTTATCCCGGAGACCGAAAGTGGAAGAATGAAGATGCGCCCAAGAAAGAAAAATCTTCGTATCTTTCTACTTCCATTAAAACATATTCCAAAACCTTATGACCCGCATCCTTTACACCGGCACCAACTACGACGAGGTCAAGCGCCTGTGCGGCGACAAAGTAATGAAGGCGACACCATAGCCCTGGAAGACGATGGGTCACTGCGGATCGAAAAGTAAGGATTTACGCCATCTGGGCCAGGATGTCTTTCAGGAGGCGGCCGAATGAGATCATGTTGTCGGGAAGGTGCGAACAGCTCAGGACCACCACCACGAGTTCTTTCGAGGGAATGATGTAGATCCGCTGGCCGTCATGGCCTAAGCATGCAAACATGTCTTCCGGGGCGTCTGGAGTGGATTTGTCCCGGTTAAGCCAGAAGAATGCACCGTAGGCTCCCTTGCTGTCCGAGGCGGGGGTGACACTGTAGTCCACCCATCCTTCCGGAAGGATCCGTATACCGTCCACGCAGCCGTCTTCCAGGTACATCTGCCCGAAACGGGCGTAGTCACGTGCCGTGGCATAAAGGTAGGACGATCCTACAGGAGTGCCGGAAATGTCCTGTTCAAAATAAGGGTTGTGGATGCCCAGGGGAGCGAAGAGACGTTCGTGAATATATTCAAGGAAGGCTTCGTCTGAAGAGAACTTCCCGCGAAGGTAGCGCATTACGATGTTGGAAGTGCCGCTGGAATAGTACCAATGCGTGCCTGGCTCGTACTGGAGCGGCTTGGACTGGGCGAAAGCGCCCATGTCGGTCTCTCGGTGCAACATCAGGTTTACATCCGACCGGTTGCCGTAGTCCTCGTTCCACTCGAGGCCGCTTTGCATCTGCAGGAGGTCGTTCAAGGTTATGTCCCTGCGGCCGTCATTCTGCCATTCCGGGATGTCCAAAGGGGCATGGATGTCTATCATCCCGTCCCCTGCCATGAGACCGGCGATGGCGTTTGTGAAGCTCTTGGCCATGCTCCAGCTCAGCAGTTTTGTGTCGGGCCCGAGTCCCTTGTCGTAGCGCTCTGCCACCACTGCACCTTTGTGCAGGACAACGAAGGCGAACGGATGACCGTTGTAACTCCGCTCGTCGACCAGTGTGCGGGCAACACTCTCCAGCCTGGCCGTAAGGGCCGAGTCTCCCGGAGGCAGCGCCGGACAGCCAGCCTCGTCGGCTGCCAGCGGCCATTTTTGCGCCAGAAGCGCTTCCTTATCCTTGCCACGCAGCAGGGTGACGCCGTAGCCGTCGCGGAACACAGCAGTTGACTTGCCCCACAGGAAGCGGCTTGTCACGGTGCGTTTCTCGAAATCGACACGGTTGCGGGTGAACTTGATGGCTGAGAAATCAAGGTCCAGGGCCTCCACGTCTGCGGGCTCCCTGCCCGAGATGAAGACTGCGGAGGCGAGGTTCTTGGCAGCATATCCCGTGATGATGGGCATCAGTCTGTTGAGGTACAGGCAGCCGCCCAGAAGGGCCGCGGCAAGTACTGCCAGGGTAATCCTGAGAATATTTCGCGTGGTCCTTTTCATCGTGAATATATGCTATTTGAGAACTTCCTTCAGCCAGGAATAGGCCTCGGGAACGTCGTAGTCGCCACTGTGGGGCTTGAGCCAGGCAAAACCGACATCGTGGGCCTTCACCTTGGGGCTGGTCCTCACCGAGTAGAAGAGCTCGGCCTCGATGGCGAAGGAGTTGTCGCGGTCATCCATTCCGTGGCGGACGTACCAGTAGGGAGCGACGTCGGCGGTGTTTTCAAGAATATAATCCATTGCGCAGGTCATCTTCATCTGTTTGAAGAGCAGTTTGCCGTCGTCGGTCTTGATGAACTTGTCCCAAGTGAGGCCGGTGTCATCCAGGCCGACGCTGTTCTTGCGGATGTCGTGGTTCCATGACCAGGCGTTGAAGGGGGAATATTCCTGATCCTCGGTGCCGAAGAGGGTGTCCTCGTTCATGTTGTTGTCGTAGAGACCGACGTTGGAGAACGAAGGGGCGGCCTTGAGGGCGGTGTACTTGGCAAGGTAATAGAGATGCTTGTCCAGGTCGTAGTCGTAGGTGCCGTCCTCATTGAAGGTCAGCCAACCGTTGTTCACCCTGTGCTGCACGGGCTGGTTGCCAGCAGCTTCCGAAGGGGCTCCTGCTGTACCGGGGCGGGCTCCGCCGGGCCTGCCTGCTCCGCCAGGGCCGCCAGCACCGGGACCGCCGAAGCGGCGAGCGCGGATCTCCTGCTCGATGTCCTGCTTCATCCGGTCGATGCCGATCTCGGCTATGGTCTTGTCGATCTCCTCCTTCATCAAGGCCGTTATGTGCTCCTTGAGGTTGCCGTCATTGATCGGCTTGCCGGCTTCGTCCTTGAGTCCCAGACCGTTGAGGTAGGGAACATACATGGCGGCCAGGGCGTCCGAAGCGGTCAGCAAGGTCTTCTCGTCCACATAGTTGTACTTCATCTCTCCGGCCAGGCAGAGGGCCTTGCGGGTGCTGCCGAACAGCCACTCGTAGGCGTAGCAGGAGTGGCCGAGGTCGGTTATGGGGCAGTAGGCTATGACTCCCAGGACATTGTCCCCGACGCCTGGTTTCGATGAATATGTTCCATCGGCATTCCGGACTATTCCGGCAGCACCGATTTCGTAGAGATATTCATAGAAATCCGGGCTGTTGCCGCTGGCAGCGATCACGGTCGAGAGGGCGCCGCCGCCGGAGGTGCCGGTCACGATGATCTTCTCGGTGTCACCTGCCGGGAGGGCCTTCTTGTTGAAGCGGAGGTAGCGGATGGCTGCCTTGGTGTCCACCATGATGGCAGGGGAGTGTCCGAGGTACTTCCCGTCGGTCATTCCGTTGCCGCGGCTGCGGCCGCCGTAGGAGACGACCACGTAGCCTTCCTTGAGGGCCACTCCGACTTTGTTGGAAGTACCGTCATAATCCTGCCCGTCCTTGATCGTGTTCTCGGGATAGGCATTGGACATCCATCCTCCGTTGTTGACGTAGAAGAGGATGGGCGAGGCCTTGGTGGCGTTATCGGGGATATAGATGGTGATCTTCTGGTCTTCGGGCCTGTTGGGTTGGGTGACATAGTTGTCGACAAAGCGGGTCACCTTGACCGGGGTCCCGTCGACAGTTACGTTCAGGATGCTTTTCTGAGCCGTTTTGAGTGTAATGCTTTCACCCTTGTCCTTACCTGATCCTGCTAAGGAAACGCAGGCAGCCAGGACCATCAAAAAAAATGCTGAAAACCTTTTCATCTTAGAATGTGCTTACAGCAAAAATAAACTTTTTTTCGGATTATGCGAAAGCCTTGAGGACTCTCCCAAGTGCTTCATCCAGAAGGCTTGCAGGACAGCCGACATTCAGCCTGGCGAAACCTTCGCCGCCCGGACCGTAGGAGCTTCCGTCGCTCGGAATTATCTTCGCCTTCTTCCTGAAACGCTCCATGAGTTCTTCCTGCGGGAGGCCGAGTTTCCGGCAGTCCAGCCAGACCAGGAAGGAGGCCTGCGGCCTGATAGGGGATATTCCTAAATCATTCTCGCTGAAGAACTTCTCAACCTTTGCGACGTTGGCCTCGATGTAACGTTTCAGGGACTCCAGCCAGGCGGTGTCTTCCCTGTAGGCGGCTATCACCGAGACTATTGTCATGATCGAAGGCTCGTAGAGTTTGGCATCCTTCAGGGCTCCAAGGTAACGGTTCCTTTTTTCTTCATCAGGTATGATGCAGAAGGCGGTTCCCGCGAGGCCGGCGAGGTTGAAAGCCTTGGTCGGTCCAGCTATGATGATGCCGACCCTCTTAGCGGTTTCGCTGACGCTGCAGAAAGGAGTGTGCTTCCGCCCGTAGAGGGCGAGGTCGCCGTGGATCTCGTCGGACACCACGATCACCCCGTGCTTCTCGCAGATTTCCGCGAGGCGCACCAGGGTATCCTTGTCCCAGAGGATGCCGCAGGGGTTGTGGGGATTGCAGAGGACGAGCATCTTGGTCCGTTCATCGAAGAGACGCTCCAGTCCCTCGAAATCCATCCTGTACTTTCCGTCTTCGAATATCATCGGATTGTCCACGGCCACCCTTCCGAGACGCTCGATGTAAAGCTTGAAATGGTCGTAGACCGGAGGTTGGATTATAACCTTGTCGCCGGGATTTGTGAAAGCCAGGTAGGCCTGGTTGATTCCGGTAATCACTCCCGGGGCGTAGCCTATCCATTCCCTGTCCACGTCGAAACCGTGGTAGGACCGTTCCCAGAAAGCCACGGCATCGAAAAACTCAGGAGGAGTCGAGATGTAGCCGAGGACATCCCTGTCCAGCCTTTCCTTAAGGGCGTTCGCCACGTAGGGATCGGTTTTGAAATCCATGTCGGCTATCCACATCGGGATCTCTCCGTCAGTGGCTCTGCCGTACTTGATGCTCCACGTTCCGCCCCTGTCGATCAATTCGTCAAAAGAGGCCTCCTTACTGCTGTCCTTCGCGCATGACGAAAGGATCGACCCCGGCACCATGGCCGAGGCACCGGCGATCGCCATATCTTTCAAAAAAGTCCTTCTCTCCATGTAGAGACAAAGTTACGTAAAACAGATTACAAATAATTCATTATCTTAGCAAACAATATAATTGCCCCAATCTACAATCATGCGAAGCAGTAAGTTACTTTCGGCGGTAGCAATCGCCCTGGCTTTCAGTCTCAACGTGACTGTCTCATCGAACTTGACAGCAGCAGCAAAAAGTGCCGCACCCCAGATCCAGCGAATGGATCCCCCTTTCTGGTACTCAGGTATGAAAAACCACGAACTCCAGGTGATGTTCTACGGCAAGGACATAGCCTTGAGCGAATTCTCCCTGGCCGACTATCCCGGCGTCTCCGTCAAGGAGGTGGCCAAGGTGAAGAACCCGAACTACCTGTTCGTCTACCTCGATGTCACCGAGGCAGCCGCACCGGGTACCATGACCTTCACTTTCAAGTCCGGACGCAAGAAGACGGAGAAGACCTTCGAACTCAAGCCCAGGAACAACAAGAAGGGAGCCCAGGGATTCACGACCAAGGATGTGCTTTACCTGATCATGCCCGACCGCTTCGCCAACGGCAATCCCGCCAATGACGAGTGGGAGGAATTCAAGGTCAACCGCGAGAACGGCGGCGCCCACCACGGAGGTGACCTCCAGGGCATCAAGGAGCATCTTGAATATATTGACAATCTTGGAGTTACCGCCATCTGGCTGAATCCGGTCCAGTACAACCGGAGCAATGCTTCGCACGGCTATGCCATTTCGGACTTCTACCTTATCGATCCCCGCCTCGGTTCCAACGAGGAGTACTGCGACATGATCGAGGCCGCCCATTCAAGGGACATCAAGGTGGTGATGGACATGATATTCAATCATTCCGGCAGCACCCACTGGTGGATCACGGACATCCCGGATGATGACTGGTTCAACCAGAACGACTATGCCACGAAGCTCGGAGAGCGCCAGAAGCAGCAGGCCGCCCAGCGCCCGCAGCAGCCTGCGGCAGGTCCCGGCCAGTGGCAGAGGGGACAGCGCCTTGAAGGCCTTGTCAACACCACCCACTACAAATGGGTCCTCATGGATCCCCATGCTCCCCAGACCGAGAAGGACATCCTGATCGACGGCTGGTTCTCCGGCGGAATGCCCGATCTCAACCAGAGGAACCGCCATCTGGCCACCTACCTGATCCAGAACAGCATCTGGTGGATTGAATATGCCCGCGTGGACGGCATCAGGATGGACACCTACCCCTACGCCGACTACGATTTCATGGTCCGCTGGTGCGACGAGATCGAGGCTGAATATCCTGATTTCAACATAGTCGGAGAGGGCTGGTATCCCCGTAATTCCGCTGCCGGCTGGTGGCAGAGAGGCTCCGCCATCAATCCGAACGACTCCCATCTCAAGACAGTGATGGATTTCGACCTGACCTTCACCACTCAGAGGGAAATCCTCAAGGAGAGCAACACCAGCGAAGGTTCCGAAGCCGGTCTGTTCAAGATGTACGAAGTGATCACCCAGGACTTCCTGTTCCCGGATCCCAACTATGTCCTGACCTTCCTTGACAACCACGACATCACCCGCTTCATGAATCCCGGTGATCCTGCCTGGAAGCTGAAGCAGGGACTTGCCTTCCTGCTCACCACACGTGGCATTCCTCAGATCTATTATGGCACGGAGATCGCCTTGGCAGGCCGTGAGCAGATGAGGACCGATTTCCCCGGTGGCTGGAAGGAAGACAAGGTCAACGCCTTCACCCGTGAGGGTCGTACCGACTTCCAGAACGAGTGCTGGGACTTCGCCAGCAAACTGCTCAACTGGCGCCGGACTTCAAAACCCGTGACCGAGGGAAAGCTGATCCACTACACCCCTGACAACCAGACTAAATGCTATGTCTACGCCCGGACCGACGGGAAGAACACCGTCCTGGTCATGCTGAACGGCTCCGATGAAGTCCGTGATGTGAACATGGGGCGTTTCTCTGAGGTGATAAAGGACTTCACCAAAGGCAAGGATGCGGTCACCGGAGAGGTCGTCGACTTGACTGCTCCCGTCAAGATGCCTGCACGAGGCGTCTATGTACTTGATCTGTTCAAATAATCTGAAGCATAATGAGTGAAATAGCATTGGATCCTACCAGGTTGGTAATCGCGGCCGTGATCGGCCTTGTCATACTGCTGGTGCTTATCATAAAGTTCAAGCTACCTGCAATGATAGCGATCCTGGTGGGAGCCGTGCTGATCGGCCTTGGGGCCGGCATGTCCTTCGACCAGATCGTAAAGGCCGTGGACGACGGCATGGGGAACACCCTCAAGGGAATAGCCCTGCTGGTCGGTCTGGGTTCGATGTTCGGCTCGATACTGGAGATCTCCGGTGGAGCCAGGACGCTTGCGGTCACCCTGGTGGACAAGTTCGGGGACAGGAAGGCTGCCTGGGCCCTCGCTATCACAGGCCTTGTGATAGCCATGCCGGTTTTCTTCGATGCCGGTCTGATCATCCTGATCCCCCTGGCCTTCTCACTTGCCAGCCGTACCGGCCGGTCTTCACTCTACTACGTGATTCCTCTGCTTGCAGGCCTCGCCGTAGGCCATGCGTTCATCCCTCCGACTCCCGGACCCGTCCTGGTTGCGACTATGCTTGGCGTTGATCTTGGCTGGGTGATCCTTATCGGAATTGCCTGCGGAATCGCCGCCATGATAGTTGCAGGACCCATCTGGGGAGCCTATTGCGGCAAGAAGTTTTTCATCCCGGTTCCAGAACATGTGAGCGGGAAGAGCGACTCTTCCAAGCTTCCTTCCTTCTGGACCGTGGTCCTTATCATCCTGATTCCGCTGGTCCTGATCATCCTCAAGTCGGTTGCCGGAGTCTGGGATTCCCTCGCCCCCGCAAGGAACATCCTGGGCTTCCTGGGAGAGCCTTTCGTGGCCCTCACCATCGCCACCCTGATGGCAATGATCCTTCTTGGCTACAGGAACGGATATTCAAAAGAAGAACTCGAGAAGGTGATGACGAAGTCGCTGGAGCCGGTGGGACTAATCCTCCTGGTGACCGCCTGCGGCGGGGTGCTCCGCTACATCCTGCAGTATTCGGGACTCGGTGAGGTGATCGGCCATGCCGTGGCTTCTGCTTCGCTTCCGATCGTGATTGTCGCCTTCGTGGTGGCCGCCCTGGTGAGAATCTCCGTGGGATCGGCCACTGTCGCCATGACCATGGCTGCCGGGATCATTTCGGCCATGCCTGAGATCGCAGGGCTTTCTCCGGTCCATCTGGCCTGCATCACCGCTTCGATTGCCGGCGGTGCCACGGTCTGTTCCCATTTCAACGATTCCGGTTTCTGGCTGGTCAAGTCCCTTGTCGGGATGGATGAGAAGACAACCCTCAAGACCTGGACGATGATGGAGACGCTTGTCGGTTGTACAGGCTTTTTAGTAGCCCTTGTCATCTCTTTCTTTGCTTAGAGTGTCGCGAATATTCATTATATTTGTCTGATTATATCTTGATATGGGCAATTTAGTGTTGGATGCGCATTCTGAAGCAATTCTTCAGGAGTACCACGATAACTTGAGCTTCTTCCAGGAGGCTTCTGCCGGCCTTAAGGAACAGATCAGCCAGGTCCTCGGCCGGGCTGGTATTATCGTGGCTGCGATCGAGTCCAGGGTTAAGGAAGAGTCTTCCCTCAGGGGCAAGCTCGAACTGAAGGGTTCGAAGTACCATTCCCTTTCAGACATAACCGACATCGTGGGCCTCAGGGTCATCACTTTCTACAGTGACGATGTGGACAAGGTGGCTTCTGCCATCGAAAGGATCTTCGAAGTGGACTGGGAGAATTCCATCGACAAGAGAAAGATCCTGGAAATTGACAGCTTCGGCTATCTTTCCCTGCACTATGTCTGTCGCATCCCCAGCTCCAAGTACCGTTTCGAGATCCAGATGCGTACCGTCCTTCAGCATGCGTGGGCGAACATGAGCCACGACACGGGCTACAAGTCTGGAGTCGAGATCCCCAAGAGATACATGCGCAGCATGAGCCGCCTAGCTGGCATGCTGGAGCTTGTCGACGACGAGTTCAGCAAGATCCGTTCGGAACTGACCGACTACCGCCGCCGTGTGAAGACCCTGGTGGCTTCCGGCAAGCTCGAGGACGTCCCTCTCGACGGCGATTCCTTCAGGAGCTATCTCGGACTCCGTCCCTTCGACAGGCTCAACGAGAGGATTTCGGCCGTCAACCAGGCAGAGATCCACGAAGTCTCCCTGCTGCCTTATCTGAAGATCTTCCTGGGCATGGGCTTCAAGACGTTGGGCGACATCGACCGCCTTGTCAAGGACTATTCAGAAGCCGCCTACCAGATCGCCTGCTACCAGATCGGCCTTACCGACCTCGACATCATCTCTTCTTCGATCGGCCCCCAGAACCTGTGCATCGCCTTCATCCTCAAGAACGGAGGAGGCAAGGCAGGAATATGCCGTATGTTCGATGCCTTGAACGGAAAGAGCGCCAGCAATGAGATGATGGCGGAGCTCCTGCTGGAGCAATCCAAGGATTTACCTTTTATGAACCAATGATATGAACACACAAGAGAAATTCGTTATCACTGTCAGCCGCGAGATCGGTTCCGGAGGCCGCACCGTGGGACGCAAGCTCGCCGAAAGGCTTGGGGTCTACTACAGCGACAAGGATCTCATCAAGGAGCTTTCCAAGAAGTTCGACCTGACTCCTTATGCCATTGAGAAGCTCAAAGGTGAGAAGAAGAACTGGTTCGCTGACTTCATCAGGTTCGTCGCTCCGGTAGCCAAGGAGAGCGTCTTCGTGGACACTGACAAGAGCATCGATCCTGGATTCCGTGCCGAACTGTCCAGCGAAGAGGTGTTCAAGGCCGAGTCCGAGATCCTCAAGGCGATCGCTTCCGAAGGATCTTGTGTAATCGCAGGCCGTTCCGGTTTCTTCGTGCTAAAGGACTGCCCCAACAAGCTTGACATCTTCATCACTGCTTCCAGGGACAAGCGCGTGGAAAGGGTTTCCCGCAAGCAGGGCTTCACAGCCGAGCAGGCTGGGATCCTCATCGACGACGTGGACGAAGGACGTGAGAACTACATCAAGCGTTACACCGGAACCAGCCGTTACGACCTCCGTAACTATGACCTGGTTCTGAATATGGACAATCTGACCGAGGACGAAGCGGTCGATATCATCCTGAATTATATTCATGCCTAACAATCCTCTCGACACCTCTCTTCTTGACAGGGCAATCATCTTTGCGGTGAAGGCCCATGCCGGGACTGAACGCCGCGGCAAGGGTTTCCCTTACATAGTCCATCCGATGGAGGCTATGGAGATAGTCTCCACGATAACTTCCGACCAGGAGCTCCTTGCTGCCGCCGTGCTTCACGACACTGTCGAAGACACGTTTGTCACCCAGGAGCAGATCCGCCGGGAGTTCGGCGACAGGGTCGCTTCGATCGTGGCATCCGAGAGCGACACCTTCGAGGAGGGAGTGAAGGAGGAAGACAGCTGGCATGACCGTAAGCAGGCCGCCATTGACAGGCTGCAATCTGCTTCGAGGGATGCCAAGATAGTCGCCCTGGGAGACAAGCTCTCCAACATGAGGGCCATAGCCAGGGATTATGCACAGAAGAGAGATGCCCTTTGGGACCTTTTCCATGTCAAGGATCGGGAATCCCACGAATGGCATTACCGCGGACTCGCGGATTCCCTCAAGGACCTTTCGGACACAGGAGCTTACAAGGAGTTCCTTGGTCTTATCAATCAAGTTTTTCCCCAGGAAGGATAAGATGGAAGCGATCAAGATATCATTGGATGACTACGTGCTGAGCGGAGGAGGCTTCAACGGAGAAAGCTACGATCACAAGACCGATCCCTCCGTGATGCTGAAACTCTATTTCCCCGGCAAGATCCGCCAGCCTCTGGACGAGATGACCCTCGCCAGGAAGGTTTATGACCTTGGCATCCCGACTCCCGAGCCCGGTGAATATGTGGTCACGGAGGACGGTCGCTACGGAATCCGTTTCCATAGGATCCTGGGCAAGAAATCCTATTCAAGGGCCACCGGCGATGATCCGGAGAACGTCGACCGCTACGCCACGGAATTCGCTCAGATGTGTCTGCAGCTTCATTCAACCCATGTCGACACGTCTTCTTTCGAGAACGTTAAGCACCGCTATTTCAGACTTCTCGAGGAGAATCCATTCTTCACAGCCTCCGAAAAGGACAGGATCGGTAAGTTCATCGAAGACACTCCCGACGAGGACACCGCCATCCACGGTGATCTCCAGTACAGCAATGCGATTTTCGTTGGTGACAAGCGCTATTTCATCGACCTGGGTGACTTCTGCTACGGCAACCATCTTTTTGACGTTGGCATGGTCTACCTCTGCTGCTGCATGAGCGGAGAAGATTTCATCCGGGAGACCTTCCACATGCCCAAGTCCCTGGCTATCAGGTTCTGGGAGTGTTTCGCCCCGGTTTACTTCGGCCCAGACCGTTCCCTTAAGGACATCGAGGAAGAGATCCGTCCCTATGCCGGTCTCAAGACCCTTATCGTTGAACGGGACTCCAAGTGTCCCATGCCAGAATTCCGTGCCGGTTTAAGTTCGATACTATGAAACTGCAGACACCAATCATGAGGAAGTCCGTGTGGACCAGCATCCTGCTGGTTCTTTTCGCCGCCTTGATAATCGAGGTGTCGTCCCTCTTCCAGTACTTTTATGCTATTAAGGGCCTGAAGAGCGAAGCCTCGCTGCGTGCCGAAGGTGAACTTGAAAACACCAGGATCCAGATTTCGGATGTCCTTGACCAGGCAGAGGCCGCCCTCAGGAACAATCTGTGGATAGCCAGATGGTGCCTGGACCATCCTGACAGCCTCGAGGCCGTCACCAGGCGCATCATAGAGGATAATCCTGTCGTTGTAGGTTCGACGGTTGCGCTGGTCCCCGGCTATTACAAGAGGAATCCCCTCCTGGCACCATATTCCTACCGCAACCTGGACACCGGGGAGATCTTGACGAAGTCCCTTGCAACTCCGGAATACGACTATCCTTCCCATGAGTGGTTCTCGAAGGCTCTTACCCGCGAACCGGGCTGCTGGTCGGAGCCCTATGTCGACGAGGGCGGAGGAGAGATGCTGATGACCACCTTCTCGATGCCTGTAAAGGACGATTCCGGCAAGACTGCCGCAATCCTTACCGTCGACGTCTCCCTCGATTGGCTCACGAGCATGTTCGGAGACGTAAAGGTCTACCCCAGCGCATTCAGCGTCATGGCGAGCAGTTCTGGCCGGATTATGGTCTGCCCTGTCCAGTCCTTCGTCATGAAGAAGACCATCCAGGACATCATCGACTCGTTGGAAGACAAAGCCGCTTTCGACACCCTCAGCAGGGACATGCTCTCCGGGAAGTCCGGAAGCAGGCTAGTACGCTACAAGGGCAAGAAGGAATATGTCTACTTCGCTCCTGTCGAGCGTACCGGCTGGTCGATGTCGATCGTGATCCCTGAAGACGAGATCTACAGCGACATCCGTAAACTCGGCTGGAGAGTCAGGCTGCTTCAGCTCCTGGGTCTTTTCATGCTCTTCTTCATCATTCGCTTCGTAGCGAGGAACCAGTTGAAGTACAACAACTTGACAGAGAAGAAGAACCTGATGGAGAACGAGCTCAAGATCGCAAGCGACATCCAGATGTCCATGATCCCTTCATCCCAGTCTCCTTTCTCCGACAGGCATGACTTCGACATGGCGGCAGCTCTTTTCCCTGCCAGGGAAGTGGGAGGTGACCTTTACGACTATTTCATCCGGGCCGGGAAACTGTTCTTCTGTATCGGTGATGTTTCAGGCAAGGGCGTTCCCGCTTCCCTGGTGATGGCGGTCACGAGAAGCCTTTTCCGTACGGTGTCGTCCCACGAGGACAGCCCGGGCCGTATCGTACAGATCATGAACAACAGTATGAGCGAGATGAACAAGAACAGCTTGTTCGTAACGTTCTTCTGCGGCATCCTCGACCTTGCAACCGGCCAGTTGCGTTATTGCAATGCAGGTCACAATACCCCGGTGTTCCTGAGCGCGACGAAGCACTTGCTGGATGTTGTGCCGAACCTTCCCCTGGGAGTCGTCTACGACATGTCTTTCCAGGAACAGGAGATCATGATGTACGACGATGATGCAATCTTCCTTTACACTGACGGACTTACCGAAGCCGAGAACAAAGACCATGATCTTTTCGGAGAGAAGAGGATGATGTCCGTCCTCTCTACGAGGAGAACTGCCGAGGACCTCATAGAGACTATGAAGACGAATGTCAATGATTTCGTCGGGCAGGCTCCGCAGAGCGACGACCTGACCATGCTCTTCATCCATTACCTCAATGGAGATCTTCCCCGGAGCAATGTGCCTCACATCGTGCTCCGCAACGAAGTCAGCCAGGTTTCACGTCTGGCAGGATTTGTGGAAGGGGTAGCTCAGGAGTGCGGGATGGATCCCAGCACTGAGATGGGAATCAACCTTGCCCTGGAAGAGATCGTCACCAACGTGATAATGTACGCCTATCCTAAGGGCACCGAAGGATTCGCGGAGATCAAGGTGCGCTTCAACGACGGTGCGGTCGACTTCGAAGTCTTAGACAGCGGTAAGCCGTTCGATCCCACCGCAATGCCCGAGGTGGACATAAGCCTTGGAGCTGAGGAAAGGAAGATAGGCGGCCTTGGAATACACCTTGCAAGAAAGATCATGGATGCCATCTCTTACGAGAGGAAAAACGATAAGAATATACTCACTCTGACAAAAAAGCTGAATAACCATGGAAATTAAGATCAACAAAACTGAAGAAGGGAAGGTCGTGGAGTTCATCGGACGCCTTGACACTCCGGCTGCACTGGAGGCCAATGAAACCCTTGCACCCCTCTTTGAGGACGCGACGGGAACCACCATCCTCGATTGCGAAAAGATGACCTACATCTCCAGTTCGGGACTGAGGATCTTCCTCACGTTGCGCAAGTCTGCCCTCCAGAAGGGCGGAAAGGTCATTGTCCGTTCGATCAATGACGACATCCGCAGCGTCTTCCTCATGACCGGCTTCCTGAACCTTTTTGAGATCCAATGATGCCTCTTTCGATCTTTTCGGTCAATCTCCTTTCCGGCAACCTTCTTCTGCTGGCCTCGATGCTGGTCTTCGCCGCCATCCTGGTCACCAAGGTAGGTTCCCGGTACGGTGTCCCTTCCCTGCTTCTCTTCCTCACAGTGGGAATGATCGCAGGAGGGGATGGCCTGGGATTGAGATTCGATGACTTCGACATCGCGGAATCGATCGGTCATTTCGCAATGACGATCATCCTGTTCACCGGCGGTCTGGAGACATCTCTCTCAGACACCAAGCCTGTGATGAAACAGGGAGTCATCCTTTCCACCCTCGGAGTTTTCCTGACCTCCCTCCTGACCGGCCTCTTTGTCTATCTGTTCTTTGGGAAATACCTCGGACCTATCGGAGCCTCCTTGACAGGATGTCTCTTGCTTTCTTCTGTGATGGGTTCGACGGACTCAGCGTCCGTGTTTTCTGTCCTCAGGGGCAGGAAAATGCATCTCAGGGAGCAGCTTGGACCCATGCTTGAACTCGAGTCCGGAAGCAACGACCCGATGGCTTATGTGCTCACGATCATCTTTGTCAAGGTCCTGTCCGCTGTGGGAGTTTCATCAGGTTCCGGATCCATGTTATGGACCGGCCTTGGGATCCTCGTCGTCCAGATAGTCGTAGGCTTCCTTGTCGGAGTCGCCGTCGGCTATGGGGCGAAACTGGTCCTCGCCAAGGTGACACTTCCAAGCAATTCCCTTTATTCTATCCTGATACTCAGCATCGGTTTCTTCGCTGACGGCATGGCATCCCTCCTGTACGGCAACGGTCTGCTTGCCATCTACGTGGCTGCCATCGTCATCAACAACAAGGCAGAGATTCCGCATAAGAAGGATGTGATAAAGTTCTTCGACGGTATGACCTGGCTGATGCAGCTGTTGATGTTCCTCATGCTGGGCCTGCTGGTGGATCCTTCAGACATGCTGAAGGTAGCCCTGCCCGCCCTGGCGATCGGAGTCTTCATGATGTTCGTAGCCCGTCCTGCGACCGTGTTCCTCTGTCTCCTCCCTTTCAGGGATCTCTCCGTCAAGGCCAAGGCCTTCGTCTCATGGGTAGGCCTGAAGGGTGCCGGCCCCATCCTCTTTGCGATGTATCCGATGGTTGTCGGCCTTGAAGGGGCATCGGTGATATTCAACATAGTCTTCTTCATAACCCTGATTTCCCTGCTTGCCCAGGGCATCACCCTTTCTCCCATGGCCAAATGGCTCGGGCTCAGCTATGATGAGGATCCTGAGGTGGAGACCTTCGGAATGGAGATTCCGGATGAGATGGGCATGCTCCGTGACCACACCGTCTCCGAGGACGACCTCATGCGTGGAGCTACCCTGAGGGACATGTCCCTGCCCCATGGAATACGTGTCATGATGGTCCGCCGCGGCGATCATTTCCTCGTCCCTCATGGCAGCATGCATCTCCAGGTGGGAGACCATCTTGTCATCATCGTAGGCGAATCTGACGACGATTTGTTAGAATCATGAAAAGATATTCATTCATAACTCTCGCTGCCATCCTGGTCATGGCAGCCGCCTTTTCCTGCAATACTAACTCCCCGAAGGAGTTTCGGACCTTGAACTATCATTATTCAGACTCAGCTGAGTTTGCTTCACTGACTATGGATGTCGACCTTCCTGTCGGGGATGAGGCGGTGGCTAAGGCTATCCGCACCGAGCTTCAGGATGTGACGGATGACATCCTCAGCCGCATCACCTCGTACGAGAACGAGAGGTTCTTCCCTCCTTTCGAGGGAGACCGGTCCGATGCCGAGGCCTTCCTTGATTATTACCATGACAATGCCTTCGAACTCATAAGCCGTCTCTCCAAGGAGGATGCCGATGAGAGAGCAACCTATTCCGGTGAAGAGTTCGATTTTCCTTCATGGAGCTATGAGTTTACCCTTAACAAGATTGCCGACACCACCGCCTATGTGGTTTTCCAGTCCCAGGACTACATCTACATGGGAGGTGCCCATGGTGGAGTGACCGGACGCGGCTGCCTGACTTTCGACAAGCAGGACGGCCATCTGGTCGAGAAGATGCTTGACCATGACAGAGTGCTGGAAATGCAGACCATCCTGCAGGAGGGCCTGATCCGTTATTACGATGAGATGGGTGTGAAGGTCGAATGGGCCGAGCTTAAGGACCAGCTCTTCATCGAGGACGGAATAATTCCGCTTCCTGGCTGGGAACCCTTCCCTTCGAAGGACGGTCTGGTTTTCACCTACCAGCAGTATGAGATCGCCAGCTACGCTGAGGGCATGCCCTCCTTCGTGGTGCCTTTCAATGAGATAGCCCCTTTCATGACTCCTGAGGCGAAGAGGACAGTTCTTCAGCAATAAGCGGGAGGATGTCCTCGTCGGCCGGGAGCCAGTTCACTGAATATATTGACTTGCTGTCCAGCCACCTTGCGGCTTCGTGCTCGTTGAGGTGCATTCCTTCCGTGGCCAATGAGCACAGGAAGCAGTGAAGCGTCAGGTGGAAGGCCGGATAGTCCCACTCCACGGTTTTCAGGTGCTTCTCGATCCGGATTTCCGCCGACAGTTCTTCGCGGATCTCCCTGGCGAGGGCCTCTTCCCTGGATTCTCCCGGTTCCATCTTCCCGCCGGGGAATTCCCACCAGTCCTTGAAGTCCCCGTAACCCCTCTGGGTAGCAAAAATGTGGTCGCCTTTACGGATGACCGCGGCGACCACTTCGATATGTTTCATCTGTTCCAAAAGAACCTGGAGCTACATTGCGGCGATAAGCTCGTCGTTGGAATAGGCGTCCGCTCCGTAGCAGGTCTTGAGGTAGGCGAGACCGTTGAGGTAGTCCTCCTCCGTGAAGGAGTCGGTGGCTTCCTTTGCGACGACCACGTCGTAGCCGAGGCAGAAAGCGTCGGCGGAAGTGTGCCTGACGCACATGTGGGCATGGAGACCGGTCATGATTACGGTCTTGACTCCGAGTTCCTTGAGCAGGATGTCCAGGTCTGTCTGGAAGAAGCCGCTGTAACGGCGCTTCGGAACGACGAAGTCCTTCTCGCAGAGTTCAAGCTCCGGAATGACTTGGGCACCGGGGGTTCCGGCAATTGCATGGTCTCCCCAGATGAGGAGTTCGCGATCGATACCGGGCAGATGGGCGTCGTTGCAGAAGATCACAGGGACACCCTTCTCTCGCGCTGCCCTGAGAAGGCGTGCGGTTGCAGGGACGATAGCCTTTCCACGGTCGCAGGCGAGTGCGCCGGTCACGAAGTCGTTGAGCATGTCAACGACCAGAATTGCGGGATGATTGAGTTTTTCCATTTCTTTGAAAAAAGTAATTATTTCTGCACCTCAACAAGGGTGTATGAATAAGGCTTTGCAAAGATTGCACCGAGATTGTCGATTTTTCGTTCAATCGGTGAAATCTTTTCAGGATCAGCGGGTGAGTTGACATCCTTGAGGCCTCCGCTGAGGGAAATTTCCTTAATGGAAAAAGGCCTCTCGAATCCCTTGATCACGGCTTCAACAGGGATGCCCTTGTCTGAAAGGTTGGCGATGTGGAGGATCACGCAGTCCCCGTCATCGCTGACGGTAGCAGTGACGTCAAGTCCTCCTTCCACCTTGCTTTCCACAAGGTTGTTCTGGTGGTGTGAGGAGGCCATCTTCTGGGCATGGAACGGTGGCATGCCCCAGACCTGGGTCGGAGTAAAGAAGACCTGTCCCTGGTTCCAGGCGTTGTCGTTCTGGAGATAGGGCTCCAGGGCGTTTGCTGCGCTCGATGTAAGGACCCAGTCTCCGTGGCGGCGTACAGCGTTCTGGTTGACCACGTGCCCGAGCATCCTTTCCACGTTGTGGGTAGCTCCGTTCTCTTCGAAGATGGCAATCCGCATCTTGGTGTCAGGATTCCATTCGAGGAACCACTCCTTCATCTGGTCCAGTGTAGGATCGACCCTGAGGGCGGCTGCAAAGGAGTCCGTGGTCGTGTGGAGATCCCACCAGGCGGCCTTCCCGTCGACACCCTTGAAGACCATTTCCATCAGGGGCTTCAGGTCCGGCCTCCACCAGGCCGAGCAGACGAGTTCAAGTGAAGGATCGACTTTCAGCATGGCATCGGCAAGGAGGTTGAAACGGTCGATGTAGTGCTGGTAGTTTTCCTTTATCGTCCAGAAGATGCACTCTTCGTTGCCGAGTTCGATGTACTTGACCCCGTAGGGCTCGGGATGCCCGTCGGCCACCCTCCGGCGTCCGCCTTCGGTCTCGGACGAGCCGTTGAGGTATTCAACCATGAAGGCCATGGTCTCGGGATCCTCTTCCATGTTGACTGCGAAGGAAGGGGTGAAGCCGCAGGCCTCTGCCACTTGGACGAATTCGACTATTCCGAAACCGTTGGTGCCGAAGTGGTACCACTGGCCGCGGTAGGGCTGGCGGCGGTCGCGCGGCCCTGTCATCTGCTTGAATGAATATTCCTTGGCGTTGGTCATCGAACCTCCGTAGCGGAGGAAGGTCAGGCCTTCGTCGATGAGACCCTGGGCGATGTCGGCCCTGAAAGGAAGGCCTTTGAAGAGGTCGTCACCGGTGCCCATCAGAGTCACCTGGTCCAGCCAGACTTTTCCCTTCCCTTCGATGAAGATCGCGAAGCGGGCCTTGGGATCGGCTGCTCCGGACTTCAGGGTGAATGAATATTTCTTCCAGCCTCCGGACACGGAACCGACCCTCGCGAGGGCATATTCCTTGGTCCCGTCCTCGTCCTGCAGGGCTACCATGATCTTGGAGGCGTTTCCTCTGGCGAAGAATTCTCCCTTGAACACCTGTCCCTTCTTTAGGCCTATTCCCCAGTGGTTCAGGCTCATGTTGGAGACCCCGACCCGGCCTGAGCCGCGGTTTTCCACCATCTGGCACTGCCCTCCGTTATAAGGATTCTCGCGGTCGAGAGCGAAGGAAGAGTCAGAAGCATTCGTCGTGTAGGGCCTCCACATCGAGCTCACCTGGGCTTCGTTCTCGAAGTTGAGGGCAATGTCCCGGGAGCCGTTGCCGTCGGAGAGGCGGAGCCTTCTGAAGGAAGCGTCGGCACTGCGGGTCCTGAGGCCGAGCTGGCCTTTCAGGAAGGGGGTGTCCTTGTCATTGGCCACGAAGATCAGTTCCCCGTCCATCTTGACGTTGAACCTGGCTCCGTCGAATTCGATCTCAAGATTGTGCCAGTCCCAGGGATCGAAACGGAGGTTGACGGCGCCGATCTCCCTGCGGCCGCCGTCCACCTTCCAGAGAGTGAAACGGTTGCCAACGGCAGAGATGCCGAATTCGTAGCCTTTGATGTTCTCCGGGCCTTCCTTTGCTCCTGATGCGTGGAGGAAGAGGCCGGCAGTTCCGGGGCGTATGCTTTCGAAACGGATGTCCACCGAGACCTTGCCCTTGCCGGTCTCAGGCTCGTCCATCATTAGTTTAGCCGAGGAATTGTTGACGGTCGGGTAGACCCTGTCGCCCACTCCGTGCCAGATTGAATCAAAGCGGGTGAAGCCGGTGATCCGGATCACGTCCGCGCCCTCCTCGAAACTCTCGCCGAAGATCCTCTGGTTGTAGATTCCTCCGTAGACTTCGTGGTTCACGTCCTCCATCCCCGAACCGTAGAGCAGGGGACTTACATGGTTGATTATCTTGCCGGGATCGACTGTGATCCTGTCCTGGGCCGCTGCTCCGGCCGCCGTGGCGAGGATGAGCAGCAGGGTGGTTATCCTTCTTGTCATGCTGTCTGCTTGTCTGTAAGTTCTTTCTGGATCTGCTCGAGCGACTTGCCCTTGGTCTCGGGGAGCTTTATCGCGAAGACCAGGCTGCCGAGGGCTATGAGGGCGAAGAAGCCGAA
This sequence comes from Bacteroidales bacterium, assembly GCA_017469745.1. Lineage (GTDB taxonomy): Bacteria > Bacteroidota > Bacteroidia > Bacteroidales > UBA932 > Cryptobacteroides. Next base: position 60,340 of record JAFUFS010000018.1, on the reverse strand, counting down.
GATGAAGGACTCGCGACCGTCCTTGAAGAGCACGGGGAAGAACCAGGTGAGGAGGGCGGACCAGACCCAGTGGGTCATGCTGCCCAGCATCTGTCCCTTTGCCCTGACGCTGTTGGGGAAGACTTCGGAGATCACTACCCAGATGGTCGCTCCGAGGGACATGGCGAAGAAGGCAATGTAACCCATCAGGCAGAGGAGCATGTAGTAGCCGTGGATGAGGTTCAGCTTGAATCCTATGGAGACCATAGAAAGGGCTATGAACATTCCGACCGCACCGAAGAGCAGGAGCTGCTTGCGTCCGACCTTGTCAATGAGCGACATTCCGAGCATGGTAAAGACGAGGTTCGTAAGGCCGACTATGATCGAATGGACCATTGCGCCTTCGGCGAAGACTCCGGACTGTTCGAATATTCTCGGAGCATAGTAGAGGATGGCGTTGATGCCGGTGAGCTGGTTGAAGGTTGCGATCAGGAAGGCGATAAGCACCGGGATGGCGTACTTCTTCTGGAACAGCTTGTCGCCGGCGTCCGCCGTGGCGGTGAGGGACTCCTCGATCTCCTTGATCTCATGGTCGACGTCGGGCTCTCCGATCATCTCGAAGACCTTCCTTCCGTCACTCTGGCGCCCCTGCTTCACGAGCCAGCGCGGGCTCTCGGGTACCGTGACGAGGAGCAGGGCGAAGAGCAGGGCGGGGAAGGCCTCGATGCCTATCATCCACTGCCAGTCATGCGGGACTCCCTTCACGAGGAAGTTGGAGATGTAGGCCAGGACGATGCCAAGGACTATGTTGAACTGGAAAAATGCCACGAAACGGCCCCTCCAGTCGGAGGGGGAGATCTCTGCGATGTACATGGGACCGACAACCGATGAAGCTCCCACGGCCAGTCCTCCGATGAAACGGAAGAACATGAACGAGTACCAGTTCACGATTGTGGCGCTGCCGATCGCCGAGATCAGGTAGAGCCAGGCGATTACGATCAGGAGCTTTTTCCTTCCGTACTTCTCTGAAGGACGGTCGCAGATGAAGGCGCCGATAATGGTACCGATGAGTGCCGTGGCGATTGTGAATCCGTGGGCGAAGCTCGACAGGCCGTAGATTTTCTGGATTGCCTGTTCGGCTCCTGAGATGACCGCCGTGTCGAATCCGAAGAGAAGGCCTCCCAGGGATGCGACAAAGGCGATGTAGAACATTTTTCCTCTGACTTTTGCCATTTTGCTATTGATGTTTTATTAGACGTCGAATTCAATGCGGCTGATCACATGGTCCTGGTAGCATTCGTCGAGCTCGACGAAGTAGCCGCTCCAGCCCCAGACCCTCACGATAAGCTGCCTGTGGGCCTCAGGGTGGACCTTGGCATCCAGGAGTTCCTCACGGCTGACCGTGTTGAGCTGGAGCTGGTGGCCTCCGAGGGTCACGAAGGTCTTGACGAGCATTCCAAGCTTGCGGATGCTCTCGTCGTTGCGGAAGACCGTCCTGTCGAATTCCAGGGTGAGGGGGCCTCCGTTGATGACCCTCTCCAGATGAGGCTTCGAGAACGACTTAATCACCGAGACCGGGCCGTTCTGTTTCATGAACAGGCTCGGGGAATAGTTTGCCGGGATGTTCTCCTCGGCAGTCCTTCCGTCGGGAGTCGCTCCCAGGTCGCGGGCGTGCCAGATGTAGTACATGGCGGTACCCGTGCCGGCGCGGTAGATTCCTCCGCGCTCATTGACCCTTCCTTCGAGTGCCTTGTCGAATGAATCGAGGAGGGCGGTGCCGATTGCGTCGACCTCGTCATCGTCCTGACCCATCTTCGGGGCTTCCTTCCTAAGCATGTCCTTCAGCTCCGGGTCGTTCCTGAAATCCTTTTCCAGGGCTTCCAGCAGCCTGTCGTAGGTAAAGCGCTTCTGCTCGAAGAAGAACTTCTTGATTGCGGCGAGCGAGTCGGCGGCGGTCGCCAGGCCGGTGCCGTGTATTCCGAAATTGTTGTATTTGCAGCCGAGTGAGATGTCCCGGGCTTTTTCGATGGTTCCGTCCATCAGCAGGGACATCATCGGGGAGGGGATCATGTAGAGATCCTTGTGACCGGAGCAGATCCTGTCGGCTTCCTTGAATATGTTCCTTTCAACCTCGCAGTAGAACTCTTCATAGTCCTTGCAGTCCTTCAGAGCGGGCAAGCTGTCCTTGACGCAGGCGGCGAGCGAGAGTCCGTCGATGTTGACGATGTCCATCGCAACCTTCGGGATGATAAATTCCCAGCAGGCAGCCACGACATAGTCCCTGGCGTCTTCCTCTGAGTAGCCTTTGCGGATCAGGCCCTGGATCACGACGTCGTCGTTGCTGTACTGGGGGAAGCCAAGGCCGATCTTCGTGAGCCTGGAGCCCTTTTCAAACACCTCGTCCGGAGTCCTCGAGTCGACCCTTATGTTGATCTTGGGATCGATGAGCCTTAGTTCGTAGCTGGCCTTAAGGCACATCTCGGAGAGTTCATTGAAGAGATAATTGCCTTCGGCGTCACGGCCTCCGAGCACGATGCTCTGTCCGTTGTCTCCCTGCTGCATTCCAGGATAGAAGTCGCTGTCCTTGTTGCAGGTGAGGAAGAATTCCTCGAGCAGGTCGAAGGCTTCCTCGCGGGTCAGGACTCCGTTGTCGATGTCGTGCCTGAAGTAGGGGCACATGTACTGTTCGAAACGGCCCAGGGTGTTATGGTAGTTGTCTGCAGCCCAGATTGCGAAATGGATGGCCCGGAGCAGCTGGAGCGCTTCCCTGAATGAGCCGGCTCCTTCGGTGCGGATCCTGGAGAGTACTTCTGCGGTGTCATCCTCGCCGGCCTCGCGGGCCTTTGCCTCATAGCGCGAGATCAGGTCCTGAAGAGCCTCGATGCAGATCAGGACGGATTTCAGGAAGGTCCTTCCCTTTACGTCCAGGCTTTCATCTTCGAGTCTTGCTTCGACCTCCTTCCTGCGGGCTCCGAGTCCGAGGCGGACCGTGGTCTCGTAGTCGGGGCTTATGTTGCTGACCGTACCCCTCTCATGGATGTAATGTGTGGATTTTATTCCTTCCCATTCCTTGTCGGTGTAGATGAAGGGGACATCCTTCACTGTCCTTGTGAGGACGATTTTCTCGCCGGGTAGGATCACCGGCTCCTGGCACCGCATCATCTCGCGGAAGACTATCGCACTGCGCATCTGGTCCGGAGTTCCTTCTCTCTCGAACTGCTCGTTCAGATCGGCTATTCCCGCTTCAGCGGACGTCCTGACGAAGGCATGATGCTTCTTGTCCAGAAGGTAGGTCCTGAGTGCATCCAATCTTTCGTTCATAGTATCATCGTTTTTATATTTCTCTTTTCAAATTGCTCCACGTCCAGTCTCGGAGGTACCTCCGTGTCAAAGCCGGGGGCATATTCCCTGCCGACCATCGGGTACTTGGCGCCGGCCGTCTTGTGGTAGGGGAGGAATTCGACTCTCTGCAGGCCCTGGGCTCCTTCAAGCAGGGCTGCCGTGGCCTCAAGGTTGGCCTTGTCATCGTTGACTCCGGGGATCAGGGGGATCCTGATGATGAAATGTTTTCCTGAACCTATAAGCGTCTCCAGATTCCTCAGGATAAGAGCATTGCTTACTCCGGTCCACTGCCTGTGACGTTCCTGGTCGACCAGCTTGACATCCATCATCACGAGGTCCAGGTGGCCGAGGACTTCGCGGAAGGTCTCCTCGGGAGCGAATCCGCTTGTCTCGATCGCAGTGTGTATCCTTCCTTCGAGCAGTTCCAGCACCCTGACAAGGAAGCCTGCCTGGGCGAGCGGTTCTCCGCCCGTGAAGGTGACCCCTCCCGAATTCATTTTGAATATCGCCTCGTTCCTCAACAGTTTGGCGACCAGGTCTTCGGGAGTGTATTCAGTGCCGCAGATGCTCTGCTCTCCCTTCTTCACCATCAGTTCGCTGCCGAATTTCTGGCCTTCCGGATTGTGGCACCAGGTGCAACGAAGCGGGCAGCCCTTGAGGAAAACGGCAGTGCGTATTCCTGGGCCGTCGTGAACTGCGAATTCTTCGATGCTGAAAACGGTTCCGGATGTCATAATCATGGGTACAATGCTCTAAGTTACTGATTAATTTTGAAAAGTAGAAAGGGTTTCCTAATTTTACATAGAACAATACTCCTTCCATGATCAATCGTTTTTATTCCCTCCTTGCGGCCGTCGTTCTGGCGGCTTTTGTGTGCGGTTGTTCTGACAAAGCCGCTGAAGAGAAAGTCTGGGGCGACTACGTGGTCGCCTGCGGTGACAAGGATGTCTACATCGTCGACGCTTCGAAGTCGACTGATGATTCCCTTGCAGTCATCTGGCACTGGAACGTCTTCGAGTCCTACGGCCAGATTCCTGACGATTACCGCCATTGGATCCGTGTCCTCGACGACTGCAAGCCTGTGAACGGAGGCAAGCAGCTCTTGCTCACTTCTTCGGCAAACGGGACCCTGCTTCTGGACATCGCAACCAGGAAGTGCTTGTTCTACGCCAGGACACCGATGTCCCATTCGGCCGACGTCCTGCCAGGGAACAGGATTGCTGTCGCGAATTCCACCAATAAGAAGGGCAACAGCTTGGAGATCTACGACATCGCCAGACCGGACGTCTGTGTCTGGAAGGACAGTCTCTACTTCGGTCACGGAGTGGTCTGGTCGGAAAAGTACCAGAAGCTGTACGCTCTTGGTTTCCAGGAGCTTCGTCGGTACTCCCTTAAAGACTGGGAGTCGGCTTCCCCTTCCCTTGTCCTTGAAGAAACCCTGCCTCTTCCCGGCGGAGGAGGACATGAACTTTCAGCTGCCGGAGAGGATGCCTTCATAGTGACCAATCACGGAGGAGCCTATCTCTTCGACATCCATTCCAAGACCTTCACTCCCTTCGGTCCACTCGAGGGGGTGAAGAACGTGAAGTCCCTGAACTACGATCCAGCATCTGGCAGGGTGGTCTACACCGTTGCCGAGACCAGCTGGTGGACCAGCCATATCTACATGAAGTCGCCGGACAAGACCCTCTCCTTCGACCCTAAATGGAGGCTCTACAAGGTCAGGGTGCTTCCTGAGCTGACCTTCACTCCCGAGCCTGACCCTGCTCTGCGTGCCGAAGGTACGAACCTGAGGATCTTCGACGACAACATCTGGCAGTACGATTCGGAGACTATTCCTGAAAAATGGCTGCCGCTCGGGATCGATCCCCGCGATTCGGTGCGCAGTATCGGCTTCGCCAAGCTGGTCGCGGACCACAAGCCGGATATCGTGACTCTGCAGGAATATTCCTCCCACATGGACGGTCATTTAGCTCCTAAGCTGCGCGAGCTTGGATTCACCAATGCCTGCGAGAAGGATGGTAGCTGGAACTTCACCCCTGTTTTCTATGACAGTACTGCTGTCGAACTCCTTAAGGTCAGGTACAACCTCTACACTCCGCCCCAGTTCAGCAATTCCGGGACCAAGTCGTTCACTTCCACCGTCTTCCGTCACCGCGGAACCGGAAAGGTTTTCGCCGTGCTCAACACCCACCTGTGGTGGAAGTCTGAGGAGAACCAGCCCGGCAGCACCATGGCCAGGGCCTCCCAGATCCGCCTCATGATGGCGGAGGCCGAGATCATCAAGGCTGAGTATGACTGCACGGTCTTCCTCATGGGAGACATGAACTGCGAGGAGGATTCAATCCCGATCCAACAGCTTATCAATGAGGGATATGTCCCCTGCTACAAGGCTGCGACTGTGTTCGGGGACGACCACAACGGGCATCACGTGTGTTCTGCTTCCGGATTCTCGGCGGAGAGTCACAGAAAGGGACCTGACCGTGCCACCGGAGCTCTGGACCATTTCTTCATCCATAATGCTCCTGCAGGCACCGAAGTCCTTGTGTACCGCTGCATCATGGACGACTACACCCTTCCTTTGACCGATCATTATCCCAACTACGTTGATGTGAAGTTATGAGAAAGCTTTTCCTGATCCTTGCACTTGCAGTACCTGCAATCCTGAACGCCGGGCCTTCCGGCTGCCCGACAGGCCTTATGACAGACCTGGTCGAGCACACCGGTCAGGTCTGGTCGGACGGCTGCCTTACCGACTTGAATCTTGCCGACCTTTCCAAGGCTAAGGGTTCGTTCCAGACCGTGGAGATCCGTTCATTGCGTCCTTCGTTCAGCTGGATAGTTCCTGGGAGTTATCCCGCCCGCCAGGTTGCCAGGCAGATAGTCCTCTGCGAGTCTCCGTCGGGAGAGGTGATCTGGGACAGCGGTTGGGTCGGGGACGACCGTTCGACTGCCGTTCCCTACGGAGGGAAGGCCCTCGAACCCAATAAGATATATTCATGGAAAGTCAGGGTGAAGACGGATGCTGACGGAGAAAGCGGGTGGTCCGAGGCCAAGTTTTTCAAGACGGCCGCCGAGCTTTGTGAGTATTCCACCCCTTCCTATCCCCTTGTTAAAGAGGAGCAGGCGCCGGTTTCGCAGTCTTCCCTTCCTAGCAGGGCGGTCCTGTACGATTTCGGTCGGGATGCCTTCGGCCAGCTCAGGCTGACCGTCAGTTCCCGGTCCGGGGAGGACACTGTCATGATCCATCTCGGCGAAAGGATCCAGGACGGCCGCGTGCTCCGCAAGCCTACCACGACGGTCCGTTACCAGCTTCATAAGATAGCTTTGAAGAAGGGTACCCACACCTACCGGGTCGTCATCCCTCCGGACAGGCGCAACACCGGCCCGGCGGCCGTCAAGATGCCTGAATATATCGGCGAGGTGCTGCCGTTCCGCTACTGTGAGGTTGAACCTTCTGAAGGTGAAGTTAAGTCAATCATCCGCGAGGCAGTCCATTATCCATTTGACATGGACGCCGCCTCCTTCAGTTCCAGCGACAATGTGCTGAACCAGGTCTGGGACCTTTGCCGCTATTCAGTCAAGGCAACTTCTTTCACCGGCCTCTTCGTAGACGGCGACCGCGAGCGCATCCCCTATGAGGCCGATGCCTTGATCAGCCAGCTCTGCCACTACGCCGCCGACAGGGAGTTCACCCTTTCCCGCAGGACCATTGAATATCTTCTCGACTATCCTACCTGGCCCACGGAATGGATCCTGCAGGCTGTGCTGATGGCCTGGAACGACTATCTGTTCACGGGGGACAAGCGCCTCCTGGAGCAGCAGTACGGCATACTGAGGGCGCACTGCATGGAGACCCTTATCCAGGCTAACGGCCTTATGAGCACGACCCTGGTTTCTCAGGGCGGTCCCTTCCTGGAGTCCATCCGCCGCAAGGAAAAGATCCGCGACATAGTGGATTGGCCGCATTCTGGCTCCCTGGGCCTCGCTCCGGGTTACGGTGGGGAAGATGACGGTTTCGAGTACACTGACTACAATGCCGTGGTGAACGCCTATGCCTTCAGGGCCTTGACTCTCATGAGCCGGATCGCTTCAGAACTGGGCGAGAGCGCGGAAGCGGAAGAACTGTCCGCCAAGGCGGCAAGGATGGAAACTGCCTTTCGGAAGAATTTCTTCGACAGGAAGAAGGGTTATTTTGTGGACGGCATAGGGGTAAAGCATTCTTCGCTTCACACGAATATGTTCGCCCTCCTTTTCGGCCTGGTCCCCGAGAAGAGCAAGGCAAAGGTCATGAAGTTCATCATTTCACGCGGCATGGCCTGCAGCGTCTACGGCGCCCAGTTCCTGCTGGAAGCCCTGTATGACGGCGGTGCCGGCCAGGAGGCTCTGGATTTGATGACAGACGATTCGCTCAGGAGCTGGTACAACATGGTCCGCTGCGGATCTACCATAACCCTTGAGGCCTGGGACGACTCCTTCAAGCCAAACCAGGACTGGAACCATCTCTGGGGAGCGGCGCCTGGGAATATTATTCCCTTCAAGATGATGGGTGTCGAACCTCTTGAACCCGGTTTCTCCAAGGTCAGGATTCGTCCTCAGCCCGGCAGCCTCGAGCATGCTCAGATGTCCTTGCCGACGATCCGCGGAACCATAAGGATGATAATAGAGAACACGCCGCAGCGTCGCAGCGTGTCCCTTGAACTACCAGCCAACATGGAGGCCGAAATCGTCCTTCCCGATGGCTTCGAACTGGACTCCTAGAAGGAGAATTTGTAACCTATTCCCAGCCAGCCCTTGAAGGTGCGGTCGTAGGTGAGAGACTTAAGTTTCGTGCCTTCGGCGTTCGTGTCGATGTTCTTGTCGTAGCAATAGTCCCCGAGCAGGAAGATGTCGAGGGAATTGCGCTTGTCCAACTTCCAATCCACACCCAGCGAGCCCCTGACCCTGTTGAGGTAGGCATCGTTGTACCCTTCGAACGAATAGTCCGTGTAGACGAGGCCTGTCGTGTTCCATGTGGCCGAGCAGGCCGGGTCGTTCAGGACGTTGCGGAACTCGACGTAGCCGTAAGGGATAAGGGTGGGCGAAGCCTTGTATGACACCTTCAGGCGGCTTTTGAGTGTCAGTGAATTGGGATTGTTCTGGAAGGTGTTCCCGACGTCGCGGTGGGTCAGCTGCAGCCTTTCCTTGACGGAGAAACGCCAGTTTCCGGAGTTGAATCCGACGGTAGCATCACCGTAGAAGCGGTGCCGTGGCTTCCAGATGTCGGAAGAATTCTTCTTGTTGATGAATATGTAACCTGCCCCGACCTTGAAATTGGGGGAGATCTTGTAGGTCAGGCCTGTGCCCGCCTGGTACCGTCCAAGGTCGCTGAAATTGTCGCTGGTCCTGACTTCACCTTCGGCGAACCAGTGGAATCCTTTGGAGATCTTCTTGTCGAGAGTCGCCGAGAGGCGGGCTCCGAAGTCTGTCTCCAGGTCATTGGCCGTGCCCTGTGCATTCGACAGGGCCGGGATGGCTGCAAGCAGGATGCAGGCGAGGGTGATTCTCTTTTTCATGGCTTACTGTTCTACGAAATCCTTTGCCTTCACAAGGCTGTCGATCGTGGCGGTTTCGCCTTTGCCGAGCGTGTAGTAGACCTTGATGAAGGCTGCGTCCTTGAGGAAATCCACGTGGCCGATCTCCAGGTTGTCGACCTTGATCCCGATGCGTTTCTCCAGGTCGGCTATCAGTTCGGCCCTTCTTTCGGGCACGATCAGTTCGATCCTGTCGTAGAGAACCAGCTTAGTGGATGTGTGTTTGAGAAGTCTTTCGTTTTCGAGCACCCAGATCAGGCAGATCACCAGGGCGTTGGCGATAAGCATGACGGCCACCGTTCCAGCGGACAGCACGTAATGAGGGTTGGCTGAGGCCACGCCCGTGAGTTTGTAGACCGGTGCCAGGCCGTTCATGGCTGCGAGTGCAATGATCACGAAGAGATAGGTCATCTCCCTGATGGGGACGGTCTCCGTGCGGTAGCGGATGACCCCGAAGATCGCGAAGAGGCCGAGGGTCAGGCCGACTCCCACTTCGACGTTGCCCATCATGTAGAGGAGCATCAGCATGGCCGACGAGAACACCATGAAGGTGAAGTAGTAGTCGCGCCTGCGGCTCTTGCGGTAGTAGAAGAACTGGATAAGGATCCAGCACACCACCAGGTTCAGGAAGAAGCGTATGGCCAGTTCGGTGATGCTCTGGCCGGTGGTCATCATGGCGTCCGTGATGGTCTGGACGTCCAGGAGATCTTCATCAGCTAGGGTGTAGTCACCCAGGTCTTGCATTGAAATCATGATTGAACTTGTATTTTCTTGTTTATCGTCTTTTCTATGGCCCGGACCTTCTCCTTGAAGCGTCCGCTCTTGACTTCAGGTTCCGTGAGTGTCACCCCTATGCAGTATTTGCTGATCCTGACGGGTTTCACCCTGTGGTCCAGAAGAATCCCTTTCATCCTGCTCGAGGCCCTTCCGTCCTGCTTCAGCTCGATGACGACCGCGTCTTGAAGAAAGGCTCTGCGCTTGTTGCGGAAGTTGCTGAATTCCAGGCGGGTGTCGATTGTGAGCCGCTCGGTTTTCTCCGGATTGACGAGGGTTATCCTGCGGAAATCGGTGGAGAGTTCGGGTGTGATCTCACCAACAGTGTAGTCCGAGTGTGCGGCAAGGTAATCAGCAGCGGCTTCGTCCATGGAGAAGTCCTCCATTTCACCCGGCAGGATTCCGGTGCGTTTCTTCTTCGTGCGGCCCTTGTTGTTCTTCCTCTTTATCTCGAGGTAGGCGTCACCGGAATTGACATAGACCCTTGTGCGGACCTTCTGCCTGGTAAGGCGCTTGTTGTGATGGTCGGAGAACATCTTGAGTTCCGGAGTGTCGTAGTAGACCGAATGATAAGGGCTTATCATGGTCCCGTCAGCCATGAGGGCACGGTAGCCGGCTGATGCTGCATCCAATAGTACCAGGGAGAGGGTAGCCTCGTCGGTGAGGTACTTGGTGTCGACGCGGTTCATCAGCTTGATGGAGTCCATCTCCTCGAGGGTTATCGGCTGGAAGGACTCCACCGCTTCGTCTATCGTTATGTGCTGTGGCTCAGGCATCTTCGGAAATATATTCGTAGATCTTGGTTGATGTCAGTTTCCCTTTCGGGTCGTAGGTGTACTGGGCCTTCTTGCGCCCGAACTCGTTGAATTCGAACTTCTTGAAGTTCACCAGACGGTTGTTATCGTTGTAGAGGAGCTCGCGGCTGACCTTGCCGTCGGCACCATATTCAAAACGCTTGCGCCACTTCTGCTTCCCGAAGGAGTCGTATTCAGTCTCTTCGATCTTCCTGCCCTCCGGGGAATATATCGTAGTGTGGTCCAGGGTCTTAGCTCCCTTGGCGTTGGTGTTCCACTCCTTGATTACGAGGTTCTTCTTGTTGATCTTCTGGTCGCTGCTGTTCTGGGCCATTGCCGGGAGGCATGCCAGGAGCGCCATAAAGATGATGAAGGCTGTCTTTTTCATATTCCTGTCCTCCTTTTTTCTTTGTTACCAGCGTCCCCATCCGCCGGGGCCGCCGCCAGGTCCTCCGTTGCCTCCGGAATAGGTGCTGAGCGAGGCGGATGAGCCTCCGGACACCGTGGGCTGGTCGAGCCAGAATCCCTGAGTGTGGTTGGTGCCTCCGCTGACGCTGACGCCCTTGGTGGCCGATCCCATCGAAGGTGCCGTGACGACCATGGAAGAGACATTGGACGGAGCTTTGAAGACGGCGATTGCCTTGCCGCTGCTGTTGTTGATCGTGTTGTAACTGCCGGCAGAGACGCTCATCGTGTAGCAGGCCTGGGCAAGTGATGATCCGTTTTCGAGGCCTCCGTAGGCTACGACCGTGGCTCCGCTGTTGATGTAGAGCTTGTAGCCTCCTTCTGTGTTGGCGTCGATGGCGACTTCCGGCGAGCCTTTGGTAGTCACGGCGTAGACGTAGCCTCCGTTTATCTTGAGATCGCTGTTGCAGTCGATTCCGTCGTTCTGGGTGGAGATACCGCAGACGTAGCCGTTGTTGATGTTCATCTCTCCCTGGGAGTTGATGGCGTCATCTCCGGTCGAATAGACGTAGGTGTCTCCTCCGTTGAATGTGAGCTTGCCTTTAACCTCGAAGCCTTCGCTCTTTGAGACCTTGACCACTATCGTACCTCCGCTCACCGTCATGTTGCCGGCGTAGCTGTAGGTGACGTTCCTTCCGCTTCCGGAGGTCGCTTCCTTGTAGCCTATCTTTATTCCCTTGGAGGACACGCCGTTGGACTCGCTTCCGGTGGTAGTGATTGTGAGGTTTCCTCCGGAGATGTAGCTGTCGGTGAGGGCGTGGCTGGTCTCGTCGAAGTCATAGCTTCCGGCCCTTATGCCCTTTCCTCCGGTCCCGCTGTTGGTGATCGTGACTGTGCCTCCGGTCATGGCGAAGTAATTGTCCGCCTTGATGCCGGCCGATCCCTTGTAGTCCTTTTCGTCAGAATCGTAGGCCACTCCGCCGCTTACTTCGATGTTGGTGTTTCCTCCTTCCACGAGCACATAGTCATCGGAGCCGATGCCTTTCTTTGCTGCAGCAGAGGTGTTTATAGCGAGGTCTCCGGATGAGATCTGCACGTAGTCCTTTCCACGGAGACCGTGGCCGGCCGAACTGCCGGAGGTGATCTTTATCGTGGGGCTGGCCATGAGGCGGACGTAGTCGTCGGAGACGATCCCGGACTTGGACTGCTTGTTCTGGGCCTTGACGGTAAGCGAACCGGAGCCGCTGAAGACGAGCTGGCCTTCGCTGAAGAACACGGCTTTCATGTCTTCGTCGTCCGTTGTCGAATAGGATGCTGAGGATCCGTCGGAGAGGGTGTTGCTGCCTTCGACGAGCACGAAGGTCCTCTTGCCGCTCTGGACGTTGATGGCTGCTCCGTTGGGGTTGGTGATTGACACGCCGTTGAGCAGGATCGCCTGTTTCCTGGAACTGTAGAGCTTGAAGAAGCCGTTGGATGTCGTTCCGCTCAGAACGTAGACGATGGCTTCCTCGCCGGTGTTGTTGACGATGACCTGGCCTCCGCTGACTTTCACGAAGCCTTCGTCGTCGCCTGAGACGTTGGCGTTTCCGTTCGATGAATATGTGATCGTGATCTTGCGGGTGAAGGAAGAATTGAATATGTCATCCTGCGAGGAGGTGTCTCCGGTTGAATTGAAGGTGAAAGTGCCTTCTCCGTCGTCTCCTTCGGGGATGCTGCCCTGCGTGGGCTCGTCATCTTCTTCATCCTGGTCATCGCTTGCTGAGCCGGGGGACGAGACCTTGAGGGTGTAGGACACGCTGGCGTCTTCGTAGGTTCCGTCTTCGTCGGATGAGGCAGTGATCATTGCGGTTCCTGCGGCGACAAGGCTCACGGAACCGCTTGAGGAGATTGTGGCAACTCCGGTGTTCGATGATGAGTATCTTACGCTGACTCCGTACTTGTTGGTAAGGGTCGGGAAGGAATTATCCGATCCGAATACTGCTTCGCATGAAGATGAGCTCCATGCGAGTTCTGGATCGATAAGTGAAGTTTTCGTGCTGCTGCCGCTGTACTCTGATTCATCCAGAGTGATAAGGTCTCCTGCGCAGCTCAGGACCATTGCGGCCAGAGGGATTATCATCCATGTTTTGCCAAATGTTCTCATTGCGAGTGCATTTTAGGGGGTTAATGGCCTTTCCCAAAATCAAATTCTGTGCTCCTTCCCCGCCGTAAATTCCACTTCTCGACCAAATCCCCTTTTCGCTAGACGAAATCCTGCAAATAAAAAGAGCGGCTGATATTTATCAGTCGCTCTTCAAAGGGTATGTAGGATAGTCCTAGAGTTCGTTCATCTCTGCCTCGTACTCATCCTTGCGGCCGACCAGGATGTCCTGGAACTCCTTCTGGCCGGTACCGGCCGGGATGAGATGACCGCAGATGACGTTCTCCTTGAGGCCCTCGAGGTAGTCTACGCGAGCCCTGATCGCAGCCTCGCTGAGCACCTTGGTGGTCTCCTGGAAGGAAGCCGCCGAGATGAAGCTGTTGGTGCGGAGAGCAGCCCTGGTGATACCCTGGAGCACGAGCTTTGCGGTAGCGGGTTTCGCATCGCGAACCACCATCATCTTGAGTCCCTGACGCTCTAGAGACGAATTCTCGTTCCTCATGTCGCGGGCATCGATGATGTCGCCCTGCATGAACTTCTGGCTGTCGCCTGCATCGAGGATGTAGGACTTGCCGAAGATCCTGTCGTTGGCATCCATGAAATCCCACTTGTCCACGAGCTCCTCATGCAGGAATTCGGTGTCGCCGGGATCGGTGATCTGGACCTTGCGCATCATCTGGCGCACGATGATCTCGAAGTGCTTGTCGTTGATCTTCACACCCTGGAGACGGTAGACGGCCTGGACCTCGTTGACGATGTAGTCCTGAGCCTTGACCGGACCGAGGATGTTGAGGATGTCGGTAGGAGAGATTCCGCCGTCGGACAGCTTGGTGCCGGCCTTGACGTAGTCGTTCTCCTGGACAAGGATCTGCTTGGTCGTAGGCACGAGATAATGCTTCTCGATGCCGGCCTTGTTCTTGACGATGATCTCGCGGTTACCCCTCTTGACCTTGCCCATGAGCACTTCTCCGTTGATCTCGGAGAGGATTGCAGGGGCTGAAGGAGTCCTGGCCTCGAAGAGTTCGGTGACCCTCGGGAGACCTCCCGTGATATCACTGGACTTACCGATGGCGCGAGGGATCTTGATGATCACATCACCCACACCCACTGTGTCACCGTTGTTCGGGATGATGTGGGCGCCGACAGGCAGGTTGTACTGCCTGACCTGGTTGCCTTCCTCATCGACGATGATGATGGACGGGTTGCGGGTCTTGTCCTTGGCCTCGATGATGACCTTATCCTTGTTGACAGCGAACTCGTCGGAGATCTCCTCACGGTAGGTGACACCTTCGATGAGGTTGTCGTACTGGACCTTACCGGCGTTCTCGACGATGGTCGTAGCGTTGTACGGATCCCATTCGCAGAGGAGGTCTCCCTTCTTGATCCTGTCGCCATCCTTGAAGTAAAGCCTTGAGCCATAGGGCACATCGTAGTGGGAATAGGTGATACCTGTGTTCTCGTCTATGATGCTGACCTCGGTCATACGGCTGACCACGATTTCCTGGACTGATCCGTCCTCGGTGGTCTTCTGGATGGTCCTGAGCTCCTCGAACACGAGCTTACCGTCGTACTTGGACTCGATTGAAGAATCGGCAGCGGTGCTGGAAGCGGTACCACCGACGTGGAAGGTACGGAGCGTAAGCTGTGTACCAGGCTCACCGATGGACTGTGCAGCGATGACACCGACGACCTCTCCCTTCTCGACCATGCGGCTGGTTGCGAGGTTACGGCCGTAGCACTTGGCGCAGACTCCGTGACGGGACTCGCAAGTGAGGACGGAACGGATCTCGACCTGCTCGATGGGGAGGGAATCAATCAGGTTGGCGGTGTCCTCGCGGATCTCTTCGCCGGCCTTGATGATGAGCTCTCCAGTGAGAGGGTTGAATATGTCGTGAACTGAAGTACGGCCGAGGATCCTCTCTCCGAGGGATTCGACGATCTCGTCCTTGTTCTTGATGGCGGTGGCGATAAGACCCCTGAGGGTGCCGCAGTCCTCTTCCGTGATGATGACGTCGTGGGAGACGTCGACCAGACGACGGGTGAGGTAACCAGCGTCAGCAGTCTTGAGAGCGGTATCGGCCAGACCCTTACGGGCACCGTGGGTGGAGATGAAGTACTCAAGCACGGTCATTCCTTCCTTAAGGTTGGAGATGATAGGGTTCTCGATAATCTCAGCTCCTGAAGCACCGGACTTCTGCGGCTTTGCCATAAGGCCTCGCATGCCGCAGAGCTGCTTGATCTGCTGTGTTGAACCACGAGCTCCGGAATCCAGCATCATGTAGACCGGGTTGAAGCCCTGCTGGTCTGCAGAAATCTGCTTCTCGACGATTCCGGTGAGGCGGTTGTCTATCGAAGTCCAAAGGTCGATGACCTTGTTGTAGCGCTCGTTGTTGGTGATGAAGCCCATCGCATAATTGTTCTTGACTTCCTCGACCTGCTTGTAGCCCTGCTCGATGAGTTCGGACTTCTCGACGGGGATGATGACATCTCCGAGGTTGAAGGAGATACCGGCCCTGAAAGCCTGGTCATAACCGAGGTTCTTGATGTCGTCAAGGAACTGGGCGGTACGGGTGACGCCGGTGCACTTGATGACTTCGGTGATGATCTTGCGGAGGGACTTCTTTCCGAGTACCTCATTGACGTAGGGTACCTCTTCGGGCACGTACTGGTTGACGATGATGCGGCCGGCGGTAGTCTGGACGATGTGCTCGCCCTTGGAAGCGTCCTGCTTGTCAACAGGAAGCCTGACTCCGATCTTGGCATGCATGTCGATGGCCTTCTCGTCGTAGGCGACGATCACTTCCTCGGGTCCGTAGAAGGTCATTCCCTCGCCCTTGGCGCCGGGACGGATCTTCGTGATGTAGTACAGACCGAGCACCATGTCCTGTGAAGGAACGGTGATAGGGGTACCGTTGGCCGGATTGAGGATGTTCTGGCTTCCGAGCATGAGCAGCTGGGCCTCCATGATTGCAGCGTTGCCCAGAGGGAGGTGGACAGCCATCTGGTCACCGTCGAAGTCGGCGTTGAAAGCCGTACATGCGAGCGGATGCAGCTGGATGGCCTTTCCTTCGATCATCCTGGGCTGGAATGCCTGGATACCGAGCCTGTGGAGGGTAGGAGCACGGTTCAGGAGGACCGGATGGCCCTTCATGACGTTCTCGAGGATGTCCCAGATGACGGGGTCCTTCCTGTCCACTATCTTCTTTGCAGACTTGACAGTCTTGACGATTCCTCTTTCGATGAGCTTGCGGATGATGAACGGCTTGTAGAGCTCGGCTGCCATGAACTTAGGCAGACCGCACTCGTGCATGTTCAGCTCCGGACCCACGACGATGACCGAACGTGCCGAGTAGTCGACACGCTTTCCGAGGAGGTTCTGGCGGAAGCGTCCCTGCTTACCCTTGAGGGAGTCGGAGAGGGACTTGAGAGCCCTGTTGGATTCGCTCTTGACAGCGCTGGACTTCTTGGAGTTGTCGAACAGTGAGTCGACAGCTTCCTGGAGCATACGCTTCTCGTTGCGGAGAATGACCTCGGGGGCCTTGATCTCGATGAGCTTCTTCAGACGGTTGTTCCTGATGATCACCCTTCTGTAGAGGTCGTTGAGGTCGGTCGTGGCGAAACGGCCGCCATCGAGCGGAACGAGAGGACGGAGATCCGGCGGAATCACGGGGATGACCTTCATGATCATCCATTCCGGACGGTTGATGTCCTTCGACTCCAGGAACCACTTCACGACGCTCAGTCTCTTGAGCATCTCGGTCTTCCTCTGCTGGGAAGTCTCGGTGACCATGCTCTGGCGGAGCTGCTTGGAGAGTTCCACCACGTCGGTCTCCTTGAGAAGGTCGTAGATACCCTCGGCACCCATCTTGGCGACGAACTTCTCGGGATCGCCGTCAGGGAGGTTGTCGTTGTCAGGGATCCTGGCGAGTACGTCGAGATATTCATCCTCGGAGAGGAGTTCCATCTTTTCGACGCCGCTGGCGCCCGGATTGACGACTATATATTTCTCATAGTAGATGACGGATTCGAGCTTCTTGGCAGGGAGTCCGAGAAGGGCGGAAATCTTGTTGGGAGCAGACTTGAAGTACCAGATGTGGGCCACGGGGACGGTGAGGGCGATGTGTCCCATCCTTTCCCTGCGGACCTTCTTCTCAGTGACTTCGACGCCGCACCTGTCGCAGACGATTCCGCGGTAACGGATCCTCTTGTACTTCCCGCAGTAGCATTCGTAGTCCTTGGTGGGACCGAATATCTTCTCGCAGAAGAGGCCGTCCCTTTCGGGCTTGTAGGTCCTGTAGTTGACGGTCTCCGGCTTCAGGACCTCTCCGCAAGACCTTGCGGAAATGTCCTCGGGTGAAGCCAGCGAGATGCTGATCTTCGAGAAATTGCTCTTTACCTTGTTATCCTTTGTATTGAAAGTAGGCATATTCTTGAATCGGGTTATCCAGTGATTAATCCAAACTGACCTTGAGACCAAGTCCGCGGAGCTCGTGGAGCAGCACGTTGAGTGACTCGGGGATGCCGGGGTTCGGCATCGGGTCGCCCTTGACGATTGCCTCATAAGTCTTTGAACGTCCGGTCACGTCATCTGACTTGACCGTGAGGATCTCCTGAAGGGCGTTGGCGGCTCCGAAGGCCTCCAGTGCCCAGACCTCCATCTCTCCGAACCTCTGGCCTCCGAACTGTGCCTTACCGCCGAGAGGCTGCTGGGTGATGAGTGAATATGGTCCTATGGAACGAGCGTGCATCTTGTCATCGACCATGTGACCGAGCTTGATCATGTAGATCACGCCGACGGTGGCGGGCTGGTCGAACCAGTCTCCGGTACCTCCGTCCCTTAGGCGGGTCTTGCCGTAGCGAGGCACGCCGGCCTTGTCGGTGTAGGCGCAGATCTCATCGATGTCGGCACCGTCGAAGATAGGGGTGCTGAACTTGAGGCCGAGCCTTGAGCCCGCCCAACCGAGGACGGTCTCGTAGATCTGACCGAGGTTCATACGTGAAGGCACGCCCAGAGGGTTCAGGACGATGTCCACAGGAGTTCCGTCCTCGAGGAACGGCATGTCTTCCTGACGGACGATCTTGGCTACGATACCCTTGTTACCATGGCGTCCGGCCATCTTGTCACCGACAGTGATCTTCCTCTTCTTGGCGATGTAGACCTTGGCGAGCTGCATGACTCCATTGGGGAGTTCGTCACCCACCTTGACCTTGTCCATCTGCCTCTTGCACTCTGCTTCAGACACCTTGTAGGTGATGCAGTAGTTGTTGATGAGGTCCTGGATCATCGCGTTGGTGTTCTTGTCGGAAGTCCACTTGCTGGAATTGATGTTCTGGAAGTCGATGCCCTTGAGCTTCTCTGCGGTGATCTCCTTCCCCTTGGGGATGATCTCAACTCCGTAAAGGTCGCTGATGCCGGCGCTCTTCTTTCCGTTGGTGAGGAACTCGAGCCTGCCGATGAAGTCGGCGTAGAGTTTCTCTGCCTTCTTGTTGAAGTCTTCCTGGAGAACCTCGAGACGGGTCTTCTGGTCCGTCTTTGCAGTCCTTCTGTTGCCTTCCTTGGATGCCTTTGCGTAGAGGGCGGTCTTGATGACGGTTCCGCTCAGCGAAGGATTGGCCTTGAGGGAAGCGTCCTTGACATCACCGGCCTTGTCACCGAAGATGGCCTTAAGGAGCTTCTCTTCCGGAGAAGGATCGCTCTCGCCCTTAGGGGTGATCTTACCGATCATGATGTCACCGGGCTCGACATGGGCTCCGATGCGGATGATACCCTGTTTGTCAAGGTCCTTGGTGGCGTCCTCGCTGACGTTGGGGATGTCGGAAGTGAGTTCCTCCATTCCGCGCTTGGTGTCACGGACCTCGGTAAGATATTCATCGACATGGACGGAAGTGAGGATGTCCCACTTGACCATCTCTTCGGAAAGAACGATGGCGTCCTCATAGTTGTAACCCTTCCAAGGCATGAAGGCCACCTTGAGGTTGCGGCCGAGTGCGAGCTCGCCGTTCTGGGTGGCATAGCCTTCGGTGAGTACCTGTCCGGCCTCGACCTTGTCGCCCTTGCGGACGATAGGCTTCAGGGTCACGACTGTGCTCTGGTTGGTCCTCCTGTAGATAGGAAGGGTGTAGACGGTCTCTTCAGGTGCGAAGGAAACGAATCTTTCGTCGTTGGTCCTGTCGTACTTGATGCGGATCTCCTTGGCGTCGACGTAGGTGACTTCACCCTTGCGCTCGGCGATGTACTGAGTCCTGGAGTCGAGGCAGACCCTCTCCTCAAGGCCGGTTCCCACGATAGGGGATTCGGGAGTGAGAAGCGGAACGGCCTGACGCATCATGTTCGCTCCCATGAGGGCGCGGTGGGCATCGTCATGCTCGAGGAAAGGAATAAGGGAGGCAGCGACCGAAGCCATCTGGTTCGGAGCCACGTCCATGTAGTCCACCTGCTCCTTGGAGACGACCGGGAAGTCGGCTTCAAGACGGCACTGGATCCTGTCGTCGGTGATGTTACCGTTGTTGTCCATCTTGACCTTTGCGAGGGAGACGAGCTTGTTCTCCTCCTCCTCGGCGGTCATGTAATGCCATCCCTTTGCGGTCAGGTCAACCTTGCCCTCGTGTACCTCACGGTAGGGGGTCTCGATGAAACCGAGCTGGTTGATCCTTGCGTAGACGCACAGGGAAGAGATAAGTCCGATGTTCGGACCTTCAGGGGACTCGATAGGGCAGAGACGGCCGTAATGGGTGTAGTGAACGTCTCGGACCTCGAATCCGGCCCTGTCTCTGGAGAGACCTCCGGGGCCGAGAGCGGAAAGACGCCTCTTGTGGGTGATCTCGGCCAGAGGGTTGGTCTGATCCATGAACTGACTCAGCTGGCTGGTGCCGAAGAATGAGTTGATCACGGAAGAGAGGGTCTTGGCGTTGATCAGGTCGATAGGATTGAACTGCTCGCTGTCGCGGACGTTCATCCTTTCGCGGATGGTCCTTGCCATCCTGGAGAGGCCTACGCTGAACTGGTTGGCAAGCTGCTCACCGACGGTACGTACGCGCCTGTTGCTCAGGTGGTCGATGTCGTCGACGGTTGCCTTGGAGTTGATCAGCTGGATGAGATACTTGATGATCTCGATGATGTCGTTGTTGGTAAGCACCCTGACTTCGGGATCGGTGCCGAGCCCGAGTTTCTTGTTGAGGCGGAACCTTCCGACGATTCCGAGGTCGTACCTCTTCTCGGAGAAGAAGAGCTTGTCGATGACATCCCTTGCAGTTGCCTCATCCGGCGGTTCCGAATTACGTAGCTGTTTGTAGATGTAGTTGACCGCTTCGATCTCAGTGTTGGTAGGATCCTTCTGGAGGGTGTTGTAGATGATGGCATATTCATTCGAATTGGCCTCATCCTTCTGAAGGAAGATAGTCTTGACTTCAGTGTCGCCAATCCTGGCGATGGTGTCGTCGTCGAGGACCTCGCCTCTCTCTACGATGGCGATCGTCCTTTCGATGGGGATGACCTCACCGGTGTCCTCATCTTCGAAGTCCTCAGTCCAGGTCTTCAGTACCTTTGCGGCGAATTTCCTTCCCTTGTTTGCCTCGAGGCTCTCAGGTGTGGCCTCGATTTCGTCTGCCAGGCCGAAGATGTCGATGATGTCTTTGTCAGAATTGTAGCCGATCGCGCGCAGAAGGGTTGTCACAGGCAACTTCTTCTTACGGTCGATGTAGGCGTACATGACATTGTTGATGTCCGTTGCGAATTCAATCCAGGAACCTTTGAAGGGGATTATCCTGGCTGAATAAAGCTTTGTTCCGTTCGCGTGCATGCTCTGGTCGAAGAACACTCCGGGGGAGCGGTGCAGCTGCGAGACGATGATTCTTTCTGATCCGTTGATGACGAATGTACCGGCGGGGGTCATGTAAGGGATGTTGCCGAGGTACACGTCCTGGACTCTCGTATCAAAGTCCTCATGCTCCGGATCTGTGCATGAAAGGCGGAGTTTTGCCTTCAGAGGAACATTGTAAGTAAGTCCTCTTTCAAGACACTCTTCAATCGAATACTGCGGAGGATCAATGAAATAGTCGATGAACTCGAGCTTGTAGTTGTTCCTCGTGTCTTCGATCGGGAATATCTCCTGGAACACCTGGAAGAGGCCTTCGTTCTTCCTGTTCTCAGGTGTCGTCTCCAGCTGGAAGAAATCCTTGAAAGATTTCAACTGAACTTCCAGAAGGTCAGGATATTCCAGAATCTTGGATGTAGCGAATACAATTCGCTTGTTGTTAGTCTTTTTTGACATGTTCTGCCTTTAGAGGAAATGGAGAAAAACTAAATACGACAAAAAGGTTTAGAGCCCACTAGGCTCTAAACCTGATGATAATCCCGCAAGGGGAAGCTGGTTTATTTAACCTCAACTTCGGCGCCTGCCTCTTCGAGGGCAGCCTTCAGTTGCTCAGCTTCTGCCTTGGAGACCTTCTCCTTCACCTTGGCAGGGGCTCCGTCAACAAGGTCCTTGGCTTCCTTCAGTCCGAGACCGAGGGCTTCCTTGACGGCCTTGATGACCTGCAGCTTCGCCTGGCCGGCGGAGGTGAGGACAACGTCGAATTCGGTCTGCTCGGCGGGAGCTGCCTCAGCGGCGGCTGCGGGACCGGCAACTGCTACTGCAGCTGCTGCAGGCTCGATACCATACTCTTCCTTGAGAACCTTTGCGAGTTCCTGAACGTCTTTTACAGAAAGGTTAACCAACTCTTCTGCAAGTGCTTTTACATCTGCCATAATTGATAATTTTTGAATTGTTTATTGTTATTATTTTTCTTCTTTTTCCGAGAGAGTCTTGACGAGACCGGCGATGGTCTGTCCGCCACCATTCTGGAGAGCGGAGATGACATTGCGCATAGGGGCCTGGAGGAGGGAGATGATGTCTCCGATGAGCTCTTCCTTGGACTTGATTGCGCAGAGTTCGTCGAGCTTGTCGGCTCCGATGAAAGCGCACTCCTGGACGTAGGCACCCTTGAGTTCGGGTTTGCCGCCGAGGTCCTTCTGCAGCTTCTTGATGAGCTTTGCAGGACCGTTGGGAGACTCGCTGTACATGATAGCCGTGTTGCCTTCGAGGACGGGGATGATGTTCTTCATCTCTTCGTTGTCAAGGCCCTTGATGACGTGTGCGAACAGGGTGTTCTTAACGACGCTGAGCTTGATGCCCTCGTCGAAGCAGGCACGGCGGAGAGTAACTGTCTGACCGGCATTCAGTCCCTCGATGTTTGCGAGGTAGAAGTTAGGGTACTTCTGAAGCTGCGCCGAGATGCTTTCAATGATCTGAGACTTGAGTTCTTTTTTCATGACTTGAATGCTTTTTATTCAGCGCTTCCGCTAATGAATGCCTTGGTATCTATCTTAAGTGCAGGGCTCATGGTGGTGCAAAGTGTAGCACCCTTCATGTAAGTGCCCTTGAGAGCCTGGGGCTTCAGTTTGAGGACCTCGTTCAGGAATGCGGTTGCATTCTCGCAGATCTGCTGGGGAGTGAACGAGACCTTACCGATGGCTGCATGGATGATTCCGGTCTTGTCGACCTTGAAGTCGATCTTACCGGCCTTGACGTCCTTGACAGCGTTTGCAACGTCCATCGTAACTGTTCCGGTCTTGGGGTTAGGCATGAGGCCTCTAGGTCCGAGGATACGGCCCAGTGCACCGACCTTAGCCATGACTGAAGGAGTACAGATGATGACATCAACGTCTGTCCAGCCGCCCTTGATCTTCTCGACGTACTCGTCAAGACCGACATAGTCAGCGCCTGCTTCCTTTGCCTCGGTCTCCTTGTCGGGGGTGCAGAGTACAAGGACCCTGACCACCTTACCGGTTCCATGAGGAAGGGTGACAACGCCACGGATCATCTGGTTGGCCTTACGAGGGTCGACACCGAGGTTCGTGGTGATCTCAACGGATGCATCGAACTTGGTGTAGGTTATGTCCTTAAGCATTTCACATGCCTGGGCAAGAGGATAAAGTGTAGAGGAGTCGTACTTGGAAGCGACCGCCTTCTGGTTTTTAGTAATTCTGCTCATGTTGCGTGTGAAATTTTAAAGGTTCTCGGGAAATTCTCCTGTGACCTTGATACCCATGCTCCTTGCAGTCCCGGCGACCATTCTCATCGCGGAAGCGAGGGTGAAGGCATTGAGGTCAGGCATCTTGCCTTCGGCGATCGTCCTCACCTGGTCCCAGGTGATGGTAGCGACCTTCCTGCGGTTAGGCTCTCCGGAACCTTTCTGGAGCTTTGCGGCTTCCTTGAGGGAGATAGCCACGGGAGGCTGCTTGACTTCGAACGTGAAGGACTTGTCTGAATAGACAGTGATAACCACAGGCAGGATCTTGCCGGCGGCGGCCTGCGTCGCGGCATTGAACTGCTTGCAGAAGTCCATGATGTTCAAGCCTTTGGAACCGAGTGCCGGTCCTACCGGAGGTGCTGGATTAGCGGCTCCTGCTTTGATCTGGAGCTTGATAAATCCGGTAACTTCTTTTGCCATAATTGTTTGTTATTCTTTTGTTACTTGAGTAAAGCTGAGTTCCAGCAGGGTCTTCCTGCCGAAAATCACAACTATCACCTTGAGCTTGCTTCTGTCCTCTTCGATCGCGTCTACGGTACCGCTGAAACCGCTGAACGGTCCATCGGTGATCTTGACGGATTCTCCGATTTCGAAGTTTACCTCTGTTTCAACTGGATTGTCTACGTTCTGATCCTGATTGCCAATGATGTACTGGGCCTCCTCGTCACGAATCGGCACAGGCACCCTTTCGGTAAGTGAACCGGTAGTTCTCTTTTCAGTAAGGAAACCGGACATGCCGGGAACGTCGTTGCGGATGATGAACTCGAGCTCCGGGCTGAGAGTGGCCTGAATAAGCACATAACCAGGATAAAGCAGCCTTTCGACCACTTTCCTCTTGCCATTCTTGGTCACGATCTCGCGCTTCACCGGTACGAGAACCTGCGCAACCTGATCCTGCAGTTTGAACCGCTCGATTTCTTTCTCAAGATATTCTGCGGCCTTCTTTTCCTTGCTTCCTGCTGTCCTAAGGACATACCATTTCATGTCACCCATGGTAATCGATAAATTACAACGTGTAGATCGCTGTCATGAGATGCTCGAAAGCGAAGTCGATTACGAAGAGCACCAGAGCAAGAAGCACAGTCACGACCATGACCAGGAGAGCTGAACTCTGCAGCTTGTTCCAGGAGGGCCATGCAACCTTCTTGGTGAGTTCTACGTAGGACTCTTTGCAATAGTTAATGAACTTTCTCATCTTTGCATTTAATGGACACCACAATTTGGAAGCGGATGCGGTGTCTGTTAAACAATTACCAAATCGTAACCTTTGATATTTTGCAGGGGAAGCAGGATTCGAACCCACATCGACGGTTTTGGAGACCGCTGAACTACCCTTGTTCTATTCCCCTGTGTCAGGTGGCGCCTGCAGATCCTTCGCTGCGCTCAGGATGACATGAGCGCCACCTTGATTCCAGGTAAGCCGGATTACTCGATAACCTTGATCACCTGACCTGCACCGACGGTACGGCCGCCCTCGCGGATAGCGAACTGCTGGCCCTCGTTCATAGCGACAGGGGTGATTAGCTTGACGGTGATCTCGACGTTGTCGCCAGGCATAACCATCTCCACACCCTCGGGAAGCATGATCTCACCGGTAACATCAAGTGTACGGATGAAGAACTGCGGACGATAGTGGTTGTGGAAAGGAGTGTGGCGGCCGCCTTCGTCCTTCTTCAGGACGTAGATCTGAGCCTTGAACTCGGTGTGAGGAGTGATGGACTTCGGCTTAGCAACGACCTCACCTCTCTTGACTTCCTTCTTGTCGATACCACGGAGGAGGAGACCTACGTTGTCACCTGCCTCACCCTGGTCGAGAAGCTTGCGGAACATCTCAACGCCGGTGACGACGGTGTTGCGAGGCTCATCGTCGAATCCGACGAGCTCGACAGGGTCACCAACATGGATGGTACCAGCCTCGATACGACCGGTAACGACAGTACCACGACCGGTGATAGAGAAGATGTCCTCGATAGGCATGAGGAAGGGCTTGTCAACCAGACGCTCCGGAAGGGGAATGTAGTTGTCAACAGCATCCATGAGTTCCATGACCTTGTCTTCCCACTCTTTCTCGCCGTTGAGGGCACCAAGAGCAGAACCACGGATGATGGGGCAGTCCTCATCAAACTGGTAGAAAGCAAGGAGGTCGCGGATTTCCATCTCGACGAGGTCAAGCATTTCCTCATCGTCAACGAGGTCGACCTTGTTCATGAAGACAAGGATCTTAGGGACGTTGACCTGACGTGCGAGCAGGATGTGCTCACGGGTCTGAGGCATAGGACCATCGGTAGAAGCGACAACGAGGATAGCACCGTCCATCTGGGCTGCACCAGTAACCATGTTCTTAACGTAGTCAGCGTGGCCTGGGCAGTCTACGTGTGCATAGTGGCGGTTTGCAGTCTCGTACTCGACGTGGGCCGAGTTGATGGTGATACCACGCTCCTTCTCTTCGGGAGCATTGTCGATCTGGTCGAAGGTCTTGATCTTATCGGCATTACCAGCGATTCTCTCAGCGAGAACCTTGGTGATGGCGGCAGTCAAGGTGGTTTTACCGTGGTCAACATGGCCAATTGTACCGATGTTGACATGCGGTTTGGTTCTTTGGAATGTTTCTTTTGCCATAATATTATGAATTAAAGTAATTACACGCAATTTGAGCCGGTGATGGGATTTGAACTCATGACCTCATCCTTACCAAGGATGCGCTCTACCCCTGAGCTACACCGGCTTTTATTTGCTGGAGCGGAAGACGAGGTTCGAACTCGCGACCCTCAGCTTGGAAGGCTGATGCTCTACCAACTGAGCTACTTCCGCAAAATTCTGGTGGGGGGAGGTGGACTCGAACCACCGAACCCGAAGGAGCGGATTTACAGTCCGCCGCAATTGCCGCTATGCGATCCCCCCAAGTTGTTCGAAACAGTTTAAGAAGGCTAGAGCCGAAAGAGGGATTCGAACCCACGAC
Organism: Bacteroidales bacterium; assembly: GCA_017469745.1. Lineage (GTDB taxonomy): Bacteria > Bacteroidota > Bacteroidia > Bacteroidales > UBA932 > Cryptobacteroides. Next base: position 34,303 of record JAFUFS010000018.1, on the reverse strand, counting down.
CCCGAGATTACAAATCACGTGCTCTGGCCAACTGAGCTATTTCGGCATTATTTCAAAGACACCCTTTGGAAAAGGGACTGCAAAGATAGGGATTTAATCCGATTCTCCAAAACTTTTTCAATTATTTTTGAAGAGTCCCAGAAGTTGTGAATATATTCCTTCACAATCCAGTCCGAAGCTCCGGCGCTGCTCTGTCGCGGATGCGTGAGGGATGAACCTGTCCGGCACTCCAAGGCCCTCCACGCGGGCCTCCATGCCATGAGAGGAGGCATATTCACTGACCTCGCTGAAGAGTCCTCCCTTCAGGGATCCGTCCTCTATCGTCACTATCGCCCTGAAGCCCTTGAGGGATTCGAGCATTGCCGTGTCGAATGGTTTTAGGAAGCGTACGTTCCAGACAGCAGGACACTTTCCGGTCTCTTCCTTCAGCTTCTTTGCCGCCTCGGCTGCACGGTTTGCCGAAGGTCCGAGGGCTAGCACAGCCACTTCTGATCCTTCGACCAGAAGCTCGGCCTTTCCGGCCTCTATCTTCGAAGGTCCGGATTCTCTCCATGGCACTCCTTCCCCAAGTCCCCTCGGGTACCTTATAATATAAGGGCCGTCGCTGATGTCCAGACCCATGTAGAGCATGTCCTTCAATTCGGCCTCGTCCTTGGGCGCCGCGATTATCGTGTTCGGGATGCTCCTCATTGCCGCCAGGTCGAAGACGCCCTGATGGGTGGCTCCGTCTTCACCGACCACGCCAGCCCTGTCGAAGCAGAACACCACAGGCAGGTGCTGCAGTGCCACGTCGTGGATGATCTCGTCGTAAGCCCTCTGGGCGAATGAGGAATAGATCGAGCAATATGGTTTCATGCCTCCTGCTGCGAGTCCGGCGGAGAATGTGGCGGCATGTTCTTCAGCGATTCCGACATCGAAGAACCTGTCAGGGAACTGTTCAGCGAAAGCGGTCATTCCGCTCCCTGTGGCCATAGCCGGGGTGATTCCCACGACTTTGGGATCCTTTGAAGCCATCTCGCAGAGCACCTCTCCGAAAACATCCTGGTAACGGTCTTTTCCGGTTCCTGAACCTTTGACTCTTTCTCCGGTCTCAGGGTCGAACCTGCCCGGGGCATGCCATGTCGTAGGATCGGCTTCAGCGGGGGCGTAACCCTTTCCTTTCACCGTGCATGTGTGCAGGATCTTCGGGCCCTTGATTTCCTTGAGCCTGCGGAGGGTGTTGACCACCTCGCGGATGTCGTTGCCGTCGATGGGACCGAAATACCTGAATCCGAAAGCCTCGAAGAGGTCTCCTCCTGATCTGGTGACCAGCCCGGACTTTGCCTTGCGCACTATTCCCTGGACCCAGTTTCGGAACTTTCCGGCCCCGAGACTTTCCCAGACATGGGTCTTGATCTTGTTGTAGGCAGGATCGGTGGTGACTTTCAGGAGATATGAATGCAAGGCTCCGCGGTTGCCGTCGATAGCCATGTCATTGTCGTTCAGTACGACCAGGATGTCGGTGCCGCTGTCTCCTGCATTGTTCAGGCCTTCTAGGGCAAGTCCGCCCGTCATGGCCCCATCGCCGATCATCGCCACGACCTTTTCTTTCAGTCCGGAGATCTGGGCTGCCTGGGCAAGCCCGAGAGCCGCGGAGATCGAAGTTGAAGCGTGTCCGGCACCGAAGGCGTCGTAGGGGCTTTCGTCCCTGTTAGGGAATCCGCTGATGCCGTCCTTCTTGCGGTTGCCCTTGAAGGCTTCCTTCCTTCCGGTGATGATCTTGTGGGCATAGGCCTGGTGGCCTACGTCGAAGACCAGCTTGTCAAAAGGAGTGTCGAAGACGTAGTGCATTCCGACGATTAGTTCCACGGCACCGAGGCTGGAAGCCAGGTGCCCGGGATTGTCGGCGCAGCAGCGTACTATGTAGTCCCTTATGTCGTCGCAGAGCCCGGGCAGCTCGGAAATGTCCAGCTTCCTCAGGTCCTGCGGAGTGTCGACTTTGTCCAGAATCTTGTACATGCAAAAAACTTGGTCGGACAAAGGTACGATTTTATTTCAATAATAGTTAACTTCGCAGGGTCATGAAGCAGTTCCCGAACACATATGTCATCATCTCGGCGATCATCCTGTTGTGCGCCCTGGCTACATTCTTCGTGCCTGCCGGGCAGTATGTCACCGCAGCCGACGGGAACGTAACCTATGAGAGGCTTGACCCTTCCCCGCAATCATGGCAGGTTTTCTCCGCCCTCTACAACGGATTCGTGAAACAGGCCGGGATCATAGTCTTCATCCTTATCGTGGGCGGAGCTTTCTGGATCCTCAACTCCACCGGAGCAGTCTCCTTTGGAATAGAGAAGTTCATCAAGGCGGCCGGGAAGTACGACAAACTGGTGCTCTCAGGCCTGATTGTCCTGTTCTCCCTCGGTGGTGCAGTCTTCGGCATGAGTGAAGAGACAATCCCGTTCGTAGGAATAGTTGTTCCCTTGGTCATAGCCATGGGCTATGATGCCATCGTGGGTCTCCTGGTGGTCTACGTGGCCTCCAACGTAGGCTTTTCGAGCGCCTTCCTCAATCCTTTCACCGTAGGGATTGCCCAGGAGATGGCTGACCTGCCGATGTTTTCTGGCATGGGTTACCGCATCTTCTGCTGGGCCTTGCTGACGGCTGCCTGCATAATATTCACATTGGTTTATGCCTCCAGGATAAAAAGCTCCCGCGCAGTCAATGACTCCCACCCTGTCATCCTGAGCGAAGCGAAGGATCTGCCTAGCGAAGCGAAGGATCTGCCGTCCGAAGGTCAGGAGTCCAACGGACGCCGGAAGGCCATCCTATGGATCCTCCTCCTCACAGTCGTCGCCCTTATCTTCGGAGTTACGAAATTCAAGTGGTACATGGCGGAAATCTCCGCCCTCTTCCTCGCCATGGGCATCCTTTGCGGAAGCATCGCAGGCTACGGAGCCAACAAGATAGCCGAACAGTTCCTTGCCGGAGCCAAGGACATCCTTTCCGCCGCCATGGTGGTCGGCCTGGCTTCAGGAATAATCCTCATTCTCCAGGACGGCCACATCCTCGACACCATCCTTCACGGGATGGAATCCGGTCTGGGCGAGGCTGGAAAGACAGCCTCCCTTGCCCTGATGTACGGGATCCAGACCGTCATCAACCTTGTAATCCCAAGTGCCACTGCCAAGGCAGCGATCACCATTCCGGTGATGGCTCCCTTCTGCGACATGATCGGCCTCTCGCGGCAGTCCATGGTGCTTGCCTTCCAGTTTGGAGACGGTTTTACGAATATGCTCACGCCTACCTCGGGGGTGCTCATCGCCGCCCTCGGCATGGCAAAGGTTCCATATTCACAATGGCTGAAGTGGGTCTGGAAGACCGTAGTTGCATTGATTCTTGCAGGATTTGTGTTACTTTTGCCTACGGTACTTTTCAATATTGCTGGATTTTAAAGAATAATAACAATAAATTTTCCGATTATGTCTGAAACGACTGTAAAAACAACCCTCAGGGATTCTTCCGCGATGCGCTGGACGGCCCTGCTGCTCCTTGCGCTCGGAATGTTCTGCTCCTACATCTTCATGGACATCCTCTCTCCTATCAAGGACTTGATGGAGTCCACCAGAGGCTGGGATTCCAAGGCATTCGGCACGATGGAGGGAGCCGAGACCTTCCTCAACGTCTTCGTGTTCTTCCTGATCTTCGCCGGCATCATCCTGGATAAGATGGGCGTCCGCTTTACGGCGGTGCTCTCCGGAGCAGTTATGCTCCTGGGCGGTCTTATCAAGTACTATGCGATCAGCGAACCCTTCATGGGATCAGGCATTGAGAACTGGTTCACGACCCATCTCAATTGGCACACAGGGATCGGCTTCATCGACGATGTCCTCCCGTTCTACAAGGGCATGCCTGCATCGGCCAAGTTCGCAGCCATCGGCTTCATGATCTTCGGATGCGGATGCGAGATGGCCGGAATCACCGTCAGCCGTGGTATCGTCAAGTGGTTCAAAGGCCGCGAGACAGCCCTGGCCATGGGTTCCGAGATGGCTCTTGCCCGCCTGGGTGTTGCCACCTGCATGATCTTCTCGCCTTATTTCGCAAAGCTCGGCGGACAGATCAGCGTCAGCCGTTCGGTAGCCTTCGGAGTAGTCCTGCTCTGCATCGCCCTGATCATGTTCATCACTTATTTCTTCATGGACAAGAAGCTGGACAGCCAAACCGGCGAGGCCGAAGAGAAAGACGATCCGTTCAAGGTCAAGGACATCGGCAAGATCCTTTCCAGCCTTGGCTTCTGGCTCGTTGCCCTTCTTTGCGTGCTCTATTATTCAGCTATCTTCCCGTTCCAGAAGTACGCTGTCAACATGCTTCAGTGCAACCTTACCCTGACAGAACCTGCAGCCGGATCTTTCTGGGCAGGTGAAGCCGTGACGATCGTGCAGTACATCATCATGCTCATCGTGGCTGTCTGCGCCTTCGCCAGCAACTTCATCAAGAACAACAAGGGAATGAAATACGGCCTCATGGCAGTTGCCATCGTCGCCCTGGTCATCTACTGCGTGATGGGTTTCAAGAGGGGCACAGCCGAGACCATTTTCGCCGTCTTCCCGCTCCTGGCCGTGGCCATCACCCCTATCCTCGGCAATTATGTCGACCATAAGGGCAAGGCTGCCTCCATGCTGCTCTTCGGCTCTATCCTGCTGGTCTTCTGCCACCTCACCTTCGCCTTCATCCTGCCTCTGTTCAAGGGCAGTGCAGTCGGCGGAGCCATCGTGGCCTACGTCACCATCCTCGTCCTCGGTGCCAGCTTCTCACTGGTCCCTGCAGCCCTCTGGCCTTCAGTGCCCAAGCTCGTGGACGAGAAGATCATCGGCTCGGCCTATGCGCTCATCTTCTGGATCCAGAACATCGGCCTCTGGCTCTTCCCGATCCTCATCGGCAATGTGCTGACCAAGACCAACGCCCCCGGCACCGCTCCTGACCAGCTCAACTACACCTGGGCTCTCGTCATGCTTGCCTGCCTTGGAATCGCAGCCATGCTGATCGGCCTTTACCTCAAGGTCGTCGACAAGAAGAAGCACCTCGGCCTCGAGGAACCGAATATCACTGAATAGGATATAGATGAAAGATAGATCCAAATCAATGAAGGTGGCACCATGGTTGGCGCTGGCCTGTCTGGTTGTGCCGATGTTCGCATCGTACTTTTTCGACGACATGTTCAGCACACTGTCGCATCTCTTCGAAAACCCTTCATTGATTGAATTGGGCTGGAACGCTGCTGATTATGGACTGTATACCAGCGGTTATTCTGTCCTATGCGTGTTCGGCGGTCTGGTTATCTGTGGAATGCTTCTGGATAAATGGGGTGTCAGGATAACCGGATCGATCTTTGTCGGTATGATGGCCGGCGGTGCCGCCCTGGTTGCGTGGGCCATCACTTCCGGCTTACCTCCTAAGACCTCTCTGAGTGTTGCCTATGCGGGATGCATGCTGTTCGGCCTTGGAAGTGAAATTGCGGGGGTAGCTGTGACACGTTCCATAGCAAAATGGTTCAAGGATGGACCGATGGCTTTCGCTATGGGACTTCAGCTTGCTATTGCAAGACTCGGAACTGCATTTGCCCTGGTCATCTCGCCGAGATTGGTGGCTGCAAAGGCTCCCGGGGAGATATATTCATTGGCGGAGACAGCCAGACCTGCCTTCCTCGGCCTTGGCTTGATGGCTGCAGGCATGATTCTGTGGGCTGTCTTCGTGGCGATGGATGCAAGGTTTGACCGGAAAGATCCTTCGGGAGCTGTGCTCTCTCAAGATGACAGCTCCGATAGCGAAGCTTTCCGCTTCAAGGATGTCCTGGGGCTCCTTAAGAACAAGCAGTTCATAATGATCGCCCTTCTGTGCGTGTTCTTCTACAGCAGTATCATCTCATTCAAGAAATTCGCCAGCGCGATCCTGATTCCTCGTTTCGGAGTGCCTGTCGAGGCCGCGAGCTGGATGGTCTCCATGCTGCCGTTCTCGACGGTGATCTTTGCGCCATTGTTCGGAATCATGGTGGACAAGATTGGCAAAGGAACGCGTTGGATGGTTGCAGGAGCCATTCTTGCTCTCATTGCACACTTGTTCTTGGCTTTTGCGCCTGCCGGTGTGCCTTTCTACGGTTACCTCTCCATGGTCTTCCTCGGGTTCGGTTATTCCCTTGTACCAGCAGCCATGTGGCCCAGCGTCCCTAAACTTGTCCCGTCAAAGGTACTTGGAACAGCCTATTCCTTGATCTACTGGGTGCAGAACCTTGGATTGATGCTGTTCAAGATGTTTGCAGGGAGGATCCTGGCAGCTCCTTCGGCAAAGACTGCTGCTTCCGGAGCGGTTGGAGTGGAAATAATGTTCGTTGTAATCTGCATTGTCGCCCTGCTTCTTTCCGTCGGATTGAGGCGCACTTCCTCCAGAAAACCTGAGCTTCGACTGGACAGTCCTTCAGGTAAATAGCTTGTAGCAAGGGAATATTGTCCAAAAATCACTATCTTTGAAGGAATATGCACAAAAGCGGTCAAAGATGGATCTGGACTTTTTCCTGGAAATACTCGGAATCCCTTCAACTTCAGGTGAAGAAAGGCGCCTGGCGCTCTTCCTGAAAGAGAGGCTGAAGGCCCCGGGGGTGATCGAACAGGAGGTTGGCGACGGAACGCTCAACCTGCTCTTCGACTGGTCAGGAACCAGCCATCCTTCTTTTGTCTTCTGCACCCACATGGACACTGTCCCTCCCTACATCCCACCAAGCGTGGAACTTGTCAGGAAGGGGGACGTCCTTCCCGACGGGAGAATCTCGGAAGTTGACGACACCATCATCAAGGGTCGTGGCAGTTGTGATGCCAAAGGCCAGATATTCACTATGTACAACGCCTGCCTGAGGCTTCAGGAGGAGGGCTTCACGGACTTCGGCCTGTTGCTGCTTTCGGGCGAGGAGACAGGGTCTTTCGGCGCGAAGGCATATTCAAAGGACCGGCCGGGCGGGTCGTTCGTCCTGGTCGGGGAACCGACGGACAACTGCCTGGCTACTGCGGCCAAGGGAACCAAGGCTTTCGAAGTGACCATCCCCGGGAAAGCCTGCCATTCGGGCTACCCCGAGCATGGAGAAAGTGCGGTGGAGAAGTTTGTGGATGTTATGAACACACTGAGGATCACCAGGTTCCCGAAGGATCCGGTGCTCGGTCCCACCACTTGGAACGTGGGCGACCTCCTGAGTGACAATCCCCAGAATGTGCTGAGCCCTGAAGTCCGTTTCAGGATCTATTTCAGGACCACCTTCAAGACGGATGCAACCATACAGGACAAACTGCTCAAGGCCTGCCCTCCCGGAACGGCCGTCCAGGCTTTCGGGGGCGACACACCTCAGGAATTTTTCCATGCTGTGAAGGGCATAGAATCCAAGCCGGTTTCATTCGGCAGCGATGCTCCGCGTCTCGACAGATTCGCCCGGAGAGCGATCTGTGGTCCCGGCTCCATCCTCGTTGCCCACACTCCTAAGGAATATGTCTCCGTCTCTGAGATGGAGAAGGCTGTCAGCCAGGACATCATGATCTTCAAGGCTGCGACGGAATTGAAATGAAACGAACGAACTTAATATATTAACGACATGATTATCATTAAATTCGGAGGAACCTCCGTTCAGAACGAGGAAGCTATCGGCAGGGTGATTTCCATTGTAAGCGGCCGCCTTAAGGAGAAGCCGCTCGTCGTGGTTTCAGCTCTTGCCAAGGTGACCAGGCTGCTCTGCATGCTGGCCGAGGAGGCCGAGGCTCAGCATGAAGACGGGGTGAAGGATCTCCTCAGGCAGCTCAGGGAAAGGCATTTCAACCTTGCCAAGAACTTGCTGGCTGACAATCAGAGACTGCTCGAGAACTGCCTTGAGGACGTTGAAAGACTCATTTCGGACCTCGAGACCTTTGTCAGCGGAGTCTGCCTGATCGGCGAGCTTTCCCCGCGCAGCGAGGCCAGGATTATCTCCACCGGCGAACTCCTTTCTTCTACAATCATCGCCTACGCATTCAATGCCAACGGCATCAGCTGCCACTGGATCGATGCCAGGAGGATGATCACTACCGACGACAATTATCTCTATGCCCGTCCTGACCTCGACGTGACCGAGGCGAATGTAAAACGGATCGTGGGGCTTGAATCCCGCGGCACCGACGTCATCCTGACCCAGGGCTTCGTCGCATCCACTGACAAAGGTGTGACCTCTGTGCTTGGTTTCGAGGGCTCCGACTATTCGGCCGCCATCTTCGGAATGGCCCTGGATGCAGCCAGGGTTGAGATCTGGACTGATGTGGACGGAATACGTACTGCCGACCCTAGGGTGGTCTCCAACACCGGCAAGATCGACGTTGTCTCCTATGAGGAGGCCGCTGAGATGGCTGCGATGGGAGCCAGGGTCCTGCACCCGCTGACCATTGAGCCGGCCAGGAAGAAGAACATCCCCATCAAGGTGCTGAATTCCACCAATCCTTCATGCGAGGGCACTCTGGTGGTCAGGGGCGACCAGGCTCCGGATGGCCCCAAGTCGATAGCCTTCAGGGACAATATCCTATTTGTCAAGATCGAGTCTTCCAAGCTCGAGGGTGTGACCAGGATGCTGGGCAAGGTCTTTGCGGAACTCTACCCCAGGAGGATTCCCGTTACCTTGTCCGGGGCTACCGAGTCGGAAGTCTGTTTGGTGATTCCTGAAGAGGTGGACGGACTCAAGGAGGCTTTGGAGGCAATCGAGAAGTGGGCGTCGGTCACAGTGTTCCGTGACAAGGCACTGATCTCGGTTGTCGGACGCGGAATCGTCGGTTTCGAGGGCATAGGTGACAAGGTCATCAGCGTGTCCGGCAAGGTCCACATCGCAGCAATGAGCGCCAACATGATGAGCGAGAGTTTCGTCATCGATCATGAGAAGCTCCAGGCAACTCTGGACAGTCTTCACGAGTACATATTCAATAAGTGATGATCAAGGTAGTAATCAGCGGTTACGGCCGCATGGGCCACATGGTGGAAGCTGCGCTCAAGGCAAGGGGCATCGAGTGCGTCGGTGCAAGCGAGGACATCGCTGCTTTTGACAAGGAACTGGCCAGGGAGTGTGTCTGCATCGATTTCACAACCCCTGATGCTTTCAGGGCCAATTATCCTGCCTTGGCGGAGAATTTCAAGGCCGTGGTCGTCGGTACAACCGGCTGGAATGACATAAAGGACGAGGTCATCGCCTGTTTCGAGAAGAACGGCACCCCGATGATCTACTCGTCAAACTATTCGGTCGGCGTGAACGTCCTCTCTGCCGCCGTCGCCCTCGTGTCGAAGTACCTGGGCAAGGCGGGAGGGTATTCACCCTACATTGTTGAAAAGCATCATGTTCACAAGCTCGACGCTCCGAGCGGGACCGCGAAGTCCCTCGGCGAGGTGGTTGAGGAAGGAATGTGCTGCAAGCCTGACATAGCCTCCGTAAGGGTGGGCGAGGTTGCCGGAATCCACACCGTCGGATTCGAAGGAGGCAACGACCGTATCACCCTCGAACATGAGGCCTTCTCCCGGAAGGGATTCGCCGAAGGCGCCGTGGTCGCTGCCACGATGACCGAAGGACTGACTGGAGTACACGAATTCAAGGAATTGTTTTTCAAAGAAGACTGAAATGGAACTCAAAGGATGCGGAACCGCCCTTGCCACTCCCTTCAGGGATGGAAAAGTGGATTTTGATGCTTACAGGCGCCTTGTAAGGCGTCAGGTTGAGGCGGGAATACATTTTCTCGTCCCCCTCGGCTCGACTGCCGAGACTCCCTGCCTGGAAGATGACGAGAAGTGCGAATTGCTCAGGATCACCCGTGAACTCTGCCCCGACAGGCCCATAGTGGCCGGTGTCGGCACAAATTCTCCGGCAGCAACCATCCGCAACATCAGGCTGCTCGAGCCCTATGGCCCCGATGCATGGCTGGTGGTGGTGCCTTACTACAACAAACCCACCCAGCAGGGTATCTATGAATATTTTTCAGCGATCGCTGCTTCAACATCGAAGGGGATAGTAGTCTACAATGTCCCGGGCAGGACCGGCACCAACATGACTGCCGAGACTACCATCCGAGTCGCCGGCATCCCTGGAGTGATCGCTGTAAAGGAGGCTTCCGGCAATCTGGAGCAGATCCGCAAGGTGGTTGAGGGCCGTCCTGAAGGTTTCAAGGTCTTCAGCGGCAACGATGACCAGACCCTTCCTATCATGGAATTCGGCGGTGACGGAATTATCAGCGTCGCCTCCAACATCGCTCCCAAGCAGATGGTGGGACTGGTTGAAGCGCTCCAGGCCGGGGATGTCGAGGAGGCAAGAAAGAGGGATGCAGAGCTTGCTCCTCTTTATGATGCCTGCTTCGTGGAGAGCAATCCTATTCCTGCAAAGGCCGGCCTCTCGATCCTCGGACTCTGTGCTCCCGAGATGCGCCTGCCGCTCACGAAAGCAATTTCTTCAACTTTTGATGCAATGAATCGCGTTATCGCGGATTTAGGAATATGATGGATTTCTTCGAAGTCATAAAGGCCCTCGAAAAGGGTGAGATCAGGGTTGCCGAGAAGGTTGGCGGGGCCTGGAAGGTGAATGCCTGGATCAAGGAGGCCATCCTGGAAGGTTTCAGGATCGGGAAACTAGTGGACATGTCAAAGGATGAATGGTCGTTCTTCGACAAGGACACCCTCCCGCTCCGGAAGTTTTCCATGGAAGACAGGGTCAGGATTGTTCCCGGCGGCAGCAGCGTCCGGTGCGGATCCTACCTCGCTCCTTCCGTGATCATGATGCCTCCCGCCTACGTCAACATCGGAGCTTATGTCGATGAAGGCACCATGATCGACTCCCATGCCCTTGTCGGATCCTGTGCCCAGGTCGGAAAGAATGTTCACATCTCCGCCGCCACCCAGCTCGGAGGTGTCCTGGAACCGGCCGGAGCCCTGCCAGTGATAGTGGAAGACAACGCCTTCATCGGCGGCAACTGCGGAATCTACGAGGGAACGATCATCGGAGAGTCTGCAGTCATTGGTTCCGGAGTCATAATCACGAAGGGGACTTCCTTGTACGATGCCACCAAAGGGGAGTTCCTGCCTAAGTCCGAATCCGGGCAGACTGTCGTCCCCGCAGGGGCCGTGGTGGTCTCCGGCAGTCGTCCCGTCTCTAAAGGCCCGGGCAAGGATGCCGGCATCCAGCTTTACACCCCTGTGATAGTTAAATATCGTGACGGAAGGACTGACGCTTCCGTCGAACTTGAATCTTTGCTGAGATAGATGCTTCAGAAGTTCTTCAAATACCATGGGGCGGGCAACGATTTCCTGCTTGCTGACAACCGGGACGGCCTCCTGTCTCTCTCGGCTGCCCAGGTCCGTCATCTTTGTGACAGGCACACGGGTTTCGGAGCCGACGGCGTCATGCTCCTGGAGAGAAGCGAATCCAAGGATTTCCGCATGCAGTTCTATAATCCCGACGGCAGCAGCGGGATGATGTGCGGCAACGGAGGGCGGTGCATAGTCGCCTTCGCAGCCGACCTTGGAGTGGTCTCCGGCAAGTTCCCCGTGGTGTTCGAGGCTCCTGACGGCCTTCATACCGCTGTCATCCTGAGCGCAGCGAAGGATCTAAGCGCATCTAAGGACCAGTCCTACACTATCCGCTTGAAGATGTCCGATGTCAGCGGCATTGAATATATTCCCGAATTGGACGCCTCCTTCCTTGACACGGGCACCCGGCACCTTGTGAAGTTCGCGGACGGCCTCCATTCGATGGATGTTGCCACGGAAGGAAGGGCCCTCCGTCATGAACTTCGTTTCGCCCCCCAGGGCACGAATGTGAATTTTGTCCAGGCGGTAGGTCGTGAACTCCACGTTCGGACTTTCGAAAAGGGAGTCGAGGCTGAGACCCTTGCCTGCGGGACCGGCGTCGTGGCATCTGCGATTGCCGCCTGCTCACGCGGGATCGCCGGAGAAGCAATGCCCGAAGGCGGAATGAAGTATTCCGTACGTACAGCCCTTGCCATCATGGATGTAGAGTTCAAACCGGAAGGCGAGGGTGAAGCGCTCACGGCTTCCCAGGTCTGGCTCACTGGCCCGACTGAAATGGTCGGAACAATTGAATGTTTACTTTAAACTATTAAAGAATAAATAATTATGAAAAATTCAATCAAGGTATTAGCCGCATTTGCAGCAATCCTTTCCCTCGTCTCCTGTATGGAAAAGGGGACGCGTTCTTCATCTACCTTCACACTCGGAACGACTTTCGAGATGTACGAAAGTGACATGCCCAAATATGTCGTTGACAGTATGATGTTCTCTCCTACCTTCTCTTGGGAGCAGATAACCTATTTCAACTCCAAGTCGGCTGAGCTCAACCAAGGATATGAAGGAGGTTTCAAGTTCAACATCAAGCATGGCTGGACCCAGGACACCGATGACCAGGCTTATTTCACCTCTGCCAGTAACGCCGCAGGTGCCTACGACAGCAACTGCTATCTGGGATTTCTTCAAACTCCCACCATGCCGGACTATGACATCGTGTTCGATTATTCCGGCTATTACACAGCCAATTCACAGATAATTGGATGCTGCATCAACAACACCGAGTACACGATGAGGCTCTATGAAGCAGGTGAGATCCAGGACGGAGACTTCCTCAAAGTCATCATTGAGTTCTACAACAACAATAACCTGGTGGGTTCCCTTGACAAGTATCTTGTGGACTATGTCACCACAAGGGAGCTCCAGATCGTCAAGGAGTGGGAAGACTGGGAGATGGCCAAGGAGATGCAGGACAAGAAGATCACCATGGGTTCCTTCGATTCCGTCAAGTTCAGGGTAGAGACTTCAAGTGGCAAGTTTGTTCCTTGCTTCTGCCTTGACAATTTCATGATCCAGCTTAGCGTGGAGTTTTAATCTTTAAACAGACATGAGGGACAACAAAGACTATAAGAACGAAGCCCTGGCTGCCCTGAAGGGCAAGTGGGGACCTTCCGTGCTCGCAGTGATCGTCTATGTGGCGGTGGTGATGGTGCTGATAGCTCCTTACGAGATCGAGGTTTTCAAGGCTGATCCTGCAGCCCTTGCCGCGGCCAAGGTGATGTCCGGGCTTTTCGGAGTGTATTTCTTCGGGCTGTTCCTGCTCGCAGGCCCGTTGCTTGTCGGACTAGTCAATGCTTTCAAGGCTTTGCTTCTTACAGGTGACGACAGGGTCACCTCTAATGAAGTGAAGATCGGTTTCGGCAACTGGTGGCATCATGTGTGGGGGTATTTCCTCAGGACCGTGTTCGTGTTCCTTTGGTCCCTTCTGTTTTTCATTCCCGGAATAATCAAGTCGCTGGCGTATGCGATGACCAATTACATCCTCGTGGACTATCCCGAGCTCTCGGCAAACAGGGCTATCGATCTAAGCTGCGAGATGATGAAGGGTCACAAGTACGACCTTTTCTATCTCTACCTCGGCTTTGCCGGATGGTTCATCCTAAGCATGTTCACCCTCGGAATAGGTTTGTTCTGGCTTATTCCCTACGCCCAAGTGGCCCAGGCGTCCTTCTATCAGGATGTCAAGGCGGAGTGGGAAGCTCGCAGATAAAACGGGAATTCTATCACTTATAGCAACCCTTCGGGAATCCTCATGGAGATCCGGAGGGTTTCTTCGTCTACCTCGACGATCAGGTCTTCGTGAAGAGGGATCATTGCTGTTCCTGACTGGGTCTCGACATAGAGACAGGGATTGCCGGGAATGTCTTCGAAGTCGGAAATCCTGCCGATTTCAGTGCCTTCTTCATCGAGCAGGGTCCATCCCACCAGCATGTCCACGGTGAGGTCTTCGTCATCATATTCCTGTTTGTCGATGGAGGAGCGGCGAGCGAAGACATCGCTGCCTGCAATCTCCTCCGCGTCCGCCAGGCATCTGATGCCAGTTAAGTGGACAAGGGCCTTGGATGTGCCCTTGAGGGTGAAGTTTTCAATAAAAAAGGGAACCGGAAGTCCATCGAACTTGATGAACACCGGTTCCTCGAGGTTCAAGTCCTCGGGATCGATCTCGCGGAAACCAAGCAGGATTTCCCCTTCGGTACCGTAGGACTTCAGTACCCGGGCGATCCGCAGAAGTTCTGTAGAAGCCCCGGACATCTGATTAAGCCTCCTCTGCAGGTGCTTCCTGGGCAGCCTCTTCGGCGGCCTTTGCAGCAGCCTCTTCGGCAGCCTTGCGCTGAGCCTCTGCAAGCTCCTCGGCCTTCTTTGCGATGGCCTCGGCCCTTTCAGCATTGACCTTCTTCTCAGCCTCTAATGCGGCCTTAGCCTTGTCGGAAGCGGCCTTTACGAGACCTGCCTTCTTGGCGTTGACCTTGGCATCCCTCTGAGCCTTCCACTCATTCCACTTCTGGTCAGCCTGCTCCTGGGTGAGGGCACCCTTGGCGACACCGCCCTGGAGGTGCTTGCGGAGAAGCACACCTTCGTAGGAGAGGATCCTGCGGGTTACGAGAGTGGGCTGGGCACCGACATTGAGCCAAGCAAGAGCCCTTTCACCGTCGAGGATGATGGTGGCGGGGTTGGTGTTGGGGTTGTAGGAGCCGAGCTGCTCGATGAAACGACCGTCGCGAGGTGAGCGAGAGTCAGCCACAACAATGTGGAAGAATGCGAAATTCTTCTTTCCGTGGCGCTGAAGTCTGATTTTAACAGCCATTGTGAATCTGTTTTTAATAATTAATAAATGAACCAATTACTCCCAACTCGTGAGAGCGTGCAAAGATAAGAATAATTATTAAACCTTGAAAAAATTTTGGTATTTCAGGAATAATGCCTATTTTTGCAATCCCGATTCACGGGAAGACATACCTGCGGTAGTGGTGAAATGGTATACACGCTACTTTGAGGGGGTAGTGGGCGCTAGCCCGTGTGAGTTCGACTCTCACCTACCGCACAAGGAGACAAGTTCGCAAGGATTTGTCTCCTTTGTTTTTATGTAAGTGTCTGAAAATCTTTCGATTAAACCAAAGAATGGATTCCTGTTTTCAGTTCGATAATCGCTGATTTCTTTGTCCCAATAAATCCCGTCAGGGAAGACGAGTTTTTGGATTTTTCGCTTGGTTTCAAGGCTCCCTTCCTTCCACAAATCCCTTATGTTTGAGGCAGTTGCGATTACTTTGGAGATAAAGCCCTCCGAGTTCGATAATTTTTCATTCCATTTTTCATATTCGAGGGTCAGAACGTCCTTTCTGGACTGCAACTCCTGCACCCCGATTTCATAGACATCCTGCTGAATTTCCCCGAGAGCCCGGCGGACTGCCATCTTCCTTTGGTTATTCTCAAGTTCTGTCAGTTGTTTCTTAAGGGTAGTGCGCTGCTGTACGGCTTCCTTGGTGTATTCCTCCAACAAGGAGCGGGCAACATCCCGAAATCGTTCCAGCATTCTCTCTTCAAGGTTGAAGCGGGAGAGAATGAGTTCAAAGCGCTCGTGCATCCGCTCGGCATTTTCATTCGTGCCGCATCCAGCGTGATTGCACTTGTAGTAATGATAGTCTTTCAGGCCCATGGATGTCTTTTTGTGTTTAGTATAGGACGTAAAGGCGTTCCCGTCAGCGGCGCAGTAAAGGTATCGTGTCAAAGGGAGATCCGGCTTTTGCTTGGCTTGAACATAACGCCCAGTTCTGCCGGAGAGTATTTCCTGCACCCGGAGAAAGTCTTTATAGGATACCGCCGGCTCGATTTGGCCGTCAATGACCTCTCCACATGTAGCCTTATGACGTATCTTCCCTGCGTAGAAAGGATTCGTCAGAATCTGGTGGAGGCGCTGCTGGGTCAAGTACATTCCAAAGGGACGCAGACGGGCGATGATTTCCGTCCCGGCAAGGCCGTCCAGCTTCCAACGGAAAGCCTTGGCTATCAGTTTCCCGTCATTGTTGAGGCGGCAGTAGGTACTACGGCTCTTTCCTTCCTTATAGTACCCTCTCGGGACTTGTAACACCCATGCACCGGAGCGCAGGCACTGCTCCTTCCCGCTCACAAATTTGTCAGTACGCATCTGGTTGTCCAGCTCGGCAAAGTTGAGGGTGTTCTGCGCCATCATCATCCCTTCCTTGGTACGGGTGTCCATTCCATACTTGGTTGCAATGACGACAATCCCCAGTTCCCGCATCTCATGAAGCATTTTTATCGCTTGCCACGACAGGCGTGAGAAACGGTCGTACTCAGATACGAGAACGGTGCTGACTGAGGTGTTCTTTTTGACGAACTTCACCATCTCCTGCACCATCTTTCCCGGTGTGCGGGCACTCTCGTGTTTCCCCCCGAAGCGACCTGCAATCCGGTAGCCATAGCGGCTTGCGTAATCATCACAGAACTCCTTCTGCGACTCGAGGCTTCCTCCGTTTTCTTCTTGGTGCTTCGTGGAGACCCTTGTCCAGATTGCACAGGTCTTTCCTTCCCGAACGTAGTTGTAGTTAATCATAGGCTGGCTCCCTTCTTTCCATTTCGTTCAAGTGATTGATTGCAATGCTGAAGAGTTCCTTCACGAAATTCAGCACTGTCCCCTGTTCCTGTGGGCTATCAAGCCCGATTTCTTTGAAATAAGTCTCATAATACGACTCTTTCGTCATTTGTATGTTTCTTTTCTCCCCCGCAGGGGCCTTATTAGCCCGAAGGCAACTCAAACATACAAATGTTTTTTGATTTTGGTCGGTTTAAAGGATGATGGCCTTCAATTTTCGCAGGGTGTTGAGGCTAGTCCCGGTTATGGCCTGCACATTTCGCAAGGAAAGGCCCTTTTTAAGGAGTTTGAGCTCGTTGGGGTAGTCCAGCCTCATCTGCTCGTCAGTTTTTCGCCAGCCCGCCTTTCTGCCTACCTGGCCGCCGAGGTTGCGGTAGTGGTTATAGCCGCTCTCCATCCTGCTGCGGATGAGGGAGCGCTCCATCGAGTTAAATTGTGCGAGGATTCCCAATACCAGCTGCGCAATCGGGTTGGGCGTGCCGTTTGGGAGCAGGGTCTCAAGCCCGTTCTGGTGAATATAGACGCTGACCTTCCGGGCGGAGAGGGTCTCAATGACGGAAAGGAAGTCCACTGCACGACGGGAAAGGCGGCTGCACTCGTAGATGAGCACCTTGTCCACGGGGTGTGTCTCCACATAGGAGAGCAGTTCCATCAACGCCTCCCGTTCCTCAACCTTCTTGGCTCCGCTTATCTTCTCGGAGAACTCCCGGACTACCACATAGCCCATCCTGTCGGCGTACTCCCTCAATTCCGCCAGCTGACGGTCGTACTGTTGTCCAGAGGTGCTCACTCGAGCGTAGATGCAGCTGTTGATCGTTTTCATATTTGATAAATTACGTTGATATAACGGTTAATTAATACTCTGGCTAATATACGAAATAGTTAATTGATGAACAAGAGAACGAATTGATAAGTTGGCGATATATGTGAAAAATTCTTGATACTATCCGTTAATTTTGCGTATATTTGAGCAAATTTGATCGTTTACATTATGGATGCAAGAGATATTCTGGTCGCAAACGTCGACCGCCTATGCCGTGAGAAGGGCTGGAAACACTTCCACCTAGCGAGGAAGATGGGGGTCAAGCCTGAGAGCCTGTCCCGTTCCCTCAACGGCCTACCCCGTATCGACACCATCGAGAAAATAGCAAAGGCCCTCGATGTTTCCATCAAGAGCCTTTTCGAGGACCCGGACGCCATCGAGGGCTTCGTCTCAGTCCGGGGGAAACTTCACCGCATCAACAGTAGAGCAGAGTTTGAGCGGGCTGTCAAGGAGAGCCGCCCCAAGATGGAAGTCCATTGGACCTCAACGTCAGATGACGGTGATGATGACGGCGGGCTGCCGTTCTGAGGTTTATATTATCTTTTACTCGGCAAAAACGGCGCGTATATTAGCCCCGCCAAAACGATAATCCTCCCAGCAGTCATTGTTATTAGAAGATTGATAAATATACGCAGCATGGACAGGGGTAGATGAGTAACGGGATAGACTCTTTGTCCAAACATTTAAATTGCGGTAAGACGTCATCGGGAAAACGATAGAATTCCCATTGATTTTGCTTGTGAACGTAACAATTTCATCCGAATAATTGACATCTATTTCGCAATACGTATAAAGCTCGTTGGCTTCTTCTCTGGTTGGCATTCTCCAAGGCCCTCCATACATCACATGGGCGGCATCATCTTCTTCGTCAAGAATTGACTTGTTATCTACTGTTCCGAATTCGCTATTTGAATTGTATTTGGTTAGAGATTTTTCGGTCCCGTTACACCACTTATACGTCTCCCAAGAAAAGTTGCTCTTCGGCTCAGTCTCTCCCCAAGCAAATTTATATCCAACTTCCTCAGGGGTTGAAGCTCCAATATTAAATGAGGCCCATTTGACAGAAAGTCCCAAATCAATAGCTTCTGGAATCGCTTGAATCCTGTCTGCGTAGTTGCTCCAATACTGCGCAGTCTTATATTCCTCAACGGATTCTGCTGGGACATAAATAGGGCACTCGTTTGTTGACTCAAACATCATTGTTCCACCAGCAGGAGGTGTGACCGCATATATAGTTATCGAAGTCAAAGAAGTGCAGTTATAAAAGGCCATCATCCCTATAGAACTAATACTGGATGGAAGATCAACGCGCGTTAAAGATGTGCAACTAGCAAATGCTTGGCTTCCTATGCTATTTAAGCCTTCGTTAAAACCAACCGTCTGCAGTAATGAGTTAGTGAAAGCATTCTCGCCAATGCTTATTACTGATGTGTGTAAAAAAAGTTCCTTAATTGTACTCCCAGAGAAACTATTTTGTGGGATTGTTGATACTGATTCAGGAATAGATAGCGAGCTAATAAGCTCTCCATTTAAATATATGTTACCTTTACTATTGCTATTAAGCCAGATCCCAGCCGATAAGGGGTTTGCACCAAACTCTATTTGGCACCATGCAGATAAGTCGGAGATATAGACATCGCATCCGTTTGTTGATTCAAAAAAAGCATATTTCTTGATACATGATAGAGTTGGAGGAACCGTTATACTGATTGGTCGCTTAGATGTTGAAAAAGCATAAGCATCAATTGTGGTAAGGCCATTTGGTAGCACGATACTTACCATGGTATTTCTCCGGAATGCCCCACCTTCAAGCGTTTTTACTCCTGTGAAGAAACGAAATTCGTCAAAGGTGTAATCCCCCTGAGCATCAGAATTCTCAAACAGAGTTCCAATACTTGTTACTGCTGCTGCCTCAGCAAGTGAAATCTCTCCATCACCATTTGTGTCAAAGGACCCCACCAATCTGCTTTTTACCCAATCATATGCAAAATCGATGTTCTGGTCGTGAGTATTATCATCAACCACCACTTCCATCGCTGACACTGGGCTATAATGGTTCCGCTTTATTGTCCAGGCATTCCCAGTAGTCTTTGTCCAGACATTCCCATCAGATGTCGTAACCTCAATGGAGAATCCGCCTGTAAATGTCATCGGGGGAAGAACGAACCAGAACTCCTTGTATTCTGCCGCCGTTGCGCCAAGTGCTACCGGAGGGTCACAAACCAAGACCGCATCGTTGTACTTAACCGCATAACGGGCCGTTGACATTGTTGTCACAGGATCCGTTCCAGGAGACACTACTACATCTATATCACCCGTTATCTCCTCGCCATTGTTACCTGCTACACGAATGGAAGACACGGACACTCCTTCGCCATAGAGCTTGAACACCAAATATCCTCCGATATTCTTGAATGCAAAGCTATCTTCCTCCGAGGCTGAGACCATCAAATTGGTTCCTCGTCCAAAGGAAAACTCGTCATAAGGTTGCTCATGCGGAAGTGTCAACAACAGGTGGCCCTGATTATTGAAGCCATTCAATTCGGAGTGGGGATAGACTGCATAATAATAATCCAAATCCCCGCCGGTGCCGGAACCTTCGCTCGTTACTTTTGTGAGCCGGCCACCAGTGGTTCCTGTACGCCCAGTGTATTTGTATTCCTCCCAGTACTCCTTCTTCTCGAATACAGACACCCGGTCATCATTATGCCAAACAACCAAGTGCTGTTCATCTGCATACGTCTTCGTCTCGGGTTCAGAGATAATGCTCTCTAAAGAGACATCAAAACCATTGAGAGAGTCCTCTTGGTATGACTCCTCAAACTGGCATCCTGCCAATACGGCAATGACGCCCAGCGATAAAATTACACTCTTTCTCATGGCCTACATCGGATTATCCGGGTCATCAACGATAGGTTCTGTCTGACTCTGTGCGATAGGTGCTTCAATTGAAAGAACGAACTCTTCCACCTCTGGGGTGAGGTACATTTCTTTGCTGTTTTCCTGCTTCATAGCAAGGCTTGAATATGGTTCTGGACTCCTTGGAAACCGGGTAATACAAAAGTGTGGAGCCACTTTCGCTTATCTTGTAGGAGGCTGTGGAGGCCGTGACAGAGACAAACTACTGATAATACTCCACACTCGGCCTGATATGGAGTACTGCTCCGAGAACCGGAGCTCACAGCATAACCAATGCACGAGCGGAAAGCATATCCGAGCCCTTCTGTCATTGAAATTTCCACATTTCCTACAAAGGACGCGAAAACACTTCGCTAATATGTACATCTGTTTCCAGACATTGCAAATGTAGGATTTCTTTTCGGGATTATCAAGAGAGAGCATCTCCAATAATCTTTTAGGTCAATGTGATACAGTTTTGAGGGTGTGTCTGCCTTGCTGGCAAGATTATCCTGATACATTTCAAAACTGATACAAGACACTCCTGACTCCACCTCTGGTAACCGGACATATTTCTCGCCGAAACTCTTTTGGGGAATCGGGGATTGAGGTGGATACAGGGTTGAAATTTGCCCGTTTGTCCGGCAACGAATCCACCTCTCAGCCACCCTCTCATCCCCCTGTGGCCTCAACGCTGCGACGTAAGCCAGAAGGAATTCGGTCTGGAGAGCCAAGTCTAGTAGCCCTGGTGTCGTGTCGAACATGACATCATCCTACTAGACCAGCTTTTTCATCGGCTACTACACTTTTCTTTTTTGCGGGGGTTAGCATATTTATTAGTGGAGGCCGACATATAAGCGTCGGGAAGAATATGAAAGAATTCAAGCGGCAGTACCGGGAGCTCTCTGACGAGCACCGGGAGAAGATTAGCCAAGCCACGGCAAACAAGCCCAAGAGCGCGGAACATCGCCTGCATATCAGCCAAGCGATGAAGGATTACTGGCAGACGGTTCCTCACCGTCCAGACACGGAAAGCGGGCATACAACGGTGAAAGACCTTATTGGGGCGTGACATTATTACTTATCAAGGTGAGGGTGCGGTCAAAAATAACCGGAGTGAAGATGATGATTAGAGGTGATATCGTTTGATAAATTGAAGTTGGTAAGTACGCTGGACAGTATTGTGGTTTTTGATCCAGCTAATTTCGAAATGAAAACCAGAGGCGGGAGAACAGTCAGTATAGCCTTGTCCATAAAACAGCCGTTCAAACTTAACATTGAAATCAACTATGATAAGGGAGAGGTGACAATAGAATTTACCGGGAAGGTACTTGGCGAGCGCTATCCAGAACTTATCAACCTCAACACAATTCAGGAATGCTTCCAACGTATCAATGCCCTTGGTTTTTGCGAAATTGATATTGAGAAGATGATGTATGCTCAAGTTGTTAAGTGCGATGTGACCAAGGACATACCAATAGCAAACATTCCCTCTCTCAATCGGTTTATTCGAGGACATATAAAGAACTACCAGTCGTATGTCTGCAAGTTGGAGCGAAACGGGAACCTAATCATAGAGAAAAATGTCACAGGCCGTAGGTATAAAAGGAGGATAACACTATACGATAAAGAAGCAGAGATGATGAGAAGCACAGGACAGGCATTTAAGGCAAGATATGGCCTTGAGGGAAGGTATGAAGGAATATGCCGTTTTGAAATGAACCTCAACTCGCAGCAGGCAATACGGGATACGCTGGCAATAACAGGAACGACTCTCGAAGAAGTCCTTCGGTCTGGAAGAAATCCTATTGAGGATTTTCTTAACGATGTAATCCAAGAGGATACAGAGGCAAATGTGCAGGATACATGGAAGACCTACTGGCAAAGGTTGGTTTTGGAGGATTGCGGCTTTGATTTGGCTAAAGTTGAGGCCAAACTTAGGGAGTACAAAGGCGGGGGAATCGCAAAAGCCATGCGACCATTTAGGGAACTCATGGAGTCTCTGCCGGCGGGTTCCTCCACTTGGTCAAAAGAGAAGTTGCTGGAAGTCGTAAGATGATGAACTTTCCAGATCAAAAATACTCGGTAGATGTTGCACGATTGAAAAGAATTTGTACCTTTGCAAAAGATAAGTTTCGTTACAGAGACTTCCGAATACAGGCATCCATCCCTAAGTGGGTGTCTGTTTTTTTAGACCTTAACCGAGGGGAGGTGCTGAATGCAAGGCCTGATAGTTCTTTCACTCTGTAACATATAACTTATCTAAAATGAGAACTTATCTAACATTGGTTCTAATCTCCATTAGGGTGGAGGTTCGAAGGCTTGTCAGAGTGAGGGCATATAAACGCCGGCGCAATGGCAAGACAGAGAGAGTACGAAGTCACTACCGCAGATATTAGGGTATCCAAGGTAGCTTGAACAGAGGCTCTCGCCGCAAGGCGCTCTACTCCTATCCCCTCGGTTTTTTTAATTGTACACCTCCAACCAGAGGGAGAACTCATATACTTCCTGCATTGCCCTGAAAACAGTTCGACAATTTGACAGGGGAACGCACGAAAACGGCTTCAGGATCTCTGAAGCCGGTTTTTGTTTTGTTATTCTGCGACCAGTTCGACGCCGTCTGGAAGTTCGACCATGGAGGAGATCTGGCCGTCGGGCTTCCTGCTGTGGGTGACGTGGATCACACCGTAGGGAGTGGGGAAGTTCCCTTCCACCCATTTGAGGTTCCCAAGGTGAGGGCGGATCCTTACAGTCCTGAATCCGGGTGAAGCGGGTTCTACTCCCAGGATGTGCTGGCTCAGCCAGGCAGTCGGCCCGGAAGCCCAGCCGTGGCAGAAGCTGTGGCGGAGGCCGACGTAGCAATAGGCTCCTCCGTCTGCGTGGATGTCGAATTTCCCTTCCGGTACGAACTCGTCTATCCTGGCGGCGTTCTTAGAATCCATGTAGTTGAAATCCTCCCAGAACGTCGTGGCACCCAGGTCCAGCATCCTGCCCCAATATTCAGAGATGAGTTCGAGGGCATCAGAGTAGCTGCCGTTCTTGGCGAGGGCCTCGAGCATGTAATACCCCATGAAGGAGGTGAAATCCTTGGCTCCGTCCTTGACGATTATGTCGCGGGCCGTCTTGGAGTCAAGCATCCCTTCTATGGCGAGCAGGGCCGCAGCTTCCTTGTTGCCCTTGTTGTCGGGGACATAGGTCCTGAGTTTGACGGCGGCATCCCGGCATTCCTTGGCAAGGGCCGGATCGGAGAGCCACCCGGCGAGATCGGCTCCTGCCTCCAGGGCCCTGACGGTCAGGGCCTGAAGGCCGGCATGTATGGCATCCGGATTGTCGTTGGTGGGCCAGTCGATGAAGCGACCGCTCTTGTACGCCTCCTTGTTGCCGTCGATGTTCTTCATCACGTTCCGCAGGAGTTCGGTGAGGTAGGCCTTCTGGGCGGAAAGATAATCCTTGTCGCCGTAGTACCAGTAGAGATGATGGTGGATGATGATCCACCACAATGAATATGAGCATATTCCGTTCATCCATGATGAGGCGGGTGTGCCGTCGCGGACGTAGTCGAGGCTCTTGCGGACGACTTCGTGGTTGCCGAATACGGTGCCGACTGTCATGACTTCCGGGTGCATGTCGCCGATCCAGACCAGGCGGTCCCTTTTGATGCCGTCCCAGAGGTAGTCCTGCATGTTGAGGTGGACGGTGTAAGCACCGGTTTCCCAGATCCTGTTGATCCTTTCGTCATCGCACTTGAAGGAGCCGAGGTAGGGGATGTCCAGGTAGCGGGACACTGCCCTGACTGCGACGATCGGCACTTCCACATCTTCGCTGATAAGGTCAACCCTCAGGAATCGGAATCCGGTCTCGCCTGTCATCATCGAGCCCAGCCACGGGACAGAAGTCTCGAAATCCCTCACTGAATGCTCGTTGGTGGCCGTAGCACCCTCAGCGTCAACGCTGCTCATCGCTTCTGTCACTGATTCGCCGAAGCAAAGGTGGAAGACGGCAGCCTTTTTGTCTGAAGAGATTGCCCTGATGATCTGGACCCCTCCCTGAAGTTCCTTCCCGAAGTCGAACAGTATGGAAGCCCTGCCCGACTTGGTGCTCTTGAGTACCGCCACGGAGGGTTCTGTGGTGGAGACCTGTCCGACATAGGGCTTGAGCAGCAGTTCCTGTCCCCTCACATCCCCGGACACTTTCATGATCCTGGTGGGAGTGAGGTATTCTTCCACGAATTCGGCCTCCTTTCTCTGGACTCCGGGCCGTTCCTGGGCTGCTAAGTGTCCTCCGGCCAGGACCAGGCAGCAAACGATGAGGATTGTAAGTCTTTTCATGAACACAAAGTTATAATTTTTGCTAAATTTGAACTTACAAAATCCAAATCTGAAATGAAGAATCTCATCGACGTCAACGCCCACATGCACACTCCCTATTCTTTCAGCGCTTTCGCTGATGTGGACCAGGCCCTTGACATGGCCGCTTCGGAAGGAGTCAAGGTTGTGGGTATAAATGACTTTTATTCCATGGACGGGTACTCGGAGTGGAGCGCCGGCTGCAAGGACAGGAGTCTATGCCCGATGTTCAACATCGAATTCATCTCCCTGAACAGCGAGGACCAGGCTGCTGGCTTGAGGGTCAACGACCCCAACAATCCCGGCCGTACCTACATCAGCGGCAAGGGTCTTTCTTTCCCGGTGATCCTGAAGGGAAGGGAGGCGAAGCTCCTTGAAGATGTAAGGAACGAGTCCAACCTGCAGGTCGAGAGGATGTGCGCCAAGCTCAATGCCCATCTGGATGCCGTGGGAGCAGGATTCAACTTGGATTTCAGGAGGATCGTAAAGGACCTGACCAAGGGATCCGTCCGTGAGCGCCATCTGGCGAAGGCCGTGAGGATGGAAGTCGAAGCCCGTTTTATCGACGTCGTCCCGGTCTATGAAAAGCTCTTCGGCGTCCCTCTCAAGGCTTCTCCGGACAATGCCGCAGCAGTCGAGAACGAGATCCGTTCCAGGCTCCTGAAAGCCGGAGGTGCTGCCTTCGTCCCCGAGGATCCGAAGGCGTTCCTGCCGATGGAGACTGTCTGCGAGATCATCAAGGCTGCAGGCGGCATCCCCACCTATCCGTTCCTGGCCGACAACGCCAAGGGAGAATTCACGGACTTCGAAGGAGACCTTCAGAAGGCTGCAGACACCCTGAAGAAGAGAGGAATAACCTCGGCCGAGTTCATCACAACGAGGAACACCACCAAGGTGCTTGAGGAATATGCTTCCTACCTTGAGGACGAGGGGTTCACGGTGACCTTCGGTTCGGAGCACAACACCCCGGCCCTCGAGCCTATAAGGCTCCGGACGAGCGACCATCCCGAGGGCCTAAGCGAGAAGCTTCGCGAGGTCAATTTCCGCGGAGCCTGCAAGGTCATAGCCCATCAGGCCGGCCTGGATTCGGCCGATGCCGGAGAAGAAATAATCATGAATACAATAAATGCTTAGGAATATGTCTGGAATTAAAGAATTGATAGAAGTGTCGCGCAAATACGGCAGCGACGACAGGTACGTGATAGCAGGAGGCGGAAACACCTCGTTCAAGACTGCTGACAGACTTTGGGTGAAAGCCAGCGGCCACGCCCTTGCAACGATAGATGAAGATGGATTCGCAGTGCTCGACAGGGCCCTCCTGAATCCCATGGGTGAGAAGAAATACAGCAGCGAGACCTCCGAAAGGGAGGAGCAGGTCAAGAACGACCTTGCAGCAGCATGCATCACCAAGGACAGGCGTCCCTCGGTCGAGACTTCCATGCACAACTGCCTGGAGGCTGCCTTCGTTGTCCATCTCCATCCTACACTGGTCAACGGCCTCATGTGTTCTTCGGATGCCGAGACACTGTGCGCCCATTTCTTCCCGGACGCATTGTACATTCCTTACACGGATCCTGGATACACTCTTTTCAAGAAGGTTTACGACAAGATCAAGGATTACAGGAAGGGACATGGATGCGATCCTGCAGTCATATTCCTCCAGAACCATGGTATCTTCGTCGGAGCCGACACCGTCGAGGAGATCGAGAAGATCTACGACGGCATAATGTCCAAACTGGAGTCGCTTGTGAAGCCTTTACCGGAGGGCGAGGCTCCCGTCTGCGACTGCGTCAGCGAGACCGTCCCTGCAATCAGGACCATCCTCAGCCGCTCCGGCCGCGGGCTCAAGACTTTGAAAGTGACCAACAATGCACTGGTCGACAGCTTCATCCAGAGCAAGGATGCAGCCGCAGCCGTCCTTAAGCCCTTCACTCCTGACGGCATCGTCTATTGCAAGAGCGAATTCATATTCATCGATCCGAAGGATCCCCAGGATCTTGTGAAACAGGCCGAGAAGAAGATCGAAGCTTACATCCAGAGGCGTGGCCACACTCCCAAGGTGCTGCTTATCAAGGGTATCGGCCTGGTTGCTGCCGGCTCCAACGCGAAGGAGGCCCAGACTGTCACTGACGTGTTCATGGATTCGATGAAGGTCGCCTGGTACGCCCAGTCTTTCGGTGGCGAGCACCCTATGACTGCCCGCCAGATTGCCTTCATAGACAACTGGGAAGTGGAGAACTACCGCCGCAAGGTGGCTGCTACAGCTTCCAGGGGCCGTGTCGAAGGGAAGACCATCATCGTGACCGGGGCCGCCCAGGGATTCGGCGAGGGAATCGCCCGCGAACTCATCAGGGAAGGAGCCAACATCGTCGTGGCCGACCTCAATGAGGTGACCGGCCAGAAGACGGCTGCCGGGTTCAATGAGATCGCCAAGGCCAACAAGGCAATATTCGTAAAGACCAACGTTGCCGACATGGACAGCCTCCACAACCTCATCAAGGAGACGGTCGTGAATTTCGGTGCCCTGGATGCCTTCGTCTCCAATGCAGGAGTCGTGCGTGCCGGCGACCTTGAGGCCATGACTCCCGAGAACTTCGAGTTCGTCACGAACATCAACTACAAGGCCTACTTCTTCTGCGCCAAGGTAGCCAGCCATGTTATGAAGATCGAGACTGCCAACGATCCCGAGTACTTCACCGACATCGTCCAGATCAACTCGAAGAGCGGCTTGGTCGGCAGCAAGGCCAACTTCGCCTATGCCGGCGGCAAGTTCGGAGGCATCGGACTTACCCAGTCCTTCGCACTCGAGCTCGCTCCCTACCGCGTCAAGGTCAATTCAATCTGCCCCGGCAACTACTATGATGGACCTCTTTGGAGCGATCCTGAGAAGGGCCTCTTCATCCAGTACCTCAAGGCTGGGAAGGCTCCGGGAGCCAAGACTGTCGCCGATGTCAAGGAATATTATCTGTCGAAGGTCCCCATGCGCAAGGGCTGCAACCCCGTGGATGTCTGCAAGGCCATCCTCTACGCTATCGAACAGACCGGAGAGACCGGCCAGGCCATCCCCGTGACTGGCGGCCAGGTAATGCTTGCTTAGTATGAAACAACTCGATATCAAACTCATGCACCCTGCCGAGCAGATCGCCATCATCATCGGCAGGATCTACCGCAGCGGAATGACTACCACTTCCGGCGGCAATCTTTCAATCATGGATGGCAACGGCGACACGTGGATCACTCCGGCCGGAATCGACAAAGGATCCCTGAAGCCTTCCGACATAATGTGCGTCAAGGCAGACGGAACCATCGTAGGCCCGCACAGGCCGTCTTCGGAATATCCTTTCCACAAGGCTATCTATAAGATGAACCCCAAGGCGCGCTCAGTCATCCATGCCCATCCTCCGGGACTCGTGACCTTCAGCGTCGTCCATCAGGTTCCTGACACCAGCATCATTCCACAGGCCCGCGCAGTCTGCGGTCCGGTAGGATTCGCTGAATATGCCCTCCCTGGAAGCGAACTGCTTGGAAAGAAGATCGTCTCAGAGTTCAAGAAGAATCCTGACTACAAGGCGGTTATTATGGAGAACCACGGAGTGGTGCTCTACGGCGAGGACATAGCTGACGCCTACCAGCGTTTCGAGACTTTGGAGCTCTGCGCCAGGACCATCCTCAATGCCAAGACCCTCGGTGAGCCGAGGTACTTGACCGAAGAGCAGATCACAAGGCATGAGATGGCCGTGAACACTCCTTTCGAACATTTCATGAATGTGGACCATCCGTCAGACGAGAGAGCGATCCGTTCCGAGATCTGCCAGATCGTTCGCAGGGCTTGCTCCCAGGGCCTTATGTGCAGTTCCTACGGGACGGCTTCGGTCAGATGGAGGGGCAATGATTTCCTTATCACGCCTTCCAACGTCCAGCGCTGGGACATCGATCCTGAGGACATAGTCCAGATCAAGGACGGAATGGTCGAGGCTGGCAAGATGGCGAGCCGTTCCGTGGCCCTGCATTACGAGATCTACCGCCGCAATCCGAAGGTCAATTCGATAATCCTGACCCAGTCGCCGGCCCTGATGGGCTTCTGTACCACTGGTGTCAACTTCGATGTCAGGACCATTCCCGAAAGCTGGATATTCCTGCAGGACATCCCGACCTTCCCCTTCGGAAGCCAGTATGACGACCACCTTTCAGCCCTGGCCGACGAGTTCCGCAATCGTCCTTTCGTGATGCTTGCCAACGATTCCGTAGTGGTGACCGGAGACAAGCTTATCAACACCTTCGACCGCCTCGAAGTGGCTGATTTCAGCGCCAGGTCTCTCATCCTCGCGGCTCCTCTGGGCAGCCTGAAACCGATAACGGACTCCGAGATCGAGGATCTCAGAGTCGCGTTCCATGTCGGTGAATAGGGAATCGTCTTTTCAGACTCCTTTGATGATACGGGCATCCTCCTCACGGTCGATGCCCACTTTTTGTGCAAGGTCGTCGCGTTTGTCGCGGATCGTGTCGATGTGACGAGTGACCCAGTTCTCATGATTGATGCTGGCGCAGGCAAGCAGGAAATAGATGATGGTCTGGACGACCATGGTCCTCATCTGGAAACCTGCCGCTGAGATGTCTCCGCCGGCCGTGCTGAGGTTCATGTAGCCTTGCACACCGAAGGTTGAAGGGAAGATGTAGGAGAACACTTTCCAGAACTTCGGGAAGGCGATTGTCGGCCAAGAGCAGCCCGTGAGGAACAGGCAGATGGGCGAGATTGCGAGGAATAGGAGGAATACGCTCTCCCTGCGGGTGATCAGCGTGCACCAGGTCATGCTGAAGAACACGCAGTCCGTGACGAAGAACAGAAGCAACGCCAGGATGTCCATGAACTGTCCTCTCTGGGGGAGTCCGAAGATTGCAGGCACGATGAAGGCTATGTACAATCCGATTCCGAGGTACAGCAGCCAGTAGGCTCCGCCGCGTCCGAGGACGATCCTCATGATTCCATATTCCCCATAGTGGGCGGGAAGCGAGGAGAAGTTGCGGTTCTTTTCCTTTCTGGTTCCGACCAGCAGGGACATTCCGTAGAACATTGTCTGCTGGATGATTATCATCAGTATGGCTGAGATCAGGAAGAAACTGTAGTCGAAGGCCCTGTTGTAGGGGTTGTTGTCCTCGTAGCCCACGGGCTTGACGACCTGCGAGGCTTCCTGCTCTGTCATTCCCGCCAATGAATATCTTTCCATCTGGATCTGCCCGATCTCGTGCAGCATTACGAAGTTCGTGGCGATCATCGCGTTCTTGTAGTAGAGGAAGCTGCTCATGTCCCCGTAGAGTGAAAGGGTTGCAGTCTCGTTTCGGGCAAGCTTCTCTCCGAAGTCTTTCGGGAAGTACACTATTCCGTTGACCTTCCTTTCCTGCATGAGCTTCTCGGCCTCAGCCATATTCACGCATTTGGCGGCCACTTCCACTTCTCGTGTCGCGTCGATTTCGCGTATGAAGCGGCGGCTGTCGGGGCAGGCAGCCTCGTCCACGACGGCTATCGGGGTTTCTGAGAGGATTCCGTTGAGATAGACTACGTTGTAGAGAAGCGGATAAGCCAGTCCTGCGACAAAGAAGATCAGCAGGACTCCTCCGTCAGAGAAGATGTCCCTTAGTTCGTGGCTGAAAACGTCCCACCAGTTACTGAGCCATGTCTCTATGTATCCTTTTTTTGCCATGATCATTATTCTTTAGGGAAGTTCTGATGGATGTAAGCCTTCTTGAGCCTCCTCAGGCCGATAAGTGGAACGAAGAGGAAGCACAGCAGCCAGACCACTTCCTTCCACCATCCTGCGAAACCGGCTCCGAAGATGGCTTCTTGGACGTAGAAGAGATAGTAGTGCCTGAGAGGGAAGGCGGCAGAGAGCCCCTGGATGTAAGGCGGCATGGCCTCGATCGGGAGGGTGAATCCTGAGAGCGAGAAACCTAGCACGCTGTAGAGGGCTCCGATGCTGAGGGCCAGTCTCGGAACGGGCAGCATCTCGATTATGAATATTCCCATGGCCTCGCTTGCGAGGATCATCAGGAACATCGCGATGTACATGTTGAACACTATCCCGTTCATCGGGAAGTGGAGCCAGTGGTACAGGAGCATGATGATGGCGAAACCGATGATCGAGAAGACCAGGGTCCACATCAGGAGCTTTCCCGTGAGGGCTGTTACAATCGAGTTGCCGGAGGTCTCGAGCAGGTGCCTTGAAGTGCTGAACTTCAATTCCGCTCCGAGGGAATAGATGAACACCAGGATCACTATCATCTCCAGGATCCCCGGGAGGAGGATTCCGGTAAGGTAATAGTTGTAGTTGGTGGTGACGTTGCCGATCTGGTGGGTGTCGATGTCAATGGGACGTATCAGGCCCATGATCTGGTCGTCGTTGTAGCCCTTCGCCCTGAACACCTCCCTCTGGACGGCGCCGTTGGTGAGGTTGACCATCTGGAGCAGGTCCTTCCAGGCCAGGGCTCCGCTCACGAAGTACAGTCCGTTGACGTAGAACGTGATCTTGGGCTGCCTGAAAGCCTGGATGTCTTCATTCATCCCTTCCGGAATGACGCAAACCGCCGAAATCTTCCCGCTGATCATGTCTTCCCTCGCTGCAGCGAAGGATTCGTAGTGGACCACCTCACCCAGCTGGGTTGCATCCAGCTGCTGGCAGAAATTGCGGGAGGTAGTGGAGTAGTCCTCGTCGACCAGTCCGATGGGTATGTCATGGGGCAGGCCGCCGCGCAGGAAGGTCAGGAAGAAGATGGCGCAGAAGACGATCACTCCCACCGAGCCCATGAAATAGAGAGGGCGGTTCCTCACTATCCTGTGCTCGCGTCGTGCGACCTGAAGTATTCTTTGCCAGTTGTTCATTATCTGCTTTGATTACTGCTTCACTATTGCTGACATTCCGGGACGGATCCCTTCTACGGCCTGATCCGGGAC
This sequence comes from Bacteroidales bacterium, assembly GCA_017469745.1. Taxonomy (GTDB): domain Bacteria; phylum Bacteroidota; class Bacteroidia; order Bacteroidales; family UBA932; genus Cryptobacteroides. Next base: position 2,813 of record JAFUFS010000018.1, on the reverse strand, counting down.
GGCCCTGACCTCGAAGGTCTTGGCATCGTACATGCCGGTCTCCTTGGTAGCCTTCCAGGTGGCGTAGGAATCGCGGACTGCAATGTAGTTGACAGTCGCGGAGATCTCCTTCCCGTCAAGGGCGGGAATGACAACCTTGATCTTGTCGCCCTGCTTCATTCCGTGGAGGTAGTCCTCGCGCACGTTGAAGGTGAACCAGATGTCGCCCAGGTCTATGACGCTTGCGACCGGTGATCCCTGTCCGACGAGTTCTCCGACCTTGGGATAGGTAGCGGAAATGATTCCGTCAGCGGGAGACGTGAGGTAGAGCTCTCCGAGGTAGGACTCAACTTCCTGGACAGCTCCTGAAGCCTGCTCTACAAGTGCCTGTGCAGCAGCCTTGTCTTCCATTCGGGCTCCGCTCACTGCCATGTCGTACTGGCTCTTGGCTGCAAGGGTCTGGGCGACGGCGGCATCGTACTTGGCCTTGGTCTCATCGTATTTCTGGGCAGCTATGACTTTCTGGTCGAAGAGTCTCTGGACCCTGTCCAAGGACTTGCGCATCACGTCCTCCTGGACTATTGCCTGCTGCCAGAGCTGGTAGGCACCCTGGATCTGTTCGCTGCGGGCACCGTTGCGGGCCTTGTTGCTCTGTGCGGTAGCCGCACTCTTGGCAGCATTGGCCTGGATCAGCTTTGCACGGACCTCCGGAGAGTCGATGAAAGCTATGGTGTCTCCCTTGTGGACCGCCTGGCCTTCCTTGACGTAGAATTCCTCAATCCTGCCGGGTACCTTGCCGGACACGCGGTACTCGCTTGCCTCCGCTTCACCCTGGATCACCAGCGGTTTGGGTTTGGACACGAAGTATCCGATGATTGCGATTGCCAGGATGATCACGATCAACGCCGCGATTCCGATCACAAGGTTGTAGTTGTTCTTTTCCTTTTCCATGATATGTTGCTTTTTATTTATTCCTTAACTATTTGATCCTATGGTTTCCTTCAGCCTTGTCGAGGTTGGCTGCGAGCATCTGGAGCTCTATGCCTGCGTCGATATATTCAGAGTGGGCCTGGAGCCAGGCTGTCTGGGCGGCGAGGGCGGTGTTGGCCGTGATGACTCCTTCATTGAAGCCTATGGTGGCGGTGCGCAGGTTCTCTTCCGCGCTGGAGAGGTTGCTCTCAGCCATCGCGAGCTTCTCGAGGGCCTCGGACTCCTGCTTGCGGAGCTGGGTGACCTGGAGGTTGATCAGGTCTTTTGCATCCTCCAGCTGGGAGCGGTAGAGGGTTGCTTCAGCCTTGGCCTTGCGGGTCTTGTTGAGGGCTTCGAAGCCATGGAATATGGGGACGTTCACGACGACACCCACTCCCCAGTAGCCGTTCCACTGCTTTTCGAAACCGTTCTTGAGGCTTGGGTTCGACATCATGTAACCTCCCATTGCTGCGACCTTCGGGAGCATGTCAGCCCTTGCCACTGCCACCTTCCCGTCATAGATCTTTGAGGCAAGTTCAAGGCTGCGGGTCTCGGGCCTGTCAGCGTAGATCTCCTCGAGGCTCTTCTGTGAACCGATCTGGGCCACGGGGATGGCATCCAGCTGCTCGTCTGCCAGCGTGATGTCGCTTCCCAGGTCCATGCCGATCCTCTTGCAAAGCAGCATCTTGGCGAGGGTGATTCCGTTCTCGGCCTTCGTCTTCAGCATGTCAGCTTCGTTGGCCTTTACCTTGACCTGGAGAGCGTCGGATTCGGTGGAGACACCTTCCTGGACTGCGACGTTGACATCGTGCTCCATGTTGTGGAGCAGGTCGGCATAGGATTCGGCGAGCTTCTTCTTGGCGGCGATGGAGACTATCTGCCAGTAGGCCTGGTCGACGTCCACTATCGTCTGCTGGTACTGCTGGTCGTAGCCGGCCTCTGACAGCTGTTCTGCCAATTTGGCAATCTTATTGGCGGCTATGATCTTTCCGCCCATGAAGATTGGCTGCTGTACCGTCACGGCACCGATCATTATGTTTTCAAGGTCCGGGTGAAGGGCATCGTCGATGTCCTTTCCTATGGCGTTGATGGTGGAGCTCATGTCGGTTGCCGAAAGCTTCCCGAGCAGGGTCTGAAGGAGGGGATCCTGCATCAACTGCATGTATTTCATGGCGCTTGCAGGATCCTTTGCAGCGAGCTGCTGGATGTAAGTGGTGATGTCGCTCATCACCTGCTGCTGGTACTGCTGGGAGATCCCGTGGATCGTGGTTCCCATGTTCTGCAGAGTGGCAGAAGTGGCGTCACTGACTACCGAAATGTCATTAGGATTGTAGAGGTAAGCTCCTGTGGCGGACACGTTCGGAAGATAGTTCGCGAAAGCGATCTTCCTGTCGTAGCCGGCCATCTCGACCTTCGTGCGGGCCTGTTCCAGATTCTTGTCGTTCTCTACTGCCATCCGGCGGCATTGCTCCAATGTCAATGTCTGCTGGGCTCCGGCTCCGGCCGGAAGCATGGCCATGACGGCCAGGATGTAAAAGATTCTTTTGTTCATCTGTATGCTGTTTTTCTTCTCTCTTTGATTTTCAGAGCCCTCGATGCTGCAAAAAGGTTGCCGAAATCACTACTTTTATTCTCAAAAGTATGGTAAATAATAGTCAAAAGGTCGAATTTTTGGAAAAATGATAAAATGGACGCATTTTATTGTTATATTATCCAAAATCGTTTAAGAAACTGTTTTGAAATCATACAAAAAATTTGTTAAGCATAATCTGGACACAGGCCAGCTGTACCATAGCTTCAGCTGTCTCCGCCAGGAATTCATAGTCGATAGTCAGTCGGCGGAAGTTCTCCAGCCAGGAGAAGGT